>NZ_NFKI01000021.1 GCF_002160305.1 Pseudoflavonifractor sp. An184
CAGGAGGTAGAGAACTTGACCCTGCTGTCCTACAGCTATTGTATCACGGGCATCTCTAAGCCTGCTGATATCTGAATTATTAACTTTCAAACTTATTATACGAGGAGGAAAGCTATGGAATGGCCAAAACGGACACGAACAGCGGATTGGGAAAACGGTGTCCTAACTTTAGATGGAGAAAAGAAATTTGATATTCCGAAGCTGACCGCAGAGATCATGGAGCGGTTGGCCGGTTACACCCTGGTGGGCTTCCATGTCAAAGGCTATCCGGTGACGGATGAACTGCTGGCCCCCTTTGCCGGGCATAAAAGCATGGTCAACTTCGGCGTGGAAAACGGCACCCTCACCGACGCCTGTTTCCCCTTTTTTTCCGCCATGCCCAAGCTGCGCTATCTGCTGCTGACCGGGAATGCCGGGATCGACGGAAGCGGCTTGTCCGTCCTGCAAAGCTGTAAGCTGGATCTACTGGCCCTTGACCACACCAGGCTGGAGGATGCCGGTCTGCTTCGAGCAGCCTCCATCCCCAAACTCTCCCACATCTGGATCGACCACACTGCTGTTACTTATGATGGACTACTGGCTGTCGCCGGCAACAACTACATCCATCCGGTGGCCCATGTGCAATTTACCAAGGAGCAGATGGAACACTTCTCCCAGCTCCAGCGGGAAAAGGCCAAAAAGCCCGTCCAGCTGGATGAGCAGGCAGCGTCGGAATGCCGCAATGTGTTGTCCGCTTTCTTTGCCGAAATGACAGAATGGGAGCAGTACATGGAGCAGGTTGGGTTTGAAGATGCCGAGGCTGTGCCCCGCCTGCTGGCGATCTGGGAGAAGTATGTGAGCGAAAAGCCCCGTCTGGGCTACCGGCCTCTGGCCCTCTCATACAGCGCCCAGGGCACCTACAACGGGGAAGAATTCCTTGACGCGGAACAGATCACTAAGAACAAGCTCTACATCTACACCAGAGAGAAAAATACCAGCTTTGACCGCCGCTTTCTCATGAAGCGCGTGGGCGAGGGTTGGATGATTGACGCGGTGCAGGAGCGGCTGGACGGCTGGCAACGGACAGGATTGTAAGGGAGGCATAATGGATGATATATAGGTTTACGGAAGTATTAAACGATCTTGTTAATTATTTTCTCCTTGGTGACATTTTGTTGCTGGAGGACTGGAAGCAGGCAAATCATCTTTCAGATGATTTAGCGATGGAGTTTACCACAAACGAAAGCGGCGACAGGATATTTGCCGAAGGAATTGTAATCCCAATGACCGGTATTGAAAACTATCCCTATACCATATTGTTCAATCTCTCTGGTGATAGACCGGAGCTGTGCAAAGAAAGAAACCGATTGCAGCTTAGAAAAAGTGGCTATTCCCTCAAAGTAGATCATAATATGCTGATGCTTTTTACATGGCCAATATTGGAACAGTTTACGCCTGAAAAGGTGAAAGATCTGATTTCTTACTATAGAGTGCATAAGAAGCCGATGATTGAGCTTGCAAATGGCTGGTATCATATCGAGATTTTGGGTGGAGAAACCTTGCAGGACGGGGACTATGAACCTACATTTGAGTTTGTGATACAACCAGCCACAAATGAAGAAGCCACCATAAATGCAGATATGAATTTTAGCTTTGAAATTACAAGCTCTGCTTATTAGTGAAACCTATCCCTACCGAAGATGGAAAAGGAGATCATGATATGGATTTATTGAAACAATGCCAGCAATGGTTTGAACAGGATGAAGCGCAGAAGGTAATCGACACCCTGGAAGCGATTCCTGCCGAGGAGCGCACCCCGGAACTGGACAGCGAATTGGCCAAGGCATATATTGCCGTTGCACATATAGGAGAACGGGAGCCTTTTGAAAAGGCGCTGGAACTTCTGGCTCCCCATGAGGAGTATTTTGCCGAAGATCACTGCTGGAATTATCGAATCGCTTTGGCCTATTACTGTCTGGATGAGGAAGGCCCCGCCCTGCGTTACTTTGAAAAGGCCCTGAAAGCCCGCCCCGGAGACAAAGATACTCAGGAGTACATAAACGATTGCCGCCGTCGTTTGTCCCTGCCCCGCTTTGAAAAGAACTTCCGTGAAAGGACGCAGGAAGCATGGGCAGCCTTTTCTCAGATTGAGGCAGAACTGCGTCAAATCATAGATACGGACGAAACACACCAGCGCGGCGAAGAACTGGTTGAAAAATGCGGGAATGCACTCAAGACGGCCCTGCGTGATACTTCCTTCGAGCTGGGCTTCAATGGCGAAAAGCATGAATTGATCCTCAGTCCAGAGGGGCTTCGCTCCCGCCTGTTCCCGTTGGTGTACTTCCAGAAGCAGGCCCCAGAATCGGTGCTTGAGCATTGGAATATCTGGGTAGGCCGCCAGCCCTGTGAGGGGTTCGAGCTGCGAGCTGGAGAGATTGAAGTTCGGGCTGAGGATGTGCAGATGTGGGCAGAGGAAACAGAGGATCATCAGGTAAGTCTGGTCCTTTACTGTGAAAAGCTGACCCCGATCTTGAAGGAGGACACAGACAAGGTCTGGTGGGCACTCTCTATGCTGGTGGATCAAGCCATCGGAGAAGTTTCCGCTATCGCCTTTGTTGCTGGGTTTGATGTTTATGCTCAACCGAAAGACGAACCGGCCAAGCTGCTTTCCGAACTGCCGGAGTTGCTGCAAAGCATGGGGCTTTCTCTCTGGCGGGATGGCATCGACTACTTGGAAAACAGTTATCTTGCCTATGAACTGGAACCGGTGGAGGACCCGGAGGCTGACTGGCGGCTGGATGTTTATACTGGAAGCTGCCGCCTGCCGGTGCTCATCAACGACTACCTGACTGCCCGCAGTGATATGGTGGATGAGTACCACAAGGATGGCATTGCCGCTGGATTCCTCCTGTACCCGCTGTCCGGTTTTACCGGTGAGGAACGAGTGAAAGCTATTCTGGATTTCCGGGATAACCTGCGGGATGCCATCCTACGGGATGCAGGAGAGGAAGCCGTGACCTTCCTGGGTGGGGCCACTGGTCTGTATTGTGGGTATCTGGATTTTATCGCCTGGGATCTGCCCGCTGTACTAACAGCGGCACAGGCATTCTTTGAGGGAAGCGACCTGCCCTATGCTCACTTCCACGCATTTCGGCGGGATGTGGGCGGTGTGCCGCTACTGGACGAGAAAGAACCGGAGCCTGATATTCATGAGGAAACTGGCTCCCTGCTCTCGACAGAGGATATTGAAATACTGGAGTCCTTTGACGAAGGAACTGCCGCTTACTTTGGGAAAATGCTCGACTGGCTGGAGGTTTTCATCAAAAACGGCGTAGAAGAAGGGCGATTCACCGAAAAGCAGGCGCACCAGGATTTGCAGATCGCCCTCTGGTACGCCTTCGCCTGCAACAATCTGGATGACTATATCCACTACTACCGTGCCGCGGAGTGGATGAAGGATTCCGAGAAAAACGCCGCAGGCTGTGCGACCTGGTACTACCGGTATTCCGTGGCGCTGATGTACTGCGGCAGGCTGGAAGAAGCGCTTAACTACGCGGAAAAAGGCGCCCGGGAGGAGCCGGACTACCCCTGGGTCTGGCTGCAGGTGGGCAAGCTGCGGGCGTATTTTGGTGATAAAACCGGCGCGCTGGATGCCGTGAAACAGGGATTAAAGCTGGAACCGGGCGATTATGAGTTCCTGACCCTGCAAAAAGAGATCAAAGCCGGAGCCACCCTGGAACAGATGGAATACCATTGGATCAACCCCAATGACGACCAGTTGCTCCAGCAGGGGCTGGGCCCAGATGTGGATGATAAGCAGCGCGCCCTGGCCTGTATTCGGGTGGACGAAGCGGGGCTTGCCGAATTTTACGAGTTGTTCCGCCCAGAACGGTATGGCTATCAGAAAAATTCCCCCTGCTGTGAATTCCAATACCCGGTGAAGGAACATCTTGTGGAGCTTTCCTTCCGTATGAACGAAGCTGGACTCTCCAAGATGGGAACCGACTGGCTGCGGCAGCTCAAGGAACGGCTGGACAGCGGTGAATGGCTAACCCACACCCCTGAAGGAGAACCAGAGGGCATTCTAACAGGTGTGTTTGTGGACCAGACCCGCCGCATTGGTCTTGTCTATCAACAGCCGGGAGACGATCAGTATTTTCAGATTTTCCTGAACCCGGACGGCACGAAGGCGGATGCCTTCTGGTCCTCAAGAAAAAACAGCGAGCCGGAGGTTTATTCGGAGGATGAGATGTCTGCGATAGAGCAGCACATCAAAAACACCTTTGGTGAGTTTGAGAATGTGTTCCATGAGCTGGTTTCCCCTGACATCCATGTGGACATCTGCGTTGTTCCTCCCTCTGATGAGCGGGACTATTACACACTGGTAACGATGGGCATGGGTGCTCACCGGATGAATGTGCCGGAGGAACTGGCGGAATACAAGCTGGAGCGAGCAGAGCTGGCCATCGCTCTGCCACCGGATTGGAAACTGGATGAGGAATCCCTGAAGGATGAGAGGTGGTACTGGCCTATTGGCCTCTTGAAAGTGTTGGCCCGCCTGCCCATTTCCAACGATACCTGGCTGGGCTTTGGCCACACAATGGGCAAGCAATCGCCGTTTGCGGAGAACACGAAACTCTGCGGCGCACTTCTGGTGGGTCCGCAGGATGTTGTTTGGAACGGAGGCGAAGTCTGCACTTTGCCAAGCGGCGAGGAGGTCAACTTCTATCAGGTGATCCCGCTCTATCATAATGAGATGGAGTATAAGATGGAGCATGACGCGGACGCTCTGCTGGAAAAGATGGCAGGCATCAGTTTTGTGGTCAATCCCACCCGACAGAATGCCATTACCAGAGGAACGCTTGCAGAGGAGGAGTTCACCGGCGATATGGACGATGCCGCCTGGCACCTGGAATCCATTCAGGAAAAGGGCCTGCCGGTGGATGAGATCAATGCATACAACCACATGGCAATCTATCTGCGCTGGTGCATGGAGCATGATCTGATGAGCGCGGAATTTATGGAGCGGTACTGGGAACAGGTGCAGCCGTTTATGGCAGATCTGAGCCGCGCCGATCTGCGTGGCTTTATCCGGGACCAGCTGAAAGGACAGCTCTTTGGGGCACTGTTCAACAAGGAGGGCGCAGCCTTTGCTGGATATTACTATGGCGAGGCGGACAGCCCGTACTTCCCCAGCGACATTGATAACTATGCTTTGGAGTATTTCGGTTCAGAGCAATATTATTCCGATAAGTTCCAGGATGAAGCCTATCTGTTCATCCCATTTGATGAAAACTATTACCAGGCTATGGCAAAAGTCATGGAAAAGCGGTTCGTCAACTGGCAGGGACAGAGTTTCGATGAGGCCACTCTGGAACCTTCGGACCTTGCGGAAGCCATGATGGAATATCTGGACTGTGAATGTACCTATTTCCCCTCAATGACGGATGATGACCCCATCATGTCGGCATACAACTATGCCAAACGGGAAAGTGTCAAAGAGGGCTTTGTGCCGGTTCTGATTAAGGCGGATGACGAAATCCTGTGGGAATGCCTGATTATGAATTCTGACCCGGACAGTGATGGCGAGGACGACTATGCTTTCGACCCGGACAAAGTTGCCGAATACCGGAAGAAAATGCTCTCCGCCCCTGTCGAGAACAGTAAGGCAGTCCTGGAGGAAATGATTGGGCAGCGCAAGGAAGAAGCCGAGGATGACGATATGGACTGGGATGAGGAGATCCTGGGCGAGATGGAGGGCGGATATGATAACCGTCGTTTTTCAAGCTACTGGAACTCCGATCATAATATGACCTATCCTCTCATTCTGGCTAAAATCCCCGTGAAGAATCCTTGGGAGATTTTTGCCTATCTGCCCTTTGGTGGCTGGAATGAATGTCCTAACACGCCGAAGTTAATGGCAGTTGCGAAATACTGGTTTGAACAGCATGGGGCGGTGCCCGCTGCCATGAGCCACGACGAGTTGGAGTTCCTGCTCCCGGCTCCCGTTTCCGAGGAGAAGGCTATGGATGCAGCAGTGGAACTGTATGGCTTCTGCCCCGATGTGATCGACCAGGGCCCGGAGGAAGCCACCGTGGGTGCTCTGGCCGATGTGCTGCGGCAGTCCACTGTTTGGTACTTCTGGTGGGATTAATGGGAGCCTGCGCGTCATAAAGGAGTTCTTCTCTGCCTTTGTCCAGCCTCTGGAGGAGCGAAATAAGGCAGAAAGAACTTACCGACTGCCAAAGCCAAGACAAAAGTGAATTACCAGAACCTCAAACGGAGCGCCTGCGACAAAGCAGGCGCTCCGTTTTTCTGTCAAAAGTATGTCAGGGGGATATATTTTCCCCAATACAAGTAGAGAGACAACTCGGACACCATCCAAAGGTTATGTCAAAACTATGTCACACGCAAATGTTTGCGGCTAAAGAAGTAGAGGGAGTTTTGAAAAGGAGATGGTCAACATGAAAGAATCTGTCTATAAAAGCTACGACGAACTGCCGCTGTTTCTCAATTCGGAATTGGTGGCAAAGGTACTGGGCGTATCGCTGTCCAGCGGGTATGAACTGATGCGCCAACCAGGCTTTCCGGTGCTGCGTGTGGGCAGCCGCATGGTGGTACCCAAGGAACAGTTCATTCAATGGGTGATGGAGAACACAGAGGGAGGTGTGCACAAATGAGTTTTTTTCAATCAACCTGATCCAAAGCGACGCCGCTTCCCAATTCCAAATGGTGTCTGGAAATGGGAACTGAAACCCCAGGGATTTGCTATCCTCGCCTATCTCTGCTATCTGCATGTCTACTGCAACAAAAATGCCTTGCCCAGTGCGGATGAAATCGCATCCCAACTGCACATGAGCAAGGACATGGCTGTGAAGCAGATTGCCGAACTCAACCGTCGCGGACTGCTGGATCAGTACATGGTTCCAATACTCAAAAGCAACGGCAAGAACTTTTTCTCTCTGCCCAATGAATTGTTTTTCATGAACATCGGTCACGGAGCCATCACGGTCTACGCCTATCTGCTCTACTGCGAGGATCGCCGCACACATCAGTGTCATCCCAGCTACCGCACCATCTCCGCTGCAGTACACTTGACCGTGTCCACTGTGATGAAGCACATCACGAAATTGGCGGACAGGCAGTTCATTACCATCGAGAATACCTCTTACATCGACAAACACGGCATGAAACAGAACGGCAACAACCTGTACACCATCCTGCCAATCCAGGCGACGATGGATCATTGCTACCAGCAGCAGATGCTCCGCTTGGAGGAACGGCAGCGGTGGCAGCAGGCGCAGGCGCTCCTGGCACAGAGCACAGAGAGCGCCACGTGTGCCCCACTGTGAGGCGCTGTGCGCCCTCCTTCGGGGTGTGGCAGAGTCCCTGCCCCACCAAGGGCTTTCAAGGCAGATTTGGCCCGCTTTCGGAGGAAATCTCGAGGACGAAAGGGAAAGCAGGATAAACGCCGGGGTCGCCGGTGGCGCCTTCGGCCGGTCACAACTGCCCGCAGTGCGGGCAGTTACGGGAGTTTTGGGTGTATCAAAAGTGGGGTCAAAAACAGGCGGCGGGGATCACGTTTGTGGTCACAATCCCCGAACTCCTACTGCCATAACGAAAAAATAGGGGTCATGCCCCGGAAAGGAGCAATTTATGGGCAAAAAAGAGAGATTTGCTTTCTATCTCACCCCAGAGAAGAAAGCCATCCTGGAGCGCCGGTATCAGGAGGACGGAAGCCGGAGCATGACCGCCTTCGTCGAGCGGGCGGTGGACTTTTACCTGGACTACCTCAGCGCCAACGACGCCGGCCTTTTCCTCCCCGCCTCCATCAAGTCTTACCTGGACGGGCGGCTGGGACAACTGGAGGAGCGGCTGTCCTCCCTGGCCTTCCGGCAGGCGGTGGAGCAGGACATGGTGGCCGGTATCCTCGCCGACGCCTATCAATTCAGCGACGAGGATCTCCGCCGCCGGAGATCGGAGAGCGTGCAAAATGTGAAAAAGACCAACGGCCGTGTCTCGCTGGAGCAGCGGGTACGTGGGGCTTGGGAGGAGGGCGATGAGTGGCAAGACTGATCCTGAAAAGCCCCTACCTGAAGTGTGACGGAGGAAATTCTGTCAGCGGCTATCTGCGCTACATCGGGACCAGAGAGCGGGTGGAACTGCTCCCGGATGACCGTCCGCCAACGAGAAAGCAGGAGCAGTTGGTCAGAAAACTGACAAAAGATTTCCCGGAGGCGAAGGAGCTGGGTGAGTATTTGGACTACGAATCCAAGCCCACCAAAGCAAACGCCTCTGCATTTATCACCAGGGCGCTGGAGGAAAACTGGCCGGCGGTGCAGCAGTCAGACGGCTACATGAAGTACATCGCCACCCGTCCACGGGCGGAGCGGCTTGGTGACCACGGGCTCTTTGGGGACGAGGACGGTGTGAATCTGGAGCAAGCCATGGACGAATTGGATCACTACACCGGCAACATTTGGACCCACATCATCTCCCTGAAACGCGAGGATGCCGCCCGTCTTGGCTACGACAACGCCAGGGCGTGGCAAAATTTGCTCCGGGCTAACCGCAATGACATCGCCGCAGCGATGAATATTTCTCCGGGAAACTTCCGCTGGTACGCCGCCTACCACGACGAGGGTGACCACCCCCATGTCCACATGATGGCGTGGTCAACGATGCCAAGCGAGGCATACCTGACGCGGGAGGGTATCCACAAGATTAAGTCTCAGTTGACCAATCAGATCTTCCGGCAGGAGATGCTTCACACCTACGAGCAAAAGTCCCAGTCGCGGGATGAGTTGGTGTGGAAGGCACGCAGGGCCATTCGACGTCTGACCCGTGAGATGGCGCAGAGTATCTGCTCGGCTCCTGAGATCGAGCAGAAGATGGAGCAGCTGGCTGGACAGCTGGAGGTTGTCAAGGGCAAGAAGTCCTACGGCTATCTCCCCAAATCTGTGAAGAAAACGGTGGACGAGGTAGTGGACAAACTGGAGGAACTGCCGGTGGTTCAGGCGTGCTACGACCAGTGGTACACCCTTCAAAATGAAGTTGACAGCTACTACCACGACAAACCCAGAGAGAAGAAAAAGCTGTCCCAGGAGAAGGAGTTCCGGCAGATCAAAAACGCTGTCATCCAGGAGGCGGAGCGTATCCGTCTGGGGGAGATCACTTTCGAGGATGCGAACTTGGCTGGCCACGACGAGGCGGAGCAGGTGCGTGGTGAGTCTGATGCCTGCTGGAAACTGCGGCAGATCATCCGGGACGAGTCTCTTTCTCTGGCAGACCGTGACGAGGTGGCAGAGGAACTGGAGCGGCTGGCGGAGCGAGGCGACACCCATGCTCAATACTTGATGGGTCAGCTCTATCGGGACGGTCCTCTGCTGATTCCGGACATCCAGAAGGAAAAGCACTGGCTCACCCAAGCGGCCAAACGAAACCTACCAGAGGCACAGTATGCCCTGGGTAAACTGCTTCTCTCTGACGATCCCGAAGTCCGAGAACCGGACGAAGGCATCCGCTGGCTGAAAGAAGCGGCGGCCCAGGGAAATTCCTGGGCCGCCTACCGGCTGGGAAAGGAGTATCTGACCGGCGAGGTGCTGACTAAAGATACCTCCAAAGTGGTAGATTGGTTCACACAATCTGCAGAAGCGGACGACCAGTACGCCCAGTATATGCTGGGTAAGTTATACCTGACTGGGCAGGGAGTGACTCACGACCAGACCAAGGCGATGGTCTGGTTCAGCCGCTCCGCCGCCCAGGGGAACCAGTACGCTCAGTTCTTCCTGGAACGGCAAAACGACCTCCGTCCGCCCTCCGTCATGCTGGCGGCCACGCGCCTGCTCTACCACATGAGCCGGATCTTTGAGGATCGCTCCCTGCCCCACTCCAGCGGCGGCCTACACGTTGACCGCAAACTCCGAAGAAAAATCCAGGAGAAGAAAATCGCCATGGGCCACAAGCCGGACGACCACGCAGAGGAGCAGAACCAGGGAGGAATGATCATGGGCGGGATGTGACCCCCTCAAAAATTACGGCACTGTAAACAACAAAAAGCCCTCGGGATCTGATGCCCAGCGGGAACTGACAACTGAAACTGCGCCCCCAAATGATAACAATTTGATAATAGTGCGCCGTGCCCCTGGCTATTTCCTGTTTCTGTGGTATGTTGTGTTGCTGAGGAGGAATGAAGAACATGACGACTAATCAAATGCCAGTCCAGCGGTGCCAATACTGCGGGAGCGACGATCTGGGCCTGGGCTGGCAGCACGGCGAGGCGCTTGTGACCTACAAGAAACACGGACTCCTGGGCAGCCGGCTTCGGTATCTGATCTGCCGCCGCTGTGGGGCCGTGGTGTATCAATGGGTAGCGGAGCCTCACAAATATCCGCCTATCAAGTGAGCCCCCCAAAAATTGCATCGCAAATCAAAGATAAAAATCTCGGAGGTGACGGAAATGGCAAAGCGAAGACCATCCGGCGACGGCATGGTTCGTAAACGGGAGGACGGCCGGTGGGAGGGCCGCATCGTGGTGGGCCACAAGGAAAACGGTGATTCCATCTTCCGCTATGTCTACGCAGATACCCAAAAAGAATTGACCACCAAACTCCGGCAGAACATCGACGCCTATCAGGGAGTGGACCTGACGGAGGAGAGCAGAATGACGCTGTCAGAGTGGCTGGACCGGTGGCTGGAGCAGATGTCACTCACCCTGCGGCCCGACACCCTGAAACGGTACCGAGGTGACATAGGCCGCCATGTCAAACCCCGCCTGGGGCGGAAGAAGCTCACGCAACTCACCGCTGAGGATCTGCGTGACCTATACCGTGAGCTTCAGGACCGTGGACGGATCGCCCCCCGCCCCGGTCAAAGCCTCGGCCTCTCTCCCACCACTGTCCACGGCATCCACGCCGTCCTCCACCAGGCCCTCCAAGCGGCGGCAGACCAGGGGCTGATGCCCAACAACCCTGCCAAACACGTGAAACCTCCTAAAGTTCCCCACAAGGCGATGAACATTCTGACCGAGGAGCAGCTGGAGGTCTTTCTGGCCGCAACGGACCGGGACCCGATTTGGCGGGACTTCTTCTACACGGAACTCACCACCGGTCTGCGGCTGGGTGAGATCTGTGGCCTCATGTGGAGCGACTTCGATGGGCAAAAGGGCACCCTCAGCATCTCCCGCACGCTGCGTAAAGAAAAAGGCGGACGGCTGGTGGCCGGGGACACCAAGACCTACGCCGGGACCCGGACCATCCTCCTGCCCACCAGCACGGCGGAACGGCTGCGGCTGCGAAAAAAGACTTCCTACTCACCTTGGATCTTCCATGACCCACTTCGCCCGGAAGCCCCGCTGAACCCCGGCACCGCATACCGCCAGCTGAAAAAAGTCCTGCAGGAGACCGGACTGCCTGAACTTAGATTCCACGATTTAAGGCACACCTTCGCCACCCACGCCCTGGCCAGCGGAGTGGATGCCAAAACGCTCTCCGGCATTCTGGGCCACACCAAAGCCAGCTTCACCCTGGACACCTACACCCACACCACCGGGGATATGCAAAAGCGGGCGTCGGAGATCGTGGGCGGGTTCCTGACCGACTATTTGGGAGAGGAGATGGCTCCGTGGCAAAACGCAGAAAACACGGCGACGGCAGTGTCCGCCTGAGAAAGGATGGCCGCTGGGAAGGGCGCATCGTCATCAACTATGATGAGAAGGGCCTGCCCAAAACCAAAAATGTCCTTGCTAAAACGAAAACGGAATGTGCGGTCAAGCTGAAAGAGCTGCGGGAGCGCCTGGAGACGCCCGCCCCCGAACCAACCAGGCCGGGGATCACGCTGGGTGCCTGGCTGGACCGCTGGTATCAGGAATACAAGAAAGCAAACCTCCGGCCCAACACCCAAATGTCATACGAGCGGCGGATCTATCAGCACATCATCCCCGCCTTAGGCCATATCCAGCTGGACAAGCTGACCACCGGGAACATCCAGCAGTTCTATGCCGGCCTGAAACAGAGTGGGCGGCTGCTGCGCACAGAACTCTATGGTGCAGGTCTCTCGGATCAAACCATCCGGGGCATTCACACCACCCTCCACGCGGCACTGGACAAGGCAGTGGAGGAGAAGCTGATCTTCCGCAACCCAGCGGACAGTTGTAAACTTCCGCCTGTCAAGGGCAGAGAAATGAAGGTTCTGACTCCGGAGGAGATCCAGCGGCTACTGATCCAAGCCAGGGAGGACGGATGCTACGAACTGCTCCTCCTGGAGCTGTCCACCGGCCTGCGCCGGGGCGAAATCCTGGCCATCCAATGGGACGATCTGAATCTCCGTACCGGCGCCCTGCGGGTGGAGCGGCAGGTCCACCGGGTAAGAGGCGAGCTGGTGGTATCCCCGCCCAAGACCAGGGCGGGCAATCGGACGGTGCTCCTCCCCGCCCCGGTCCTGAACGTGCTCAAGTCCTATAAAAATGGTATCCACTCCCGGTGGATGTTCCCCTCGCCCGTGAAGGAGGACTCCCCGCTGGACCCGGCCGCCGTCCGGAAGCGGCTTCAGACGGTGCTGGAACGGGCGGAGTGCAAGCGCCTGCGGTTCCATGATCTGCGGCACACCTTCGCCACCGCCTCCCTGGAACACGGCATGGACATCAAGACGCTGAGCACCATTATCGGCCATGTGTCCAGCGCCACCACCCTGAACACCTACACCCACGTCACCGATGCCATGCGGCAGAGCGCGGCGGACAAGATCGACAGGGGGATCGGGAGAGCCGAACCGAAGCCCAGGCGGGAAGTGGCACCCCAGAAACCTCCTCCCAGCACATTCCAGGCCCGCAAGGGACAGCGGCGCAAACCAGGTACCGGCTGCGTCACCCAAATCAACGACCATCTGTGGGAGGGCCGTTACTCCCCCATCGTCAATGGCCAGCGCATGGCCCGGAATGTCTACGCGAAAACGGAAGCCGAGTGTGAGAAAAAGCTGGCAGAACTGATCCGGGAAATGAAGGCGGAGATCGCTGCCGGAAAAGAGCAGGTGAAGCAGCAAAACCAGCAAGTTGAACAAACAGGCCTCCGAGGGCAAAGCGCCCTTGGAGGCCCGTCTTATCTCTGTCTGTGGCTTGTTCTGTGGTCAAAGGCAAAAGCTAAAATTCAAGCTACCAAAAATAGTTGCAAAAAATAAAGAAAATACCCACTTTCCGTCTGAAAAGCGGGTATTTTATGGAGCTGCTACCCAGATTCGAACTGGGGACCTCATCCTTACCAACTGATTGGGAGGATAGGGTTTGCTGCTTTCAGACCCTTTTGCACCCTCTTCACTCCGGGGTGCCATCCTTTCCGGAGCTCTTGTGTCCATTGTCTCCGTCCGCTCGTTTCCCCGTGTGGGTCACAGTGTGGGTCAAAGGCCGCCGCGAGCCAGCCATTGCTCCTCCGGCGCAACCGGACTGTTACCAGTCCGCCTCACCCCACCGGCTCCGGGAGAGGCTCAGAACCTCTCCGCTCTCATCGAACAGTGTTTCGCGGACGCCTTCGGCGGCGTTGGCGCTCCAATAGTTGGGGGCGGAGACGCTGGAGAGGAACACACCGTCGGAAAACTGCGCGTAGATGTTGCCCTCAAAGTCCGGCAGGTACTCCGGCACATAGGTTCTGATATACACCAGGCACTCCCGGGCGGCAAAGAACACGTTGTCCCGAACCTCCACGGTGCCGTCCTGCATATTGGGGCCGCCATCGATGGTAAATGCCCCCGTCGTAAAGCCGTCTACGTCCTCGCCGGTGTCCACCCAGTCGCTCATGGTGCTGTAAAAGACCAGGTTGTCCCGGAAGCTGACGTTTCTGAACTGGTGGTCGGGGTTTGCCGCCTCGTCCCAGTTGAAGTAGATGAGTGCAGAACCGCAGTGATAAAACACATTGCCCTCAATGGTCACATCCGTCACGTCAAAGGCCTGGCCGCTGAACTCGATGGCGGTCTCCAGTCCCAGCCCTTCCTGATAGGTCTCATGGACGTAGTTGTTGCGGAAGGTGTTGCGGCTGGAGCTGGCTCCGCCCACGCCGCCGTTGCGCTGCACGCCCGCGGCGTAGCCGGTGATGGTGTCCAGCGCGTACGACGCGGCACAGCCGCCGCCCCAGCCCAGCTCACAGTTCTGCACCAAGACGCCCTCACACTCCGGCGAGACGGAGAGAATGTTCCGCCCCGTGTAGAGTACGGCGAGATTGTCGATCACCACGTCGTCCGCCACACCGTCGAAGGGCGCGCAGGGGGAGAGAAACTCCATGTCCGGGTATAGCTCGCCGGGGTTGCCCCCGTCGCAGCGCAGATACAGCGGCCCATCGGCGGTAAGGCAGTACTGCTCCCGCTCCCCGGTATCCACCCAGCCGCTCAGGTAGATGGGCAGCGAGTCAGGGAGGCCGCTGCCGGCCTCGCAGAAGAAGGTGAGATTTTCGGTCAGTTGCTCCGCCGGGTCAAATTCCGGCATTGCGGCCTGCTCCGCCATCGCCTCCTCCGTCCGGTCAGTGCTCCACAGCTCGCTCACCGGCTGGAAGCACTCCCCGTTCCAGAAGCCCTGGACTTTTACAGCCCCGAGCGTGTCAGTCAGTGCGATGGAGCCGCAGTCCAGCATGGGGCGGTCGTAGACCCAGATCTTGCTGCCGTCCTCGCCCTCGTGCCAAAGCGTCCACTTCTCCGCGCCGCCGCCGTTTTCCACGGAGCCGTACAGCCCCGGTTTGTTTCCCTCACCGTAGGCGGAGTAGGTGACGCCTGGCTTAGTGTATACCTGCGCCGCCCGCCAGACGCCGCCCCGCTCAAAGAACACTGCATCACCGTATTGCAGCGGCTGGGCATTCAGGCGGTCGATGGTCGCCCAGGCGGTCTCCGGGCTGAGACCGTCATTGGCATCGTCCCCGCTGTTGGAGACATAGTAGGCTGTCCCGGTATAGGTCTCACCGGGCACAAATGTGTCGCCTTTCGCAATGGCGGTCTCAGAGGCCAAAACGGCGTCCCGCCGGTCCCGGCCAGCCTGGAGCAGCTCCTCCACCCGGGCAGTGACCGCCTGATCCTCCGGGAAGCGTTCGGCAGTCTCGGGCAAGCTCTCAAACAGCCGCACTGCGGCCACGGCGGCGTCCTCATAGGTCAGGGGCTCCGTGAGATGCATGGTGAAAGTCCCGTAGTCAAAGTCCAGTAGCGGCTCGCCGGTGATGAGCGACAGGCGGCTGACAACGAAGTTCTGGCTGGCGTTCAGGTAATTCATCTCCTGCCTGTCCTCCATCTGGCTGGACACCGAGACGCAGACGCGATCCCAGTTTTCACCGAACTCTTCAAAGAGCCGGTAACCGCCCCGGATGTCCGTACCGAAGGCGTCCCAGTTCTCATCCGTCCGACCGCCCAGGAGATAGGGCGCGAAGCCCATCGTAAACTCCGTGGCGTCCATGTGCTCGGCGGCGTAGAGCAGAAACATCGCGCAGTAGTCGCGATAGATCCCCTCGTCCGAGGCGTGGGCAGTCAGCTCCCGCCAGCCCTCCACGTCCCCGCCGGCCGCCTCGATGACAGCGGCCAGCATGTCAGCCATCTCCTTCTCTGTCGCTGCGGCGCTGGGGTCGCGATCAGGGTTCTCCTCCCCGAAGCCATACCAGAAAAAGCGTTCGTACTCCTCAGCCGGAGCGGGTCCCTCCGGGAAACCCCATGCCGCGCCGCCTGTCACCGGGGATGAGGCGTCCTGCCCTGCGCAGCCCGTCAGCACGGCGACCAGCAGCGCAAGCGCCAGAACTCTTTTTTTCATAGCCTCACTCCAGCACTGAGCCGCTCAACCACTGGGCGACCGTGTCCGCGTCAAACTGATCCTTCGGGGCGGTGAGGTAGATACTGCCAAAGGACTCCTCCCCCTGGAGCAGCACATAGTAGCACAGCTGACCGTCCTCCTGGATGAACTGGGCGGCGTAATTGCCGTAGTCGTCATAGTCGAATACCGTCCCCTCCGGTACAGAGTCCTGGACGCCGCTGCGGGTGGAGTAGTCCTCCAGGTCGGCGGGCAGGGGCACCCCCGCCATCTCATAGGCATCCGTGCCAAAGCGGTTGGCCTGGATGTAATAGCCGTCCTTCTCAAAGGTGGCGTAGGTGGTGGGCAGAGGCTCAGCGATCTCTCCCGCCTCCTGGGTGAAGCCCTCGGGCAGCGTAAAGGTGCCAAGTCCCTCCACGGCATACTCCACCAGCGTCTCCTGCTGGGTGGGTTCCTCGGCCTGGGCAGGTTCCTCGGTCTGAGTGGGCTCCTCCGTTCCGCCGGAGTTCTCCGCGTCCGCTCCCGGATTTCCGCAGGCGCTCAGCGCCAGCAACAGGCACCCCGCCAGGCAGAGGGCGATCCATTTCCTTCTGTTCATGCTGTTGACCTCCTTGCAATTCCGCTTTCGCCGGTTTGCCTCCAGCATACCATACAGGAGGTCAAAAGTGGTGCGCAGGCTGCGCACTTATCCCTGATACACGATCTCAAAGGGCGCCTGGGCCAGCTGCTCCCGGGCCAGCCCCTGGTGGCGGGAGCTGAGCACCAGCCGCGTAAGCCAGGGGCAATCCAGCAGGGGCGTCAGGTCGGTGAGATGGTTATCCCGCAGATCCAGCTCCGTCAAGGCTGGAATGGATGCGGCGAACGCCAGGTCCCGCGTCCCGGTCTCCGTCAGATTGACATACTGCAGAGAGGAAAGTGTTGTCAAAGCCTCCAGGTGGGAGACGGCGCTGCCGGAGAAGTCCACCTCCCGGAGGCGCTGAAGCGCCTGAAAAAGAGACAGATCCAGCCCATCGGTGGAGTACAGCCGCAGTTCCTCCAGCCCCGTCAGCCCCGCCAGGGTCTCCGCGGCCCCCTCTGGCATACTGCCGGTGACCAGCCGGGTGAGGCTGGGGCACGTCTCCAGGGGCGTGTAGTCCGTCACCCAGGTGGTGCGCACGTTCAAATACTGGATGTCGCTACCGGCAAAGGCCGCCACGGAGGTGACACCGGTAGCCTCCAGTATTACCTCCCGAAGCATCGGCAGCTGGGCCACCCCCTCCGCTGTCCGCACCGGATTCTCGCCCAGATTCAGTACCTGCAGCTTCGTCAGACCAGCCAGCGGGCTGAGATCGGACACCTGGTTTCCTGTCAGGCTGAGATATTCCAGGGGCAGTTCCGCCAAGGGAGACAGATCGGAGATCTGTTGGTAGTCCAAAATCAGCACCCGCAGGCCGCTGCATCGCGCCAACAGCTCCAGATCCTCATCGCCGATGTCCCCGTGGGGCGTCTGCACCACATAGAAGTCGTGGGCTTCTTCCGCATGGGCCTCGTGCTCCTGAAGGGTGCTCATCCGCTGCTGGCCGCACACCAGCAGCTGCTCCACCTCCCCCAGCCGCTCCGCCGGGATGGGCTCCCCGGCTTCCAGCCCCAGCTCCTGGCACAGGGCCGCTTCCAGCAGGGGAGAGGAGACCTGCACTTCATCCTCATGGGCGGAGGGCCCCAACAGAAGGAACAGCAGCGCCGCACACACGCCGCAAACGGCCACTCCGGCCGTCCGTCGCCGCCAGCGGCCCTGCAGCGCCCGGGACACGGCCTGGGCCGAGGGGTAGCGATCCTGGGGATCAAAGGCCGTACACCGACGGATGATCCAAACAAGTGCGCCCCGCCCCGGCAGCCGGGGCAGGGGATCATAGCCGCCGGTGAGCAAAAAGCGCATCAGCATCCCCAGGCTGTACACATCGGAGCGCTGGTCCGTCTGCTGGTAGCCGAACTGCTCCGGCGGCGCGGTAGCCTGGGTGCCCAGGAACACCGTGTCCTCCCGCCGCTCCGCCCGGTAGCGGCGGGCCGTTCCCAGGTCAATGAGATGACAGCGGCCCGCCCCGTCCCGGATCACATTCTGGGGCTTCACATCCCGGCAGATCACCGGCGGATTCTGGCTGTGGAGATCTTCCAGAACCCGGCACAGGGACAGGGCCGTCTCCCGCACCTGCCTGGGAGGACGCGGCCCCCGGGTGTCCACCCACTCCGCCAGGCTAATTCCTTCTACATATTCCCGGACCAGGTACTCCCTCCCCTCCCACTCCAGATAGTCCAGTGGGCAAGGAATCTGGCGGTGATGGAGCTCCCGCAGCAGGTCATACTCCCGGCGCAGGGTGTCCTCCCGCCCCGCCGGCTGTGTCTTCAGCACCGCCTGCCGGCCAGCCTGATCCCGAAGCAGATACACCTGCCGCTCCCCATCCTTCAGACAGGACTGGACCGTGTACCGCACACTCCACTCCGGGGGCAGAGTCAGGGTGTCCAGCACCTGCTCCTGGTACTCTTTCAAAAACTGTTCCCGCTCTCCCATGTCAGTGCTCCCCGGCATAGAGGCTCCGCTCCGGCAGGGAGGAGAGCAGCTCCTCCGCCTGCAGCAGGCTCATCTTCTGGTTCAGCGCGAAGATCACGGCGGCGTCCCGGCGCACGCGGGGATAGAGTGCCCCGCATCCACCCACCGCCAGAAGGCGCTGGGTCTCCTTCAGCGACAGGCCCAGGGCCAGGGCGGTGCGCAGCAGGATATCCCGCCCCGGAACCCGTTCCCCCCGCAAGATCTGATAGCCGTAGGATTTGCTCACGTCAGCCGCAGTCATCCACTCCGGGGCGCTCAGGCCCGCTTTCTCCAGCAGTTCCAGCAGTACCTGTGAACAGGTGGAGACCGTCTCCTCCTGATTCAGGAGTTTCCTTCCGCTCTCCCAGCTTTTCAGTCTGTGAAACAGTTCGCTTGTGGTGTCCGGCATCTGTCTCCCTCCTCCCCAATTGTATGTCCATTATACCGGTAATTTTAAAAATTCCAAAGGAATTTTTCCGGGGGAGCAGACAAATATCTGCGGTAAATTCTGTAGGCGGAACCGTTTGCCAGAAACGCCCTCTCCGGTCAGATTTTGATATGCAATACAAAGAAAACGGCTCTGCTCCTCTGCTATCGGAAACACCGATGCGTCTCCTACTTCCCCCTGTGCGCTCCTGTGTGCCTCCCTGGAGACAGGATGGCTCCGTAACCCCGGCGGAGCGGAACAGGGGCGTGTGGGGGCCGTGTGCCCGGCGCTGGCCCGTTGCCCTGGTTCCCATCCGCGACCGGTTTGTGCCCCAAGCCCGGAGCGATTTGCCCCGCCGATGAGGGAGAAATGGACGGTCGAAAAAAGTGCGGGAAAAACCATACCACATCTCCTCGCAGTGCGGAGAGCGCTTGTGCCGCCAGTACTTGCACGGCCGGGGAGCGGATTTTACCCACCCTCGGGTGGGGCAAGCAGAGCGTTTGGCTTGCCGCGAGCGGCAACCAAACGCCTTTTTGCGGGCGGAAGCCCGCACCCACTTTTTCTGCCCTGCGGGGCCAATTGATAACTTTCTGATAACTCCGTCCGTTTGGTATGGCTATCCACAAAAATTTTTGGTATGTTGTCGTTCCCGGAATGGGAGCGGCGGCATACCAAATTTTTATGCGGAGGTGATGGAACATGGCAGTCCGAACCAGAAACCAGGTGATCGCCTTCCGGGTCACTCCGGCAGAGGTAAAGAAGATTCGGGAGAAGGTGCGCCTGTCTGGCCTGAGCCAGCAGGAGTACCTGCTCCAGGCTTCACTGAAACAGCCGATTCTTGTGATCCACGAACTCAAGCCCATCCTGGCGGAGCTGCGCGCCTGGGGAAGAAACCTAAACCAGCTCACTGTCCTGGCTCACACAGGTCATATCCAGACGGTGTACCTGAACGAGTTGACGGAGGCACTGGGTAAGACCTATGAGGCGCTGAACGGTCTACTCACAGAGAAAGGGCAGGTGATCTCCTCTGGCGACTTGCAGCTACATTAAGGAGCAGAAGCAGACGGCGGGCGCCATGGGGCGGGTGATCCGCTATGTGTCCCAGGAGAAAAAGACGATGGACGAAACCGGCCGCCGCTATCTCTCCGGAGTAAACTGTACGCCGGAGCTGGCACAGAAAAGTTTCATGGCTACCAAGAATCTTTATGGAAAGGCCGATGGGATCTTCTTCTACCAGTACGTCCAGTCCTTCTCACCCAAGGAAGAAGTCACACCTGAAGAAGCGCACCAAATCGCTCAAGAACTGGCGGAGCGGTTCTTCCCAGGCTGCGAGGTGCTGGTGGCCACGCACATGGACACGGAACACCTGCACTCCCACCTGATCGTCAACTCGGTTCACCCGGACACCGGGAAAAAGCTGCACTTCACGCCCAACACTCTGGAGCAGATGCGGAAGGTCAGCGACCAGCTCTGCGAGGAGCACGGCCTCAGCACCTTGAAGCCATACCAACAGGATCGGCGCACCCAGGGCCTGCGGACTGGGGAATATCGGGCGGCTAACCGAGGAGATAGCTGGAAGTTCCAGCTGATCATCACAATCGAGGAAGCCATGAAACGAGCTGGGACGCGAGAGGAGTTCCTGCGTGAAATGAACCAGCAGGGCTATCAGGTGCGGTGGGAGGCGGGGCGAAAGAGCATCACCTACACCACGCCCACGGGAAAGAAGTGCAGAGACGACAAACTGCACGAGCTGAAATTCAGAAAGGAGCAGATGGAGCATGAATTCCGAATACGGCAGCGAGCAACACAACAGTTCGCTGGACGCCCTGAAGCAGAGACAGAAAGCATCACCAACAATGCCCACCTTCACAGGCCAGCAGGCCAACATCCTCTACACCATGCCAATCCAGACCGTGGAGCGGTTGGAACAAGTCCTGCGGAGCACTCTGGCACTCCAGGAGAACATCCGGAGCGAGATAGACTCTCTGGCTACCAAAAAGAGCCTGGAACCTCTAGCTACAGCGGATCTGCTGGCCCGCTGGCTGAATCAGACAAAGGATCTCCATCAGGAGATGTGTCAGAACCTGGAGAAAGTCCAGCGTGGGATTCAGGAGGAGAACCGACAGGCTGGGAAGCAGAGAGACGAATTTATGAGGCAGCTCTCCGAACAGGCCCGGGAGTTCCGGGGAGATGGCTCGGAACTGATGAATACCTTCCAGAGATGGGCAGCCCGCACGATTCTGAGTTCCGCGGCGGCGGCCGTGGTGATCAGCATCCTGATCTGCAGGCTGCTGACGTGACCGAAGATGTCCTCCGCCTGCTGGCCAGATTGGAACAGCAGGCGGACAGCGACGTAATGGACGCAACGACCCGGCACAGTCATGGAGACCGAAAAGCGCTGGCCAAGGAGCAGGCGAAGAAAATCGCCATGGGGCACAGGGCGGACGATCACGAGGAAGGACAGAAAATGAACTGAACGACTTCCCCCCAGCATTCTGGAAATCCTAAGTGCTGGGGGGATCGTTAACCAGGCGGTCCAAAAAATGATACGCATAAATCAAAGAGAAATTTCCTCCTTGCGCCCCCCTCAAAAATTACGGCGCATAAAACAATAAAGACCCTTCCGACCAGAAAGGGCCTGCTGGCTGGCGGGAATTGCGATGCCGTTGACAATGAATACGACGGAAAGAGGGGGCAGCGAAATGATAACAGTTTGATAACTCTGCACCGCACCCCTGGCTATTTCTGTTTTCTGTGGTATTGTGTGTCGTTGCAAAGGAGGCGACACACATGCGAGACACTCTGGAGGATCTGTACTTTGGAAAGATCACCCCCAACGAACAAGACATCACACCAGGTTCAATCCTGGCAGACGCTATGGACCGGGCAGAACAGTGCGAGGAGAAGCTCACCGCCCGGCTGGAGGGAGAGGAGAAAACCCTGTTGCTCCGACTGCTCAATGCGGAGAACGAAATCTGCAGTACCATGGCCCTGGAAAACTTTATTCTGGGATTTCGCCTTGGGATGAGGATTGCTATCGAGTCTCTGGACGAGGATGACGGCAGTTTGACCATGGCGTACGAGGAAGGAGGCAGCTGCAATGGCAAAGAAACGGGCCAACGGCGAGGGTAACATCCGTAAGCGAAAAGACGGTCGGTGGGAGGGCCGGTACACCGCCGGATATGATTCCAAAACCGGGAAACGGATCATCAAAAATGTGCTGAGTAAGACCCAGGCAGAGGTAAAGGAAAAACTCAAGATAGCACTCGAAGAAACCAACGGTTTAGATGTCAGCAAGGCAGCGGATGAGTATACCGTAACAAGCTGGCTGCGCACCTGGTATGAGCTCTATGCCAAGCCCAATGTCCGCACTGCCACAGCCAACCGATACGAACTGATCATCGAGACCTATACGATCCCCCGCATCGGGCACATCAAGCTGAAGAAGCTAACCACCCGACACCTGCAGAAGCTCTACAAAGAGTTATTGGAGAGCGGCAGAATACATGTTGGAAAAAATCAAAACCGAGGACTGAGTACCACCACCGTCCACAGCGTCCACCTGATGCTTCATTGCGCCCTGGACCGTGCGGTGAAGGAGCGGCTCATTCCCCGTAATCCCTGCGAGGACTGTATCGTCCCCAAGCCCAGGAAACTGGACATGAAGATCCTCTCGCCGGAGCACATGAAAGCCTACCTGGAGGCAGCGGAAGCCAGAGATCTGCTCCCCATGTTCTACCTGGAGTTGGTCAGCGGCCTGCGGAAGGGAGAACTGGTGGCTCTGCGGTGGGATGACCTGGACATCCAGGGACGAAGTATCTCAGTAAGTAAGCAGTATGTCCGCAATCCAGATGGGTCCCTGGAACTGACCAGGCCTAAGACGGAGAACTCCGTCCGGCTGGTGTCCATCCCGCAGACCACGGTGGACTTACTGATCCAGGAGCACTCCAAGCACCCGGACAGCCCCTACATGTTCCCCTCACCCCTCACCGGAGAGATGTACCACCCGGACTCGGTGGTGAATCTCCACAAGAAGATTCTCAAGGACGCCGGGCTGGAGCACCTCAGATTTCATGATCTCCGTCACACCTTCGCTACCACGGCCCTGCAGAACGGTGTGGATGTGAAAACAGTATCCTCCATGCTGGGCCACTTCGACGCCGGGTTCACCCTGCGGACCTACACCCACGCCACCAGGCAGAAACAGGACGAGGCAGCCGCCGCCATGGGCAGCTTCCTGGAGCAGGTCCTGTAATGGCAGAAAGAAAAATGCGCCGGACAGGAAGCCCTTCTTCCTGTCCGGCACTCTTGTGTCCATTGGTTCCGTTGTCTCATTTCCGCGTGTGGGTCACGGTGTGGGTCAGAAATTTTTGGCCAACCCACAAAGTAACTTTTTGCAACAAAAAATCCCCAAAAACCGAAGTTTCCGGGGATTTTTGGAGCTGCTACCCAGATTCGAACTGGGGACCTCATCCTTACCAAAGCATCGAGCGGACTGTTCTTTTGTGAATAGAACGCAGTTTTCTGCTGAAAGTGTACTATTTTGAACATCTCTGTGTGGCACTATTTTGTATGGCAGGAATTTATCTGCACCTCAATACTGTATCTGCACATGCTACGTTTAGCACGAGAATTAGCATGGGGGCACGCTAAACACTTACGCCCCCTAAACGCAAGACCCATTGATCCCGCACCATCCAGACTTTGCCTTTCACAAGGAGCAGGCCTTGTTGAGGCGCACAGTCCATTTAATTTTGACCGAGGGGGACCTCTACCACTACTGGTAGGGTCCCCCTCTCTTTTTTTGGGGGAGACATCTATGAAAGAATATCAGTTGGAGATCACGCAAAGCGTGGACTACCCACGGTGCCGAATTTATCGAGACTTTGTTCACACACTTATTTCTGACCGCACGCTGCGCGCTGGGCCCAATTCTCACCTATTTCATTATACCGTGCTGTGCACCTACGCAAACTTCCGTACCTCCTACCTCCGCATGGACGGTATCACATATACGATTCGCCCCGGAGAATGGCTCTGCCGAGTTTCCGACCTGATGACCTGGTTCCGCGTCCGCTTCCAGCATCAAGCGCTTGCTATCCTCTCTTCCCTGCAACAGCTTCGCTTGATTACCTTCTCCAAGCTGGAGCGAGGTCCACTTATTCGGTATCGCATACTGGCCTGGAGAACGCACAATACAGTGCTGGATTATAATTGCCCCTGCCAAAAGGAGAGCGGCTTCTTTTTCATGCCGATCTCAATCACTTCAAAGTTTGCCGGTTCTTATCGGTTCTCCGAGCTAGATATTATACTCGACATGTGGCTCTCTACTATATACAAGGACCAAGGCGTTATTGGTTCAGACCTTGGACCTGTCGTTTACTATCGCAATGGCACCGGCAACCCCATTATATCATTTTCGGAGTTGGCTCAGCGGTGGGGGCGCTCCAAATCATCGGTTGGGCGCCTCCTAAAAAAGTTATCCAAACTTGGGTATATATCTCTGGTTTCCTTTCCCGGACGCTGTGGGAGCGTAATCTATCTCAATCATTATTTATCTGTTATGTTCCAGGTAGACGACGTGCTTATTGGTAAGGAAGATGTCGCTATGCAGTTCAATATCAAAATTAAATTGCCTGACGATCCCCTTCCTGCAGATGACTTCCCTCTGCACACCAAATTGTACGTCTCAAAAGAGCTCCTTTGCGTCCCGAAACAGCACATTTCCATAATCGTTCACGAGACAGCGAAACCCCTTGCAAATCAAGGGTTCCAGTGTTTCAAATGTGCGAAAGCGCATATTAAGTTATCTCCATTATCAGTTGACTGCCAGGGAACAAATCACCTCTCAGGTGATCTCCCCGATCAAATACAGATGGATCTAGTTGTACACTGCGGTGCCGGCGGCACCGCGGTTCATTTTTCTTTGAGCATATCACCGGCCGGCACCATACATTTTGAGAGGAGCGGTATGAATGTCTGTGCGAAATAAGAAACCGGACTTTACCGAGGACCCACGATACCACAACACATGGCGCCTACTCAAACGATACCGCGACGTTGTCTGGAGCTTGGAGCTATCTGTCCTCCAGCTAAAAAACCAATTTCACGTCGAATATGGGTGCGATGTGGATGAATTTCTTGATTCTCTATATTGCGCGGGTGCTGACCTGAGCGGGACTGATATTGAGCAGTACGCCCGGTGTGTGGAGCGAAGCAATAAAATGCTTAAACTGGTCCAGGGTGCTGTCTCCCTCCTGCGGAGCAAGCACAAAAACGGCGAGGCACTGTACTGGGTCCTGTACTACACGTATTTATCCCCACAGAAACTTGAAAATGTGGATGAAATCATTGAGCAGCTCCGTCCGCACATGCACGACATCAGTTATCGCACCTATTATCGCCGGCGAAAAGAGGCTGTCTATACTTTGAGTACCATCCTATGGGGATATACTACCCGGGACAACATAAAACTTCTGGACGAGTTTTTCCCGCATGAGGCGACAACAGAAAACTAGCAGAAAACTGAACTGATGGGTTCTATCTGTGAGTTCAAAACAGCCGTCCATACATCCAACTCAAAATCGCTCTAATGGACTCTGGAGGGATTCCGGTACGTTTTAAAACACTAAAATAGATGTACAGCTTCAGGTGACAAAAAATATCAATGCCGTCATTCCAAACTATCTTTGAATGGGAGGCAGAATTTCGGATTTTCACAAACTTCGCAATCTTTTCCTGAAATTCTTTGCTACTGTAAAACGTAGATATCCCTAGAGAGTCATGCCCAAACGGCTCAGTCAAAGGCGTTACATACTGATGGTATCGTTCACAAATATATACAATTTTTTCCTTCAACGATGGTGTGAAGTCCTTCAGCTGCGTATTCAGGATCGCTTTTGCTTTGTTTTTTACAGTTTCAGGGCAATCTTCCCTTTTTTCTATAACATCAAGGAGAACCTCTGTCAATTTTTTTGCAGCACTTCTCTCGTTTTCTAAAGAGGTATCTATGGAACGAGAATATTCAATCTCAAATGCTATGCAGAGGTCATTGACATTTGTGTACATTATGCTATTAACGTCTTTGTTCCGCATAGGTAGAAAATTCAAGTGTGGTTTTGTGCGATCTTCATTAAGCAGTTTTAATAGACTTGGCAAAAATCTATCAAGATAACCCAAACGTATCACTTCCATACAATCAAGATTGTTCGCATAGTCATCAAAACTATCGTTCAGACGAAGAAGTATGGGGCGGTTATTCTCTTTTTTATATAGACGAACCTCACTGCAAACATTTAGTCTTCCTGTACAGAATTGGAACAGAGACATGGCATAAGAATAGTATTTTAATACGTCCATCAGCATCCTTGGCGACTGAAAGCTAAATCTGAGAGTCGAATGGATGGCGCCTCTCAAATCTGGAAGTTTTCCCAAGTCCATACTTAATTCTTCTGTACTAATGGAATACTTAACCTCGAAATTCTCCCCGTCGATCTCTACATTATATTCTCTTGTATAATTATCGATGCTTTTGAAAGCGATGCTGTTGCCATTATACTCGATTGCTTGGTCAGGGTTATGGATAATATCCATGATACCACCATAAAACTCAATAGCATCAAAGGTACTTAAATCAACCTTCATACCGTGATTCGTACTTTTTGCAATGATAGGAGTATAAAACTGCGCTATTCTCATATCGCAGCCAGATGTGTGGCCAACTCTGAAGCGAGAATTTTTCAGAATAGCAACACTGCAATTGTCCTCCGTAAAACCATATAGCCACTGCTGAGAATCATCAGCTGGGCCTTTGCCATCCATTCTGCTCATTCTAAAGACGGTGTCTCCACATTCTTTGGTCAGAGGCAAAATTTTTACTACATGGCCGTCCACATTGAAGAAAGCGTTATAGCCTTCACCGGAACCAATGTTTATTACACCATTGAAACTATCTGTTATCGTGTTCTTCATGCAAGTTAATTCTCCTCGTACTATAAAATCGCAGTTACACTAACCCGCATTATGAAGCGAGCTCGGTTCAATAGGTACACATTATTCTGTTGAGTTGAGCAGATGTCGCTTCTTCATCTCGACAATCCCATAATTTTAATTTTAAACTAGACAACGACCGGTGCAAAATAAACATCGGTCGTTGTCTAGTTAGGTTATGACATTACTTTTAACCTGGCAATATCTTTGGGTAACTGGTCATACGTTGTCCAAATTGGATACATTCTATATCGACTCCAGTAATTATCTTTGAGTTCCATATAATAGTTGAGCATGATCTGCTCTGAAACCTTGTCCTCTTTCAGAAATTCTTCTACCCAATCATCTATGTTCTGCTTGAGATTCGGAAGTGCATCTATTGGAGCAACTTCTGTGGCATACCACACATCTGACATCGCATCATGTAGGTACACCTCAGCACCCATCATATCCTTGTAATTTTTATTGACAGTTTCTATTGCCTTCTCCATAAGGGATTTTGGGGAGACTTTTTGATCGCTATTTAAACTAATGATTTGGATTGCTTCATGTTCTAAACTATCCTTCAGAAATTTGGCAATCGCAGCCCTACGCCCACTAAACTCCTTTTGGCATGCTTTAATTTTGCCATCCAGGGCAATAAATAAGTAATGACAATTATCTCCTTTAGGCATTAGCTTTACGATCCTTCGAAAGTTATAATCATCCGCAGAAAATCCCAAGAATACGCAGTTAGACCTTTGCAGAAAATCTGCTTGTACGAGATTCGTCCAATTGTATGAGATCCTTTCGATATCGTAATAGTCATCTTCCGCAAAAATGATTTTCTTTGATTGTTTCCCCTCCTGAATCACTGTATGATCATCTTTACTTATTGGGACAGGAATACTTCCATGAATATGATAGATCTCCGGTTTCCCATCTCTGAAAATGGGATCTTGAGCGTCTACATACACATGATAGTCATTGTCAATTTTTAATCCATAGCTCGAGGATAAAGTTGCTTCCAAAAGTGTGTCAAAGTTATATGTTATACAGGATTTCACAGTTCCAGATTTGATTAGTTTTGCACACTCATCTAGCGCTGTCCCGCTTACCTCCTCTAAGCTCTTTGTCGGTATAACCCCTTGCTTAACCAATTCCATAAAGAGCCTATCCTGAAACTGTCTATCTTCTAATCCCAATGCCTCCACGATCGAATCCAAACATTGATAAAAATATTGTCCATTTTCAAGTGCATTACTATCCAACGGTGGATTAACGCCTTTTTCTAAATCCGTCAATGCCATTGTCAGGCGGTTAAATTGTATCTCCATACTTTCTTTCCACTCTCTATGCACTTGATTATATGGATTGTCTCTAATCTCTCCTCGAGTCTCTGATGTACAAACAGTCCTCCGTAGAAGATTTGATGCTAAAGATGTTCCAAAGCAAATTCTCAACAATTCTGACCAGTCTGGCAATCCTAGTGGTATACTAATACCTGCTCCGAGAACAAGCGACATCTGTTCCAACTGAGCACTTTCTATTAGGGCAAGTATTCTTTCCTCCCGCTGCTCCAAAACTCTATCCCCTAGATAGTCTTTTAATTGTATACTCTCTTTCATTCTTCCTTTGCCTCACTCATCTTCGCTTTATCCGCCTGATTGTTTAAATCAATCCAATACTGCAAAAATGTATTCAGGCCTTCTACTACTTGATCATGTACCTTTCGTTGGGTCAGCTTTCCTGCTGCTTCGTAGGTTGTCCGAATATACTGAAGTTGCTCTTCTCGTGCAGGGTATACACAAACTTGCTTGTCCAATGCGTCTCCACATTTTTTCAAATACTGCACCAGCGGCTCGCTAATACGTAGCTTCTGAAAATACTTGTATTCATTTAATAGGGTATCCACTCTTTCTCGCAACTGAAGAATATCGATTCTATTCTCTAACCACCTACAGTTATCGCGCAATTGCTCATACTTCTCCTGAAGAAGTGTTAACAAAACCTCTCTCTCAGCAGGCCATTCTTCCTTGCCTTGTCCGCTCATCGCTTCCATAACACTCCCAATTCTTAGAATCGAGAGTCGCTGAACTGGCAACGAAACCTCAATATCCCAATCTTCATACACCATGTCTAGAATATATTCTGCTGCGGTAGTCTGTAATGTATAACAGGCCATATAATCTGAAAAGGCTTCTGAATAAACTTCATACATAAGATTGCAATGAAAGCCAATATCATAGTTCAGACAAAGTTCCTTAGTACTTTCCCTTAGCTTTTCACCCATTTGCATGGAATCTAAGCACTCATCTATGTCACTCTCGCAAACAAAGTTCCCACACAGCATGGTCAAACAGCTTCTTATAAAACTAGAGATTTTGTACGGCATTGCTTGATCCTGTTTCTGTAATATTTGAAACACTTTGTAATATAATTCTAAATTCTGGTGGCTGACCGTCTGAATAGAGTTTTTCGATTTTTCATTTACTTTCTTTATTTCCTCTGCAACCTTTTTATGCAGTTCGGCTTGATTCTGATAAAGAAAGCTACGGATAATAGCTTCTCCTTCGCTCTCCCCATAGCGTTCATTTACCGGCGGCTGTAACCAACCCAGTATGGCTGCATAGATATCATCCCGGTAAGCCATACCATAAATTTCATCATGCGTACAAAACCCTTGATCTTTCAAATAGGACTTCAGTTCATTGTTAAGTTGATTAAAAAATTTTCTTTGTTGCCGATTGAATAGCTGCTGTACTTTTTTCTTCAGACTTTTATCTTTTGTTTTTTTGAGCACTTTTTCGATCAGTGGTCCACTTCCAAAGAAACACACTGATAGCGTTTTTGAAATGGAACGGGACAAACTATCCACCCAGGCTTCGTTTCTCTCTCCTCTCAGTCGATCTCCACAATAGTGCCAGGCCTCATGCACAATACGGAATAATGTTCCTTGGATATTGAAAACGCTCATTTCAGACAGTTGAATTACGATTAAACGGTTTTCTGTCAGTTTGTTATCTTCATCGGGAAGCGGATCATAGTCAAATAAATTGTGCGCTCCTGTTGTATCACATCCACCACTCACGACCACAAAGGAATAGGAATAGTCGCTCCCTCTGCTGCTCAGTTGAGTCAGGCTTCTGATTACTTGGTTATACGCAAAGAGGAGTTTCGTAGCCGAGGCAATCGATTGATGGCTCAGCTTCAATCCTTCAATAAACAACCGCTCCGCTTGTGCCAGAGAAATTAAATAGTCGCCCACGTAATCACGGAAGTCACGGATACCATCTTCGATATACTGCAAATATTCTTCTGCTTGAGACGCTTCAGTCTCGTTCACCTTTGTAATCAAATAAGTTATATTTTGGCGCAGTGAATCAAAAGCATCCAATAAAATAACACAGATGTCGTTGCTATGAGGATTATTACTTAGATTTGACAATAGAACTAGTAGTTCATGAAGTGCTCGAGACTGTCGGACATGTAATTTGTGTTTACATAGGAAGTCTGTTTCGAAATCGCCTTTGACCCACGTTTCTAAATTATTTATTCTATCAAAAAACCTATTTTGGTTTCTGCTCTCGCCTTCTCCTATGCTGGATGCCACACTCCGGTTCACACAAAGAGAATCATCAGGGCACAGTGAATTATCTGCAAACTGCTCACAATGCGGCAAGCGGATGCGAATGGAAGCATTGGTGTCCACCAAAAAATTCTTAAACAACTCAGAATCCGGGCTCAGCATTTGCCCTGGCTTAAACCAATTTAAAGTTCGATAAATCGGCAAAAGCGATGTAATTGCCCCATCATAACGACCATGTAATACATGGAATTTGATTCCTTCTTTATCCTTATCTTGTGGAAACTGCTCAAGAAATGCCATGCTTAAATCTTTGAGAGATTTCCCGCTCTGCAAAGTCAACCGAATGACAGCTTCGATATTTGCATCGTTGATATTCATTTTACTCTCTTGACAGAAAGCAGTAGAAATACCCGGTGTCAAATAAATGTTGGAAATTGCAGCGGTTTCTATCTTGTCCGTTTTTCTATTTTCATCCTGCACCTTAAATTTCCATGCATGTAATGCATCAGCTACTTTGAACACATCTTCCCAACTATGCGTACGGCACAGCAGGACATAATCTTGGGAGCCTATGGACTGAAATAGCCCACAATTCAAGTCGCGAAATCTTTTCCTATCGAATTTGTTATCCTCCGTCTTAAATTTAGCTATATGCTTTGCTACATGAACAATTCCATGCGCAACCTGTCGTAGGCAGTTCTGAGGTGTCTTATATTCAGTAAGAAAATCATTCGTTACGTTAAATTGCAAAATTGAAATCAGCGGATACTGTTGTTTGTTCTCATTTGATTTCCACTGACTTTCCCTACGCCACGGCTCAAAGGAAAAGCCAGTTTGCTCCATCTCTTCCTGGCACGTCTTCGAAGGAAAAATCAGTTTGATTGGATGATGATCAAAAAAACTTCCATGTTTGGTGACTTCAGGATCGCTTTTTGACTCATCATCATAATCAGCGTATTCCATACCGATAGGAGAGAACTCAAACCATGATTTCGTATGGTAGATATCAAGGCAGTCATAATAACCGTACATCAAAAAACCATAGTTGCTCAACTCATCTGGAGAGAGGCCCAATCTTCTTTTTTTTAAATCCAGAATCAGTCCCTCAAATTCTCTTGATTTCTCAGCTGAATCTTTCTCTTTGCCTGCCATAACCCTTCTCCCTTCTCACGTAGCAACAAAAAGAGCGACCTTATCAAAGGCCGCTCTTTCTTCCACAATAGTAATGTGCGAATTAGTCTGCAGGAAATATATCATCTTGCGGGAAAAAGTGTCCCTTTAATACGAAGTCTTTTTCTAAATTCCTCGGGGGATCTTTTAAATCTACAGAACGCAAAAATTTCGTAGAGCCCTTGCGATCATAGACGCCCGCATTTTCTGCACGAAGTAATCCGCGGCGTTTGCCCTGCTTAGCATCCATAACCGCTCGTGCTCCTTTCTCGCATATATTGTTTATTTTCCAAAGTTCCTTGAAAAAGTACGTCTATTGTAGCATTCCTCCTCAAGATCTGTCAACCCAATTTTGTTATCTTTTTGTTACTTTTCACGGAGAATTCGTAACAACGTCCAAAAATACCCCCTCCATTTTATGGAACGTCACCATCACATCTCCTATAAAGCAGCGAGAGAGGCATGAAAGATGCACACTCCCATACACGTATTCTATGTAAAAGCACAGCAAAAGATCACTGCATAAAAAAGCATGGTGCAGCTTCGCCTGTACATCATAGACATCAGCCTTCGCCCCATGATCGACGCAGGCGGGGGCTGTCCACACGTAGAACACGATCCTATGCGACTATACCCACGAGACAACCCGTAGTTTCTGGATGAATTGCTCCCGCCAGAGGACGACGGCAGTAACCTGGCAGTAAATCGGCAGTAGATTGGCAGGGTTTTGCTCTTACAATGCAAATCTACCTGTGGTACAATGGTCATGCTCAAAACTGTATGCCGAATGAAATTTAGAGAAAGGCACGCCCTTATCAGGGCGTGCCTTTTTTCTCCCTGGGCGATACCTGATCTGCGTTCAGGTGTCGCCCTGATTTCATTTGAGCCAAAAAGGAGGTCTGCACTTGAAACGAGAATCCCCTGTATCCACGCCACCCTCTAAGCAACCGACGTCGCCAGGGCGCATTCTATACACCGCTTTCCTTACGGCGTCCCTAAGCTCGGCTTTCTGCCTTCCGGCATCGGCGGCTGGAACAACGATCTGGACAAAAGCATCGGAAATCATGCAGGACGTCTACACGCAAATCCTCTCGATCTCAACGATTGCCGCAATTGTCACTGCCGCCGTCGCACTGCTGCTGATGAATTTTTCGCGCTCGGGGAGAACCGTGGATGAATCCAGAGCGTGGCTCAAGAGAATTATCATCACTTGGGTCGTACTCAATGGTCTTGGCTTCATCATGGCGTACATCACTCCCTTCTTCCAGGGCGGTCAGTGGACCCCCTCGTCTACCTGACCTATGGGTATTTTAGACGGCATTGTAGAGTGGATCGCGGAGCAGATCATGTACGGCCTGGACTTATTCAATTCATCAGTTTTGGGCGCCCTAGGCTGTGACATGTCTGTTTTCCTGCGTTATTTCCCCGCCGCTGCCACTATGTACGATATTTTTGTCGCCCTTGCCATTGGTCTGATCCTGCTGATATGGGTATGGAATCTGTTCCGGAACTATTGGCTTGGGGCAGGCATAGAGGCAGAAGATCCTGTGAAATTGAGTATCCGCTCTGTCATTTTCATTCTTTTGGCCTATTTTGCCGATAGCATCACCGCACTTGTTCTTGACATTGGCGGTACGCCATATCAGTGGATCATGACCTCATCCCTCCCCTCTTTGGACTTTGCCAGCTTCGAATCCGTGTTGCTTGTCATCATTGGAGTGTGCGCCAACGGCGCGGTCACTCTGATCGTGCTCATTCTGATCATCATACTGGCCTGGAATTACATCAAACTACTGTTTGAGGCCGCTGAACGCTATGTCCTGCTGGGCGTGCTCGTCTATACGGCGCCTGTCGCTATCGCCATGGGCGCCTCTCAGAGCACGTCTAACATTTTCAAAAGCTGGTGCCGGATGCTGGGAGGACAGGTCTTTTTGCTGATTATGAACGCGTGGTGCCTTCGCCTCTTCATATCCATGGTCGGTTCTTTCATCGCAAATCCTCTTTCCATCTGATCGGAGGTGTTATTACGCAAAAATACCACAAAATCATCAAATTCCTGACCATAATCCTCGTCCTGGCATGCTTTTTTGCGTTCCCCTCTTGTGCAATCACGGAAGCAGAGGTGGAGCAGGAAGTCGCAGAAGTCGGGAAAGAGACCGTAACAGGCAATCTCCTGATCTGGTTTTTGTGCGCCGTCGCCTTCTTGAAAGTCAGCCAGAAGATTGACAGTTTCATGAGCGCCTTGGGCGTCAACGTCGGCCACACCGGAGGCTCATTGCTTGCCGAGGTCATGATCGCCGCTAAGACGGTATCCACAGTCGCATCCAGTGCGGGCCATCTCATTGGCGGGGGAAAATCTTCCGGCTCCCCGGGTGCTGCCGGTGCCAAAGGCGCAGATGGTTCGTCGTTCGGGTTCCTGCGGGGCGGTCTTGCGGGCGTTGCGGTACGAAAGGCCACAAACGACGCCGTCAAGACCGCCACTTCCACAAAACACACCTCTGCAGCGCATACCACCGCGGCCAGTTCTGCCGCGGCGCATTCTGCCACCTGCGAGACGGCTACAATGGAACACTCTGTCCATACAGATCAGTCGTCGTTTGCCGCAAGCACAGTCCAACAGGAGCATGCCTCGCAGACAAATACTCAGTCTGTGGGGGAACGTGACAGCAGCCACACCTCCCATACGCACAGTACCACCTTGGGCGGGAAGGAAGTTTCCAGCCAGCCTTCCACAACAGGCCCTGGCGCAGCAGTTGTCTCCCCTCCCCATCACCCCAGCATTGGGGCGGCTGTTTTTATGTCCTCTCTGCAGAAAGGCGGGGACTTTGCCAATAACGTGATCGGCCGGGTAGCAAAGGGAGATATCCGAACCGCTGGGTCCATCACCGGTGACATGGCCGCCCAGTCCATGATGTCCTATATGGGCTATACCGCCCTGGGCGAAAAAAACATGGAAAGCATCACCTTCCGTGAGGTTGAGATCGGCGGCGGCCGTATCACCGGCGTTGAGGTCACTCCCCAGCACCCGGAGGGAGTCGAGTTTGGGATGTATCATGTGGACCAGTACACTCGCCCTGAAGGAGATTACAGCAAGGTGACCTCGGCAGACGGCGCGCAGTGGTATAAGCAATACGCTGCTGATTCCGTGAAAAAGACCCCCTACAAAGCTCCGGACGGCGAGGTCGCTTATCGCACCGAAATTATAAGCAAGCTCCCGCAGCCTCCCAAACGGAAGGACCGCGTTTAAGGGGGCGGACAGATGAATCACGAAGATTGGGATACCTATGTGATCCCGCCAAATTTCATTGAGGGGGGCACCCTTCTTGGCGGCCTGTTCAAAACACGCAATGTCATCGAAGCCGGTATTCTTGCCCTTCTGGTCGGAATCCCGGTTCTCGGTCTGAACCTGTCCCTGACAACTCGGGTCATCATCCTTTGCGTAACGGCTCTGCCGCTGGCGCTGGTGGCTCTGATCGGGGTGTCCGGAGGAAGCCTCTCCTTATTTCTTCAGATATTTTTCACATTTCTCCGCAACCGCCGCGTTCTCACCAGAGAGGGGCAGCAGGAGCCGGAGGGTGCCGGGCGGCGGCGCCTCAGATTCCCAAAAATCAAGCGCCGCCATGCGCCGGAGGAAGCGGCATCCGAAGGCAGTCCGCCTCCCAGGAGCCGGCTTCGTTACCAGGTAGACTTCAAAGAGAAAAAGGTGACGCAATTCAAGACCTTTCTACCGCCGGATGATACTGTAAAGCCTTTGAACGAGATTGCCAACTACATTCCCATCGAGAAGGTGGAGCACGGCATCATTTACACCCGCGACCACCGGTATGTCAAACTTGTAGAAGTCATCCCTGTAAACTTCCTGCTTCGCAGCGCCCGGGAACAGCGCAGCATCATCTATTCTTTCGTCTCCTATCTCAAAATTGCTCCCGTCAAGATCCAGTTCAAGGCTTTGACCAGACGCGCAGACATCAACAGGCACATGGAAACTGTCCGCCGGGAACTGGCTCAGGAAACTGATGAACGCTGTCGGGTCCTCCAGGAAGATTATCTCAAACTAATCAGTCAGTTGGGCTCTCGAGAGGCCATCACCCGCCGTTTTTTCCTCATTTTTGAGCACGAGCCCCATCCTGGAACAAAGCGGGGACAAGAAGAAGAGGACGCCATCGCCTCACTGCAGACAGCAGCACGCACTGCCGCGAACTATCTGCGCCAGTGCGGCAACGAGGTTCTGTTCCCAGAGGACGAAGATGAGGCCACCTGCGAGGTTCTCTACAACATCCTGTGCCGCAGGGCCTGCGGAGAGCGCCCCTTTTCCGACAAAGTACAGGAAGTTCTGGCGGAGTACATGGCAGCGGGCAGGGATTTGGACAACATCCCGTCCAACGAGTTCTACTCTCCCGACCAGATCGACTTCACCCATAGCCGCTATATCTGCATTGACGGCCTGTACTACGCATATCTTCTGGTCCCTTCGGATGGCTACAAAAGTCAGGTGCCCGCCGGCTGGCTAAGCCTGCTGGTCAACGCCGGCGACGGGATCGACCTGGATGTTTTCCTGACCCGCCAGCCAAAGGACCGCATGATACACAAACTTGGCCAACAGCTTCGTATCAACCGAAGCAGGCTTAAAGACACCTCAGACACCAATACCGACTTTGATGACCTGGACGGCGCAATTCGCTCTGGGTATTTCCTCAAAGAGGGGATGGGCAACAACGAAGATTTCTATTATCTGAATCTTTTGGTCACAGTCACTGCGGACACGGTGGAAGATCTGGAGTGGAAAGTTTCGGAAATGAAAAAACTCCTGCTGTCGCAGGATATGGATGTGCAAGTCTGCTTCTTCTGCCAGGAGCAGGCTTTTCTTTCGTCTCTGCCTCTCACTGCTCTGGACCGGCGGCTGTACGATCGCTCCAAACGCAATGCCCTAACCATGGGCGTTGCCAGCTGCTACCCCTTTACCTCCTATGAGATGTGCGACGACAACGGCATTCTCCTAGGGGTCAACAAACATAACAATTCTCTCATTGTCTTGGATATTTTCGATTCAAAAGTTTATAAAAACGCAAACATCTCGATTTTAGGAACCAGCGGTGCCGGAAAGACCTTCACACTCCAGCTGATGGCGCTGCGCATGCGGAGGAAAGGAATCCAAGTTTTCATCTTGGCCCCGCTGAAGGGGCATGAGTTTCACCGTGCTGCCATGAACATCGGCGGGGAATTTATCACCATCTCTCCCGCCTCCAGCAACTGTATCAACATCATGGAGATCCGGCAGGTTGACAAGTCTGTGAATGATTTGCTGGATGGCCCGGGGACTGAAAAATCTATGCTTGCCTCGAAAATTCAGAGACTACACACCTTTTTCTCCCTTCTGATTCCAGATATGAGCCATGAGGAGCGTCAGCTTCTGGACGATGCCATGATCCGCACTTATGCCCTGAAGGGGATCACCCACAATAACGTCTCCCTGGACGACCCGGATCACCCCGGACAATATCGGAAAATGCCGGTCCTGGGCGACCTTTATACCGTTCTCTTAGAATCCCCCGCCACCCAGCGCATGGCGAATATCCTCAACCGCCTGGTCAACGGCTCCGCCCGTTCGTTCAATCAGCAGACCAACGTATCTCTCGACAATAAGTACACCGTATTGGACATCTCCGAATTGACCGGCGACCTGCTGACAGTAGGCATGTTCGTCGCCCTCGATTTCGTCTGGGACAAAGCCAAGGAGAACCGCACGGCCGAGAAGGCGATCTTTATCGACGAGTGCTGGCAGTTGATCGGCGCCAGCAGCAACCGGCAGGCAGCTGAATCCGTCCTGGAGCTGGCAAAAACCGTCCGGGGATACGGGGGCAGCCTGATCTGTGCCACGCAGGACCTGAACGATTTTTTTGCCCTTGAGGATGGGACATATGGAAAGGGCATCATCAACAACAGTAAAACCAAAATCGTGCTCAACCTTGAGGATGAGGAGGCCCAACGGGTCCAGCGCATTTTGCATCTCTCCGAGGCGGAACTTATGCAAATCACCCACTTTGAGCGGGGCAACGCTCTGATCAGCACCAATAACAACAACATCGCCGTGGAGATCAAGTGCAGTCAGCTGGAGAAGGAATTGATCACTACGGACCGTCGTGAACTGCAGGCCCTGCTGGAGCGAAAAGAAAAGCAGATGGCGGGTTAGGCGCACAGTATACGCATATTCTGCGCATATCTTCTGCCTCTACGTCTGCAATACGACCGGAATACGCATAGGAGGCGCATAGACATCAAAACGCGTGACCAAATTTACGGGCAAGAGGCGCTTGGAATCCTGCGGGATGTCACTATGTACCGCGCATTATCGGAGGCACAGCTTCTTGGCCTCTATCCCAAAAAGCAGAAACAGATTCAGAGTCTTCTCTCCTTTTTGGAACGCCAGCGGCGAATTTTCAAGCAGCAAGACGGTCTCTATACTGCCGTTCAGCAGCCGGAGGAGTATGACCGCGGACTGTCGCGTGCCGTATGGGTGCTCGTCGATTTCATCGACCAGGTGGATTTCCACTCCACCGGTGATTTTCCGGCAAAAATTATATTCTTTGCCAACGATGAAGTATACGAAATCGTGTATGTGTCTTGGGGCCAGGAAGCTCTCATCAGCCATGTGCTGTCTACTCAAACAGATGACCCGCCCCATTACATCATCGTGGTGGACAAACCAGAGCAGATCGCCTCAATCGAAGCGCCCAACATCAGTGGGTTCTGCACCGTCACACCGGAGGGGCAGGTCCAATACTATCAGAAAGAGGAAGGAGCGTGCCTTTGAACCGAGTCATTATTTCACGGCGTATCACCTCAATTCTCGATGAACTGTCCAGGCTGACCAACGCGCTCTATGCCATGAACATGACGGACATACAGCGATACCCGGAAAACTACGAGGCTCTCTCCGTGGATGCCGCCCTCCGCGCAGAGCAGATTGCCTGCCGTCTGCGCCATTTGATTTATACAACGACAGGTACGAGAAAGGAGGAATATCTCTCCTCTGCAAGCACCATGCTGAATATTGGGATTCAGTGCAAGGACGGCATCGTGGAGATCTCGCTGCCCAGCCTGCTGCCAAAACGAAAGCAGCATCTTTCCGGCGAGTTTCTTCTGGACCCGCTGCACAATGCCCTCGCCCAATACGCCAAGTCTTGCCCACTCCCCCACTTTCATCACTGTGTGGTCTGCTTCTCCCATATCTACAGCCGCGACCTCCCGGACCGCCGTGTCCGAGACTACGACAATCTGGAGCTGAAGCAGCTTTTGGATATTGTCGCGTCGTTTCTCATGACAGATGACAGCGGGCTTCTTTGTGACGCCTATAATACCACGGAGATCGGGGAAAACGATGCCACGCGCATATCGGTGATGGACAGCGGGCAGTTCTCAATCTGGCTCCAGGCCAGGGAAAAGGCCCTTCAGGCTATATCGGATTTCTAACTATTTTGTCCCTTGACTTTCAGCACCCCCGCCTTTTTCGTTCTGTTCGTTGTCCCACAACTCTTTTGCCAATTTTGCGGCCACGATTTTTACCGGGGTCATACGCACCCTCGGTAGAAAATGCGTGGTTGAGGAGGTCCACCCATCGTGTCCACTCCCCTGCGGCTCCCCGCCGACGACACGCTCTCCTATCTGCTTCTCACCCTCACCGCCATCTCCGGCGAATTTCCCACCTCACAAGTCGCCCGGCTTCCTGGTGGCGCATCCTACAAAGAAAATCTGCTCACTCAAATGCGGCGGACTAAGCTGATACGGACCTTTTATCGCAACAGCCTGCGCGGGCTGAGACTGACAGCCCAGGCCAAGGGCCTGCTTCTTGAACAGTCCCCTGAACGGTTCAGCCCCTACCTGACTGGTAACGCCGAAACCAATGTCCTGAAGAGCGAGGTTCCCCGGCGTCTGCGGCTCCATCGGATGGCCGAGGTGCTTGTCACCATGTTCAACGCTGGAGCGTACGTCTTCAGCTGGGAAAAGGAGGCGATTTTTTCGCCCAATCTGGTTCCCCCCGTCAATCCCGTCCATCTGCCTGCCTATTATCACTCCCGAGAGGTGAAAGAGCTGGGTCCACAGGCAGCTAAAATCCGCGGTTCCCGCTCAACCGGCGTTCTGATTGCAGACGGCGGTATTTTTGTCGTCTACAACACCGGCCCTTCCATGATGAAGTGGGAGTACAAGGCGGAAATGCGGCTGAAGGCCCTGCTGCAGATTGAATTGTGCAGCAGGCGACTTTCCGGGCGGTTCCGCGGCGCGGCAATCCAGGGAATCGTATTCGGCAGCAGCATGGATATGCTGTACAGCCTAATGTCCAGCACGCCGGATCTCCGGCACAACTACTTTATTCTGGACGGGAACTTTGACAGATTCCATTTCCTGACCAGCGACCACCGAGGGGAGGTGATACTGCAGCTGCTCTGCAGCCCGACACAGCACGCTGATCTGGACCGCATTTTATGTGAAAACCTCAGCCCCAAGCGGCCGGGCTGGCCCGTCGAGCATGACGCGATCGACGAAAACGGCGCTCCTGTACTTTTCGCCTATACCTGCGATATGCCCCGCATCCAGCGGTTTGATACCGCCCTGGAACTGCAGGGCCGGGTTGGCACGCTGATCTGTTTTGATTTTCAGGAGCCGGTCCTGCGCCGCGTCTGCGGCCCCCGCGTCACGATCCAAAGCATCGACTTTGAAATATTTGAAAGGAGTGTGCTCCATCCAGAAGAAGAATCTACTTAAACTGCTCCTTATCATTCCCCCCGCGTTGGCGGCGCTGCTATACGCAGGCGGCTATATCGCCCAGTTTATGTACAACTATGAGGTGTGGGCAGAGAGCGGCGGCACAATGTATAGCGGCACCTCTCCTGCATTTCCTGACCCAGGTTTTCTCGCCTGCATCACCTCGGCGTTCCGATTTCCGTACGGCCTTTATGGCATTGGTATCTGTATTCTCTGCCTCGGGCTCCTGATCCTGATGGTCATGAAGATGGGAGGCAGCGATACAGGCGAGTATGACCGGGAACGAAATCTGATCTTTTCCCACAAGGGCACCTATGGCACCGCTGGTTTTATGACCCGCCAAGAGATGAAAGGGGTCCTGGACCTGGTATCGGATATCCGCACCCATCACGGCACCATTCTCGGTCTGCTGGACGGTAAGGTGGTCTGTGTTCCGGAAAAAACACGTCTCAATTCCAATGTTGCCGTCTATGGCTCCTCTGGGTCAAAAAAGACCCGCGCCTACTGCGTCAACCGCATCCTGCAGGCCGCCTCCAAACCGGGGGGAGAATCCCTCATCATCTGCGACCCCAAATCCGAGTTATATGAAAAGACCAGCGACTACCTGCGCGGCAAGGGATACATCGTGAAGGTATTCAATCTGGTGACCCCATCCTGTTCCGACTCCTGGAACTGCCTTGGTGAAATTCAGGGGCAGGAACTCATGGCTCAGCTTTTCTGTGACGTCATTATCAAAAACACCGGGAATGAGCGGGGCGATCACTTCTGGGACAGCGCAGAAATGAATCTGCTCAAGGCGCTGGTTCTGTATGTAGATCAGGGGTATCCGGACAATCAGAAAAATATCGGCGAGGTCTATCAACTGCTCACTCTGAACTCCGAGAAAGATTTGAACAGCATGTTCGATATCCTGCCCATGGACCATCCCGCCAAGGCTCCCTTTAGCATATACCGACAGTCTTCGGAGAGTGTCCGCGGCGGCGTCATCATTGGACTAGGCAGCCGCCTGCAGGTCTTTCAGAACCGCGACATCCGCAACATCACCAGCCACAGCGAGATCGATCTGGAACTACCCGGCAAGCAGCGGTGCGCCTATTATTGCATCACCAGCGACCAGGACAGCACCTTTGATTTTCTCTCGTCTCTGTTCCTCTCCTTTGTTTTTATCCGCCTGGTGCGGTACGCGGACCAGGAGTGCCCTGGCGGGGAACTGCCTGTCCCGGTCCATGTACTGGGCGAAGAACTCTGTGCCTGCGGCGTAATCCCGGACTTATCCCGCAAGATTTCTGTGATCCGTTCCAGAAAGATCAGCATGTCGTGTGTCTTTCAAAATCTGGCGGGGCTGCAGAACCGCTATCCCTACAACCAGTGGCAGGAAATCCTGGGCAACTGCGATGTGACGCTCTTCCTGGGCTGCTCAGACGCACTCACAGCTGATTTTATCAGCCAGCGCACCGGCGAGGCATCCATCTCTGTCACTTCTCAGGCGCGTCAGCTTGGTTCCTGGCGCATCTCCAACTACACCCCCGAATTTCGGGAGACCAGCGGAGTTGGGCGCCGCCGTGTCCTGACCATGGACGAGGTCATGCGGCTTGACACGGACCGGGCGCTGGTGATCATCCGCGGAAAGAAGGTGCTCGAAGTTGACAAGTATGACTATTCCAACCATCCAGAGGCGAAGAAACTGCGTCCCAGCAAGGCCTCCGCCCACATTCCGCAATGGAGGTCGGCCGCCGATACGACAGCCTCCGCTTGTCACGCAGCTTCTCCAAAACCCGCTCCTGCGCGGAAAACGCGCAAGACACCGGCCACCCCCACCCCTCGAAAAAAACCGCAGCAGGACGCGGAGCACGTAGCCGCACCAAAACCGCAAGCGCCGTCCGTTGTCGCAATCAGCAAAGATTTCATTATGAAACGGCAAGATAAAAAGGAGGATTGATCTATGCCGAGAAAGAAAGTCACTGACGCAGTTCCCTCTGAGGAGCTCCCCGCCGCCCTGCCTCAACCCGGGCAGCCCGGAGACGAGGCTTCGGTTTTGGCATCGGAAGGCTTCTCTGCCGACGAGGCCCCTGAATACACCGAACAAGAAGCTCCGTCCCCAACCGTGCTGGCAGAGGACGCTGCAATCACCGCCAAGCCTGCGGCGGACGCTATCGGCGCAATCCCAATCGACCCACCGGCTGCTTCTGCTGAACTCCTCACTGAAGCTCCCGCGGACGAAGGAGTGAGTTTCCCTCCGTTTGAGGGCTTCGATCCACCCTCGGAACCGGCAGAGCCTGGCGCAGAGGAAACCGAGCGGCTGGAGAGCGGCGATACCTCTACTCCCCCAGTCGAGAATCTGGACGACCTTTTATCTGAAGCGGGATCACCAGCCGAGAACAGCAGTCTCAGCCTCATTGAGACAGCTGCTCCCCTCCCCGTTCCGCAGGCCCCCGACCTTGAGCAAGCCGCATCTGCTGTGAAAACCAGGCGGCCTGCTCAGCGCAGAAAGGCCGCAGACGCAGACCCTGCCGCTCAGGTCGTCTCCCGGCTCAACGCTTCCGGCATTCTCCCCATCGACGCGAAATCTCAGGTTGAAACCCCGGAGAACTTTGAGGACACCATCTGGCACGAGATCCGCAACGCCTACCGCACCCGCCGTATCCTGACCGGTACGCTGGGAGGCGTTGAGCAGAGTCAAGATGGAAAATCTCTGGTCATTGTGGAGTATAAGGGCTTCCGCATCGTCATCCCGGCCCGGGAGATGATGCTCGTCCTGGAGAGCCGCCCCTCCGACAACACCTATGCCAATCTCATGCGCAGGCAGAACCAAATTCTGAGCGCCATGATGGGCGCTGAGATTGACTTCATCGTGCGTGGCATCGACAACAAAACAAGGAGCGTTGTGGCAAGCCGAAAAGAGGCCATGCTGAAAAAGCGCCAGATCTTCTATCTGGACACGGACCAGACGGGCTCTTACCGGATTTATGAGGGTCGGCTTGTCCAGGCCCGTGTCACCGCGGTGGCTGAAAAAACGGTCCGCATTGAGGCGTTTGGCGTGGAGTGCCCCATCCTGGCGCGGGATCTGGCTTGGGACTGGATCGGAGACGCCCGTGACCACTTCAATGTGGGCGACCGGATCGTAGTCCGCATTCTGTCGGTGCAGCGCAACAGTCTGGAGGACATCTCCATCCAGGCCGATGTAAAGAGCGTGTCCAACAACACCGACCAGGACAACCTGAAGAAGTGCCACGTCCAGGGAAAATATGCCGGAAAGGTCACAGATGTCCATAAGGGAATGGTGTTTCTCCGCCTGACCAACGGCGTCAACGCCATTGCTCACGCCTGCCTGGATCGGCGCATGCCAGGGAAAAAAGACAGCGTCAGTTTTGTGGTTACCCATTTGGATGCAGAACGAGGCGTCGCTCTGGGTATTATCACAAAAATCATCAAACAAAACTTGTAAAGGAGCAATCCCATGAAGCGTATGAGTCATATCGCGCTGGGCCTCTTGCTGATTCTGTCCCTGACAACCAGCGCATTTGCCGCTGAGGTACCGGAAGATTTTGTCATAGAAAATCTGAACGGCCAGCAGCGGTTGGTGAAAACCTATGTACTCCCCCCCGACGTCGATCCGGCAAGCCTTCAGGAGCAGTCCATCGACTATGACGGCTATCACTATACCTGGGCCTATACCACTAAGGAGGAAGAACCGTATCTGGAGACGAAAACTGTCACCGAGACAGTGACGGTCGAGACCGCCTCCAAAAATCTGACGGACATTCTGACTGCGCTGGAGCCCAGCATTGCCTACGACGACGGAGAGTTTACAGGGGTTTTGGCCCTTGACCACACCACTCTGGTCACAGAGGCTGCCGGTTACACCACCAAATACAGTACAACCACAGAAACAAAGGTTATTGGAAATCTGGACCGAAATGACATGTCCTATGTACCGGCAACCACAGTCAAAAACGGGAAGACGCTCTCCCTCGTAAGTGTCGAATGGCAGGTCACCGGCACTGATCTTGTCGGCGAGGCGCTGGTCCCGTCCCGGTACCAGGCCGTGGCCACTTATTCCGCCTCCAGCAGTTACCAGGCGGCGACCGGCTACGTCACCACTGCGGAGTATACCGGGGAAGTGACCGCGGAGGGCATTGACTACATCACCTATACGGTCGTATATACCGGAACCGAAATCCTGCCGGAAGCGGCTGGCGGTCTGCTGGGCGGTCTGTTCAGCGGAAACACCTCGCCTCTCCTCCTGCTGCTTTTACTTCTGCTTCTTGCGGCCGGCATTGCCGTGTTGGCTATCGTTCTTTTTAAGCGCCGCAAGAACGTCATGGTCTATGTACCCGGTGACAACCCCCGGGACTACAAATTGGTCGATAAATTCCGGGTGCAGGCCGAGCAGCCTGAGATCGACATCTCCGGACTGGCTCTCGCAAAAGAGAGCCTTGTCGCAGTGGAAATCAGCCGCTCCCTGACGAAAAAGCTGGTGGGCCAGACTTTCATCGTACATCATGCCTTCGGCACCCATCAATACGCTGTCACTCAGGGATCTACAGCGGACTGGCATGAATTTATTCTGAAGGAGGAGGAAGCTCCATGCGAAAAAGAAGAAGCAGCAGCCTCTGCGGGCTGATCCTTGCGGCGATGCTGTGCGCTCTTCCGATGACTGCGCAGGCCGCCGACTACGAGTTTGTGACAGACGGAACTCCGGAATACTACGGCTCCACATCCTACGAGGATGTCTACGGCTCTCAGTATAACTACGGCGGCCCGAACATTGTGGACTATCGGGTCCCTGAACTGGAGTACGGTGTCCTCTCCACCACGCAGACCGGCGTGATGGAGAAAGCGCTTCTTCCCGGACTTCAGGCTACCGTGGCCACAGCTGACGGATCTGGCAGCTATGGGATCAGCAGCGGCGGCGGCTCCGTTATCCTGCCGGGCATTGAAACCGGCGGCATTCAGACACCCACGCTCCCTGCGTTCCCCCAGTACACGGAACTGACAGATGATTTTCTGCTCTCCAACGGCGCCATCGGCAAGGTATCCATTCCGGCCATCGGCGTCAAAAACTACTACCTCTGGGAGGGCGCGACCACATCCAGCATGAACAAGGGGCTGGGCCACTTCACCAGCACCAGCGTCTGGGACGGCAACGTAGGTCTGTGCGGACATAACCGCGGCGCAAAATATGTTATTGGAGCCATTAAAAATCTGGAGGAGGGAGACACCATCACCTACACCACCTCCGCCGGAACCAGGACCTATGAAGTGGAGACTGTGAGGAAGATCGCAAGCAACGATTGGAGCTATCTGGAGCCGACTGCCGATAACCGGATCACGCTCATCACCTGTGTCGCCGGGGATTACAGCGTCCGGTGGTGCGTCCAGGCGGTCGAGCGATAAAGCAATTTCTGTTGAAAAAACGGTGTGACCTGCGTATAGGACTGATAAAAGCTGAAAGGAAGATGTTTATGTACCGGTCTATCGCAGTCACATGCGCCGCCGCAGCGCTATTCTATGCGGCATTACCCGTCCGCACTTCCGCCTACTCCTGGACAGAGGCAGAGAAAGCTGTGCTCTATCTATCCGAGCGCAGCATTATGGTTGGTGACAGTTCCGGAGATATGCGGCTGAATGATACGCTGAGCCGGTCGGAACTTGCTGTTATTCTAACCAGGATCTCAGATGAAGGAAGCGCACTTGCAGATTCCGAGGACTACTATTCCAATCTCTGTGCGTTTGGAGACGTCCCTGCGTGGGCGAGGCCCTATGTCGGCTACTGCAGCGTCTCCGGCCTCATGATCGGGTATACTTCCGATGTATTCGGAGCCACAGATCCTGTCACAGTTCCTGACGCCTGTACTGTAGCCCTTCACTGTTTGGATTATCCCACTCATCTGTGGGACTACAGCAGCTCGGTTCAGACCGCACTGGAGCTGGGCCTTCTGCCTCAGGAGGCTGTGCTCTCTCCCGAAATATCACGAGGAGATATCGCAGTCATGCTCTATCGTATGCTAAGCGGCACCCAGACAGCAGCGCCCGGCACATCAGCTTCAGCCGGCGGATTTTTGGTCAATGGAAAACCAATCACAGAAGAGAACGTATTGGAGCTTCTGAGGGAGCTTGAGACTCGTTGGCCAACCGGTACCCTATGGGGCACACATGATACGCCGAACACAAACAAAAATGAGGTGCCCTGCACGCAAGCGCGGAACATCATGAATCAATACAGGCTCAGTGAGTATTACGGCTGCAGCGGGTATGCCGCTATGGTCAGCTCCCTTATTTTCGGGGACAGCTCCAACCCAGGCCGCCGCCTGGATGATTTGTCTCAGATCCGGCCTGGCGACATCATCTTCCGCGTGCATAACGAGACCGGAAATGTCTGGCATGTCGTTGTGGCACTTGAGTCGCCAAATGAAAACCATGCATTTCATGTCACGGAAGGGAACGTGGGAGCGACTGTACAGTGGCCTGACCAGACCAGCTCATACGGCCGCAATAACTTAGACAGTTTTGGAGGTGATGGAAAGACATATCATCTGGAAGTTTGGACTCGTTATCCGGAGGGTATTCCTTTTACCGGCAGTGCCAACGCATGGCCCACTGGAAACACGTGAGCCAAATCTTCTATTTAGGATTGCACAAAAGTGCAATCCTTTTTTTGTTTCTAATGCCAAATGAATAGGAGGAAACTCAATGCGCAGCCATTTACGAGCACATTGGAAACACGCCGTCTCCTGTCTCATGACCGTGGTGATGATGGTTGGAATGCTCCCAACCACAGCATTCGCATTAAGCGAATCCAATCATCAGGCAGAGGCGGTATCCACTCCCGCCGGGAGCTTTGAACTAACCCCAGCCGGCACCACCGCCTGGAATGGCGGTGAGGAGCCCATGACCGTCTACTCCAGCCAGACTGGGACCGCCCAGGAGGCAGAAATCCCAGCCGGAGAGTCCTTTGCCCTGCTGGAGGACAGCGGCGGAGACCGCCTGACGATCGGTTATTCCGAAGGCGGCTGGACGGGCAGCACTCTGGAGGATACCGGCTGGGTGGACAAAGCTGATATCTTGGTCAACCTTCCTGATTTACTGCCCAGCATTGCATACATTCGAATGAATGCAGAAACGCAGTTCAATTCCCGCTTGACCCGGTTCGAGTCCGTCATCCCCTGTCCCTACGGGGAGGCGGAGCGCCTGGCACGACTTCAGGCGGAGGCCATGGACTCCGGTGAGACCTTGGTGGTCCGCATGGATGGACAGACTGTGACAATCAGCCGGGCTGTAGGAGACCCCGCCAGTTTGGAGGAATACAGTCTGGATGGAGAAACTTATCAGAAGTACGGAAAGTGGACAGAAAAGGACCCGGCTGAGGACAGTATGAGCAGCATCTCTGCCTATCAACTGCCCTATAACATCAAAACGGCGTACAGCGCTGATCCCAGTATTACCCTGGGCATGTTCGCGCCTCAGCCGACCAAGCCGAACCAGGCTCCATCTAATGTCACCCCCACCGGAGATGTGGGTGCCTATAACCCAGGTAGCCCCGGCGGACAGAAACCCCACACCTCCAACGTGGCATGGGCCATTGATCCAGAAAGAACATTTTTGCGCTTCACGCTCATCGAGTTCCCACAGGGGGTCGTCACGGACCTGAACACCATGGACTGGGATACCTGGCACGTGGTCGGAACTCCTCTCAACGTGGTGTGGAGCAACGGCTGGTCGGCGGAGCAGTGCCGCAGCGACATCACCTGGTACAACTCCAGCGCCATGCACTATAACGGCATGGGCTCCAACGCCCCCCAGCTGATGGCCGGCACTTCGGTGAGCAATGGCGTTTATTCCTACGACGCCACGGTGGGTTACAACCAGCGGTGGGTAACCACCGCCGATGAGTTCCAGGCAGAGACTGGAATCACGGACCAGCAGAAGGAGCAGATGTTCCACCTGAACTCCGATTCCTGGTCTACCGGCTGGCTCAACGGGGACTACACCTCCATGTGGGGAACCGATCCCCAGTCCGTTACCCCCGGCAACCTCTATCAGGTGTATAAGGCAAACAGCGCATTTCTCTACTTATTAGGCCGCCTGACGGAGACAGACAACCACGCCGGCGGCTCCAACCCCGGCTGGAGCGCAGACGAGGCCATGGAAAAGTGGTCTGAATACATTTTCGACGAAAGCGGTAATCTACGCACCACATACCGCATCATTGTGGAGACTGGCATGATCCTCCGGGACCCGGACGGCGGCCGCAGAGCCTACACTCTGCGGGACATGATGGCCTACAGTCTCTACAACAACGAGGCGTCTGAGCGGTATAACCTGATCTGGGACCAGTCCTCCACCACCGTCAACATGGCCCAGTGGATGCGGCAGGCTAAGACACAGTTTTTGGAGTATCCTCTGGATGAGAACGGCACCCCCACCGGGGAGGAACTGGTTTCCACCAACGGCTTTGCCGAGTGCGACAGCTATGTGGATACCATTCAGTATGCCCGGCCCATCCGTGACACGATTTTCTCCGAGCGGAACTCCTTCGGTCTGCATATTTTTTCGCCCTTTAGTTTTGAAAAGGACGAGCTGGCCAACCTGTCCCTGGAAGTAACAAAAAAGATCGGGGAAGGCATTTCCTCCGATCAGACTTGGGACTTCACTGTCACCTATACTTCCGGCCAGCCCAACAGCTTTACCGCAACGAAAAATGACGCAGATTTTACTTCTCAGATCACAGAGACCGGTTCAGGCCTGAAATTTACGCTGAAAGGCGGCGAAACAGTCCACATCGACTTCGATGCCGATCCTTCGTTCCGCTTTGAAGTCACAGAAGACGATCCATCTCTGCTGACCGATATCAGCGGTTCCGGCGGCACAGCCGACCTCTCCGGTAAGAAATTTATCAGCAGCGGCGGAGCCTCCAAAGTAACCTTCACCAATGGAGACGAGACGGAAAATCCGCCTGATCCCCCTAATCCCCCTACACCAGGCAAGTCTATTCTGTTTAAGCGTGACGCAAATACCAACGAGGGGGTTGGCCCCGCTACCTTCAAGTTCTCCTCTGTGACCAATGGGGACTACGAGTTTGACACCGATGAGAACGGCGTCCTGGAGTCCATCCAGTGGTGGGACCCCACCGAGGGGGAAGGTAAGTACATCAAACCCGGCGAGTACACCGTGACGGAACTGATCCCGCCCCCTAACTACATGCCCTCGGACGAAGTTCAGCAGATCAAGCTGGAGCTGGACGAGAACGGCGATCCCATTCCCGCCGGCCCGCTGGTGTTCCAGAATTTGGAGAAGGTTGGTCTGCGGGTGTTGAAGTACGATCAAGAGAGATCCCCCATGAGCGGCGTCACCTTCGAGATCTATCGGGACGGAACTTCCATTGGCCGGTATGAGACGGACGGAAATGGGGAAATCCTCCTCACCGGCATCGAGCCCGGAACCTATCGGGCCGTGGAGGTGGATACCGGTGACGAGAGCCACCTTTTAGACGGCAGCTATCAGGAAATTGAGCTTGCCGCCGGCGAAGGTGTGAAAGATCTGATCTTCTTCAATGACTTGAAACCCGGCATGAAGCTGGTAAAGGTGGACAGCGCTGACCCCAGCAAGACCATCTCTGGCGCGGTATTCGAGATTCGCGCGGTGGACGGGAGCTACGGTCCCCAGCAGTTCACCACCGATTCCAATGGTGAGATCGACCTGAGCAACCTGCCCGAAGGCTCCTATATGGTGACGGAGCTGGAGTGTGAGGGATATGTAATCGACGATGCCCAGCGGATCATCCACCTCCGGGCCAACGATACCGCCGAGTTTGTCTTTACCAATACCCAGAAGCCCGGTTTGCGGCTGATCAAAACCAGCGCGGACGGCTCCCCGATGAAAGGGGTCACGTTCCGTATTGCTCGAATCGAGGACGGCAGCCGTTATCTGGACCGCACTACCGATGAGAATGGCGAAATTCTGGTCTCTGATCTGGAGCCCGGTATTTATTCCGTCACAGAGACTGCTACCTTGCCGGACCACATTCTGGACACCACGGAGTACCATGTGGAGCTGTCCCCCGGCAGGACCTCGGAGCTGCGCCTGACCAACGACAAGCGGCCCAGTTTGACGATCCACAAAAGTGACGCCGACACTGACGAGCCTGTAGCCGGGGCTGTGTTCACAGTCAAAGCGGCAGATGGCAGCACAGTCACTGAGGTGACCACCGGAACGGATGGCACCGTAACCGTGGAAAATCTGCTTCCCATTGTCTATGAGGTCATCGAGAAAAGCGTCCCGGAGCCCTACCTGCTGGACGCTCCCAGCCAGCTGATTACGCTCCAGCCCAACTGGGACTCTGATATCTATTTCGAAAATCATAAAAAGCCGACGCTCACCATCCAAAAAATAGACAGTATCACCGGCAGTCCAATTCAGGGGGCCCTGTTTCAGGTATGGTACGGCTCCAACAGTACGTCCACCGGAGAGTTGAATGACCTTGGCACCCATTTTACTGATGAAAATGGGCAGATCATCATGGAAGGCCTGCGTGACGGCTGGTACCGGGTAACAGAGCTGGAGCCGGCCCATGGATATACAATCAAAGACCCTGCCACCCAAGAGTTCTATATCGAAGGCGGCGGTAACAAGACGGTGACCTTTGAAAATGTTCCGCTTAACGCCATCATTGTAGAAAAATACGACAGTGTGACAGGCGAAGCCTTGCCCGGCTGTACGTTCCAGCTTCGCTACTTGGCTGGAGCCAGCGGAACCGGCGGCACGGTCATCGGCCAGAAGACCACCGGCGGCAACGGGACCGCCATTTGGACCGGTCTTGAACCTGGCACCTACATCGTCGAGGAGGTTGATCCCGCGGACGGATACAGCATCATCCAGTCCTCTGAAACTATCTACCTGGCGGACAGCGGCGAGCAATCCGTTGTGACCGTGCGGTTTGAAAATATGCCGGACGGGAGCCTCCTGATCCGCAAAGTGTGCTCCACCAACCCCAGTGTGACTCTGTCCAATGCAGAGTTCAAGATTATGTATGCGGACGGGACTCTCATCGGCGACAGTAACGGTATCTACCGGACCGATGAGAACGGAGAAATCCGCATTGAGGGCCTGGCCCCCGGCAGAAGCGTCATCGTTACCGAAACACAGGCGCCTCCGGGATTCTTGATCGACACCCAATCCCAGACCATCCAGATTCGAGAGGGTCGGACGGTCAGCCTTACCTTTGCTAACCAGCCCAAGGGTGAGTTGATCATCCAGAAGCGGGACAGCGCCACAGGCCGGTTGCTCTCCGGTGCCCAGTTCAGAGTGACTACGGCGGGCGGATGCGAAGTCGGCTTGGACGGGGTGATCGGCGACAGCACCCTCACTCAGAACGGAATTTTCACTACTGATTCGTCAGGCGAGATCCACATCACCAACCTGGCCCCCGGCGCTTATGTGCTGACGGAGATCAAAGCGCCGGACGGCTATGTGATGGACGCTCCCTCCACCAACGTAGTCATCGGGGAGGGCGGAGACACCCAGACGGTGGTCATCACCAACTCCAAGGCGGGCAGCCTGATCATCGACAAACGGGATTCCCTCACTGGCGAACCCCTGGAGGGGGTCACTTTCAAGGTAACTACCTCCACCGGTGAGTATGTACCAGATGAAAATGGCTACATCTCCAGCAACGGTATCTACAAGACCGACAAGGATGGCCTTATTCAGATCGACGGGGTGGTGGGCACCCTGGTGGTCACGGAGGTGGAGACCATCCCCGGCTATACCATCGATCCTTCCTCCCAGACCCAGACCGTGGTGGTACATCCAAACGATACCCAAATTTTGTATTTCACCAACACCCCCAGCACTACCTTGGTCATTGAGAAGTACATCGAGGGCACGACTACTCCTCTGGAAGGTGTTACTTTCTTGGTCACGGACAGCTCCGGCGCGGTGGTGGGGCCCTCCAACGGCGAGTACATCACCGACGAGAACGGCCGCATTGTGATCACTGATCTGGAGCCGGGCACCACCGTCACCGCCAGGGAGATCAAGACCCTGGAGGGATATGTCCTGGACACCGCCCCAAAGAGCATTGAGATCAAAACGGGCGAGGTTCAGACGCTCCGATTCTACAATGAGGCCAAGGGCACCCTGGTTATCCGGAAACTGGACTCCGTCACGAAGGAGCCGCTTTCCGGGGTTGAGTTTGAACTGACCTATGCAGACGGCGGCTATGTGGATGACGCCAACGGCCACCTGTCCTCTAAGGGTCTCTACACCACTGACCAGAACGGCGAGATCCGCATCTCCGGCGTCACGGGGACCATCGTGGTCAAGGAAACCAAGACCATTGAGGGCTATACTATTGACGAAGCCACCCGGACCCAGACGGTCGAGGTAAACCCCGAGGATACACAAACGCTGACGTTCTATAATGACCCCATTGGCGGCGTCGAGATCATCAAGATCGACGCGGATGACACCAGCGAGCGCATTCCCGATGTGACATTTGAGATCCGGAAGGTCGACGATGAGCTGATCGACACCATCACGACAGACAAGAATGGCCGCGCTTTCTTAGCTCTTGAGGATGGCGCCTATTATGCTGTTGAAATCGAGGCGGCGGACGGGTATCAATTGGATGATGCTCCCCATTATTTTGAGGTTGAGGATGGCAAAACTGTGGTCCTCAAGGTGGAGAACAAAGGCTTCAGCGGTATCATCATCCACAAGGTCGACAGCGTCACCGGAGAGGGCATCTACGATGTAAAATTCCTGCTGTATGACGCCAATAAAAATCCCATTGGGGAGTACACCACCGACCAGAACGGCTACATCTATATTGATGAGGCACTGGCGGAAGGAAAGGGCCGCTTCTACATCCGCGAACTTGAGGCAGCCGAGGGCTATGAGCTGGACGAAGAATATAAAACCGTCTATGTGAAGCCTGGCCACACCATTGAAATCGAGTGGGAGAATGTGCCCATCACCGGCCAGATCCAGATCTATAAGTATGCCGAGGAGTATAACGCCGTGACCGGCACACCCGCCGGTTCTCCGCTGGAGGGCGCGACATTTGAGATCGTCCAAGAGCGCAGCGGGCGGGTAGTGGATTACATCACGACCGATGCCAGAGGCGTCGCTGCGTCCCGTCCCCTCCCTCTGGGCCGCTATAAGATCCAGGAAGTGTCTGCGCCGGCCTACTGGCAGGTAGATCCCACCGTCCATGATGTCACCTTGGAATTTGCTGGGCAGATTATCAAGCTGTCCGCGTTCGACAAGCCCTCCAATCTAGGTGTGACCATCACCAAGCGCGGCAACGCGGAGGTTCTTGCCGGCCAGACGATGCGCTACGACATCACCGTGGCAAACACCTCCAATGTGGCGCTGGAGAACTTCTATTGGCACGACAAGATCCCCTACGACATTGCCCGAGCCACTACCCTGACCACTGGTACCTACAGCGCCCGGCTCAACTACCGAGTGCTCTATGCGACCAATTACACAGCGGACTACCAAGTGCTGGCTTCCAATTTGCTCACGACCAATAACTACAGTTTCAGTCTGAACGCAATCCCCATGCAGGCCGGCGAAGTGGTCACCGATATTATGTTCGACTTTGGTAAGGTACCGGTTGGTTTCCAAAGCGTCACAGGGCCCACCCTGAGCGTCATTGTCAACGGCAACGCAGTCAACGGCTATCAGCTGGTCAACCGTGCGGATGCCGGCGGCAAGTACCAGGGAACCTGGCAGACTGCCCAGGCAAGCTGGGGCACCATCATCCGTAAGTATACCACCACGCCCACCCTACCCAAGACGGGCTATTGAGCGGCGGAGCGGATCGTACAGACAAACGATTTCGCCTGATCGCAGTTCCATATGGCAGGGTGCTCAACACTGCCGCGGCCCCCCCAACGGGGGCCGCGTGTTTTCTTTGAATAAGCCGCTATCTGGCCATAAAGTCGTTCTTTTATCCACGAAGCTCTGTTCAGGGCCCCTTGTGACACAATCACATTGTAATTTTCACACATTTCTCCTAAAGGCAGCCGCCCGCTCCCAGTAGAGTTCCCGGAGCGGGCAGCTGTCTGCATATGGCTTTGAATAGCAAATTGGAAAACAATTTTCAGTCAAAATCAAGTAAGGGCCCTGGTCCGGTTTGCAGATTTTAAGAAATTATAAGATTTTTCCGCGCCGTTCCATGATATAATTTAACCTCACTCGCAGAACCCCGATCTATTTGTTTCCAAATACAAGCACCTGGAGGTTAGCTATGGAACGAATGTCCAAGGATAAAATGCGAATCATGATCATAGATGACGACGAAGAGATCAGAGAGGTAATCTCGGTCCTCCTCTCTAATGAGGACTATGAGGTTATTGAAGCCGCTTCCGGCGAAGAAGCTCTGACCCGGTTAACCGCAGATATAGATCTTGTCATTCTGGACGTCATGATGTCCGGCATGTCTGGATACCAGGTGGCACGGGTTATTCGCGAGACTTCAAATGTTCCGATCCTGTTTTTAACCGCAAGGACTCAGAGTTCCGACCTAGTACTGGGTTACTCCTCTGGCGGCGATGACTATTTGGCAAAGCCATTCTCGTACCCTGAACTTGTTGCACGGGTCAAAGGGCTGCTGCGCCGATATACTATTTATCAAGGGAAAAAGGTTCCGACCAGAAAAACTGAGTACATCGAATTTGAGAACCTGCGGGTTGATTGCTGCCGCAACATGGCCTGGAAACGCGGAGAGGAGCTTAATCTGACCTCTACGGAATACCGCATCCTGCGCTTGCTGCTGGCATATCCCGGCCAAATCTTTTCTGCGCAGAATATCTATGAAAGTGTGTGGGAAGAACCTTTCTATTCAGGGGACAGCAACTCGGTCATGGTAAGTAACAAAAAAAGGGACGAAAAGACTTATTATGTTACACTGCGTATCGGAAAAATGTTATACTGTGATATGGATAGACCAATCAGCAAAAAGGTTGCCGAGGAAATCCTACTTTGCAATAAATCTTCTGTTGGCACTATGGCAATGAGCAGCGTTAAAGCAAAGGAAGTTGCTTCCCCTTATTTGAGACGTGATCCTATACATAAGCCCGGCGGGCCAGGCTACTTTCCTCATTACCATCCAAAAAAGGCGCAGAACGCACACAGTTGGTATTTAATCAAGTAGTTTGAACAGGCTTTTTTGAAGGAGTATCAATGAAAAAACGATATATTCTTTACCAGTCTTTTTTTGATAACACAATCACCGAAGATAACATTCCCGATGATGTAGACGATATAAAGACTGTCTCACAAGAAAATTTTCGAGTGCTTCTTGATCTTTGTTTTCAGTATGCAGATGTTTTTTCGCTTACGGACTACCCTCCCGAACACAAAGGTATCAAAAACTATATTGATGCGCTTATTCCATTTCAAGTGGATTCCTTATTTCCGAATGAATGGTTTTATGAGCGCGCTATTGGTGAGCCCTTTCACGTTCGCATCTATAGCGCAACAGAAAAAGCAAAAGAGATCCTACTTGAAACTGTTGAAGATTTGTTTCTTACACCCAAGAATGGGAAAGCCGTTTTTGTGAATGATCTCTGCTTTTTCCGAAACGGCAAGGCTTTTTTAGGTACTGTAACACACGAATATTACTGCCTTGTTTATTGTCCAGATTATAAGTTCGAGCGTAAGCTTAAAAGCACAGGGCGGTGGATTGAAGTGACTGATCCCTGGTCTGAACCATTTCAGTTTACAGCGAAATGATACGTAACGAAATATCCTCTGATAGAGAAAACCTACTATGCCATGATCTGTAATATTGATGCGGATGAGCAGAACGTTCTCTTCCTTGACATAGACAAGATCAATCAAATTTTTGCACAACTTATAATCCCCCCAGAAGGCAGTGGTCTACTGCACTTCTGGGGGTTCTTTATTCTAAAAAAATCGTTCAGTATAGGATGCAGAAAACTTCTTCCGCACTACAGACAAACGCCGCCACTCAGGTCCCGCTCCGTTTTTGAGAGAACATTCAGCCTTCATATATTAAGGGTGCTTGTTGTATTCGTCCCCCTAACCTGCAGAATAGAAAACTTTTAAGTCCAATGGTATTAAGTCAAGAGGGTGATTCACGGAAACAACAGAAGAAAACGCCATAGGAGAGCTATGTGAGCAGCCAAAAGGCAACACCAACCAAAGCCCTGCC
>NZ_NFKI01000022.1 GCF_002160305.1 Pseudoflavonifractor sp. An184
CGGCGGCAAAGGAACCAAAACGCCGCCGGGGACGGCTCAGGATGAGCGCTCCGCGCTCATATTCGCCTTTCCCCGGACCCCATTTACGGGGGTTACCCCTTGAACCAGGCAAAAATTTTCGGCGCGCAAAATCTGAATGATTGGGTGCCATTCCGTCCGGCCCCACTGGGGGCCTGATTGGGAGGAAAATTAGGACTGGTGCAGCTCTATGAATGCGCCTGAGTTTGCCGAACCAACGCTCCCAGTGCGTATGCTGTCGGGCCGGCCTGTGTCCGGCCCCTATGGAAACATAAAAATGCGCCGGGCGGCGGCCCGGCGCATCTCAGCCTAAAATGTCAAACAGGCAGCCCCACACGTAGTCCAGGTCCTCAAACCGCACCTGGGGGGTCAACCGGAACAGGGCCAGCTCCCCCTCCTGGACGGCCCGGACGCCGCACTGCTTCTCCAGGCGCTGGAGTACCTGAGCGGTATCGTGGCCGGGAAAGCGGGCGGTCACAGCGCCCGTCTCCTCATCAGCGGAGACCACCTGGGGCCCGCCGGGGCCGAAGTCCTCCAGCCGGGCCTTTAGATGCCGGGTGAGCCGGGCGATGCGGGCCGGGTCCCGGTCTCCCCCGGCGGCCCGGGTCAAATCAATCTGTCTCATAGTCTCGTCTCCAACGGGACGCTCACCGCGTAGGACCGGGCCTCCAGCCGCGTCAGCAGCGTGGGGAGCACCCGGGCCGACTCGGTCCCAGCGTCCAGAGTAAGGTAGGCCCGCTGGCTGCCGGCCGGGATGGCGCGGATGACCGCGTTGGCGTGGGAGCTGGCTCCCGTCCCCGCCTCGGGGATGGCGGACGCCGTCTCATCCCAGCAGACCCAGCCCTCCGCCTCCAGGGCGGACCGCTGACGCTCAGGCACCAGAGCCAGGGTGGTACGGGTGTAGCCCACCCGCTCCAGGACCTGGCCGCCCTCCTCCAGCAGCTGGCGGGTGGCGGCCAGGGAGCTCCCCTCCGCCAGCAGCCCCACGCTGTGGCCGCTGCCCAGAATGCGGTAGAGCAGATCGTCCTGCCGCTCCAGCTCCTCCGCCGGGAAGAAAAACACTGCGGCCCGGTTTCTCTCGTCCAGTATGTCCAGAATATCGCTGAGCCCCTGGTCATCGTCGCATCGGAAGGCCAGATAGACCGGAATGCTGTCTGCTGTGTCCGGCTCCTCCTCAATGGGCAGGTCGTTGGTCTCCGTCTCCCCGCTGCCGCCGGTGGGGGGGCGGACGCCGGGCGTGGCCGTGCTCTGGTTGGCCTGGTTGTACGACCGCAGCTCGCGGGAGATGGAGAGGGTAGCCGCCTCCACAAAATCAGGGTCGCTGAGCACCACGGAGTTGTCTTTGATTCGGACAATATAGCCCTCGTCAATAGAGATCACGGAGTAGCTCAGGCCGAAAAAGCTGCATACCAGAGCCACCGGCACAAAGACCTGCCCGTTGCGGAGAATGGCCCGGCCGTTGAGGTACTCCCCGGTCAGGGCATTGTAGCTGGTGTTGTTGTTCATGTTGAAGGTAAGGAACTGCCGGGTGTTGAACAATGTGGCCATGCCGGAGCTTCGGTTGTAGCTGAAGGAGATATCAAAGCCGATGCGGGCGGTGTTGCTGCCGTCAAACGCAGAATAATGGACATAGAGCACGCCCCCCGACCAGGTGGGCATGGTGCTGTCGCTGAGGCTCACCACACTGTCGTTGAGGACGGTAAAATAGATGTCTCCGGCGGCGGAGACCGGCCCGGACAGGCTCAGAGCCAGGGCCAGGGCGCACACCAGCGCCAGCAGCCGGCGCAGTCGGCGTTTCATGGAAATAGGTCCCTCCTCTCGGTGGGGTATGGACAGGTTCAGGGCTGTCCCCGGTTGATCTCCCGCACGTCGGTGCGGCCCATCAGATAGTCCAAACTCACGCCGAAGTAGTCGGCGATGGCCACCAGGCCGGGGACCTCGGGATAGCCCTCATTGTATTCGTATTGTTGATAACCACGCAGCTTTAATCCACAGATCTCCGCCATTTCCCGCTGTTTTAAACCGCGTTCCCGGCGGAGCTCCCGGAGGCGTTCAGAAAAATTTGCCATAATTACCTCCCGCCCCTTGACATGCGTATTAAACGCGTATATTATAAAGAAAACGCGTAATAAACGCATATTGGAGGGCAGTGTTATGAACGGAGCTATTGAATCGCTTTTTTGCAGTAATCCAGACTTGTCCCACCAGATCTATACATACTGCAAGACCAATCCGGAATTTATGGAGGCCGAGGCGGAGTACGACGCCCTGCTCCAGTCCCTGGAGCAGACCCTGGGCTACGCCCGGATGCAGGAGATCGAGGACTGCTTCCTGCGCTACTCCGCCCGGCTGGTACAAGCCTATTATCTCTTCGGCCTGGGCCTGCGTCAAGAGGTTCTTTGGGCGCTGGGGCGGGAATGATTGGATGGGGCGTTTTATAGCAGGGTTCCGCCCCTCTCCCCTCTCAGCCTTCCCCCTCTTTCGCAGGGGCCGGACACTGGCCGGCCCGTCGAGGAGCTTCTGTCATTCCGGAGCCCACCCTCATCCGCCCCCTTCGGGGGCACCTGTCCCTATCCCCTCTGTCGCTGCGCGACATCTCCCCTTGATAAGGGGAGTCGGCCCCCTTGGAGGGGGAAGGCTTGCGGGCGGCTGACAGCCGCCCCTGCAAAGGGGACCGAAACCTGATTCCGTATCCATCCCGGGCGACCGCTAGGGCCGCCCCTGCGGCTTTACGGAAGCCTTGCCTGAAATCTGGCGGGCGGGTGCTGAGTCTCTCCCTCCTATTCGCAGGGGCCGGTCCCAGACCGGCCCGCGGGCGCACACTGTGCGCCCCTACGGCGGAAAACGGACCAGGAGCGTTGGTTCGGAAACCCAGGCGCAGACGCGGGACCGCAGCAGCTTCGATTTTCTCAAAACACAGGCCCCCAGTGGGGCCGGACGGGACCGCACCCAAGCACTCCTGATTCCGCGCGCCGGAAGGATTCTGCCCACCCCAAGGGGTAACCCCCGTAAATGGGGTCCGGGGCCGACTCCCCCTGTCAGGGGGAGATGTCGCGTAGCGACAGAGGGGATAGGGTGGGCGACTATGAGCACGAAGTGCTCATCTGGAGCCGTCCCCGGCGGCGTTTTGGTTCCTTTGCCGCCGCGGGCAAAGGAACTCGCCGCCCGCAGGCGGCGAAATCCCCCTGCGTACAACGAACCAATCCGAAATCTGTCCCCTCATCCGTCACGCTTCGCGTGACACCTTCCCCCAGGGGGAAGGCTTATAAAGAGCAGGCGGCGAACCGCCAAAAATCAGGGCTTCTTTTTATTCCTCCGCTCCTCATCCACCTCATAGGCCTTGATGATCCGCTGCACCAGGGCGTGTCGGACCACGTCGGACTCGGTGAGGCGCATGATGGCGACATCCTCCACGCCCTTGAGCACCCGCATGGCCTCCTTCAGGCCGGAGACCTTGTCCGCCGGCAGGTCGATCTGGGTGATATCGCCGGTGATGACGATTTTCGACCCGAAGCCCAGACGGGTGAGGAACATTTTCATCTGCTCCCGGGAGGTATTCTGTGCCTCGTCCAAAATGATAAAGGAGTCGTCCAGGGTGCGGCCCCGCATATAGGCCAGGGGGGCCACCTCGATGTTGCCCCGCTCCAGGTACTTCTGATAGGTCTCCGGGCCCAGCATGTCAAACAGGGCGTCGTACAGAGGCCGCAGGTAGGGGTCCACCTTGGACTGGAGGTCGCCGGGCAGGAAGCCCAGCCGCTCTCCCGCCTCCACCGCCGGGCGGGTGAGGATGATCCGGTTGACCTCCTTGGAGCGGAAGGCGGCCACGGCGGCGGCCACCGCCAGATAGGTCTTGCCGGTGCCGGCGGGGCCCACCCCCAGGGTGACCACATTCTTTTTGATCGCGTCAATATACTTCTTCTGGCCCAGGGTCTTGGCCTTGATGGGCTTGCCCTTGGCGGTGATGCACAGCACGTCGGCGGCCAGGTGCTGGACCTGCTCCTCCTGCCCGGTCCGGACCAGCTGGAGCACATAGCGCACGTTCTGCTCCTGGATGGGCTCGCCCCGGGCGGCCAGGGCCATCAGGTTCTCAATGGCCTTTACGGCGTACATCACCTGCTCCGGGTCCTCCCCGGACACCTTCAGCTGGGAGTCCCGGCTCACCACCGAGACCCCCAGCTCATGTTCGATCAGACGGATATTCTCGTCAAAGGAGCCAAAGACGCTGATGGCGTCCTCCAGACGCTCCAGGTTGATGCTTAATTCTGTCATTGGTATTGGTTCTCCTACTCCGCCGGGGTCTCCCCCGGGAACTCGCGGGTACTGGGGATCTCCACGCCGATCTCCTCCCGGCACTCCGCGGTCAGCGTCACACGCAGCTGCCCCTCCGACACCCGGGCGGTATAGCTGGCGTCGATCACCTGGCCGTCCTCCCCGATCTGTTCCAGCAGATAGGAGAACAGCCGGTCCTCCAGCAGGGCCTGGGCGGCCTCCGGGTCCACCGAGACGGTTTCGGTTTCATAGGCGCGGTATTGCTCCGCCGTAAGCATCATAGGCAGGCTCCGCCCTCCCGGCAGGGTCAGCTGGTGTACCGTGGTTATTTTATCATATCCATCCCCGGGAATGCTACTGTTTTTATAAAAATCCACCCCAAAGTCCAGACAGCGCAGGGACCAGAGGGTGCGCTCCTCCCCGGTGTACCGCTTCACCCGGGCCTCCAGGGGGATGGCCGCCTCAAAGGTCCGCCAGGTGCGGGCGAACACCCGCCCCCGGGCGTGGACGGGGTAGTACCGCACCGGCTGGTCGCTGTACCGGGGCGGCTGGATGGAGATGAGGCCGGAGATGAGCACTTCCCCCCTGGCCACCGTGTCCCCCTCCTGGACGGCGGCCTCCCCCGCCAGGGGCTCCACCTGGGTGATGATGCCGTCCGCCTCGGAGATCACGTCGTAGAACCCCTCGTCGTCCACGATCTCCGGGGACTCCACCGCCTCCCGCACCACCACCTCCAGCCGGGTGCCGTACAGGTTGATGGACATCCAGGACAGCTCCTCCAGCCCCCGCAGGGCCCGCTGGGCGATGGCCTTCCGGTCCAGGGCGGGGCCGTACACCCCGGGGCGCACCCCCTCCAGCCGCAGCTGGGAGAGGATGCGGGCGGTGGGCACCGTCTCATTTCCAGTCACGTCGATGGTGAGCACAAATTTTGACAGGACGCACACCGCCAGCAGGGAGAGGGCCAGCCCGATGAGAAAGGCGTACCGCCGGCGGAACCGCCCCAGGAAATCCGGCAGCCCCCGCCGGCCCTCCACGGAGATCTCGCACCCCGCCCGCTGGGCCAGCTTTTTCACCAGGGAGAGCTTGTGCCGGAAGGTGGTCAGGCGTAAGGTGTGCTCATCCCTCCACTCCACCCCCCAGCAGGGCGCCCCCTCCTGGGCGCACAGGTTCAAAAGCCGCTCCGGGAACAGGCCCCGGGCCGTCAGGGTCACCGTCCCCCGCACATAGTTCATGGCCCGCTTCATCGCCGCCCCCCTAAGTCAGCTCGACGCCGGCGATGCGCCCGGTGATGAGCAGCTCCATGCCGGTCATGGCCCGCAGCTCCAGCCCCTCGCCGGTCACCTTCACCACATAGCTCCCGCCGCTGATGTGGATTTCCCGGTCCCCATAGGCCAGGATGCCCTTGTGGTGCTCCATGCGCAGCTCCCCCGTCCCCACCAGCTCCAGCCGGGGCACCCCGGCCACCACGTCCGCCGGCAGGTCAAAGAACTGGGCGGTGCGCTCCAGCAGTCCCTCGCGCCTCCCTTTGGTCCCCATACCATCACCCTTTCCCGCTATGTCTATGCGGAAACGGGCGCGAACATGCGGGGGCGGACGGGTTCTCCCGGAAGAAGATCTCCTTCCCTCCTCCGGCTCAGTCCTCCGGCATGGGGGCGTACTGGATTTTCAGCGTCATGCCCTGGTGCCACACCCCGGCGCTGCGGGTGATGGCCAGGCGCTGGTCCTCGCCGAAGCCGATGGTCTCCCCGTCCTGGAGGGCCACTCCGTTTTCCAGCACATAGTCGGCGATGTCCAGCAGGAAGCCCCGCAGGTCCCCGGGCTCCGCGCCGGCGTCCAGCACCTCCATCTCGTCCCGGCCGAAGGCGCGCATGCCATCGGTGTAGGCGCACAGGCCCCCCTCCCGGCGGTAGAGGCCGGGCCAGACCAGGTTCAGCAGGGGCAGGCTCCCGTCCTCCATCATCCCCGCCGCCCCCTCATAGAACTCCGGCTGATAGACCGTGCCGTTGGCGTAGACCCCCAGCACCCCCGCCTGCCGGCAGGCGGCGCACACCAGCTTCACCTGGAGCCGGGCCGCCTCCAGGGGGTCCTCCTCCCCGGCCAGGACGGAGACCAGGAGCTGGCCCCGGTGCCGCCGGGCCGTCTCCTGAGCCTCGGGCCACAGGTAATTGTGAGCGGCGTTCTCCTCGGCCTCCCCGTGGGGCACCGGGAAGGGGTAGAGGTGGACGGCCGCCGTCATGCCGTCTGCCTCAAACACCAGGGCGCCCTCCCCATCTTCGCCGCCGGTCTCCCGGGTGAAGCAGGGGATGCCCCACAGGTCCCGCAGGTCCCGCTTGAACTGCTCCCCGTCCCACTCCGGCTGCTCCAGCAGGACGAAGGCCAGGAAGGCGCCCCCCTCCGGCTGTTCCAGGGCCATCTGGTCCTCGCTCAGGGAGAAATCGGGCTCGAAGCGGACCACCTGGCTCTCCTCCCGCCGGTAGATCAGGCCGATCTTCCGGTCCAGGCCGATGGAGAACCGGTCCAGCTCCAGCCCCTCGGTGCCCAGGCCCGCCCGGGCGGACAGGAAGGTCCTCCCCCGGCGCTCCAGCTCGGGCAGGCGGCGGACCAGGGCCTGGAACCAGAGGGCGGGCAGCTTGGACAGGGCGGCCTCGTTGCCAAAGAAGCGGCCGGTGACGGTCCGCTCCCCATAGGGGATGGCGAAGGTGCAGTAGGGGGCGTCCGCCTCCCACTCCGTAGGGGCCAGGGCCGCCCGGATGGCCGCCAGATTTTCCCGGTCGCAGAGGATGTGGGAGATGGAGCGGCGCTTGTCCGCCTCCCCCTCGTCCAGCCCCTCCTGGAGCCGCCGGTCGCACTCCGGGTCGATCCAGTGGAACTCCATCTCCTCCAGGTTCCGGCCCTCCAGAATCTCCCGGCGGAGGGTGGTGAACTCATAGTCCCCGGGCTCCAGCTCCAGCCCCCGGTCCACCGCCGCCAGGGCCTCCTGCTGTTTTCCGAAGTGGCTGAGAAGCTTGGCGTACTGGAGGTAGCCCCACACGTAGCCCGGGTCCAGCTCCACACCCTTCCGGGCGTAGACCAGGGCCTCCTCCAGCCGGGAACAGTAGGTCAGAGCACAGGCATACCGGTAGTACCAGATGCCGCTCCCGGCTGCCTCCGCCGCCTGTTCCGAATCGGACATCCAGTCCGCCGCCCGGTAGTAGTACTCGTACTCGTCCACATTGTTGCAGGCGTAGGAGTACCACAGGGCCACCTCCAGGTCGGCCCTGGCCTGGGCCGCGGAGAAGCGGCCCTCCCGGACCCCGGCCCGGATGGTCTCCTCCAGGTAGGACAGCATTTTATAGAAGTAGCCGGACGGCCCCTCGCACATCCCCTCCAGCTCCTCCACGTCCTCCGGGGTCAGCACGATCCCCTCCCCGCCCTGTACGGCGATCCAGCGGCGGCAGTCGTCGATGAAAAATCGAATTTCCTCCTCCGTGTTATACTGAGGGCCGTCCCCCGGGTGGAGCTCCAGGGCTTTTTGGAAATAGCCCAGGGCCTGTTCCTCCTGGTCCAGATAGTAGTGAGCGTAGCCCATGCGGAAGTTCCAGCTGTACTCCCCCTCCATGGCTGCCCTGTGAGACTCCATCAGCCCGATTGCCCGCTGAAACAGCGCCCGGCCCTCCGGCGTGCCGGGGTCCCCCTGGTTGTTGCAGGCCCGGGCCAGTTCCAGATCCTGCTCCGGAGTGCGCTCTCCCTCCGGAATGGCCTCCAGGGCGTCAATGATCTTCTGATACTCGTCGTTCTCATGCCAGATCCGGCACTGCTCCAGCAGCTCCATAGGGGCGTCCTCCTCGAATCATCTCTTTTTTCCATCCGCACGCCCGGGACCGTCCCGCCGCCGGGCGCGCCGTATCACCTCCAGTATAATACAGCGCCCCGCCCTTGACAAATGTATTTTCCGGACTTTTTGCGGGCTTTACCTTTCCGGCCCAGTTGTGCTATAATGCTCTCCACCACCGTGAAAGATTTAAAAACGTGAGGTTTCTGCCATGGAAAAGCTGTATGAGGAAAACCCGTTTCTCACCCGGTTCACCGCCCGGGTGCGCTCCTGCGCCCAGGGCAGGAGGGGGTGGGACGTGATTCTGGACCAGACCGCCTTCTACCCCGAGGGGGGCGGCCAGCCCTATGACCTGGGCGTCCTGGGCGGGGTCCAGGTGCTGGAGGTCCACGAGCGGGAGGGCCATGTGGTCCACACCTGCTCCGCCCCCCTGGAGGTTGGGAGCGCCGTGGAGGGGCAGATCGACTGGGCCCGCCGCTTCGACCTGATGCAGCACCACTCCGGGGAGCACATCGTCTCCGGCCTGGCCCACAGCATGTACGGCTGCGACAATATGGGCTTCCACATGGGGGCCGACGTGATCACCATTGATCTCAGTGTGGAGCTCACCCAGGACCAGGTGCGGGAGTTGGAGGCGGCGGCCAACCGGTACATCTGGGAGGACCGCCCGGTCCAGATCACCTACCCCTCCCCGGAGGAGCTGGCCCATCTGGAGTACCGGAGCAAAAAGGCCATTGAGGGGCAGGTGCGCATCGTCTCCTTCCCCGGGGCGGACACCTGCGCCTGCTGCGGCACCCACGTGTCCTCCTCCGGCCAGGTTGGGCTGGTGAAGCTGCTCTCCTGCCAAAAATTCCGCTCCGGCGTGCGCATCGAGCTGGTGTGCGGCGGCCGGGCCTTCGCCCATCTGTCCAAAGTATGGGAGCAGAACCGCCAGATCTCCAACCTCACCTCCGCCAAGCTGCTGGAGACCGCCCCGGCGGTGGAGCGGCTGCTGGGGGAGAACCAGGCCCTCAAGTCCCGCATCCTCACCCTGGAGGACGCCCATTTTGCCGCCCTGGCCCAACAGTACCAGGGTGCGGGGGACGTGGTCCTCTTTGAGGAGGATTTGAAGCCGGACGGCCTGCGCCGTCTCACCGCCGCCGTCCAGGCGGCCTGCGGCGGCCGTTGCGCCTGCTTCTCCGGCCGGGACGGCCAGGGGTACCAGTACGCCATCGGCCAGCCGGGGGGCGAGCTGCGCCCTCTGGTCAAGGAGCTGAATCAGGCCCTCCAGGGCCGGGGCGGCGGCAAGCCCGACTTCGTCCAGGGGTCCGTGGCCGCCGGCCGGGCGGAGATCGAGTATTTCTTTCAGACGCACACCCCATAAGGACACCGGCCGCATATCCGGGGGCGCGCTGCGCGCCTCTCCTGAACCACGTCATACTACATAAGGAGCTTTTATGGAATACACACTCTACCAACTGCTCTGGTTCTTTCTGGTCTACTCGTTCCTGGGCTGGCTGATGGAGACCGCCGCCGCGGCGGCGAAAAAGGGCAAGCTGCTCAACCGCGGCTTTCTGAACGCCCCCTTCTCCCCCGTTTACGGCGAGGCCGCCGTGCTGTTCGCCGTGTTCCTCCCAGAGCTGAAAAGCGCCCCCTTCTTCCTGTTTGTGGGCGGCATGCTGCTGGCCACCGCCCTGGAGCTGGTCACCGGCGCCCTGCTGGAGCGCATTTTTGGGCAGAAGTGGTGGGACTACTCCCAGGAGCCCTGGAACTTCAACGGCCACATCTGTCTGAAATACTCCCTGGTTTGGGGCGTTCTGGCCCTGTTCTGCCTGTTTTTGGGCAACCCCCTTCTGGTAACCCTCACCAACTGGATTCCCCAGTCGGTGGGACGGATCATCGCCGTCGCGGTGCTGATCCTGCTGGCGGCGGACTTTGCCGGTTCGGGCGCCGCGCTGCTCCAGCTCAACGGCAGCCTGAAGGAGCCCAGCGAGGTCTCCCGGCGGTGGCGGGCGGTGTCCAACGCCCTGGACAACGCGGTCACCCGGTACATCCAGCGTCGTATGGCCCGGGCCTACCCCAGCCTGGACAAGGAGCGCCTGAAGCGGGAGCGGTACAAAGAGAAGGTCCGCGCCCAGGTGTTCGCCCAGGGCTGCGGCTTCTACAAGCTAACCTGGATCTTTGTGATCGCCGCCCTGCTGGGCGACCTCTTCGAGACCGTCTTCTGCCGCTTCTCCATGGGGGAGTGGCAGAGCCGCAGCAGCCTGCTCTACGGCCCCTTCTCCATCGTGTGGGGCTTCGGCGCGGTGATCCTCACCGTTCTGCTCTACCGCTACCGGGACCGCCGGGACGGCTTTCTGTTCCTGTTCGGCACCGTGCTGGGGGGCGCCTATGAGTATGGCTGTTCCGTCCTCTCCGAGCTGATGTTCGGCACGGTCTTCTGGGATTACAGCCATATCCCCTTCAACCTGGGCGGCCGGATCAACCTACTCTACTGCTTCTTCTGGGGCATCGCCACGGTGGTGTGGATCAAGGTGCTCTACCCCCGGCTGTCCAATCTGATCGAGCGGCTGCCCATGAAGCCGGGAAAAATCCTCACCTGGCTGCTGGTGGTCCTTATGGTGCTGAACATGGCCGTCTCCGCCCTGGCCTTCGGCCGCTATGTGGAGCGCAGCATGGACGTCCCCGCCCAGAACAGCGTCGCCCGGTTTCTGGACGGCCACTACCCGGATGAGCGCATCGAGCGGGTCTACCCCAGCGCGAAATTTGTGGACTGAGTTTCGGAAAAGTGCTTTCTTCCCCCTCAAGTCCCCACTCTTTTTTCTCTGAATCTTCTGTACATCCGCGGGCGGCCCTTACCGGGCCGCCCGCAGTTTGTCAAAGAACCTCTGTTGAGATGAATCCACTCAAGTTAGGGCGGGGGAGCTCGAGGGGGCGGCAGCCCGCCTCGAATGGAATCAAATGCCCTGAATGGCTTGCTTGGCAAGGCGTTCAGCGAGCGCAGCGAGGACTTTTCCGCCGCGCAGCGGCGGGAAAGTATTGGCATTTTTCAGGCTGTCGGAAAAGTCTTTGGACTTTTTTGACAGCCTGCGGGCGGCCCTCACCGGGCCGCCCGCATTTTCCCGCTACAAAAACCGCTTCATCTCCTGGATGGTCCGCTCCTGGGCCGCCAGCAGGCGGCGGCCCAGCTCCACCAGCGCCGGGTCCGTGTCCCGGGTGCACTGGTGGAGCCGCCGGACCGTCTCCACCGCGCCCCCGGTGCTCTCCCGGATGAGCCGCTCCGCCAGTGTGGAGGTGGAGGGGTCCAGCACCGCCCGCGTCCGGAGGGCGGCCCCCGCCAGGGCCAGGGCGGCGCTCCCCGGCCCCCTCAGCGCCTCCCCGTGCGCTCTGGCATAGGCCTGGGCCCGGGCGGCGATGGTGCGGCACTCCCGCAGCTGGTCCTGGAGGGCCGGCACCATGGCCCGGCTCTGGGGCAGGCCCATGGCCTGGGGCAGCGTGCCCACCCCCATGGCCGCGGTTTTGTGGATAAAGGCCAAAAATGTCCGTTCGTCGTTCACAGCACACCCCTCCTCTCCGGGCTAGATTGTGTCGAAATGGACATATCATACGAGAAAGTTCCGGAATTCAAGGAAGATATAGGCGGAGCAGCCAATCCTCTCTCCCTTGCATCGGACGGCTGTGCGGGAGTATAATAAGTTTGTGAACGACGGCGCTCATGGAGAGCGCCGCCTTGTCTTTTTCAGGAAGGAAGTGCGCGGGGATGGAACCCATACTGAGCGGCCTGCACGAGGAGTGCGGGGTATTCGGCGTCTACGATCCAAAGGGCGGGTGCGCCCAAACCACCTATTACGGGCTGTACGCCCTCCAGCACCGGGGGCAGGAGGCCTGCGGCATCGCGGCCATCAACGGCCGGGAGCAGTCCTTTTACAAGGACGTGGGTCTGGTGAGCGAGGTCTTTGACAAGGAGACCCTGGACAGGCTCAACGGCACCATGGCGGTGGGCCATGTGCGCTACGCCACCACCGGGGCCGGTGAGCGGGAGAACGCCCAGCCCCTGACCATCAAATACGTGAAGGGCACCCTGGCGGTGGTCCACAACGGCAATCTGGTGGGGGTGGACCAGCTCCGCCGGGACTTTGAGTACAAGGGGGCCATCTTCCACACCACCAGCGACTCCGAGCTCATCGCCTACGCCATCGCCCAGGCCCGGCTCCACTGCCGCAGCGTGGAGGACGCGGTGTGCTATGCCGCCCGGAATTTGAAGGGGGCCTTCTCCCTGCTGGTCATGTCCCCCCGGAAACTGATTGCCTGCCGGGACCCCTGGGGCTTCCGCCCCCTGTGCATGGGCCGGAAGGGGGACGCCGTCCTGTTCGCCTCCGAGTCCTGCGCCATCGCCAGCGTGGGGGGCGAGCTGGAGCGGGAGCTGGAGCCCGGGGAGATCGTAGTGGTGGAGGACGGCCAGGTGCGCTCCATCCGGGACAACTGCCGGGGGCTGTCCCACATGTGTATCTTTGAGTATATCTACTTCGCCCGCCCCGACTCGGTGATCGCCGGGCAGTCGGTCCACCAGGCCCGGGTGAACGCGGGAAAGCTCCTGGCTCAGGAGCACCCGGTGGAGGCCGACCTGGTCATCGGGGTGCCCGACTCCGGCCTGGACGCCGCCCAGGGCTACGCCCAGGAGAGCGGCATCCCCTACGGGGTGGGATTTGTGAAAAACCGCTACGTGGGCCGCACCTTCATCACCCCCGACCAGGCCAGCCGGGAGCAGGCGGTGCGCATCAAGCTCGCCGCCCTGGCCAGCGAGGTGGAGGGCAAGCGGGTGGTCATGGTGGACGACTCCATCGTCCGGGGGACCACCAGCCGCCAGATCATCACCCTGCTGCGGGAGGCGGGGGCCAAAGAGGTCCATATGCGTATCTCCGCGCCCCCCTTCGTCTCCCCCTGCTACTTCGGCACCGACATCCCCAACAAGGACCGGCTCATCGCATGCAGCCACACGGTGGAGGAGATCCGGGAGCTCACCGGGGCGGACAGCCTGGGCTACCTCTCCCTGGAGCACCTCCACCAGCTGGCCCCCGACGCCCGGTGCGGCTTCTGCGACGGCTGCTTCACCGAGCGCTACCCCATTCCGGTCTGACGGGCCGGCATACAAAAAACGCCCGCATTCCACATGCGGGCGTTTTTTGTGCAAAAGGAGACTCCGTCCCTCGTGGAACGGAGTATCACACCGTAAGCCAATTTGTATGTAATCTTTGTGATCTTGTCCGCCGGCTCACTCGCTGGCCAGCGCCTCCTGAAGGGCCTTGATGCACTTGGGACAGATATTTTTCCCGTGGTAGACGATCACGTCCTTGGCGTCGTCGCAGAAGATACAGGCGGGCTGATACTTCTTCAACACGATGGCAGGACCATCCATGTAAATTTCCAGGGAATCCTTCTCCGCAATGTCCAGGGTGCGGCGCAGCTCAATCGGGAGTACGATACGGCCTAATTCGTCCACTTTTCGCACAATACCGGTAGATTTCAAGTTAAACCATCCTTTCCTTGTCGCCAGTCGTCAATGAGAGAACCATCGAGACGGCACGGAATCTGTAAAAGAATACCGAAAACGGCAAATCTAATTATACTACAAAGATTGATTCTGTCAACCACATATGTGAAAATATTGCAAAAACCGACAAATTATTTCTTATGCTCTCCTTAAATCAAAAAATACCAACAAATTTTGTCGAACGGAATTGGGTATTATTTCCGAAATCACCTCCGTATAAATGGGACGAGAGGGGGGCTGGCCGGATGACGATGGCGTGGATCTGGACGGGAATGGCAGTCCTGTCCATTCTGTGCGGCCTGGCCACGGGCCGGGGGGAGCTGGTGGCCGCCGCCGCGGTGGAGGGGGCTCAGGCGGCGGTGGAGCTGTGCGTGTCCATCACGGGCATGCTGTGCCTTTGGACCGGGGTGATGGAGGTCATGCGCCGCTCCGGTCTGGCGGAGGGGCTGTCCCGGCTGCTGCGGCCGGTGCTGTCTCTCCTGTTTCCCCAGGTGTCCGGGGACCGGGGGGTGATGGACAGCATCTCCGCCAACGTGTCCGCCAATCTGCTGGGGCTGGGCAACGCCGCCACCCCCCTGGGCATTGAGGCGGTGCGGCGGATGGAGCGAAAGAGCCCCGGAACGGCGTCGGACGCCATGTGCATGCTGGTGGTGTGCAACACCGCCTCCATCCAGCTGATCCCCACCACCGTGGCCTCGGTGCGGGCGGCGGCGGGGAGTACGGCCCCCTTCGACATTCTCCCCGCCGTTTGGCTGGCCTCCGCCCTGTCGGTGGGGGTGGGGATCGCCGCCTGCAAGCTCTTCGCCCGGATCTGGAGGGATTGAACTTGGGACTGCTCTTTGCCATGACCGCCCCCCTGATCATCGCCGGCGTGGCCCTGTACGGCGTGGGGCGGGGCGTGGACGTGTACGACGCGCTGATCCACGGGGGCGGGGAGGGGCTGGAGGTCCTCCTGCGCATCGTCCCCTCCCTCATCGCCCTGATGACGGCGGTGTATATGCTCCGGGCCTCCGGAGCCCTGGAGCTGGCCGCTCAGGTCCTGGCCCCCCTGCTGGACCGGGCGGGCGTCCCCGCCCAGCTCCTGCCCCTGATGCTGGTGCGGCCCATCAGCGGCTCCGCCGCCCTGGGGGTGGGGGCGGAGCTCATCCAGTCCTGGGGCCCGGACTCCTACCTGGGCCGGGTGGCGGCGGTGATGCTGGGCTCCACCGAGACCACCTTCTACACCATCGCCGTCTACTTCGGGTCGGTGGGCGTCTCCCGCACCCGGTACGCCATCCCGGCCGCCCTGTGCGCCGACCTCACCGGCTTTCTGGCCGCCGCCTGGGCGGTGCGGCTGTGCTTCGGCACGGGCTGAGAAATTCTCCCTCCAACCATGGGAGAAACTGGGGCCGAAGTTGTACGTTTCCGTGCAAATAGGGCTGCGTTACAGTAACAGTTACAGTTACAGTTACAGTTACAGTAACTGTTACTGTAATAGTCAGAGTAAATGTTATTGTCACTGTTATAGTTACAGTGCCGCCTCCGGCGCGGCGCCCGCGGGGACGCGGGGGAGAGAGAAAGAGTGTTTTTTTGAGGGGCGCGGAAGGACAGCGGCCTCAGGACAAGTTGGAGCAGGAATAACGCACAGGGCGGGGGCATTTGATCCCATTCGAGGCGGGCGGCCGCCCCCTCGAGCTCCCCCGCCAAAACTGAGGCGAGTTCTACTCAACAGCGGTTTTTTGACAAGCTGAGGGAGGGAGCATCGCTAAGCGATGCTCCCTCCCTGTCTTACCGATTCAGAAATTGCTGCTCTTCCGGCAGCCCCGCAGGAAATACATGCACACGCCAGCGGAGTATCGTGTTCTCACGCCGCAGTTTCATCGAACATCACCGCGTCAGCCAGGTCACTGTTGGCAGATTCGATCTCTGGGTCCATCACAGACACGGCGGCATTATACTTTACAAGCTCTTCCCCTGTGACGTCCCAATCGCCGTCGGGACCATCTCCCGTTGGACTCACCATGACCTCCATATCCCGGTACAGAAATCTGATCCAACCCTCCGCGACCGTGTCCGCTCCCAGATACTCATACTCCTCAACCCCGATCAGGGAGAAGAAATCGGCAAAGGACATGTCCTCTTCCATATCTGGAAAAAGGACATTTGCGGTTGTAATGGCGCCGGCGCATTTCAGCTGGTCCCCCAGCTCGTCCATGGCCTTTTCTGCATCACCGCTCTGTGTTCCAAAAAAATAGTAGAAATATTCCGCCCCCGGGTCCCCAAAGCAGATGGCGGCATGATCCGGGAAGCCGTCCAGATTTACTATAAATTCCCCTTCCGGATGCTCGGTTTTTAATTCGCTCAATGTTTTTCCAATGTCATGGAAAAATTCAGGCGTTTGGCCGCTGGGGGATGCGGGTGCGCAGGCGGAACATGCGAAGGACGCAAGCAGAGCTATGGCTGCAAGGGCCGCGTTTCGTTTCATAGGAAGCTCCTTTCTTCGTCGCCGCAAGGCGATTCCTTCTGAACGGTACGATTGTGAGGAATTTCTGAAAACTGGTCTCCAGACAGGTGATACGTGATAAAATAAATTATAGCAGGCGCACAGCAAAAGCGCAAGTTCCGGGAACCGCGCTCCCGATTCGCAGACTGTCAAAAAGGCAGGACCGGGTACGGTCCTGCCTTTCAGCTTGTCGAAAAACCTCTGTTCAGACGAATCCGCCCGAGTGTTGGCGGGGGAGCTCGAGGGGGCGGCAGCCCGCCTCGAGTGGGATCGAATGCCCTGAATGCCTTGCATGGCAAGGCGTTCAGCGAGCGCAGCGAGGACTTTTCCGCCGCGCAGCGGCGGGAAAGTAACGGCATTTTTTCAGGCTGCCGGAAAAGTCTTTAGACTTTTCCGGCAGCCTGAAAGGCAGGACCGTACCCGGTCCTGCCTTTTTCTTTTATTTGTCAGATGGAGCGCTTTAAAAACTCTTGGCCACCTCAACGATGTGCTCGGCGGACAGGCCGAACTGCTTGAGGAGGGCTCCGGCGGGGCCGGAGTGGCCGAACTCGTCGTTGACGCCGATGCGGCGCACGGGGGTGGGCAGCTTCTCGCTCAGCACGCCGCACACGGCCTCGCCCAGGCCGCCCAGGATGTTGTGCTCCTCGCAGGTGATGACCTTGCCGCACTCCTGGGCCGCCTTCAGCACCAGCTCCTCGTCCAGGGGCTTGATGGTGGCCATGTTGATGACCCGGGCGGAGATGCCCTCCTCCTTCAGGGTCTTGGCGGCCTCCAGGGCCTCGGCCACCAGCAGGCCGTTGGCGATGATGGCCACGTCATTTCCTTCGGTGAGCACCTCGCCCTTGCCGATCTGGAACTGGAAGTTCTCCCCGTCGTGGAACACGGGCACGCCGGAGCGGCCGAAGCGCATGTAGACGGGGCCCACATGCTCATAGGCGGCCTTCACCATGGCCTTGGCCTCCACGTCGTCGGCGGGGGACATGACCACCATGCCGGGGATGGAGCGCATCAGGGCGAAGTCCTCGCAGCACTGGTGAGAGGCCCCGTCCTCGCCCACGGAGATGCCGCCGTGGGTGGCGCCGATCTTCACGTTCAGGTGGGGGTAGCCGATGGAGTTGCGCACCTGCTCAAAGGCGCGGCCGGCGGCAAACATGGCGAAGCTGGAGGCAAAGGGCACCAGCCCCATGGCCGCCGCGCCGGCGGCCACCGCCATCATATTGCCCTCGGCGATGCCGCAGTCAAAGTGGCGCTCCGGGAAGGCCTTCTGGAAGGTGCCGGTCTTGGTGGCCCCCGCCAGGTCCGCGTCAAACACAATCAGATCGTCATGCTCCGCGCCCAGCTCCTTCAGGGCGTTGCCGTAGCTGTCCCGGGTCGCGATCTTCTTCACATCCGCCATCTTACATCGCCTCCACTTCCGCCAGCTGAGCGGTAAGCTCATCCATGGCGATCTTGTATTCCTCGTCGTTGGGGGCCTTGCCGTGCCAGCCCGCCTGGTTCTCCATGTAGCTCACGCCCTTGCCCTTGGTGGTCTTCATCACGATGGCAAAGGGCACGCCCTTGGTGGCCTTGGCCTCGGCAAAGGCGGCCTCCATCTGGTCAAAGTCGTGACCGTCGATCTCCTTCACCGCAAAGCCGAAGGCCTTCAGCTTGTCGGGGATGGGGTAGGGGCTCATCACCTTGTCCACGGCGCCGTCGATCTGCAGGCCGTTGTTGTCGATGATGACGCACAGGTTGTCCAGCTTGTAGTGGTGGGCGAACATGAAGGCCTCCCACACCTGGCCCTCCTGGATCTCGCCGTCGCCCAGAAGGGTGTACACCCGGCAGCTCTTGCCCTGGTACTTGGCGGCCAGAGCCATGCCGGCGGCGGCGGAGACGCCCTGGCCCAGAGAGCCGGTGGACATGTCCACGCCGGGGGTCAGGTTCATGTTGGGGTGGCCCTGGAGGTGGCTGCCGATCTGGCGCAGGGTGAGCAGGTCCTCCTCCGGGAAGAAGCCCCGCTGGGCCAGCGCGGCGTACAGGCCGGGGGCGGTGTGGCCCTTGGACAGGACAAAGCGGTCCCGGTCCTCCCACTTGGGGTTCTTGGGGTCCACATTCAGCTCCTTGCAGTACAGGTAGGTGAACAGGTCGGCGGCGGACAGGCTGCCGCCGGGGTGGCCCGCCTTGGCGGCGTGGGTCCCCTTGATGACCCCCATCCGGACCTTACAGGCGGTGGCCATCAGCTGCTTTTTTTCTTCTTTGGTCATGTTTGTATTCCTCCTCTCCGAATCACTCCGCGGCGAAGCGGTACTCGGTGGTCTGCCGGTACTCCGCTCCCGCCGGGAGCACGGTGCTTGGGAAATTGGGGTGGTGGGGCGAATCGGGGTAGTGCTGGGTCTCCAGGCAGAAGCCCCACCGCTTGGCGTAGGGCGCCCCGCCCTTGCCGGCGGGACAGCCGTCTAAGTAGTTGCCCGAGTAGAACTGCACCCCGGGCTGGGTGGTCCAGGTCTCCATGACGACGCCCGTCTCCCGGCTCCAGGCCCGGGCCGCCAGACGGAGGGAGCCGTCCGAACCGTCGATGCACCAGTTGTGGTCATAGCCCCCGGCCATGGTGAGCTGCGGGAAGTCCTCGTCCACCCGCTGTCCGATGGGCAGGCCCTCCCGCAGGTCCATGGGGGTGCCCTCCACCGGAGAGAGCTCCCCGGTGGGGATGGAGCCGGGGACCGTGGGGGTGTAGCGCGAGGCCGCCAGCTGGATGTACTGTCCCGTCACCGGGCCGCTCTGGTGGCCCGACAGATTGAAGTAGGTGTGATTGGTCAGGTTGCACAGGGTGTCCCGGTCGCACTTGGCCCGGTAGCCGATGGTCAGCCCGGCCTCCGTCAGGGTGTAGGTCACCTGGACGGACAGGTTTCCGGGGTAGCCCTCCTGGCCGTCGGGGCTCTGGAGGGACAGGGTGAGGCGGTCCTCCGCCTGCTCCTCCACCGTCCACACCTGTTTGTCAAAGCCCCCGGGGCCGCCGTGGAGGTGGTTCTCCCCGTCGTTGGCCGCCAGAGGGTACTCCGTCCCGTTCAGGGAGAAGGAGGCCCCGCCGATGCGGTTGCCGTACCGGCCGATGAGGGCGCCGATGTACTTGTCCTGCTTCCGGTAGTCCTCCAGGGCGTCAAACCCCAGCACCACGTCCACCGGATTTCCGTCCCGGTCGGGGACGACCAGGGACTGGACCGCCCCGCCGTAGGTGAGGATGCGGCAGGAGAGCTGCCCCTTCTCCAGGGTGACGGCCTCTGCCGCCGTGCCGTCGGGCATGGTCCCAAAGGGGACCCGCGCCTGCTGTTCCATACGCTCCGCGCTCCTTCCAATCAGCCCTGGCCGTAGTAGGCCCCGGGGCCGTGCTTGCGCAGGTAGTGCTTGTCCAGCAGCTCCTGCTGCATGGGGGGCAGGCCGGGGGTGAGGGCCATGGCGTGGAAGGCCATGAACGCTACCTCCTCCAGCACCACCGCGTTGTGCACCGCGTTGTGGGGGTCGGCGCCCCAGGCAAATGGGCCGTGGCTGTGCACCAGCACCGCGGGCACCTGGGCCGGGTCGATCTTCCGGGACTGGAAGGTCTCGATGATCACGTTGCCGGTCTCCAGCTCGTACTTGCCGGCGATCTCCTCCGGGGTCATCTTCCGGGTGCAGGGGATCTCCCCATAGAAGTAGTCCCCCTGGGTGGTGCCGAAGGCGGGAATCCCCTTGCCCGCCTGGGCGAAGGAGGTGGCCCAGCGGCTGTGGGTGTGGACCACTCCGCCCAGCTCCGGGAAGGTCTTGTACAAAATCAGGTGGGTGTCGGTGTCGCTGGAGGGCTTATACTTGCCCTCCACCCGCTCGCCGGTCTCCAGGCTGACCACCACCATGTCCTCGGGCTTCATATCGTCGTACTCCACGCCGGAGGGCTTAATGACCATCAGGCCCTTCTCCCGGTCCACGCCGGACACGTTGCCCCAGGTAAAGGTCACCATCCCGTACTTGGGAAGCAGCAGGTTCGCTTCGCAGACCTCTCGTTTCAGTTCTTCCAACATGATCCGCAATCACTCCTTATCCAATGCTCCAAGGCAAAGCCGCCGGGGAGGGGCTGCCCTCCCCGGCGGCCTCTCTCCATTTTACAGGTTTTTCAGCTTCCAGGCAATATCATTATAGAACAATTCTTTCTTAAAGTCCGCCAGCTTGGTGTCCTTGGTGATATGGACGCACTCGATCTGCATCATCTCGCACCAGTCCTCCATCACCTCGGCGGTGAGGGCGGTGGACAGCACCGTGTGGTGGGCGCCGCCGGCCTCGATCCAGCACTTGACGCCGGTGAGCAGGTCGGGGGCGGGCTTCCACATGACCCGGGCCACGGGCAGGTTGGGCATCTCCAGGATGGGCTTGATGACCTCGATGTCCTGGATGATCATGCGCAGGCGGCCACCCATGTCGATGAGGGAGACCACGATGCCGGGGCCCTCCTTGCCCTCAAACACCAGACGGGCGGGGGGCTGGCGGTCGCCGATGCCCAGGGGGTGGACCTCGATGCGGGGCTTTTCCGCCGCGATGGAGGGGCACACCTCCAGCATGTGGGCCCCCAGAGAGACCTCCTGGCCGGGCTCCAGATCATAGGTGTAGTCCTCCATGAACAGGGTGCCGCCCTCCAGGCCCTGGGCCATCTGCTTCATGATGGCGGTCATGCCGGCCACCTTCCAGTCGCCCTCGCCGCCGTAGCCGATGCCGTCGGCCATCATGTTCTGGCTGGCCAGGCCGGGCAGCTGCTCCATGCCGTACAGGTCCTGGAAGTTGTTGATGAAGGCCTGAGCCCCCTCCCGCTCCAGGATCTTCCGCATGGCCACCTCTTCCTTGGCCTGGTAGCGCACGGTGTCCAGATCGTCGGTGGCGAAGTCGTAGCGGTCCTTGTACTGCGCCATCTGCGCGTCGATCTCCGCCTCGGTGACGGCGTCCATGGTCTCCACCAGATGGCCCACCGGCCAGTAGTCCACCTGCCAGCCCAGCTTGATCTGGGTCTCCACCTTGTCGCCCTCGGTGACGGCCACGTCCCGCATGTTGTCGCCGAAGCGGACGATCCGCAGTTTGTGGGAGAAGGCGTAGCCCACCGCCGCCCGCATCCAGGCGGCCAGCTCGTCCTGCACCGGCTTGTCCTGCCAGTAGCCGGCGATCACCTTCCGGGGCAGGCGCATCCGGGCCCCGATGAAGCCGTGCTCCCGGTCGCCGTGGGCGGCCTGGTTCAGATTCATGAAGTCCATGTCGATCTCCTCGTTGGGGATCTTCCGGTTGTACTGGGTGGCCAGGTGGCAGTAGGGCTTCTGCAGCAGGCCGAAGCCGTGAATCCACATCTTGCTGGGGGAGAAGGTGTGGCACCAGGTGATGACGCCGTAGCAGCTCTCGTCGTAGTTGGCGTCCTTCATCACCTGGGTGATCTCCGCGTCGGTCTTGACGGTGGCCTTGTACACCACCTTGCAGGGCAGGTTTCCGCTCTTGTTCAGGGCGTCCGCCATCTCGGCGGCCCGCTGGGCCACGGTCTCCAGCACCTCGGGGCCGTACAGGAACTGGCTGCCTACCACAAACCAAAATTCGCAATTTTTCATATCCATGGGAAATGACCTCCAAATTCGTCATTCATGTTTCGCCGCGTCTGGAACCGGCCGGGCGGGGGCGTCCCCCGCCCGGCGTTCCAACCCATTTCTCCTTACACTGCGGGGCCGTTGAAAGGCCCCATCCACGCCCCGTTCCGGGGGTGTTATCCCAAGTTGTCCACGGCGGAGCGCTCGATGGCCAGCCCCTTGCGGTAGCGGGCCATGAAGGCCTCGAAGCCGTCCACGTCGGCCTGCTCCGGGGCCAGGGTGGACACCTGGGCGCCGGCGAACACGTTCTGCTCCAGGTAGTCCTCCAGGGACTGCCCGTCCCTCTTCTCCACCCGGTAGGCGGCCAGCAGGGCCATGCCCCAGGGGCCGCCCTCGCCGGCGGTCTCCATGACGGACACCGGGGCCCCCGCCGCCGCGGCCAGGATGCTCTGGCCCACCTTGGGGGTCTTGAAGAAGCCGCCGTGGCCCAGCAGCCGGTCCACCGCCACCTGCTCCCCCGCCAGGATGTCCAGGCCGATCTTCAGGGTGGCCAGGGCGGACAGGAGCTGGGCGCGCATCAGGTTGGGGAAGCTGAGCTCCCCCTCCGGGGCGCGGCACAGAAGGGGACGGCCCTCCTCCATGCCGGTGATGGGCTCGCCGGACAGGTAGTTGTACAGCAGCAGTCCGCCGCCGTCCGCCGCCCCCTTGGCGGCGGATTCAAACATGGCGGTGAACACCGCGTTCATATCGGGCTTCTGGCCCAGGGCCTCCAGGAAGCCCTTGAAAACCTTGGCCCAGGCGTTGATCTCATTGGTGCAGTTGTTGCAGTGGACCATGGCCACCGGCTTGCCGGTGGGGGTGGTCACCATGTCGATCTCCGGGTAGACCTTGGAGAGGGCCTTCTCCAGCACGATCATGGCGAACACCGAGGTGCCGGCGGACACGTTGCCGGTGCGGGGGGCCACCGCGTTGGTGGCCGCCATGCCGGTGCCCGCGTCCCCCTCGGGAGGGGCCACCGGGCAGCCGGGCTCCAGGGTCCCGGCGGGGTCCAGCAGCTTGGCCCCCTCGGGGGTGAGGGAGCCCGCGTCCGCCCCGGCGGGGAGCACCTTGGGCAGGATGTCCCGCAGCTTCCAGGGGTAGCCCCTGTCCGCCACCAAGGCGTCGAAGGAGTCCACCATGGCCTGGTCATAGTCGCAGGAGTCGCTGTCGATGGGGAACATGCCGCTGGCCTCGCCCACGCCCAGGGCCTTCACGCCGGTGAGCTTGTAGTGGACGTAGCCCGCCAGGGTGGTGAGGGACACGATGTCCTTCACGTGCTCCTCCCCGTTGAGGATGGCCTGGTACAGGTGGGCGATGGACCACCGCTGGGGGATGTTGAAGCCGAAACGGGCGGTCAGCTCCTCCGCCGCCTGGGCGGTCATGGTGTTGCGCCAGGTGCGGAAGGGGGAGAGCAGCTCCCCGTTTCCGTCCAGGGGCAGGTAGCCGTGCATCATGGCGGAGAAGCCCATAGCGGCTACCTTGGTCAGTTTGACCCCGTACTTCTCCTCTACGCCGGCACACAGGCTGGCATAGGCGTCCCGGAGCCCCTCCCACACGTCGTCCATGTGGTAGGTCCAAACCCCGTTCTCATACCAGTTCTCCCACCCGTGGTCGCCGGAGGCGATGGGGGCGTGGTCCGGCCCGATGAGGACCGCCTTGATCCGGGTGGAGCCCAGCTCGATACCCAGGACGGCCTGTCCGGATGCGATGATTTCTTTCATTTCCATAGCGGTACGCCCCCTTTACTTATTGCGCTCTTTGATCTTGGCAAAGATGCTCTGGAGGACGATGAAGAAGCACAGCAGAGCGGCGGTGAGCACGTTGGGCCAGGACGAGGCCAGCTTGCCGTTGAACTGGACGATGGAGGCGATGGTGCCGTTGATGAGCACGCCGAACAGGGTGCCGATCACGTTGCCCACGCCGCCGGTGAGCAGGGTGCCGCCGATGACCGAGGAGGCGATGGCGTCCATCTCCAGGCCGGTGGCCTGATTCACGCTGGCGGACATGGTGTTCATGCAGTAGCAGATGCCGCCGATGGAGCACAGGAAGGAGGAGAGCACATAGGCCTTCATCTTGGTGGCCTTCACGTTCAGGCCCATCATGGCCGCCGACTGCTCGCTGCCGCCCACGGCGTACAGGGCCCGGCCGAACTTGGTGTAGCGGAGCATCAGGAAGATAACCACCAGCACCGCCAGGGCGATGACCACGCCGATGCCCACATAGGGCATGATCAGCTTGCCCGCCCGGTTGATGGTGCCGCCGAAGGGCAGGTAGATGCGGAAGTTGGCCATGTCATAGAAGGTCTGGTCCGCCTCGGCGGTGATGGACAGCTGCTCGGTGGAGATGACCGCCGTCATGCCCCGGGCAAAGAACATGCCCGCCATGCTGACGATGAAGGGCTGAATCTCCAGATAGCCCACGCAGAAGCCCTGCACCAGGCCGAAGACGATGCCGATGGCCAGCACCAGCAGGATGATGGTGGGGGCGCTGGCCCAGCCCCAGTTGTTCAGGCCGTAGGCAATGATCATGCAGTCCATGGCGATGAGGGAGCCCACCGAGATGTCGATGCCGCCGGTGAGCATGACGCAGGTCATGCCGCAGGCCACGCAGATCAGGCCCGCGTTGCTGCGGAATACGTTCAAAAAGGTCTGGACCGTGGTAAAGCCCTTGCTGGCGTAAGCCACGCAGCCCGCCGCATACAGAACGAAAAACAGTACGATGGTGATCAGCAGCAGCGTGGTGTTGCTGTTCATCTGCTTGCGCTCTTTCAGCGCGTTTGCCGGTTTCATACGCCCACCGCCCCCTTTACTTCTTTCTCCGCCTGCCGCTTGGCGGACAGCTTTTTAAAGAACGCCTTCACCGGAGGCGCCTGGACCGCCACGATAACAATGACGATGACCGCCTTGAACACCGGGTTGACGGCGCTGGACACGCCCAGGTTGTACATGGTGGTGGTGATGGCCTGGATGGTGTAGGCCCCGATGATGGAGCCGGCCAGGTTGAACTTGCCGCCGGCCAGGCTGTTGCCGCCCAGGGCCACCGCCAGGATGGCGTCCAGCTCGAAGTTCAGGCCGATGTTGTTGGTGTCGGCGCTGGTGATGCGGGAGGAGGCCACCACGCCGGCGATGCCGGCGCACAGGCCGCACAGCACATAGCACAGGAAGATGATCTTCTGGGAGTTCAGGCCGGCGATGCGGCTGGCCTTCTTATTGATGCCCACGGACTGGATGTACAGGCCCAGGGCGCTCTTTTTCAGCACGACGGTGACCACCGCGATGCACACCGCCGCGATGATCAGGGGTGTGGGCACGGGGCCGATGTAGCCGCCGAACATGGCAAAGGCGTCGTTGCGCACATAGACGATCAGGTTGTTGCACACCAGCAGGCCGATGGCCCGGGCGGCCGTCCACAGAATCAGGGTGGCCACCATGGGCTGGATGTTCAGATAGGCCACCAGGGCGCCGTTGAAGGCGCCGCAGACGCAGCCCACCACCAGGGCGGCCAGCACGCCCACGATCAGGGGGACGGCCAGCTCGGTGGCCTGGGGGGCCGCCGCGCCCGCCAGCAGGGTGCAGCACACGCCGGCGCTCAGGGCCATGACGGAGCCCACGGAGATGTCGGTACCGGCGGAGGAGGAGACCACCAGGGTCATGCCGATGGCCAGGATGGCCACCTCGCTGCCCCGGTTCAGGATGTTCACCAGACGGCCGCTGAGCAGCTCGTTCTGGATTCCGATTTTGAAGAACTCATAAAAATCCCGGCCCTGGGACACGTCGTAGATCATGTTGACACACAGCACCAGGATCATGCAGAAAATGGGCAGGAACAGCTGCTGCTGGGTGAGTTTCTTTAGCTTACTCATGTTCACTCGCACCTCCCGCAATGGCGGCCATGACCCGCTCCTGGGTCAGCTCGCCGTCCAGCTCGCCCACCTTGGCGCCGTCCCGGAGGACCGCCATCCGGTTGCAGGTCCGGAGCATCTCCTCGATCTCGGAGGAGATGAACATGATGCTCTTTCCCTCGCCGGCCAGCTGGATAATCAGCTTTTGAATTTCGGTCTTGGTCCCGATGTCGATGCCCCGGGTGGGCTCGTCCAGGATCAGGAAGTTGGGGTCGGTGGCCAGCCACCGGGCCAGGATGGCCTTCTGCTGGTTGCCGCCGGAGAGCTGCTTGATGGGGGTCTCCCGGCTGGCGGTCTTGATCTGGAGCAGGTCGATGTATCGGTCGGCGATCTCCTCCTGCTTGGCACGGGACAGCTGGTTGAAGGTGCCCCGCTTGGCCTGGAGGGCCAGGATGATGTTCTCCCGCACGGACAGGTCGCCGATGATGCCCTCCGCCTTCCGGTCGTCGGGCAGCAGGCCCATGCCCAGATTCATGGCGTCGATGGGCTGGTTGATCTTGACCTCCTTGCCCTTCACCTTCAGGGTGCCGGTCTGGGCCTTGTCGGCGCCGTAGATGGACCGGGCCAGCTCGCTGCGGCCGGAGCCCAGCAGGCCGGTGAGGCCGATGACCTCGCCCTTGTGGATATCCAGGTCGAAGGGTTTTATCGTGCCCTTGTGGCTCAGGCCCCGGGCGGAGATCTCCAGGGGGGCCTCCTTGTCGTAGGTGAAGCCCTCGGGCTTGATGGAGGCCAGGTCGTCGAAGTCCTTGCCCATCATGGCGGCCACCAGCTTCACCCGGGGCAGCTCGGCCACCGGGTACTCGCCCACCAGGGTGCCGTTGCGCAGCACGGTGATCCGGTCGCATACGGCGTACACCTGCTCCAGGAAGTGGGTGACGAACACGATGCCCACCCCCTGCTCCTTCAGCTGGAGCATCATCTTAAAGAGCTTCTCCACCTCGCTGTCGTCCAGGGAGGAGGTGGGCTCGTCCAGAATCAGGGCCTTACAGTCCATGTCCACCGCCCGGGCGATGGCGATCATCTGCTGAAGGGCCAGGGAGTAGTTCTCCAGGTTCTGGGTCACGTCCACCTTGATGTCCAGCCGCTTGCACAGCTCGTCCGCCTTCTTGTTCATGGTCCGGCGGTCGATGGTGTGGAAGGGGGTCATGGGCTCCCGGCCGATGTACAGGTTTTCCGCCACGCTCAGGTTGGGGCACAGGTTGACCTCCTGATACACGGTGGAGATGCCCACCTTCTGGGCATCCAGGGTGGAGTGGTTTTTCACCGGTCCCTCGATCCCGTTCACCCGGATCTCGCCGGCCTCAAAGTCGTTGATGCCGGTGAGGCACTTGATCAGGGTGGATTTTCCAGCGCCGTTCTCCCCCATGAGGGCGTGAATCTCCCCCTTGCGCAGGGTGAAGTCCACATTGTCCAGCGCCTTGACGCCGGGGAAGGTCATGCAGATTCCCCGCATCGTCAATACAATGTTGTCTTCCATCTCGCGTCACCTCTGTTAAAATTCGGAAATTCAGAATGAAATAGGGAGGACCCCACGTTGAATTGTATGGGGTCCTCCCTCTGGGGTCCTATAAAGGCCTCCTCACAGCAACTGGGAGGAATTAGTAGGGACGGGCGTCCAGGACCTCCTGGGTCACATGGATGATGGGCATCTCAGTGCCGTCCACCGTGATGCTGGACACGATGTCCTCAGCGGCGAACCAGGACTCGTCCATGTAGATCTCCTTCTCAGGAGTCTCGCCGGCCTCCAGCTGCTGGATGACTTCCTCCACGAAGGGAGCGGCCATGGGGTTGCACTCGAAGGTGGCGTTCATGTTGCCCTCCAGAACGTGCTGCACAGCGGGCTTGTTGGAGTCGAAGGAGACGATGATCACGTCGCCGTCCACGCCGTAGCTCACGCCGGCGGCGTCCATGGCGGTCATAGCGCCGTAGGCCTCGTTATCGTTCTGGCAGATGACCACGTTGAACTGGCCCTCATAGCTCTGGCAGTAGGACTCCATGACTTCCTGGCCGCCGGCCTCGGTGAAGTCGCCGTTCTGGCTGTCCAGGATGGTCCAGCCCTCACGGTCAGCGACCTCCTTGAAGCCCTCGGTACGGCCGATGGTGGCGGAGGCGCCGGTGGAGCCCTCGATGACCAGGGCGTTGATCTCGGTGATGCCCTTGGCCTCGGCGTAGGCCTTCAGCCACTCGCCGCAGGCGAGACCCTCGGTCTTAAAGTCGGAGCCCACCCAGGTCACATACTTGTCGGAGTCGTCGATGGTACGGTCGATGACGATGACGGGGATGCCGGCGTCCTCACACTCGGTCAGCACGGCGTCCCAGCCGGTGGAGACGATGGGGTCAATGATGATGTAGTCCACGCCCTGCTGAATGAAGCCGCGGACGGCCTCCAGCTGGGTGGCGGAGTCGTTGTCACAGTCGATGAAGCTCAGCTGATAGCCGTTCTCCTCGCTGAACACGTCCTGAGCGGACTGGGTGGAGGCGGTGCGCCAGTCGGACTCGTGGCCCACCTGAGCGAAGCCCACGGTGATCAGGTCGCCGCTGGAACCGGAGCCGGAGGTGGAGGCGTCCGCACCGGAGCCGGAGGCGGCGCCGGAGCCGGAAGTGGAAGAACCGGTGTTGCCGCCGCAGGCAGCCAGGGAGAGAGCCATCGTCAGGCCCAGGGTCAGGGCAAGAACTTTCTTTTTCATTCTGAATCGCTCCTTTTTCGATTTTCCAGGATTAAGCCCGAACCGGATTCGCTCGCATGTTGTATTGCAGGTTGTCCGGACTTCTTGACCGAAGTATACTCCCAGAACCCCCCCGCTGTCAATAATTTGTTCGTATAATTTGTGTTTTCATCCGAACAAACAATACAAATCGTGTCAAAACCGCCGTCAAAAACCAGTACAATTTTGTAAATTCTCTTTTTTCGTTCTATTTTTCCATTGAAAGTACGATTTTTGTTTACTTTTTTCCCGCATTTTTCTTGCAATTTTAGTTAATAGTTTGTTAAAAACTCTTTGTAAAAATGGACAAGTTCGAAATTCCGACGGATTATTCTCCGGCACATTTGACAAATAGCACAAAAAATTAGAAGAAAATGTGAGGGCCTCCTGGGCAATCCTCTCCCCGTCCGGAGGCCGCTCGCTCCGGGACCAGCGTTTTCTCTCCAGACAAATCTGAAAATTGTATTGAAAAGAGCAGGCAAATATGCTATGCTGGATTTAACTGAAAGCCACGACTGGAGGGACTTGTCCCATGGCACCCAAATATCAGATGGTGGCGGACTCGCTCCGGACCGATATTCTGGACGGAGTCTACCAAAAGCGCATGCTTCTGCCCACCGAACAGCTCCTGTGCCAGCAGTTTCAGGTCAGCCGCCAGACCGTGCGGCAGGCCCTGGCCCTGCTGGTCTCGGAGGGGCTGATTGAGCGCCGGCAGGGCAGCGGCTCCCACATCCGGGACCGGTCCAAGCCGGCCCCCATGCCCCACCGCTCCATTGCGGTCATCACCACCTACATCAGCGACTACATCTTCCCCAGCATTTTGAGAGAGGTGGAAAACGTCCTCTCCGACCACAACAGCGCCCCCCTGCTCTTTGCCACCCAGAACCAGGTGTCCAACGAGCGGAAGGTGCTCAATACCCTTCTGGACCTGACCTCCCTGGACGGGGTGCTGGTGGAGGGGACCAAGACCGGCCTGCCCAACCCCAACCTGGACCTGTACCGCCGGCTGATCGACCGGGGGGTCCCACTGGTCTTTATGAACGGCAACTACCCCGAGCTCACCGACAGCCTCTCGGTGCTGGATGACAACGCCACAGGCGGCCGGATGCTGGTGGACTATCTCCACCAGAAGGGCCACCAGCGCATCGCGGGCATCTTCAAAAACGACGACATCCAGGGCCACCAGCGCTACGCCGGCTATGCCGGAGCCCTGCGCACCCTGGGCCTCCCCTTCGAGGACCAGCAGGTCTTCTGGTACAGCACGGAGGCCAAGGAGTCCCTGTTTCTGGACGGAACAGGGGTCAAATACCTGGAGCAGGTCCTCCCCGGCTACACCGCGGTGGTGTGCTACAACGACGAGATCGCCAGCCGCCTGGTGGCCCAGCTGGTGAAGCGGGGCGTCTCCATTCCGGAGGATATGGCCGTGGTCAGCTTTGACAACAGCCAGTACAGCGAGATGACCACCCCCCGCATCACCTCCCTGTCCCACGGCACCCACAACGTGGGCCGAATGGCGGCCGAACTTCTGATGCACCTGTTTGAAGGGGTCCCCTGCCAGTCCCAGGTGGCCCCCTGGACGCTGGTCCAGAAGGAGAGCAGCTGAACATTGCAGATGACAAACCGGGAGGCGGTTTTTAGCCGCCTCCCGGTTCCAGCTTGTCAAAAACCTCCGTAGAAATGAATCCGCTCACGTTGGGGCGGGGGAGCTCGAGGGGGCGACAGCCCGCCTCGAATGGGATCGAATGCCCTGAATGCCTTGCTTGGCAAGGCGTTCAGCGAGCGCAGCGAGGACTTTTCCGCCGCACAGCGGCGGGAAAGTACCGGCATTCTTGGAAAATCAGGGATTGACTTTTTCCGACCATCTGGTATAGTATAGGACGCTCCATCTGCTGCCGAGTAGGTGGAAGGCATTTATTGATGTATCGATAGGCCTTTGGTAGATACATCGGTAAATGCATTTTTTTATGTTCAAGGAGGAATGTTCCGCATGGCATGGCTCTACTTATGCATCGCAGGGGTGATGGAGGTATTCTGGTCCACCTGCATGAAATTTTCCCACGGATTTACCGATCTGAAGTTCTCCGTTTTGACCATCGTGGGGATGATCGTCAGCTTCGCCTTTCTCTCCCAGGCCACCAAGGTGCTCCCGCTGGGGACCGCCTACGCCGTCTGGACGGGGATCGGCGCCCTGGGGGCCCTGATCGCCGGTATCATCCTGTTCAAGGAACCGGCCGCCCCCGCCCGGCTCTTCTTCGCCGCCCTGCTCCTGGTGGGCATCCTGGGCCTGAAGGCCACGTCCGGACACTGAGCGGCCCTCTTCCTGAAAAATGCCGTTACTTTCCCGCCGCCGCGCGGCGGAAAAGTCCTCGCTGCGCGAGTGCGCCGTACGAGCGTTTTGCCCCAGGCAAAACCTCGGCGCAGGGGCGGCTCCGCCGCCCCGAGCATTAAAATCCCGAAGGGCGGAGCGGGCCCTCGGCCCGCGGAGTCCACAAAAAAGGACACGACTTACGTCGTGTCCTTTTTTGTGGTGCGCGAGGCGGGAGTCGAACCCGCACGCCCTTGCGAGCACTGGCACCTGAAGCCAGCGAGTCTACCAATTCCACCACTCGCGCAAGTGGGGCTGTTCTTATGTATCGCTCAGAACGAATGAGATTTTACCACAGGAATCTTTCCCTGTCAACCGGTTTTGAAAAAAATTTTTCTTTCCTCCGTAAAATATTTTTTTCCGCCGCCGTTTGCTCAGCCGCAGGCAGAAGGGACCCGCTCTGCCGGTTTGCCCGGCAAAACAGGCCCCTGTACTCTCCCTGCGCAGACGGAAATTTTCTTCCGCGCAGGCTGTATTCAATATCCGTTGACCAGGGCGTTCAGCACCTGGGCGGCCACATTGCCCGCCGCGCCGGCGCCGCTGCCCCCCTCCTCCACCACCACGGCGAAGGCGTAGGGGGCGTCCTCGTTGCGCAGGAAGCCCACAAACCAGGCGTTGGGCCGCTTATCGCCCCCCACCTCGGCGGTGCCCGACTTGGCGCAGATGTCCATGTTGGGGAACCGGCCGGAGCCGTAGGTCTGGACCACGTTCTGGGCCATCATGTCGGCCAGGGTCCGGGCCGTGCCGGACTGGATCAGGGTCCCCGTCTCCTTTCCGAAGGGGAGGGAGAGCTGGGGCAGCCCCCCGTCCACCTCCTGGATGAGGTGGGGCACGGCGGCCTTCCCCCCGTTGGCCACGGCCCCCATCCACACCATCATGGCGCAGGGGTTGACCAGGTCGTTGTACTGGCCCACGCCCGACCAGCCCAGCTGGCCCTGGGTGGCCCCGGTGAGGTTATAGCTCCCCTGGGCGGTCTGGATGCCGTCCACCGAGTAGCGGCTCAGCAGGCCGGCCTGCTCCACATAGCCGGTCATGGTGTCCGCCCCCAGCTCGGCGGCCAACTGGGCAAACACCCCGTTGCAGGAGTTGGCGAAGGCCCCGCCGATATCCATGGTGCCGTGGGCGGAGGGGCAGGTGATGGTCTCCCCCCCCACCACGGTGGAGCCGGTGCAGGTGAAGGTGCGCCCAAACAGGTCGGGCAGATTCTCAATGGCCGCCGTCAGGGTGACCGTCTTGAACACCGAGCCGGGGGTGAAGGTGCTGGACAGGAAGCGGTTCACGTACACGCCCTCGTACCGCTCGTCCCCCTCCTGGATGTCCGGCGGGTCGGCCGGGTCGAAGGTGGGGGTGGACACCATGCACAGGATCTCCCCGGTCTCATAGTTGTAGACCCCCACCGCCCCCCGCCGGCCGCCCAGGGCCTGGTATGCCTCGTAGTTCAGCCGGGCGTCCAGGGTCAGGTACAGGTCGTTTCCCTGCCCAAATGGGTTGTCCGCCCCGGTGAGGAAGTTGTAGCCGGAGAGCTGGTCGGCAAAGGCCACCAGGGCGCTGGTGCCGATGGCCCCGTTGGGGTCCCCCACCGCGTGGAGGGTGGCCATGCGCACCGTCTGGTTGGCGTAGTACTGCCGGTTTCCGCTCTCGTCCACCCAGGAGAGGACGTCCCCGTCCCGGTCCAGCACCCGGCCCACGGACAGCTGGCCCTGGCTGTTGTACAGGTGGCGGTTGGCGGCGAAGGAGGCCCAGCTCCCCCCGTTCAGGAAGAACCGCACCACAAACAGGCCCACCCCCAGCAGCAGGATCAGGGTGAGGATCAGGCACACCACGGTGCGCTTCTCAATCTTTTTCACGGCGGACCTCCTTTCCGGCGCGTTTCCCCTGGCGGGGAGTCAGGTTGCCCAGCCACTTGTCCCCGTGGGCCTTCTGGAGCTGGATGGCGAAGCTGGCGTTGCTGCGGGTGTCGGCCGCCTTCAAAAAGGCCAACAGCCCCCAGGCGGACAGCATGGACGACCCGCCGTTGGACACAAAGGGGAAGGTGACCCCGGTGAGGGGCAGGATGTCCACCGACCCCAGCACGTTCAGGGTGGTCTGGAACACCAGCAGGCTGGTGGCGGCGCAGGCGGCGATGGTGTAGAAGCTGGACCGCCCCGCCCGGCAGCTGCGCACGGCGAACACCGCCAGGGCGGCGATGCAGGCCACCGACAGCACCGCGATGATGAGCCCCCACTCCTCGCACAGCATGCCGAACACCAGGTCGGTGTCGGCGGCGGACACCCGGTGGAGCCACCCCTCCCCCGGCCCCACGCCGATGAGGCCGCCGGAGGCGGCGGCGGACATGGTGCGGGTCTGCTGGAAGCCCCCGTCGGATGCCTGCTCCCACACGTGGCCCCAGGCGGCGAACCGGCGGAGGATATAGGGCTTGATGGTCACCAGCACCAGCCCCCCGAACACCGCCCCCCCGCAGATAAGGGCCAGGGTGGTGTAATCACCGGAGCGCAGGTAGGCGATGACCAGGAAGGTGACAAAGAAGACGGCGGCGGTGCCGAAGTCGCTCATCAGGGCCAGACAGCCCATACACGCCCCGGTGAGCAGGATGAACAGCCCCAGATTCCGCTTGCGGAACAGCCGCTCCAGGGTGGCCGCCCCGGCGAAGATATAGCAGATCTTGGCCAGCTCCGAGGGCTGGAAGGAGAAGCCGAACAGGCTGATCCAGTTGGCCGCCCCGTACCGCTCGTGGCCCGCCACCAGGGACAGGCTCAGCAGGACCACGGCCCCGGCGGCCATGAGCCACCGGATTTTCCGCACCCGGTCCAGGTCCCGGAGGAAAATGCCCACCACTAAGAACAGGACAATCCCCAAAAAGACGGCCAGCAGCTGCTTGGGCACGGAGGCGGGGGCGGAGGAGGCCGTCACCGCCAGGGACAATGTGGACAGGAAAAAGACGATGGTCTCCATCTCAAAGCCGGTCCGCCCCAGTGCCCGGAGCGTGAGGCAGTAGAGCCACATCACCAGGCACAGGCACAAAAAGGCGGCGGGGACCAGGAGCACGTGCTCCTCGCCGGTGGAAAACAGGAACTGCAGGGCGGTGAGCGCCTGAAACACAGTGAGCAGGATCAGGGAGCCCCAGGGGGACACGGGCCGCTGGGAGCTTTTCTTCCGGCGGGCGGTCTCCTCGTCGGACACCGGGAGGAGCACCGTGTCCACGCCCCCCAGGCTGAGCACGTCCCCCAGGGTCATGGAGGAGCCCGCCGGGTCCACCGGTTTGCCGTTGAGGAGGGTGCCGCTCTTGGAGCCCAGGTCGTGGACCGTCCACCGGTCCTCCCCGGTGCGGATGAGGGCGGCGTGCTGCCGCGAGACCACGGGGTAGTTCAGCACCACGTCGGAGGCGGGGCTCCGCCCTAAAATGTTCTCCCAGTGGGTCAGGGGCTCGGTTGCCCCGTTGGGCAGGGACAGGTAGGCCCACACCTCCGGCTTGGGGGAGGCCTTCACCAGGGAGCGGATGATCCGCACCAGCATCAAAATGGCCAGAATGGGAAAGAGAAACCGGAGGATCAGGGTGTACCAGGCGTAAAAGTCCGGGTGATCCACCGGAAGCTGCCGCAGGGCGGTCAGCCCCGCTTGCAGGGAGACGGGCAGGAAACTCAAGCAGACCCCTCCTTTCACACGGAATTGACAACAGACATAGATACAGCATACTACATCCGCCTCCGGGGCACAAGGGCGGTTTTGCACAAAATGTTCGCCCGGCGCGGCCATACAGGGCGCGGGCGGGGCGCACGGGGCCGCCCTACGGGGGATTTAGTACCAGTACCGTTGGATCGGAAGAGTCAGGCGCAGCTGCGGAACCGCGTCAGATGCAATTTTTGCAAACTCAGGGCCCAGTGGCCCGGGAGAACACGCGGACCGCCACTCAGATTTTGCGCGCCGGAAACGACGCACTGACTGCCAGGAGGGCGTCCCCCGTAATGGGGGTCCAGGGGGCGGGCGAATATGGGCGCGAAGCGCCCATCTGAGCCCACCCCCTGGTGCCTCTTTGGCTTCTTTCTGGGCATCCAGAAAGAAGCTCGCCGCTCGCAAGGCGGCGAAATCCCTCTGCGAAAACCTCTAGAAACGGCTCGGCGGGCCGCCGCGCCCTACCGAAGCAGGAGTCTCCCGACCGGGCGGCCGCATGGGGCCGCCCCTGCAAAAAATCCGAACCAGGGTGGATTTACGGAAAAAAAACAGGGTCGGCGGGGGCAAGCCCCCGCCCTACGGGATTTTTCTAACGACGCCCGCTCCTTAAAATGCCCCCTCATCCGTCTGGCCTTGCGGCCAGCCACCTTCCCTATCCCCTCTGTCGCTTCGCGACATCTCCCCTTGATAAGGGGAGTCGGCCCCCAGGGGGAAGGCTTAAAAAGAGCAGGCATCAAAATCCCCATGCACAAAAAGGAAAACAGCCCGGCCGCGCAGAGGCGGACGGGCTGTTGATTCATGAGGCGGGGTGGGACTGGAGCGGGATATTGGGGTCCAGCTCAGGCATGAGCTCGCCGGAGATCACGTCCAGCATCTCCTCCAGTTTGTCCACATCCTCCTGGGGAAAGCGCTCCTTCACCCGGTCCAGGACCGTGGTGAGATAGCGCTGGCTGATGTTGCAGTAGTCGAAATACTTCTGGGTCACGGACAGGTGGTACTCCCGCTTGTCGTCAGGGGACTGCTCCTTGGTGACGTAGCCCTTCTGGATCAGGCTGTTGATCTTATAGGCGGCGTTGGGGGGCGAGATGTTGACGAAGCTGGAGAACTCGTTCACCGTGGGGTGGCCCAGGGCGTTGATGATCTCCACGCAGAAGGTCTCCACCGTGGTCAGGCTGGCCTCCCGGTCCTGGAAGCGGGAGAAGATGGAGCGGTAGAAGTGGAGCTTGAATTTGGTATACACGCGGTCAAAAGACTCATCCAGCATGGGTATGCCTCCTGCATATGCGCCGTTTTTCGGACCAAAACAGGTTCATGGCAGCACCTCAGGCCTCCGCCTTACTGGATGACGAAAGTCAGCTCGCAGCGGGCGGCCACCTTGCCGCCCACCTTGGCCACCGCCTTGCCGTATCCCACCGGACCGTACTGCTCCACCAGCTCGCAGGACAGCTCCAGCACGTCGCCGGGCACCACCTGCTGCTTGAAGCGGCAGTTTTTCACGCCGCCGAAGATGGCCAGCTTGCCCTTGTTCTCCGGCAGGGAGAGGGCGGCCACCGCCCCCGTCTGGGCCAGAGCCTCCAGGATGAGCACGCCGGGCATGATGGGCTGCCCGGGGAAGTGGCCGGTGAAGAAGGGCTCGTTCATGGTGACGCACTTGACGCCCGTGGCCTTCACCCCCGGCTCGCACTCGGTGATCTTATCCACCAGCAGGAAGGGGGGACGGTGGGGCAGGATCTCCATGATCTGCTGAATGTTCAGTTCCATGTCTCAGCCCTCCCACTTGTGGAACACCAGGCAGGCGTTGTGGCCGCCGAAGCCCAGAGAATCGGAGATGGCGTACTTGATGTCCGCCTCCCGGCCCTGGTTGGGGACGATGTCCAGGTCACAGGCGGGGTCGGGCACCTGGTAGTTGATGGTGGCGGGGACAAAGCCGTCCTTCAGGGCCAGCAGGCTGAAGATGGCCTCCACCGCGCCGCCGGCCCCCAGCATGTGGCCGGTCATGGACTTGGTGGAGCTGACCATCAGCTTGCCGGCGTGGTCCCCGAACACCTTCTTCAGGGCGGCGGTCTCGCCGCTGTCGTTCAGAGGGGTGGAGGTGCCGTGGGCGTTCACATAGTCCACCTGCTCCGGGGCGATGCCCGCGTCGCTCAGGGCCTGCTGGATGCAGGCCGCCGGCCAGGTGCCGGTGGGATCGGGGGCGGTGATGTGGTGGGCGTCGCAGTTGGTGCCGTAGCCCACGATTTCGCCATAAATCTTGGCGCCACGGGCCTTGGCGTGCTCCAGCTCCTCCAGCACCAGAATGCCCGCGCCCTCGCCCATGACGAAGCCGCTGCGCTCCTTGTCAAAGGGGATGGAGGCCCGCTTGGGGTCGGCGGCGGTGGTCAGCGCGCTCATGGAGGTGAAGCCGCCGATGGCCAGGGAGGTGATGGTGGCCTCGGCGCCGCCGGACACCATGGCGTCGGCATAGCCGTCCCGGATGTAGTGGAAGGCGTCGCCCACCGCGTTGGAGCCGCCGGCGCAGGCAGTCACCGGGCAGGTGCACATGCCGTGGAGGCCGTACCGGATGGCGATGCGGCCGGCGGCCAGGTTGGCGATGATCATGGGGATGAAGAAGGGAGAAACCTTGTCAAAGCCACGGCTCTCTCCCACCTCGCAGGAGTTCTGGAAGGTCTGCATACCGCCCACGCCGCTGGAGACGCACACGCCGATGCGGGCCGTGTCCTCCCGCTCCAGGTCCAGGCCGCTGTCCGCCATGGCCTCCGCCGCGGCGTACATGGCAAACTGGGAGAAGCGGTCCATCCGGCGGACCTCCTTCTTGTCCAGCACCTTGGTGGGGTCGAAGTTCTTCACCTCCGCCGCCAGAGAGACCTTCTGGCTGGAGGCGTCATACAGGGTAATGGGCGCGACGCCGCACACCCCGGCGCGGGCCGCCTCCCAGGTCTCCGAAACGGTATGGCCCAGAGGAGTGACAGCGCCCATACCGGTGATGACAACTCGTCTCTTTTCCATCATGTTCAATCCTTTCTGCGGCTCAAACCGCCATGCCGCCGTCCACACACAGCACCTGGCCGGTGATATAGGCGGCCTCGTCCGAGGCAAAGAAGGCCACCGCCCGGGCCACGTCCTCCGGCTGGCCCAGCCGGGCCATGGGGATGGTCTTGAGCATGGCCTCCTTGGCCTGCTCGGGCAGAACGGCGGTCATTTCCGTATCGATGAAGCCGGGGGCCACCGCGTTGACGGTGACCTTCCGGGCGGCCAGCTCCTTGGCCAGGGACTTGGTCAGGCCGATGAGGCCCGCCTTGCTGGCGGAGTAGTTGGCCTGGCCGGCGTTGCCCCGCAGGCCCACGATACTGCTCATGTTGATGATGCGGCCGTAGCGCTGGCGCATCATGGGGCGGTAGGCCGCCTTGCAGCAGTGGAAGGCCCCCTTCAGGTTGGTGTCCAGCACCGCGTCGAAGTCGGCCTCGCTGATGCTCAGGGCCAGGTTGTCCCGGGTGATGCCCGCGTTGTTCACCAGGATCTGGAGGCTCCCAAAGGTGGAGATGACCTCCTTCACCATGGCCTCGCAGGCGGCGGCGTCGGCCACGTCGGCCTGGATGGCCACGGCCTGGACGCCCAGGGCCTTGCAGGCCTCCACCGTCTCCTCGGCGGCCTTGGCGTTGCCGGCGTAGTTTACCGCCACGTTGGCCCCCTGACGGGCCAGCTCCAGGCAGATGGCCCGGCCGATCCCCCGGCTCCCGCCGGTGACCAGGGCGTTCTTTCCTTGCAGACTCATGTGTCGCTCTCTCCTTTCAGGGCGGCGACGGCGGCCTGAAGCTCCTGGGCCGTCTCCACCGGATAGCACTTGATCTGTTTGGCCGTCTTGCGCACGAAGCCGGACAGGGCCTTGCCCGGGCCGATCTCCACCACGGTGTCCACACCCAGGTCGGCCAGACGGCGGATGGTGTCCTCCAGGTACACGCTGGACTGGACCTGCCGCTCCAGCAGGGCGGGGATGGTGTCCCCCTCCCCCATCTCCCGGCCCAGGCAGTTGAAGAGGACGGGGATCTCCATGTCATGGAAGTCCACACTCTTGAACTTCTCCCGCAGGGCGTCTCCGGCGGGGGCCATGAGGGAGGTGTGGAAGGGGCCGCTCACCTTCAGGGGCAGGACCCGCTTGGCCCCCGCCGCCTTGGCCAGCTCCCCGGCCTTGTCCACCGCCGCCGCATCGCCGGAGATGACGATCTGTCCGGGGCAGTTGAAGTTGGTGCACTCCACCACCCCCAGGCCGGAGGCCTCCTCACAGGCCTTCTTCAGGGCGTCCCGGTCCAGCTGGAGCACCGCGGCCATACCGCAGGGGCGGCCCACCACGGCCTCGGCCATGGCCTTCCCCCGGAAGGCCACCAGGGAGATGGCGGTGGGGGCGTCCAGCACCCCGGCACAGTGGAGGGCGGAGTACTCGCCCAGGCTCAGGCCGGCGGTGTAGGCGGGGGTGATCCCCTCCTCCTTGAGCACCGCGGTGACGCCGGCGGCGAAGGCCACCATGCAGGGCTGGGTGTACCGGGTGTCGTTCAGCTGCTCCTCCGGCCCCTCGAAGCACAGCTGCTTCAGGTCGAAGTCCACCGGGGCGGCGTCCAGCACCGCCCGGAAGGCGGGGTAATTCTCATACAGGTCCCGGCCCATGCCCACGTGCTGGGAGCCCTGGCCGGCATACAAAAAGGCTAGCTTCATGCTTTCCCTCCAAAAAATGTGTTGGTCCTTCCATCCTTCCCCGAGATATCATAGGGGATCTTCTTGCACGGGCGCACAATGTGCGCCCCTACCCAAATGATACGGCTCTTTACAGGCCCATGCCCTCCAGCTTTTTCAGGGTCTGGCCGCACTGGGCGGTCATCTCTTCAAAGATCTGCCGCAGGGGCTTTATTTCGTGGAGCATGCCCGCCACCTGGCCGGCCATGACGCTGCCGGTCTTTACATCGCCGTCGAACACGGCCTTCCGCAGGCCGCCCAGAGTGAAGTGCTCCAGCTCCATGCGGTCGGCGCCCTCCCGCTCCTTGGCGATGTAGGCGTTGGTCATCTGGTTGCGCAGGCAGCGCACCGGGGCGTCCACAGACCGGCCGGTGACCACGGTGTCCCGGTCCTTGGCCTTGAGGACGGCCTTCTTGTAGTTCTCATGGATGGGGCACTCCTCGCTCACCAGCAGGCAGGTGCCCACCTGGGCGCCGATGGCACCCAGGGCGTAGGCGGCCAGCAGCTGCCGTCCGCTGGCGATGCCGCCGGCGGCGATGACGGGGATGTCCACCGCGTCCACCACCTGGGGCACCAGGGCCATGGTGGTGGTCTCGCCCACGTGGCCGCCGCTCTCGGTGCCCTCGGCGATGACCGCGTCGGCGCCCCGCTTGGCCACCAGCTTGGCCAGGGCCACGGCGGCCACCACGGGGATCACCTTGGCGCCCGACTCCTTCCAGGCGGGGATGAAGCGGGTGGGATCGCCGGCTCCGGTGGTGATGACGGCCACCTTCTCCTCCGCGGCGATGGCGGCCAGCTGCTCCACCTGGGGGTGCATGAGCATGATGTTCACGCCGAAGGGCTTATCGGTGAGGGAGCGGCAGCGGCGGATGCTCTCCTGGAATACCTCGGGGGGCATGCCGCCCGCGCCGATGAGGCCCAGGGCCCCCGCGTTGGACACGGCGGCGGCAAACTCGGCGGTGGCGATGTTGGCCATACCGCCCTGGATAAAGGGGAACTCGATCCCCAGCCATTCGTTCAGCTTCTGCATGTTATTTCTCCTCCTTATCCTGCCACTGGAACAGGGCCCCGCCCCAGGTCATTCCGGAGCCAAAGCCCAGACACATGATCCACTGGCCCGCTTTCAGCAGTCCCTGCTCCGCCATCTCGTCCAGCGCGATGGGGATGGTACCCGCGGATGTATTTCCATAGCGCTCAATGTTCTCATAGCACTTGCTCAGAGGCACCTTCAGACGCCGGGCCACCGACTCCACGATGCGGTGGTTGGCCTGATGGAGCACGTACCAGTCCACCTGCTCCTTCTCCATGCCGGCCTTGGCCAGCAGGGTCCGGGCCGCCTGGGGGACGGTCTCCAGGGCGAACTTGAAGACCTCCTGGCCGTTCATGTGGAGATAGCGCTCCTCGCTGCCCATGCCGCCCGACCACAGGATATCCCGTTCTCCCCGGGCGCCCAGGTGGGCGTACCAGGGGGCGTCCTGGGTGGACTTGACCACCACGGCCCCCACCCCGTCTCCGAACAGGATGCAGGTGGAGCGGTCCTCCATGTTGGTGATCCGGCTCAGAAGCTCGCCCCCCAGGATCAGGGCGTAGGGGCGGCTCATCCGGGGCAGCAGGGCCGCCGCCGTCTCCATGGCGTACAGGAAGCCGGAGCAGCCCGCGCTCAGGTCAAAGGCCGGGCAGTCCTCCGGCAGGCGGAGCGCCTGGTGGACCAGGCAGGACTGGGCCGGAGTGGCGTTGTCGGAGGTGACGGTGCCCATCAGGCACAGCCCCAGGTCCTCCGGCCGGATGCCCGCCCTGGCGATGGCCTGGCGGGCGGCCTCCACCGCGAACTGGGTGAGAGTCTCCCCCTCCCGGGCAAAGCGCCGCTCCTTGATGCCGGTGCGGCTGACGATCCACTCGTCGCTGGTGTCCACGATCTTGGCCAGATCGTCGTTGGTGACGACGTGCTCCGGCAGCGCCCGTCCAGTGCCAAGGATCTGCAGTCCGTTCATATCTCGTTCTCCTCCCGAACCACGCCCATGGCGCGGAATTTTTGATATCGCTGGGCGGCCAGATCCTTCTCCTTGGACAGCTGGTTCAGATGCCGGGTCAGGGCCTTGTCCACGGCGGCGAACACCGCCTTGGGGTCGTTCTGGGCGCCCCCCTCGGGCTCCGGAATGACCTGGTCGGCCACTCCCAGGCGCAGCAGATCGGCGGCGGTGAGCTTCATCACCTCGGCGGCCTCATCGGCCCGCCCGGCGTCCTTCCACAGGATGGAGGCGAAGCCCTCGGGGGAGAGCACCGAGTAGACGGCGTTCTCCATCAGGATCACCCGGTTGCCCACGGCCAGGGCCAGAGCTCCGCCGCTGCCCGCCTCGCCGATGACCACCGCGATCACCGGGACGGTGAGGGAGCTCATCAGAGCCAGGGAGGCGGCGATGGCCTGCCCCTGCCCCTCCGCCTCGGCCTCCAGGCCGGGGTAGGCGCCGGGGGTGTCTACAAAGGTGATGATGGGCCGCTTGAACTTCTCCGCCTGGCGCATGAGGCGCTGGGCCTTCCGGTAGCCCTCAGGGCTGGGCATGCCGAAGTTATATTTCATTTTTTCCTCAAAGGTGCGCCCCTTCCGGGTGCCGATGACGGTCACCGGCTTGCCGTGGAAGCGGGCGATGGCCCCGAAGACACAGGGGTCCTCCCGGTGGAGGCGGTCCCCCTTGCACACAAACAGGTCGGTAAACAGGGCGTTGATATAGTCCATCGCCCCCGGCCGGGATACTGCCCGTGCCAGCTTGACCCGCTGGGCGGCTGTCACGTCGCTCATCTGTGGAAGACCCCCTTTCGATGGAGGGCCAGCAGCTGGGCCAGGGTCTCCCGCAGCTGAGGCCGGGGGACGATCTGATCCACAAAGCCGTGCTCCTCCAGATATTCGGCGCGCTGGAAGCCCTCGGGCAGCTCCTGGCCGATGGTCTGCCGGATGACCCGGGGCCCGGCAAAGCCGATGAGGGCCCCCGGTTCCGCCAGGGTGATGTCCCCCAGGGAGGCGAAGCTGGCGGTGACGCCGCCGGTGGTGGGGTGGGTGTAGACCGCGATGTACAGCCCCCCCGCCGCGGAGAACCGCTCGATGGCGGCGCTGGTCTTGGCCATCTGCATCAGAGAGAGAATGCCCTCCTGCATCCGGGCCCCGCCGCTGGCGGAGAAGATGATCAGGGGCAGCTTGTGCTTCTGGGCGTACTCCACCGCCCGGGTGATCTTCTCACCCACGGCCACGCCCATGCTGGCCATGAAGAAGCGGCTGTCCAGCACGGCGAACACCGCCTGGTACCCGTCCAGCTTGCCGGTGGCCGCCACCGCCGCGTCGGGCAGGGCGGTCTTTTCCCGCTGGGCGGCCAGCTTGCCCTCATACCCCGGGAAGTCCAGCACGTTGGGGGCGGTCATCTCGGGCCACAGCTCCCGGAAGCTGAAGGGGTCCAGCAGCAGGGACAGGCGCAGGTAAGCCCCAATGGGCAGATGGTAGCCGCAGTGGGGGCAGACATATTCGGTTTTCACCAGCTCCTGGTTGGCGCACTCCGCGCCGCAGCCGGGGCAGGTCTGAGTCCCGTTCTCCGGGATGGCCGAGCGGCGGGCGGCGGCCTCAACGGCCTCCTCCCGCTGGCGGCGCAGTCGGTCCAGCCGGTCCCGGCGGGAGCGAAACAGTGGCTGCATATTACTCCTCCTTGTCCCAGTTCAAAAGCTCGTCCATGTGGGCGGGCAAAAAGCCGGTGTCATACTGGCCCTTGATAAAGTCGGGGTGGTACATGATCAGGTGGCAGAAGTCGGCGGTGGTGGGATAGCCGTCGATGATCATCTCCTCCAGCGCCCGGCGCATCCGGCGGATGGCCTCCAGCCGGGTGGGGGCGTGGACGATGACCTTGGCCACCAGAGAGTCGTAGTAGGGGGAGACGGAGTAGCCGTTGTACAGCAGGGAGTCCACCCGCACCCCGGGTCCCCCGGGGAAGTGGAGGAACTTGGTGGTGCCGGGGCAGGGCCGGAAGCCGGCCTTGAAGTCCTCGGCGTTGATGCGGCACTCGATGGCGTGGCCCTGCTGGACCACCTCCTCCTGCTTGACGGACAGGGGCAGTCCCGCGGCGATGCGCAGCTGCTCCCGCACCAGATCCAGACCGGTGACCATCTCCGTCACCGGGTGCTCCACCTGAATCCGGGTGTTCATCTCGATGAAGTAGAAGTGTCCCTCCTGGTCCACCACAAACTCGATGGTGCCGGCGTTCTCATAGCCGGCGGCCTTCGCGGCGGCCACAGCGGCCGCCCCCATCTGCTCCCGCAGCTGGGGGGTAAGCACCTTGGAGGGGGACTCCTCCACCAGCTTCTGGTTCTTCCGCTGGATGGAGCAGTCCCGCTCCCCCAGGTGGATCACATTGCCGTGGCGGTCGGCCAGGATCTGAAACTCGATGTGCTTGGGGTTGAGGATCAGCTTCTCCAGGTAGAGCTGGCCATCTCCAAAGCAGGCCAGGGCTTCCGCCCTGGCCTCCTCGAATTTGGCGGCAAGCTCCTCGGGCTGATCCACCCGGCGCATTCCTCTGCCTCCGCCGCCGGCGCTGGCCTTCACCAGCACCGGATATCCGATTTTCCGGGCGATCTCTACCGCGTCCTGGGCGGTCTCCACCGGCCCGTCCGAGCCGGGCACCACCGGGACGTTGTGCTTCTGCATCAGCTCCCGGGCGGCCGCCTTGTTGCCCATGGCCTGAATCACCGCCCCGGAGGGGCCGATGAAGGCAATCCCCAAGTCGGCGCACCGCTGGGCGAAGTCCGCGTTCTCCGACAGGAAGCCGTAGCCGGGGTGGATGGCGTCGCACCCCGTCTCTTTGGCCACGGTGAGCAGGGCGTCCACATTCAAATAGCTGTCCGCCGCCTTGGCCGGGCCGATGCACACGGCGTTGGGGGACAGCTGTACGTGGAGGGAGTCCGCGTCGGCGGCGGAGTACACCGTCACCGCGTCCACCCCGATCTCCCGGCAGGCACGAAGGATGCGCACCGCGATCTCGCCGCGGTTGGCGATCAACACACGCTGAAACATTATACCCTCCGAACCCGGAACAGGGGGGCGTCATAGCCCGCCAGACTTCCGTTCTCCACCAGGATCTCCTCGATCACGCAGTCCATGGGGGCGGGGATTTCGCTCATCATCTTCATGGCCTCCAGGATGCACACCGTCTGGCCCTTCTTCACCTGGTCGCCCACCTTCACAAAGGGCTCGGCGTCCGGGCCGGCGGCGGCGTAGAACGTGCCCACCAGGGGGGCCTTAATGTACTCGCCCTCATCCTGAGTCCCACTCTGGGCCTCAGACTGGGGAGCGGGAGCCGCCGGGGTCTGGACAGCGGAAACCGCGGCCACAGCCGCCGCGGGAGCGGCGGCCACAGCCACGGTCTTGTCCAGCTTCAGGCGAGTCCCATTCTGCTCCAGCTCCAGTCCGGTGAGGGAGGAGCGCTCGAAGCGCTCCATCAGCGCGTAAATGGATTCCAGATCCATGGAACAGTCACCTCATTTTTAAAATTTTGAATTACTCGGCCTTGCTCTCCAGAGCCTCCAGATAGCGGACGATGTCGCCCACGGTCTTCATGTTGGGGCGGTCGTCGTCGGCGATGGACAGGCCCAGCTGCTCCTCCAGGGCGATGTTCAGCTCCACAGCGTCCAGAGAGTCGGCGCCCAGGTCCTCGGCCAGGTCGGCCTCCATGGTGACGTCCTCCATCTCACAGCTCAGGGTATCCACAATGATATCACGTACTTTTTCAAACATAGGAATTCTCCTCTCAAATCTTCTCTCATAATCCTTCCAATATTTTAGTTAAAATTTTTTAACTAAATATTTCAAGCGTATTGTAACAGGTTTTACCAGAAAGTCAACTGGGATTTTTCACAAACAACATACAACCGCCCGTTTTTTATTTAGCTTCCGGGGGAATTTTTCCGCAAAACGCGTCGAATTTTCCAGGGATAGGGGCAAAACACACATAATCTGGAATCCCCGCCGCCCGCCGGAGTCCCAGACCGCCGCCTCAGTCCTCCAGCATCCGGTACCCGATGCCCAGCTCGGTGAGGACATATTTGGGCTCGGAGGGGTTCTCCTTGAGCTTGCGGCGGATGTTGGCCATGTTCACCCGGAGGATCTGGTTGCTGCTGCTGCCGTAGGGGCCCCACACGTGCTCCAGGATGAAGTCGTAGGTGAGCACCTTGCCGGCGTGGATGCACAGCAGCTCCAGGATCTTGAACTCGTTCTGGGTGAAGTGGACCTCCTCCCCGTCCAGGAGCACCTGGTGCTTGGCGATGTCCACCGTCAGGTCCTTGATGTGGTAGACGTCCTTCTGGGACCCCTGGCTCAGCCGCAGGCGGTCGGACCGGCGCAGGGTGGTGCGCACCCGGGCCAGCATCTCGGACACGCCGAAGGGCTTGACGATGTAGTCGTCCGCCCCCATGTCCAGGGCCTTCACCTTTTCCGACTCCCGGTCCCGGGCGGAGATGATAATGACCGGGGTCTCCTGGGGCAGGCCGCTGAGCTCCTGAAGGATCTCCATGCCGTCCATGTCGGGCAGCCCCAGGTCCAGCAGGACCAGGTCGGGGCTGTGGGAGAAAAACAGGGAGAGCCCCTCCTTCCCGCTGAAGGCCGGAATGGATTTATAGTCGTTGGCGTTCAGCGCCCGGCAGATAAAGTTGCTGATGGTGCGCTCATCTTCGATAACCAGGATCACACGTTTCTCATTCATCCTTGATTTCCTCCATGGGAAGCCCAAACCGGAACACCGCCCCGCCCTCCGGGTCGTTCCCGGCGGCGAAGAAGCCGTCGTGGGCTTTTATAATACTTTGACACACGGACAGGCCGATGCCCATCCCCCGGGACGAGTCCCCGGACAGGTTGTCCTCCAGAGGCCGGCCCAGCTGCACCGCCTGGCTCACCTCGGGGGAGATGCCCCTGCCCCGGTCCCGCACCTCCACCACAGCCCAGTCCTCCTGCCGGAACAGCCGCAGGCGGATGTGCTCCCGGTCCCCGGAGTGGCGGATGGCGTTTTCCAGCAGGTTGACGATCACCTGCTTGATGAGCATGGGCTCCATGGGGAGATACAAAATATCGTCGGACAGCTCCAGGGCGATGGGGCAGTCGGGAAACCGGCGGCGCATGGTGAGCAGAGCGTCCCCCGCCACCTCCTCCAGCATCTCCTCCTGCTTGTTCAGGGGCATGACCCCGTCCCGGATCTTGGTGATGGAGAGCAGGTTTTCCACCATGGCGCTCAGGGCGTCGGCGTCGCTCTTGATGTCCCGCACCAGGGAGGCGCTGCGCTCGGAGGAGGCGATCTCCTCGCTGGACAGCAGCACGGAGGCCGCTCCGGAGATGGCGGTGAGGGGGGTGCGCAGGTCGTGGGACACCGCCCGCAGAATATTGCCCCGGATGGTCTCCCGGTCCGCCTGGAGCTGAATGGCCGCCTTCTCCGCGTTGAGCTTGGCGTTGAGCTCGTAGAGGGCCTTGGTGTCCTGCTCCCGCCGGGTGGCCTCGATGGCCTGGGCCTTGATCCGCCCGGTCAGCGCGCAGATCACCGCGGAGATGGCCACCATGCTGAGCATGGTGACCGGATAGCCGGAGATGCTCAGGGAGAAGGCCCGGAAGGGGAACATGAAAAAGTAGTTGATGCACAGCGCCCCCACCACCGAGGCGGCGATGCCGTAAACATATCCGTCGGTGAGCAGGGAGATGCACATAATCGCCAGAATAAAAACCAGGTCGGAGTTATTCTCTCCCCCCGTGTGCCGCAGAAGCTCCCCGCTGATGACGCACGCGGCGCACAGGAACAGCACCGTGGTCAGCAGATTCCGCGGCGTGCGCGGCAGCCCGCGGGTTATATAGAGATAGCCGTGGTATAATTTGATAAAGGGCCCTGTCATCTGCGTTCCACCTCCCGCCGCCCCGTCTCAGGGCAAAGGGTCACTCAACTTTATCTATTATAACAGGAAGCGGGTGGCGCGTAAAGAGCAGGCCCGGCGACTTTTCCGCCCGGCCGGGCCGTCCGCGCCCGGGCGCCCGGATTTCTCCCCGAAAATCGCGGAAATTCGGAAGAAAGCCTTGCATACCGGCTGCTACCTGTTGTAAAATAAGCAAGTTAATATCCCACCAAAGAGACAGGAGGGCTAAACTATGGCGGAAGAATTGAAAAACGGCGCTCCCGAGAAGGGCGAGCCCGCTCCCAGCCAGAACTTTATCCATGAATTCATCGCGGAGGACATCGCCCCCGGCGGACGCTTCGCCGGCATGCAGGTCCACACCCGTTTCCCGCCCGAGCCCAACGGCTATCTCCATATCGGCCACTGCAAGGCGCTGATCATCGACTTCGGCTCGGCCGAGAAGTTCGGCGGCATCTGCAACCTGCGCATGGACGACACCAACCCGGCCAAGGAGGACACCGAGTTCGTGGACGCCATTAAAGAGGACATCCACTGGCTGGGCTTCGACTGGGGGGACCGGTTCTTCTACGGCTCCGACTACTTTGAAAAGACCTATGAGCTGGCGGTGGGCCTCATCAAGAAGGGGCTGGCCTATGTGTGCGAGCTCACCCCCGAGCAGTTCAAGGAGTACCGGGGCGACGTGAACACCCCCGCCCGCTCCCCCTGGCGGGACCGGCCCATCGAGGAGTCCCTGGACCTGTTTGAGCGGATGAAGAACGGGGAGTTCCCCGAGGGCAAGTACACCCTCCGGGCCAAGATCGACCTGGAGAGCGGCAACTTCAACATGCGGGACCCGGTGCTCTACCGCATCCGGTATATCGAGCACCACCGCCAGGGCACCAAGTGGTGCATCTTCCCCATGTACGACTTCGCCCACCCCATCCAGGACGCCCTGGAGGGCATCACCCACTCCCTGTGCTCCCTGGAGTATGAGGACCACCGGCCCCTGTACGACTGGGTCATCAACCACACCGACGTGCCCAACAAGCCCCGGCAGATCGAGTTTGCCCGCCTGGGCATCAACTACACGGTCATGTCCAAGCGGAAGCTGCGCAAGCTGGTGGAGGAGGGCTATGTGTCCGGCTGGGACGACCCCCGGATGCCCACCCTGTGCGGCCTGCGCCGCCGGGGCTACACCCCCGCCTCTATCCGCAACTTCTGCGACCGCATCGGCGTGGCCAAGAACACCTCCACCGTGGAGTACGGCTTCCTGGAGCACTGCCTGCGGGAGGACCTGAACGAGCACGCCCAGCGGGCCATGGCAGTGCTGCGCCCCATCAAGCTCACCATCACCAACTACCCCGAGGGGGAGAGCGAGATGGTGGAGGTGGAGAACAACCCCAACGACCCCAACGCCGGGACCCGCACCGTGTCCTTCTCCCGGAACCTGTATATCGAGTCCGACGACTTCCTGGAGACCCCCATCCCCAAGTATAAGCGCCTGTACCCCCAGGGCCCCGAGTGCCGCCTGAAGGGGGCCTACCTGATCCGCTGCACCGGCTGCGTCAAGGACGCGGAGGGCAATGTGGTGGAGGTGCTGGCCGAATACGACCCCGAGTCCAGGGGGGGCAACCCCGCCGACGGCCGGAAGGTGAAGGGGGCCACCATCCACTGGGTGGACGCCGCCACCGCCGTGGACGCCCAGGTGCGGCTGTACGACAACCTGTTCACCGACCCCGACCCCGACGCCGGGGACAAGAACTTCCTGGACTGCCTGAACCCCAGCTCCCTGGAGGTGCTGGAGGGCTGCAAGCTGGAGGCCTCTCTGGCCGGTGCCCAGGCCCCCGCCCAGTATCAGTTCCTCCGTCTGGGCTACTTCTGCGTGGACAGCAAGGACTCCAAGCCCGGCGCCCTGGTGTTCAACCGGGCGGTGAGCCTGAAGGACAGCTTCAAGCCCGGCAAATAACCCCTGTTTCAAGCTGAAAAAACTCCGCCGCGAGGATGGTTTCCCCGCGGCGGAGTTTTTATGTTCCGTCCATCACATGGCCTTGGCCATGTCGGAGGAGTCCCGCTCCTCCTGCACATCGGGCGTCTGCTTCTGGGCCTCCTTGCCCTTCACGTTCATCACCAGCATCTGGAGGCGGTTCTCCAGGTTGGCGAAGCTCACGTCCGGGTCGTAGTCCAGGGGCAGGATCTGGGCGTCGGGGTACATCTCCTTCAGCCGCTTTGCCACGCCCCGGCCCACCACGTGGTTGGGCAGGCAGCCGAAGGGCTGCAGGATGACGAAGGCCCGGCAGCCGTGGGCGGCGTGGTGGAGGATCTCTCCGGGGATGAGCACGCCCTCGCCGGCGTCAAAGGTGTGGTGGATGATGGGGTCGCTGGCCTTGACCAGCTCCGGCAGGCGGGTGGCCCGCTCATAAAGGGGGTGCTCCCTGGCGATGCGGTCGGTCATGGCGTGGGCCGCCTCGAAGATGGCGTCCGCCGTGGCGTACCAGGCCTTCTCCCCCATGGGCTTATGGACGTGGTACTCCTTGATCTGGGTGTCCTTGTTGTAGTAGAGCTTCCGGATCACGTCGGTCATGCGGGCCTCGATGATCTCAAAGCCGTTTTTCTCCAGGTAGTCCTCAATGTCGTGGTTGGCGCCCGGGTGGAAGTTCAGCAGATACTCGCCCACAATGAGCACCGTGGGCCGGGGGTTGGAGCGGTCGTACTCCACCCCCTTCATCACCTGGATAGCCCTCCGGAAGCCCTTCTCGGCCCCCCGGATGCCCTGGCGCTCCAGGCCGCCGATGAGCAGGTCCATGGCCTGTTCAAAGGCTTTATTTGCACTGCCCGGCACCGTCTCATAGGGCCGGATCTTTCTCAGAAGCTCCTCCAGCACGTCGATCATGGGCAGGGCGAAGGCGATGCGCATGGAGGCGGCCAGGCTCATGCGGTAGCCCGGGTGCTGGTCGTGGCTGTCCTCCCCGTCGTTGGTGACGATGGGCACCTGGGCAAAGCCCGCGTCGTCCAGGGCCTTGCGCAGCAGGGCGCTGTAATGGGTGAGGCGGCAGTCCCCCACGTACTTGGCCATGGCCACGGCCACGTGGTCCAGGTCGTACTTGCCGCTGCGCAGGGCGGCCAGGGCCTCCCCGATGACCACCTGGGCGGGGAAGCAGATGTCGTTGTGGACGTACTGCTTGCCCAGGCGGATGGCCTCCTCCCGGCCCACCTCCAGGGGGACGGTGCGCAGGCCGTCCTTGCCCATGGCCGCCGACATGACCCGGCAGAAGGCGTGGGACACGTTGGGGATGAGCACCAGGCGCTCCTTCTTGTCCCGCCTGCTGAACTTCACCGGATAGGGGTCCTCCAGCTCCTGGACCGGGCGGGACTTCTCCCGCTCCCGGCGCATGGCCAGGGTCTCCACAAAGGAGCGCACCCGGATGCGCAGGGGCCCCTGCACGTCGCTCTCGTCCAGCTTCAGCACCAGGGGGGTCTTGCCCGAGATCTCCCCCATGAGGCGGATGATCTCGTCGGACAGGTAGGCGTCGTGGCCGCAGCCGAAGCTGACGATCTGCACATACTCCATCCGGGGGTCCTGGGCGGCCAGGATGGCCGTGGACAGCATGCGGGCGTGGTAGTTGTTCACAATATCCAGGGCGCTCCGGCTCAGGTCCACCTCGTTGGCGTGGGGCACCGAGTCCACGGTGAGCACCGGAATCCCCAGGCTGGTGAACAGGGCGGGCAGGTCGTGGTTCACCAGGGCGTCGGTCTGGTAGGGCCGGGCGGCCAGCACCACCGCGTAGGTGCCCTGCTCCTCCGCCTGCTTGAGGACCTGCTCCCCAGCCTTGACCAGCTTGTGGCGGAAGATCCACTGGGCCCGGTCCGCCGCCTTGACGGCGGCGCGGGTCTCCTGGGCGGGGATCTGGAAGGCGTCCTCCATGTATCGGGTCAGCTGCTCCAGCCGGTCCTCGTCGGTGTACCAGTGGAACAGGGGGGCGTCAAAGGGGACCCCCCACTGGCGCTCCGGGTCGTCGGAGTTGCGGATGATGAGGGGATAGCCCTTCACCACGGCGCACATGGACTCGCTGGTCTTCTGGGTGTTCTCCGAGGGGACAGTGGTCACCGACGGCATGAAGATCCGGTCCACCCCCTGCTTCACCAGGTCCCGGATGTGGCCGTGGACCAGCTTGGCGGGGAAGCAGACGGTGTCCGAGGTGACGGCGGACAGGCCGCTCTCGTACATCTTCCGGGTGCTGGGGCGGGACAGCTTCACCTCAAACCCCAGGGCGCGGAAGAAGGTGGACCAGAAGGGCATGGTATCCCAGAAGGACAGCACCCGGGGCAGGCCGATGACCGTGTCCCGCCGCTCCTTGACCCGGGAAACGGGGTACTCCTGGAAGAGCAGCTTCTCCCGCAGCTGGAACAGGTTGGGGATCTTCTCCTTCTCCTGGTTTTTGGCCTGGAGCTGCTCCCGCACCGCCTCGTCCCTGGGGTCGCCCAGGATCTCGCCCCGCTCGCAGCGGTTGTTGGTCACCCAGGAGCTGCCGTTGGAGAAGGTGATGATGGTGCGCTTGCAGTGGTTGGCGCAGAAGGGACAGGGGGAGTTGGCCTGCTGGGTGTAGGCGAAGTCCTCCAGGGCGTCCAGGCCGATGAAGGTGCGCTCCTGCCCCGCCATGCGCTCCTTGGTGAGCAGGGCCGCGCCGATGGCCCCCATCACCCCGGGGTAAGGGGCCCGGATGACGCTGCGGCCGGTGTACTGCTCCAGGGCCCGGAGCACCGCGTCGTTGCGGAAGGTGCCCCCCTGGACCACGATGGTGTCCCCCAGGGAGTCCAGGTTGGAGATGCGGATGACCTTGGTAAAGACGTTCTCAATGATGGACCGGCACAATCCCGCCATGATGTCCCCGGGCAGCTTGCCGTTGCGCTGCTCGGTGACGATGCTGCTGTTCATAAAGACGGTGCACCGGCTGCCCAGCTGGGCGGGGTTCTGGGCGTCAAAGGCCGCCTGGGCGATCTGGTCCACCGGGATATGCAGGGAGGCGGCGAAGTTCTCCAAAAAGGAGCCGCAGCCGGAGGAGCAGGCCTCGTTGACCACAATGTTGGTGATGACCCCGTTAGAGAGCCAGATGGCCTTCATGTCCTGGCCGCCGATGTCCAGCAGGAAGGTGGCGTTGGGCACATACTTGGCGGCAGCCCGGGCGTGGGCCACCGTCTCCACCACGTGGCACTCGGCGGAGAAGGCGTTGGCAAAGAGCTGCTCCCCGTAGCCGGTGGTGCCCACCCCCAGGATCTCCAGCTCCGCCCCCGCGCTGCGGTACCGGTCCCGCAGCTCCAGCAGGGCCTTTTTCGCCACGTCCAGGGGCGCCCCCTGGTTGGGGGAGTAGAAGGAGTCCAGGATGTTCTCCTCCTCGTCCATGAGGACGAACTTGGTGGTGGTGCTGCCCGAGTCGATGCCCAGGTAGGCCCGCACCTTCTGTCCCGGGCGGAGCCGGATGGGCTCCCAGAGGGGCAGGGCGTGCTTCTCCTCAAAGGCCCGGCGCTCCTCCTGGCTTTCAAAGAAGGGCTGGCCCTTCTCCCCCTCTCCGGCCGTCTCTTTTACATGCTGAAGGCCGTCCATGATCCGCTCCGGGCGGACCTGGGTGTCCTGTCCGGCGTACAGGGTCTCCAGGGACAGGGCCGCGCCGTAGGCCATCATCAGCTCCGGGCGCTCCGGGACCAGGATGTCCTCGGGGGCGAGCTCCAGCCGCTGGGCGAACACCCGGATCAGGGTGGGGTTGAAGGTGAGGGGGCCGCCCTCAAAGGCCACCGGCTTTTTGATCTCCAGGCCCTGGGCCAGGCCGCCGATGGTCTGCTTGGCGATGGCGTGGAAGGCGGAGAGGGCCAGATTCTCCTTGGACACCCCCTGGTTCAGCAGGGGCTGGATGTCGGTCTTGGCGTACACGCCGCACCGGCCGGACACGTCGTAGACGCAGTCCCCCTTGGCCGCCAGGGCGTCAAACTCCTCGATGGACACGTGGAGGATGGCGGCCACCTCGTCAATAAAAGCGCCGGTGCCTCCGGCGCAGCTGCCGTTCATGCGCATGTCCGCCACTTCCAGCTGGCCGGAGCCGGCGTTCTTCCGGAAGAAGATGATCTTGGCGTCCTGGCCGCCCAGCTCGATGGCGGTGCCCACATCCTCATACTTGGAGCGCAGGGCGATGGAGTTGGCCACCACCTCCTGGACATAGGGCACGCCCAGGGCGTCCCCCAGCCGCTTGGCCCCCGACCCGGTGAGGGCCAGGTGGAACTGGGCGTCCGGAAAACGCCCATAGAGCTTCCAAAGAGCGTCGGAGACGCTCTTGATCTGGTCGGCGTGGTGCCGCTGATAGTCGGAATAGATCACCCGCCGGGACTTTACGTCCAGGGCGGCGATTTTGGTGGTGGTAGACCCTACGTCAATACCAACTTGAAGAATGGTTCTCTCTTTGCTCATGTTTCCCTCGAATTCTTTCATGCCCGCCCGAAACGCTCAGGCGGTACAGACCGTATTTGGACTGCGCGTCAGGGGGCGCTCCCCTGTTCCTGTTTTATGTATGCTTAGATATCATTTTACATACCTTTTCCGTTAGAATCGCATCAAGGAGTCTGCCTCAGGTGTTCAGAAAGCGTAAATTTTTGTTTCCCATAAAAACGGTTTTCCGGCGCTATGATTGTTTGAGACAAAGAATCCCGGCCGTCAGCCGCCCGCCTTAGGGAAATTGACCACCCCCGCCGGCACGGCGGTGCGGCTTGGCAAATGGTCCGTCTGTCTCCGCTGTCCGGCAAAATAGTCCGGTCAAATTTTTGCTTTTCCGGGAAAACGCCCCTCATTTCAATACATATTATAATACAAATTTGGGAAGTCCGCAACTGGTTCCCCCTTCCGTTCCCGCAGCTTTGAATTGATCCTCGGACCGGGACATGCGGCGCTGAATACTGGCAGAGAGCCGCCCTATGGGAACGGCCCGATTTTGGCGGCATTGCTTGAAAAAAGAAGGCTTCCCCCGCTTCTGTTACCCAGAAGCGGAGGAAGCCAATATCAGACTTCGGATGTGCCGGGACTGCCTTCCAGCGGTCAGCCGCCAAAGACCTTGATCATAAAGCCCGCGGCGACCGCGGAGCCGATGACGCCGGCCACGTTGGGGCCCATGGCGTGCATCAGCAGGAAGTTGGAGGGGTTCTCCTTCTGGCCCACTACCTGAGACACACGGGCGGCCATGGGGACGGCGGACACGCCGGCGGAGCCGATGAGGGGATTCACCTTGCCGCCGGTGGCAAAGTACATGATGTCGCCGAAAATCACGCCGCCGGCCGTGGACAGGCAGAACGCCAGCAGGCCCAGCAGGATAATCTTGATCGTATCCCAGGTCAGGAAGGAGTCATAGGTGGCCTTGAAGCCCACCGACAGGCCCAGCGCGATGGTGACAATGTTCATCAGCGCGTTCTGCGCGGTATCGGACAGGCGGTCGCACACGCCGCACTCCCGGAACAGGTTGCCCAGCATGAGCATACCGATCAGAGGGGCGGTGTCAGGCACCAGCAGGATGACAAAGATCGTGACCAGGACGGGGAAAATGATCTTTTCGGTTTTGGAGACAGGACGGAGCTGGGTCATTTTGACCTTGCGCATCTCCTTGGTGGTGAGCAGCTTCATAATGGGGGGCTGGATCAGGGGAATCAGCGCCATGTACGAGTAAGCCGCGATGGCAATGGCCGGGAGCAAATTCACCGGGTTGGTCGCCAGCTTGGAGGCGGTGAGAATGGCCGTGGGGCCGTCCGCGCCGCCGATGACGCCGATGGCCGCCGCCTGAGCCGGGGTGAAGCCCAGCACCAGGGCCAGCAGGAAGGCGGTGAAGATGCCCAGCTGGGCGGCCGCGCCCAGCAGCAGGGACATGGGATTGGCCAGCAGAGGGCCGAAGTCCGTCATCGCCCCGATCCCCATAAAGATGATGGACGGGTAAATGGCGTACTGGACGCCCTGATAGATGACCCACATAAAGCCAACGCTGCCTGTGTGGGTAGCTGCATCCACCACCGGCTCGTTGAACAGTCCGGTCAGCGGCAGGTTGGCCAGTAGCATACCAAAGGCGATGGGCACCAGCAGCAGGGGCTCAAACCCCTTGCCGATACCAAGATACAACAGGACACATGCGATTACGATCATGAGCAGCTGCCGCCAGTCTGTGGGAATGGCAGCAAAGCCGGAGCTCCCCAAAATCGCAGTCATTACCTCGGAAAAAAACTCCATTCTATACTCCTTTTCATAACTCAACCGAAGTGACCAGACCGGTCACCGGCAAAGACGGATGTACCCACTGAGAGAGTTCTGCCTCTCACAGTGCCGTTCGCGGGGGGAGGAAAGCGCTTTTACCCCAGAGTCACCAGCAGATCGTCGGTGTTGACGGTGGCGCCGGTGGACACGGCGATGGCCTTGACAGTGCCGTCCACGGGGGCGGACACCTCGATCTCCATCTTCATGGCCTCCAGAACGATCAGCACGTCGCCGGCCTTCACGCTCTGGCCCACGGTGCACTCCACCTTGAAGATGCTGCCGGGCATGGGGCTGTTCACCGGGGTCTCGCCGGCGCCCACAGAGACGGGAGCTGCTCCCGCTCCTGCCGCCGCTCCTGTCTCTGTGGGCGCCGGCGAGACCCCGGTGAACAGCCCCATGCCCGGCAGCATCTTCAAGATCGAGTGCACCGTGGGCCAGAGCGTGAAGGCCGGCGACGTGCTGATCGTTCTGGAGGCCATGAAGATGGAGATCGAGGTGTCCGCTCCTGTGGACGGCACCGTGAAGGCCATCGCCGTGTCCACCGGCGCTACCGTCAACACCGACGATCTGCTGGTCACCCTGGGTTAAGGGGGTACATGATCCATGCCGAATGCTGAAAACGCGATCTTAGATCCCTTTAGCGCCATGGCGCCCACCGAGGCCATCATGGTGGCCGTGTGCGGTCTGGTAGTCGTCTTCCTGATGCTGGCCATTCTGGCCCTGGTCATCCGGATCAACTCCAAGCTGGTCAGCCTGCTGGAGGGCCGGAAGGAAGAGCCCGCCCCCGCGCCGGTGACAAAGCATGCGCCTGCCGCTCCCGCCCCCGCGCCCGCCGCCCCCGCGGTGGATGAGGGCGAGCTGGTGGCCGTGATGATGGCCGCCATCGCTGAGGAGTCCGGGATGTCCCCCAACTCCTTCCGCATCACCAATGTAAGCGCCGCCCCCGCGGCCGCCCCTGTGGCTGCCGCTCCCGCGGCTCCCGCGCCCGCCCCGGCCCCTGCGGCTGCTCCCGCTCCGGCTCCCGCCCCCTGTCGCTTATACACATCAG
>NZ_NFKI01000023.1 GCF_002160305.1 Pseudoflavonifractor sp. An184
GACTGGGGGGTGGCCCGGTCCATCGCCCTGGCCTGGCTGTGCACCTTCCCCGGGTGCATGGGGCTGGGCTGGCTGCTGGCGAAGGGGATGCTGGAAATTTGAACAGGGATGCCACAGGGGCATCCCTGTTTTTGAAAGGGCTGGCGGAGGAAACGCCTGAATTTGTGATAATTTTGCAATTCTTTTGTCACAGAAATGAGAAGAACTGGCCGGGACGGACGGTGTAACCTGTGGTTGACGTAATGTGACAGCGCCGGGGCCGCCTATTTGAACAGGCGGCGGGGTGCAGAAGGGAAGCGAACGGATATGAGACAGAAACATTGGGGCCGCCGTCTGGCGGCCGGGCTGCTGCTGGGGGCGGCAGCGTTTGCCCTGGCGGGCTGTGGGCCGTCCGGTGGGGCGGACAGCGGAGCGGAGGACTTGGCCCTGTTTGAGATCCACCCTATGGAGGGCTATGAGCGGGCGGACGGTACTTTTGAAGTTCAAGACGCCTCGGGACAGACCGTGGCCGTGATGGCGGCGGACGACGCCCTGCGGGACTACCCAGCCCGGCCCCCGGAGGGGGAGGACAGCGACACCGGCCTCCCGGTTCTCTGGGGGAAAGCCCCGGATGGGACGCAGTGGACGGTGACCTGGAGCGGGCCCAGCGCGGGGATGAGCCAGTGCCGGGTGCTGCTGTCCGGCGGCGGGGGAGAGAGCTGGACCCTTACCGCCAGCAATCCCAGCCCGGTGTCCGACGTATACGGCGCGGGATTTTTAAACGATCAGGTGGGCTTTGTCTGTTCCCGGCACTTTCTGACCACCGGCCCGGAGATTTTCTGGACCCGGGACGGCGGGGAGAGCTGGAGCCCGCTGGAGCTCCCCGTTCCGGAGGAGTACCAGGGGAGCGTGATGGACGCGTACAGCCCCCGGTTCCAGGACGGGGAGGTCCGCTTCCCGGTGCTGATCCGGGGAGAGACTTCCGAGGAAAACCGGTATGTATTCTGTACCAGCACAGACCTGGAGCACTGGACCTGGAGCGAGAGCTGACCAAAAGACAGGAGGAGCCGTCTGCGGCGGCTCCTCCTATGTGTTAAAAGGCCCGGATGACGCCGCAGCCGATGCGGGCCCCCGCGTGGCCGGAGGGCTGGGTGGCGAAGTCGTCCGGGTCCTGGTGGATGACCACGGAGCGGCCCAGGATGTCCGGGACGGCAAAGCGGTCGGTGAGGACGCTGAGATAGGCGTCCCCGCCGCAGCCGAACAGGGGCGGCAGGTCCCCGGCGTGGCGGGGGTGCTCGCACCCCTCCAGGTCCAAGTGGCCGCCGGCGCTCTCGAAGTCCGGGGGAGTGCAGGCGTCCCCCTCGTGGATGTGGAAGCCGAAGACCCGGGAGGCGCAGGGACCGTCCCCGTGGGGGAGGCCGTGGATCTGGGCGGTGACCAGGACGCCCCGCTCCTGGGGAAAGAAGGAGACCAGCCCGGAGAGGGGGGAGCCCGGCGCTCCGGCGATGTGGGCGATGGCGGCGGGGGCTTGGGAGTTGTTCTGCATGGCAATCACCTCATTGAAAAATCCATTGGGAGGGAAGAAAAAAGCCCTCCTGCAAGGAGTTCCGCCGTCCGCAGACGGCGGAATAAAATTCAATCTCGTCATTTCCGAGGACACAAGGTGAATTGCCCCGAAGGGGCAAGAGAAGGTCCCCTGGGGGATGCGCCTCGGAAATAACACCCCTCACGAAATTTTGGCCGACAATTTCCGGGTTCCCAGAAAATCATTTATGGTTTTCTGGGAGAGGAGGCGCAGCGGAGGGAACGAGCATTCGGGTTTACCCGGATGCGAGCGATCCGTAGCTTGCGACGACGACATCGAGGACAAAATTTCGTGCAGCCCTGCTCGAAAAAGTGGCAAAGCCACTTTTTCGACAGTCTAAAAAAGCCCTCCTGGCGGAGGGCTTTTTGGTCAGCGGCAGACCCGGGAGATACGCAGGGCGCTGACCTGGGGCGGGAGGCTCATGGTCATGGCCCCGCTGTATTCGATCTCCACACAGTCGCCCCGGGAGAAGCAGCAGGCCCGCTGGGTGTGGACCAGAACGGTCTGCCGGGTGCGGCAGTCGCAGACCAGAAGCTGACAGTTCCGGACCTCCAGAACCTCAGCCTGAAAGACAGTTGTCTCCATGGATTCCAAATTTAATCCCTCCGATCAATCCATGCTATGCGGCACGGCGGCCGGAGGTGCCCGGGCGCTTCCCTCAGAGTCCGGCACTCAATGTCCGGGCAAAGGCACGGGCGCGCTGTTCCTTCTCCCCGTCCATGAACGGGACGTCATAGCCCAGGTGCCGCTCGGCCAGCATGCCGGCGTAGGTCATGCCGGTGTGCTTGCAGTACCGGCGGACCCCCTCCTCAAACAGGTCGGCCCCCTTTTCGGGGCGGTAGCCGCAGGTGGTGAGGATGGCCGCCCGCCTGCCCCGGAGCAGGGAGGGGCCCTTCTCCTCCCCGTAGTACTTGCACAGGCCGTACACCAGCCGGTCCAGCAGGGCCTTCATGGGGGGCGTACAGTACCAGGAGTAGATGGGGGTGGCCAGCACCAGGAGATCGCTGTGTAAAATCTCCTCCGCCAGGGCGGGCACGTCGTCCCGGATGGCGCAGCTCATCCCGCTCCAGTCCCGCTGGCAGGTGCGGCAGGCGGTGCAGGGGCGGATATCCAGGCCGTACAGCCAGTGGGCGGTCACCGTGTGGCCCAGCTGTTCCAGCTCGTCCTGGAAGGGGAGGCGCAGGGCGTTGGTGTTTCCGTTTTTTCGGGGGCTGCCCATGAGAATGCACACCCGCATAAAGATCGCTCCTTTTCTGTGGATTGGGCATTGTACCGCCCAAGCGGCGGGATCTGCCTGTAAAAAACGGGCGGGGGCTGACCCCCGCCCGCAGGCTTTTGGTATCAACTGGATTACTGGGAGAGCTTCTCCAGTCCGATCTTCAGCCGCCGGACGGTCTCGTCCCGGCCCAGGATGTGGCAGATCTCCACCGCTCCGCCGGGGGTGACCGCCTTGCCGGCGGCGGCGATGCGCACCGGCCACATGAGCAGGGCGTTCTTCACGCCCAGGCCCTCGGCCAGCCCCACCAGGCTGTCGTGGATCATGGCCTCGCTCCAGGAGGGCAGGTTGGCCAGCATGCCGATGGCGGCGGAGAGCATCTCCTTGGAGGAGTCCAGGGTGGACTTGGACTTCTTGTTGGCGAACAGGTTCACGTCGTAGTCGGGCAGCGCGTCGAAGAAGTCCACCTTTTCCGGGATGTCGGTGAGCTTCTCGCACCGGGCCTGGAGCAGGCCGGCGATCTCCGCCGCGTTCAGGTCGGGGTTTTTGACGCTCTGGCGGATATAGGGCTCGGCCACCTTGGCGAACTCCTCCGGGGCCATGGAGCGCAGATAGAGGGCGTTGAAGTGGGTGAGCTTGTCGATGTCGAAGATGGCGGGGGACTTGGACACGCCGGAGAGCTCGAAGGCGTCCACCAGCTCGGGCAGGGAGAAGATCTCCTGCTCCGCCAGCTCCCCCTTGGGGGACCAGCCCAGCAGGGCCACATAGTTCAAGATGGCCTGGGTGAGGTAGCCCTGGGCCTTCAGATCCTCATAGGAGGGGTCCCCGTGGCGCTTGGACATCTTGTTGTGGGCGTCCCGCATGACGGGGGAGCAGTGGACGTAGGTGGGCACCTCCCAGCCGAAGGCCTGGTACAGCAGGTCGTACTTGGGGGCGGAGGACAGGTACTCGCTGCCCCGGACCACGTGGGTAATGCCCATCAGGTGGTCGTCCACCACGTTGGCGAAGTTGTAGGTGGGCAGGCCGTCCCGCTTGATGAGCACCTGGTCGTCCAGGGTCTTGTTCTCCACGGTGATGTCCCCGAAGATGGCGTCGTGGAAGGTGGTGGTCCCCTCGTGGGGAATTTTTTGGCGGATCACGTAGGGCTCGCCGGCGTCCACCCGGGCCTGGGCCTCCTGGGGGTCCAGGGTGCGGCAGGGGTCGTCGGGGCGGTCAAACTCGCCGGCGTCCTCCTCCGACTCGGTTTTTTCGCAGAAGCAGTAGTAGGCGTGGCCCTTCTCCACCAGCAGGCGGGCATACTTTCCATAGGTGTCCCGCCGCTCGGTCTGGATATAGGGGGCCACGGGGCCGCCCACGTCGGGACCCTCGTCGTGGTCCAGGCCGCACTCAGCCAGGGTGCGGTAGATCACCTCGGTGGCGCCCTCCACCTGACGGGTCTGGTCGGTGTCCTCAATGCGCAGGATGAAGGTGCCCTGGTTGTGCCGGGCGATGAGCCAGGTGTACAGGGCGGTGCGCAGGTTGCCCACGTGCATATAGCCGGTGGGAGAGGGGGCGAACCGGGTGCGGACCTTCCCCTTGGGGATCTTGGCCTCCATCTCCTCGAAATACTTCATGTCCAATGCCATGTCTTTTCCCTCCACGTCTATGGTTTGAGCGCCGGAATCAGGAGATTCCCAATTTCCAATTTCACTCAGATTCAGGTATACTGATTATAGGGGATTTTCCCCTGTTTTGCAAGAGAAACCCCAAGCGCGCCCCTGTGGGGAACCTTTCCCAGCTCTGTACGTCTACACCGGCAGAGGGACCGCGCCGTTTGAAAGGAGTTTTTGATGATGAAACGCATGGTTTTTCTGCTGGCAGTTCTGGGGACCCTGCTGTCCGGCTGCGGGGCTCCGGCCCCGGGAGGGAGCGCATCTTCCACGCCCCAGGAGGGCTCGTCCGCCCAGGAGGAGCTGCCGAACACGGAGGGGGAGAACTCTGTCCCCCTGGAGGAGGACCCCGAACCTGAGCTTTCCAGCGGGCGGGACTCCATCCCCTTCACCGGGGACCAGCTCTACGCCGCGGCCTATCTGGGCTTTGAGGAGATGGAGGACCTGTCCTACTACACCCAGCGCTATCTGGACAGCGGGGACCTGCCCATCCACTACTTTTCCCCCGGGGAATACTATCTCATCATCCCCCGGTACCCGGACATGTCCCTGGCCCTGTACAAAAACGACATCCAGACCGGCCAGCCCGCCCTGGTCTATGAGGACCCAGCCTGTGAGCCCTTCCTGATCCAGTGCAACATCAGCGATATCTTTTCGGACGTGACGGTGGAGCTGGCTTATCAGGGGGAGACGGTCTCCTTCTCCCCCTACATCTCCCTGAAGGACGGGAGCGTCCAGGTGGGGGAGCGGGGACTGGATCTGTCCCGGAGCGGCGGGTGAGTTCCCTCACACCCGCTCCAGGCGGTACCGGTCGGCGCGGCGGTTGGACAGGGTCCCCACCTTCCGGCGGATCTCCTCCACATAGTCCAGGTCGATGTCCGCCAGGATGACGCCGGGGCGGTCGGGGGCCTGGGCCACCACGTTGCCCCAGGGGTCCACCACCATGGAGCGGCCGTAGGCGGGGAACTCCGGCCCGGGGCCGAACTGCTCCGGGGCCACCACATAGCAGCCGTTTTCGATGGCCCGGGCCCGGAGGAGGACCTCCCAGTGGTCCTTACCCGTGTTCAGGGTGAAGTTGGCGGGGACGAACAGCACCTGGGCCCCCTCCAGGGCCATGATGCGGTAGAGCTCCCCGAAGCGCAGGTCATAGCACACGGACAGCCCCCAGGTGCCCAGCTCCCCCGCGTCCACAGTGACGATGGCGTCCCCAGGGCAGATCTGGCTGGACTCCCGCATTTGGCCGCCCCCGGGGACGGTCACATCAAAGGGGTGGAGCTTGCGGTATTTGGCCGCCAGGGTCCCGTCGGGCCGGATCACCATGGTGCAGTTATAGGGCCGGTCGCCCTGGGGATTTTTTTCGTAGATGCTGCCCCCGTGGAGCCACATCCCGGTCTCCCGGGCCAGGGCGGACAGACGCTGGAAGGTGGGGCCGCCGGGCACCTCCTCGGCGTACCGCTCCATCTCCACCCCCCGGTAGGAGACGCTCTCGGGCAGGGCGGCCGCGCTTGCCCCCCGCCGGGCCGCCTCCCGGACGAAGGCGGACAGGGCCTGAAGATTCTCCTCCGGGTCCTGTCCGGAGGCCATCTGAATGACCGCGATGGAAAACCGTCTCATAGGATCTCCTCCTTGTCAAATGAAATCGGATGGTTCCCCTCCATCATAGCGCAGCGGCGGGGAATGTCAAGAGACGCCAATGAAAGAGAAAAAACCGGGCGGAAAATGTAACGAAACCATGAAATTCCCGGCGCGCACATTGCCTTCGGAGAAGTTTTGTGCTATGCTGTATCAGTATGAGTGCCGGCAGATTTTCCGCCGGCTCCGGCGCTTCGGCCCTGCCGGCTCCCGGCTGTCCCGGGAGAGCCGGGAGGCCGCGGAGCGGCCCGTACGTCCATTTGGAAATTTCCTGAAAAGGTTGTGTGGATTGTGGAAACAGAGAAGAAAAAAGTCATGCTCTCCGGCATCCAGCCCAGCGGGGACCTGACCCTGGGCTCCTATCTGGGGGCCATCAAGAACTGGGTGGAGCGCACGGACGAGTTTGACAACTACTATTTTATGGCGGACATGCACTCCATCACCGTGCGGCAGGACCCCGCCGCCCTGCGCCGCCGCACCCTGGAGCAGCTGGCCCAGTATATCGCCTGCGGCCTGGACCCGGAGAAGAACACCCTGTTCATCCAGTCCCATGTCCCCGCCCACGCGGAGCTGGGCTGGGTGCTCAACTGCTACACCATGTTCGGCGAGCTCAGCCGCATGACCCAGTTCAAGGACAAGTCGGCGAAAAATGCCGACAACATCAACGGCGGCCTGTTCACCTACCCCGCCCTCATGGCGGCGGACATCCTGCTCTATCAGCCGGACTATGTCCCTGTGGGCAACGACCAGAAGCAGCACGTGGAGCTCACCCGGAACGTGGCCGAGCGGTTCAACCACATCTACGGCGATGTGTTCAAGGTGCCCGAGCCCTACATCCCCAAGGTGGGGGCCCGGGTCATGTCCCTGAGCGACCCCGCCAGCAAGATGTCCAAGTCGGACAAGGACCCCAACGGCTCCATCTATCTGATGGAGAAGCCGGAGGACATCCTGCGCAAGTTCAAGCGGGCGGTCACCGACAGCGACACGGAGAAGTGCGTCCGCTATGCCCCGGAGGAGAAGCCCGGCGTGTCCAACCTCATGGCCATCTACTCCGCCGTCACCGGCAAGACCTTTGCGGAGATCGAGGCCGAGTTCGACGGCCAGGGCTACGGCGCCTTCAAGCCCGCTGTGGGCGAGGCCGTGGTGGAGACCCTGCGCCCCATCCGGGAGGAGGCCGGCCGCATCCTGAAGGACAAGGCCTATCTGGAGAGCGTCTACAAGGCCGGGGCGGAGAAGGCCTCCTATGTGGCCAACAAGACCCTGCGGAAGGTCTATAAAAAGGTGGGCTTCGTGGCCCGGTAAGATTTTATTTTCCACCTTCGGGGGAAAATAAAGAAAATACAAAGAGGAACTTCTATGCCTGTACAGATCTCTGTCATCGGCGCGGTGGCGGCCGCCCTGCTCACCGCCGCCATCGTGGCCTTTATCACCACCCCGGTGGTGCGCACCCTGGCCTTCCGGGTAGGGGCGGTGGATATCCCCCGGGACAGCCGCCGGATGCACAACCACCCCATCCCCCGGATGGGGGGACTGGCCATCTTTTTCGGCTTTATCCTCAGCGCCCTGATCTTTGTCCCTCTGGACGCCCCCCTGCGGGGGATGCTGCTGGGGGCGGTGGTCATCGTCATTTTGGGCATCTTCGACGACATCTATGCCCTGCCCGCCCTGCCCAAGCTGCTGGTGCAGATCGCCGCGGCCGCGGTGGCCGTGCTCATGGGCAATCAGATCGAGGTGCTGTCCAACCCCAATATCTTCAGCAGCAACCCCTACTGGGATCTGGGCTTCCTGTCCATCCCCATCTCGGTGTTCTGGATCGTGGGCATCACCAACGCGGTCAACCTGATCGACGGCCTGGACGGTCTGGCCTGCGGGGTGTCCACCATCAGCTCCATGACCATGCTGGTCATCGCCCTGACGGTGGCCGAGCCTGACGTGGCTCTGCTCATGGCCGCCCTGGCCGGCGGGTGCATCGGCTTTCTGCCCTATAACCTGAATCCGGCCAAGATCTTCATGGGGGACACGGGCTCCACCTTTTTGGGGTTTATCCTGGCCACCGTGTCCATTGAGGGGCTGTTCAAGTCCTACGCCATTATCTCCTTCGCGGTGCCCTTCCTGATGCTGGGCCTGCCCATCTTTGACACCTGCTTTGCCATTCTGCGCCGGGTATCCCACGGCCAGAGCCCCATGTCCCCCGACCGGGGCCACATCCACCACCGGCTTATCGACATGGGCTTCAACCAGAAGCAGGCGGTGGCGGTGCTCTACGTCATCAGCGCCATCCTGGGCCTGTCCGCCGTGGTGCTCACCACCACCAACGTGGTCCGGGCCATGGTGGTGCTGCTGGCCCTGTGCGTGGCCGGCGGGATGGCCGCCAAGCTGTACCTGGACCGGATGAACCACAGGGACCAGGACGGCGCCCGGCCGCCCCAGGGGCGCGGGGGGGCCAAGCCCCGGAAGCTGCACAATCCGCCCTCTGATGTGGCGGGAAGCGACTATTTCTTCGGAGAAGAGGAGCGATCCGACAAATGAAGCCTGTTACGGTTATGACCATCTTCGGCACCCGGCCGGAGGCCATCAAAATGGCCCCCCTGGCCCTGGAGCTCTCCCGGCGGGAGAACATCCGGGCCCTGTGCTGCGTCACCGCCCAGCACCGGGAGATGCTGGACTCGGTGCTGGAGATTTTCCATCTCAAGCCCGACTACGACCTGAACATTATGGAGCCGAGGCAGACCCTGTCCACCATCACCTCCAAGTGCCTGCTGGGCATGGACGGCGTGCTGGACGAGGCCAGGCCCGACCTGGTGCTGGTCCACGGGGACACCTCCACCACCTTTGCCGGAGCCCTGTCCGCCTTCTACCACCAGATCCCGGTGGGCCATGTGGAGGCCGGCCTGCGCACCTATGACAAGTGGTCCCCCTTCCCCGAGGAGATGAACCGGAAGATGGTGGGGGCCATCGCCGACCTGCACTTCTGCCCCACCGTCACCAACCGGGACAACCTGGCCCGGGAGAACATCACCAAGGGGGTGTTCCTCACCGGGAACACGGTGATCGACGCCCTGCAAACCACGGTGAAGCGTGACTACACCTTCCAGGAGGAGGTCCTGAACCGCCTGGACTACCAGAACCGCCGGGTGATCCTGGTCACCTGCCACCGCCGGGAAAACTACGGTCAGCCCATGACCAACATCATGACCGCCCTGCGCCGCATCGCCGACGCCTTCCCCGACACGGAGCTGGTCTACCCCGTCCACCTGTCCCCGGTGGTCCAGGAGGCCGCCCACAAGTATCTGGACGGCCACCCCCGCATCCACCTCATCGCCCCGCTGGCGGTGGACGAGATGCACAACCTGATGGCCCGCTGCCACCTGGTGATGACCGACTCCGGCGGACTTCAGGAGGAGGCCCCCGCTTTGGGCAAGCCGGTGCTGGTCCTGCGTCGGGAGACCGAGCGGCCCGAGGCCGTCCAGGCGGGTACCGTCAAGCTGGCCGGCGTGGAGGAGGAGACCATCTTCTCCCTGGCCAGCGAGCTGCTCACCAGCGAGAGCGCCTACGCCGCCATGGCCCACGCGGTCAACCCCTACGGGGACGGCCGGGCCTGCCGCCGCATCGCCGACGCCATCGAGTGGCGCTTCGGACTGCGCCAGACACCCCCGGAGGAATTTCAGGGGTGATCGTCCGGGCAAGTCCCACATAAGGAGGTGAGAATTTGGACTCAAGAAAGCGTCTGGCCATCGCCCTGGCCATCACCTGTCTGATCGTGGTGGCCATCTTCGCCAGCTTTGGCCGCAGTTTGTTCTTTGTCCAGATTCCCTCCATCACCCTGGCAGACGTGGACGGGGCGGGGAGTTCCTCTTCCGGCGGCTCCGGCGGTCAGGAGGGGGACCAGTACTGGCAGGTGGCCGTCACTCCGGAGACGGTGCAGAGCGTGGTGGCCACCCTCTCCCGTCCAGACAGCTACTACCGGGAACTGACGGTGGAGACCCTGTGGTCGGGGGGCTCCTACTCCTCCACGGTCCAGTACTGGGAGGACGCCGGCTGGTCTCACATCCGTCAGACCCTGGCCTCGGGGGCGGTGCGCCACGACCTAGTGGGGACGGAGACCGCCTACTACTGGTACGAGGGGTCGTCCTCCTGGAACTCTTTCCCCGCGGATGAGCGCTCCGCCGATCTCAGTCAGCACATCCCCACCTATGAGACGGTGCTGGAGCTGGACGCGGCGTCCATTACCGGAACCGGCTATGAGCTCAAGGGGACCTTCCCCAGCGTCTTTGTAGAGGTGCAGGGGGAGGACGGCGCCCTGGAGCGCTACTGGATCAGCGCGGACAACGGCCTGCTCGTCGCCGCCGAGCGGGAGGTGGACGGCACACTGGTCTACCGCATGACCGCCTACGGCCAGGTTCAGACCCCCTGCCCGGCCACCGCCTCCTTCGCCCTGCCCGACGGACAGGTGCTCCACACCCTCTCCTGATGCGAGGTATGAATCCGGCGGGGGCAAGCCCCCGCCCTACCAGGTTGGCAGAATACCGTAGGGCGGGGGCTTGCCCCCGCCGCAGTTTGCCGAAAACCTCTGTTAAGACGAATCAGCCCGAGTTTTAGCGGGGGAGCTCGAGGGGGCGGCAGCCCGCCTCGAGTGGGATCAAATGCCCTGAATGCCTTGTACGACAAGGCGTTCAGCGAGCGCAGCGAGGACTTTTCCGCCGCTGCGCGGCGGGAAAGTAACGGCATTTTTGCCGGCTGTCGGGAAAGTCCTTGGACTTTTTCGACAGCCTGGGGCGGGGGCTTGCCCCCGCCGTCCCATAATCCAGTTCCGCCGTTTTTTGCAGGGCGCGACGACCCGGCGCGCCGTTCCGGTTTTTGTACGGCGGCGTGCCCAGTGGTCACGCCCTACGGCTCCATTTCCTTGTCCCCCAGGCCCAGGATGAGCACCAGCCCAAGGGCAATGACCAGCTCCAGGTCGTCTCCCTCCCACAGCAGGAGCAGGACGATGAGCAGGAGCAGTAGGTCCCCGCTGTCCAGGTCCTCCAGCTTCAGGGCCTTCAGCAGGCCGCCCAGCCCCCCGGAACCCCCTTCTCCCGTGAGGAAGGAGGGGAGGGAGAAACCTGCGGGCCCGCCCGGCTCGGGACGGCGGCCGGCGTGCTGGGGACCCTCCTGACGAGGGCTCTTTGACTGGGATGGGCCGCCTGGAGCTTCCCTGGCTTCTTCCACCGGAATGCGGGTATAGGACGCGCCGTTGGGGATATAACGATTATACATGGCGGTCCTCTCCCTTCTCACCCAGGACCTGGAGGGCCACCCGGATCACATGGGACAGTTTGGCCAGCTGTACCGCCCGGTCCAGCCTGGCCTGCCGCTCCTTCCGCAGAAAGGGGCGCAGGGCCTGGAGCAGATCGGTGGTGCGCTCGTCGCCCCCCTGGTACTCCTGCCACAGCCGCATCCCCATCTGGAGCAGCCTGGGGTCCAGGGAGGAGAGGGCGGCCAGAGGATTTTCGCCCCCGGCCTCCGATGGGGCGGGGGAGTCGGGAGCCGTCCCGGCCCGCTCCCAGCCGGGCTCCTCTTCGGACGGCTCTTCTTGAATTTCCTGAGAGGGGGGCGGATCGGACTTGCCCAGGGACTGGGCCAGGGCCATGATCTGGCCCATGGCCGCCGGGTCCCCCAGGATGGTATTCAGTTTTTCCTCCAGCTCGCCCATATCCGATCCCCCTCTCCGGCGCTCTTCCATCAGGACAGCCCGGACTCCTCCGCCTGCCGGCGCAGGCGCTCCACCAGCGCCGCCCCCTCCTTGGTGCTCATCAGCTGATTCATCATGCCCATCAGCTGGGAGGCGTCCCCCTGTGCGGCGGCCTGAGCCGCCTGCTGGACCCCGCCGGTCTGCTTCAGCATGGAGACCAGCTTCTGAGCGTCCCCGGACTGGGCCAGGTGGGCAATGGCCTGTCGGTGCCTGCCCAGGGCCTCCCCCATTTGGGAGGCGGCGGGCTGTTTGGAATGTTGACCCTGCATATCCCATTCACTCCTATTCTAATGTTCCGTTTCAGTATATGCGGCGGGACAGGTAAGGTGACAATATGAAGATCCTTGTTTTTTCCGACTCCCACCGCTTCCTCTCCGGCATGGTCCAGGCCATCGAGGAGGAGAAGCCCGACCAGGTCATCCATCTGGGCGACCTGATGGGCGACGCGGAGGAGCTGTCCTGGCGCTTCCAGACGCTCCCCATCTGCATGGTCCCCGGCAACTGCGACGGCTGGACCACCGCCCCCGCCATCAAGCGGATCACCCTCCAGGGGAAGAACATCCTGCTGTCCCACGGCCACCTGTGGAGGGTGAAGGGGGGCTATGACCTGGCCATTGCGGAGGCCCGGAAGTCCGGCGTGGACATTCTCCTCTTCGGCCACACCCACAGGGCCTACTGCCAGCAGCTGGAGGACGGCCTGTGGGTGATGAACCCCGGGGCCAGCCGCACCAGCTATGGGACCATCCTCCTGGAGGGGGACAGTATTTTCTGTGCCCTGACCAAGCTGATCTGATCCCGAAACCCCGGCGCAGCGTGGAAAGAAGGTGAGTGGGCAGTGAAGAAACTGCTGTATATCCTGTTTCATCGTTCGGTATTTGTGGGCCTGTCCCTGATCGCGCAGGTGGTGGCGCTGATGCTGATGGTGGGCTTCTTTTCGGAGCACACCACCGGCCTGTACTGGTTTTTTATCTTTCTGAGCGTGGCGGCCGCCCTGCTGATCGTGGGGAGCCGCATGGAGCCCGCCTATAAGATCGCCTGGCTGCTGCTGGTGCTCCCCTTCCCCGTGTTCGGAGGCATCTTCTATCTGCTGGTGGGCGGCGGACAGATCCCTCAGCGCACCAGCCGCCGGATGAAGCGCATTGCCGAGCAGTCGGAGGAGAACCTGCGGGAGGACTTCAAGGCGGACGACCTGCTCACCCTGGGGGAGGACGCCGCCGGCCAGGCCCGGTACCTGGAGGACTTCGCCCACTGCCCCGCATACACCAACACGGAGACCGAGTATTTTCCAGTGGGAGATCTGGTCTTTCCCCGGATGCTGGAGGAGCTGCGGAAGGCGGAGCGGTATATCTTCCTGGAGTATTTCATCATCCAGCCCGGCGTCTTCTGGGACAGCGTGCTGGAGATCCTGGAGGAGAAGGCCGCCCAGGGGGTGGAGGTGCGCCTCATCTACGACGACATGGGCTGCATGTTCACCCTCCCCCGGGACTATAACGAGCAGATGGCCGCCCGGGGCATCCAGTGCCGGGTGTTCAACCGCTTTGTGCCGGTGATGTCCCTGCGCTTCAACAACCGGGACCACCGGAAATTCCTGATCATCGACGGAAAGGTGGGCTTCACCGGAGGCATCAACCTGGCTGACGAGTATATCAACCGGCGGGAGCGCTTCGGCCACTGGAAGGACAGCGCCATCCTGCTGGAGGGGGACGCGGTTTGGTCCATGGCGGTGATGTTCCTCACCATGTGGGACCACTGCTGCGGCTGGGAGGAGGAGTTCCACCACTTCCGCCCGGAGCCCGCCCCCGCCCGCCCCTGGACCGGCTATGTCCAGCCCTACACCGACACCCCCCTGGACCGGGAGGCGGTGGGCCAGGCGGTCTATCTGAACATGATCGGCAAAGCCCGGAAGTATATCTATATCACCACCCCCTATCTGGTCATCGACGTGGCCACCAACACCGCCCTGTGCAACGCGGCCAAGTCCGGGGTGGATGTGCGGATCATCACCCCCCACATCCCGGACAAGCGGTATGTGTTCGAGGTCACCCGGGCCCACTACCCGCCCCTGCTGGAGGCGGGGGTGCGCATCTACGAGTACACCCCCGGCTTCATTCACGCCAAGAACTTCGTGGTGGACGACCGCTTCGCCACGGTGGGGACGGTGAATCTGGACTACCGCAGCCTGTTCCTCCACTTTGAGGACGGCGTGTGGCTGTGCGAGGCACCCTGCATCCAGGACATCCGCCGGGACTTCGAGGAGACCCTGCGGGTGTGCCAGCGCATCTCCCTGCGCCAGCGGAAGTACTTTAATCCTATCATTCAGCTCTACCGGAACATTTTACGCATTTTCGCGCCCCTCATGTAAACAGAGATGGGAGACGGCCTGAGCCGTCTCCCAATTTATTTACGAGCAGCAGCAGCCGCGGGCCTCCTGATAGCTGGTGGCCCCCTTGGGGCTTACACTGTTTGGGGGGAAGAACTCGCTGACCGGGAACTGCACCTTGCGGAATATCTCGCAGGGGTCCTCGCCGCACTCGGCGCCCTGGCAGGCGCACTCCTTCTCCGGCAGGCAGTAGTCGTAGGCGGGGATGAGCAGCTGGGTGTCCCGCTCCATGCGGATGATGGAGAACTGACCCAGAGTGACGTACAAGCGGTGTACGTCGCCCCCCATCACCAGTTCCTCCGGGAAACAGGCGCAGATGGAGGGGGGGATCTCGCAGCAGCAGTCGCAGGGGCGGCACTCGCACACATCCACCAGCTTCATGCTGAGGATGATGGGGTCCACCGACTCTTCCACCTGCACCAAGTAGGTAAATGCCTAAAATGTGTCCATATTTTCGAGTTTTTTGAGGATTATGCGCACATTTCCGTCCTTGTTGACGCTGATGTGGTCAATGATTTTGCGCAAATCCATATTGGTCATAGTTTCCAGATGCAAAAAGCGCTCGATCTCCTGAACATATTGCTTCAAAAAACTGTCTGCATGCTTCCTGGCCTCCAAAGACCGCGCCCACCGCTCTAATTCACAGTTTAGGGATTGAAGCTCCTCTGTGATCTTTGTGATCTGAGTCTTTAGTTCTTCCATTGATATAATGTCGTTGGCATACATTTCCTGATAACGGTTCTTTTTGAGCAACAATTCCTTCTGCCTCTGCTCAATTCTATGTGTTTCATCCGGAATTTGCTGAGTGGGCAGCTGCTTCTCCATCGTGGCGAGAATCTCAGCCATAAATTTTTCCTTGTCTTGAATGAGAGAAGCAAAGTACATCCGGAGCTCAGACAGCAGATCAGCCTCCTCCAGCTTTACTGTGTTATCGCATCGTTCGGCGGTATACTGGTCATTTGTGGTGCATTTCCAATACACACGGGTATTCACATATGTATAATGCTTCCGGCAGAATGACCGCCCACAATGCTCACATTTGATTAGCGTGCTGAAGAGATGTTTTGAGCTATACCTGGCACCCTTAAATGGTTCCCCACTGTCATACTGTGTTCTGCGCTGGTTCATCTGTGATTGTGCCTGTGCAAAAACTTCCGGAGAAACAATGGCCCATTCTGGCCTTTCATGGTGGAAGTATTCTTCGGGTGATATGCGTACTTGTTTTCCGGTTAAATAGTCTGCGATCTCATATTTATGATTGACGTAGTGACCACAATAAATGGAGTTAGTCAGAACACGCCGTACCGCCCGTGGGTTCCATTCACAGTCATATTTGGTTTTTCGCTGCTCACGATTCAACTGTAAACTGATTGTGCGGCAGCCAAGTCCTTCTTCCAGATACAATCTATAGATTTCCCGCACAACCTGAGCCTCATGGTAGTTGATTTTCAGTGTAAAATTATCAATGCGGTCATATCCAAAGATTCGCTGGGGGACCCGTCCTTTTTGTGCATTGATTTTCTTTCCGAATTTTACACGTTTAGAAAGATTTGCACTTTCCTCCTGAGCCATAGCTCCGAAAATAGTTAGTACAAATTCTGATTCCCCGAGGCTCTGCATATTGGCCGTAATAAATATGATATTGACTCCCAGCACTTTCAGCTCTCGAATGCTCTGTAAAAAATCTACTGTGTTTCGGGCAAAACGCGAAATATCCTTTACTACCACGGACTCAAAAAGCCCAAGCCTTGCGTCTTTAATCAGCCGGAGAAACTCGTTGCGTTTTTTTAAGCTCGTCCCGCTGATTCCCTCATCCGCATATAGCCGAATCAGCGTATGTCCATGTTTCTCTGCATATTCAGAAAAAAATTCCTTCTGATTCTCCAAGCTGTCAAGCTGCTCTTCCTTGTCGGTTGATACCCGGCAATAAGCCGCAATTCTCATTGTTGGCTGCTCCTTTCACCAACCAACCTATATCACTTATATTATAACATAAAAAGAACAGCAAAGGAAATTTTCTGCTTTCCTTTGCTTATAGGTTGGGTTTGGTCTGCATTCTGTCCGTTATGCTCCATCTATTTGTAAAAGAAGTTTTGCAACAATGATTTTTTGAATCGCGCATTCAACCTCTTTTGCGCGATTCGGATTTATGAAGGAATATGTAATGGGCTGCTTGTTTTTTTGCATCGAATGCCTCCCTTCACTCCACAAATAGTTTGATCGTATGTAAATCTTGTTGTAACCATATTCTCATCCTTCTCTCTTTATACTTTAAACTCATTTTCTTGCTTTGCGCGATTCCCATATTATTTGATCGGCACGTAACACGGAAACAGCAGCTATGAAACGACAAAAACCGCTCCCTCACGCAGGCGCGGCTCTTGGTATCGTGATAATGAATTGGAACAGATTTCAGGAACACACTGGGCGGCGCTGGCACGCCTAACACGGGAATTTCACCCCCTGCGGTTCTCACAGGTTGCCCTCTTTGCCTGCGACGGCTCATGGCCCGGCGGACCACTTCAACGCTCGGACTGAGACTGGACAATCGTATCTCCCCGATATGCGGGTCATCGCCTCCAGGCCCGCCACGGCCTGTTTGTGCGCGGACGGCTGCTCTCCCTATCCCTCCTTTCTCAAAGCGGGGTCATGGCCTGCTCATTCCCACACGGCTTTCCTCTCGGACGCATATCGGACGTACCCAGTGGACCTATTCAATTACCGGACTGTCGCCAGCCCGCACAGGCATATCGTATCCAATACACCTGTGCCGGTTGGCGGCGGTGTCGAAACGTCCCTCAATTTGAGGGACGTTTTTGCTATTTGGATGGATATGCGCTCTCATCCGTGTTCTCCTGGGCGTTGAGTCTTCTTAAAAAAGCAGCGGACATGTCGATAAAATCACTGACACTGGGGGAATGCGTCAGCGGAACCCCTACAACCTCGTTGAAAAAGCTGTGATCCTCTTTCTGCCAAATTACACGAACCAAGGTCCGCACAGCACGTTCCACCGCGGACGCAGAGGTGTGAAATCGCCGGGCCGTCTCCGGGTAGAGCCGTTTGGTAATCAGTTGGATATCGTTTGGCTCTCTGACAACACGGTCGATCATGTAGGCTGCGTATTGGAAGCCCACCAACCGCCCAGTAGCCCCAAGGTGCCGAAGCAGCTGTTCCGCATCCATCGGAAACTTTGCTCGAACACAGCCCTGATCGGGAACAAAGAAATAAACGTACATACTTTTCGCCCTTTCACAGTTTTTGTAAAGGAGAAGTCTGGGCAGGACAATTATCAAAAAGTTATCAAAAGGTACCTTTGACAGCCTTCATCATACCAGTTCGTCAGCTCTTTGTGGGAGGGTATACCCGGGGCAGTTGTCGACGCCGCAGGAGCAGTAGGCAAACGTATCCTGCCGAAATAGATTTCTTGCCCTTGGTTTGGGCACAAAAAAACAGGGCGGCTTGAACCGCCCTGTTGCTGGTTAGATGGTTTAGGCTTGACCCGTCACATAGAACGTCTGCGACCTGGTATCCCGGCCTGCGCTGTCTTCCGCAAAGATGGTGACCTCGACTCTATAAGGGGTTCCAACTTCACAATCTGCTGTAATCATATTGGAGTATTTAGCCGTGTTGCTCCTGCTCATACCAGTATCGTTTTCATCAAAACTCTCGACTAAATCTCCGCTGCTTCTATCATAGATATAAATGCTCTCACAGCCGATTAGGTCCATGCCATCTTTTCCAGCAACGGAAAAATTAACATAAATATTTCCATCGTCCGATTTAGCCTGCATCACATAACTTCTAATTTGATCGCTGGCTCTGGCGGAAGCTGAGACAACCACAGACATCATGCAGATAACAGCACAAAAAAGCGAAATGACTCTTTTATATCTCATTTTTGGTCACCCCTGAATACATAGAATCTAAAATAGTTTTCAGTTCAGGCACTGAAATTGTTGTTGACAATGAATACTCCAAGTCATCTTTATACCATGCCGCTACATTTTCTCCGTTGTTGGAAAAAATATAATACTCACTCCCTTTGGACTCATACAGCTCCACATCTTGCTGGTCCTTTTCATACATTCCGCTTGTTTCTTCGCTGTATAAAATGTTTAGTGTGATATTATCGTTTCCATTTTTATACCATACGTAAAAATCAAGCATATTAAACTCCGGTTGAAGATACAAGTCGGTTTCCTCAACCTGAAAGCCGTCTGGAATGTATGTAGGGAACATCAGGCTATTTATCCCTAAGACCTTCAGCTCGTTCCAAAGCTCCTGATATTCGATTGGAAGTTCTGATGGATTACTGGAGATATTCATTTCCTGCCCCGCTGCCGATTGCGTTTCAACTCCCTGTCCCGATTGAATCGGGCCAAAACTGAATGCACTTTCGGTCCAGCGGGCTAATGCCCCAAATACATCTACGCCGGCGGCTTGTGCCGCTACCATACTTCCAAACAAACAGGCAACTGTCAGCGCTGCAACCAACCCTACACGGGGTATGCGGTGGAGGCGCACATGCCTCCGCTTCTGCATGCCTTGCACAGACGGATCACCTGACAAAGAACGCACCTTCTGCTGGAAGTCTGTGTAAGAAGTTTTTGCATCTGGATACATAGGCATCGGCACTTGATCGTCCAATGCGTTAAGATACGCATCAATAACAGCAGGATCATAGTCCTCCTCTGTCATAATAGACAGTGCATCTTCCATCGCCTGCTCCAGTTCAGAAGGAGACATCTTTTTTAACCGCTCCGGCGATATATCAAGACAATCCGGCTTGCCCGTTTGATTGGAATGATGGTTCAAAGGAGATTCCATAATTGCCCCCCTTTCTTCCCCTTCCGTTTGCTATATGTCACAAGCGGGGGGATTTGTTGCAGCTAAATAAAATTTTTTTGAATTCGATTTTAAGTATGTCTATGTCTGTTGTAAAAGCTCCCGGCAACGCTTCACTGCACGGGATACCCTGCTTCGGCATCCAGTTTCTGAAATTCCAAGACGTTCTGCAATTTCATCATAGTCCATATTCTGCTCAAACCGCCATATCAGAATCTCACGATCCGCTTTTGATAATTGTTTGGGCAGCATGTCTTCCAAAGCATTGGCTGGAGTCTCCCCGGCCAGGTCGAGCAAAGAATCCAGCGAAGTTTCGGGATGGCTTTTGAGCCGCCGTCGCTCATTCAGCGCCAGGTTTTGAAGAACCCGCATGAGCCATCCCTCCGGGTTTGGATGCCGCATCAGCTCACTTTCTTGAAAAAGCGCTAAGAGGAAGGCGTTTTGCACCAAATCCTCCGATGTCTCTACACTGCCGACCATGCGGTATGCCACACGCAGCATTTTATCATGCAGATCTTCGTACAATTTTTGAAAGCGGTCATTGGCTTGTCCCAAAACAGGTCTCACCTCGATTCTCTCTATCTTTCCAGGTCAAATGCAGACAGCATGGAACAAAACTGGACCGTGAGGTCCAATTTCTTCGTATCCATATCCGCTGTGAGCTCCAGCAGCTGTTGGTGCAAAATACTCTGCCTGGCCTCTGTCAGTGTAGCGCCCAACAGAGTATTGCAATCTGTTTGAAGCGCATTGGCAATCGCAACCAGTGTCGGTAAGCTGACCTGGGTGTGGGCATTTTCAATGTGACTAACGTGCTGGTCGGAAACCTGAATCAGTTCGGCCAGTTCCTTCTGCTTCAAGCCTTTTGCCTGACGAAAGCGTCGGATATTCCGGCCGATCTCCTGATAATCTAAATCCATTATACCATACATCCCCCAAACATGAAAGAAACGGGCAGGATCATCTTTTATAGATATGGTACCGTAGTCTAGTAAATTTGGTAATGGATTATACGGGCATTTTAGCCTTTATAAATATATTTAAAAAGTGCTGCAACAAAACTAATTTTTGCAGACATATAAAAAATAGATAAGCAAAATAAACAAGTTTAAATGAAGCAAGGAGGGGAATCCAATATATTGATAACCAAAGCAACTGTAATCACAACTATAAAATGTTAGAGGAAGAAGGTTGAAATGTTGCAATTCAGCAAAGAGAAATTATTTATATAACGTAAATGTTGAAAAATAGACTGAGAGACCCGTTGCATTTTTTAAAATTGCTGTCTTATGAAATAAACAACAGATTAAGTAGGTGTTATTTTAAGGAGGTGAATTCGATGCAGTAGAACGTTTGGCAATATCAATTTAAATATATTGGAGATCTTATGTAAGCTTATCGGATTCTAATGAGAAAGGGTACGGTCAATATGAAGAGAGCATTCAAAACTGTAATCGCTACTTGCCTAATGTGTGCATCAGTGGTCAGTGTAGCCTCTGCAACAGACTTTGCTAAAGGAGAGTCTGGGTATGGTGAAAATGGTAAATATATGACCTTTTGGCCTAAAACAGGTTCTTTGACTGCTACATATTCTTCTTCAAAGAAAACAGCAACTACAAAATTGTCTTTTACATACGGGGATAAAACAGTTAAATATTTTGATGAAGTCTACTGGCCAGAGAATTTGTATCCTGGTGTAGAGATAAGAGATTTCTTTGATGCACCAGCAGAAGGAAATTTCTCCGCACCTACAGTAAGCGCCATTGTTACGAATTTACCGGATCCGAAATTTGACGTTGAAGATGATGATATTCTTCATCACAAATATAATGAAGAGGCGGAAGTGACAGCACTTGGTAAAACCATCAAAGCTGGGAAAGAATACTACATGCAGGTAGTATGGGATGATCATCGCACCTCTGAAAGCATGGGCTGTTTTGGAGCAAAAGCGGAGTTGAGTAAAAAAGGCGTGATAGACTATAATGTGGTAGACTATAAATATCTAAATGCCGATGTACCATATAATGCATCTGTAACCAACTCTACTTTGTCTACAGTACTTCAAAATACTAATTCTATAAATATTGATGTATCACAGGAGGTATCTACACCTATAACTGTAACGTTTAGAGAATATGTTCCTTTTGAAACGTTTACATCCTATACACAAGAAACCTCAATTGATCCTGTCGCAGTGCAGTTAAGAGGATTTGATTCAAGCGGAGACAGAATCACTGTTTTCATCTATACAAATAAGGCACTAGAGCAGTTCCAAACAACTGTGACAGATTTGGCCAAAGAAAATGCTTTTTCTATTGTAGGAATTACTGCTGCATACGCCTATGCAGATAATCATCAGATTGAAGAACTCAAACAAAATACCGATGTATATTCCGTTGAAGCAGTAAGCCCTAGCACCACGAATAGTATTGATTTAGAAGCAACAAATTTACAGCCTGAATTTTTACATCCTCAGACATGGCGTTTGGAGGACTGTGGTATTTTAAAACCGTAAATAGTTCTATAAACTGTAATAAAATTTTTATGTGAGGAGGCATAGAGATGAAACGATTTTTTAGTATAATAATTTCGTTTTGTATGCTGTTTTCTCTTTTCTGTGTTCCAAGCTACGCAATCGATTCCAATGCAGTTCAGGAACGCCATGTATTACCTGTGTCAGCGGTACAACAACGCAAGAATTATACATATGAATTTGATATGGATCTAGGAGATTCAAATTTTGCATACTTTATATTTTCTCCGGATAACTCCCTTGACAGTTGTCTTGTAAAACTTAATTTCATCTGGTGTATTCCTGAGTACAATGACGCAAGAGTAATGGTCGAATGGGAATCTAAATCGTTTGATCAAAAGGATTCTCAATATGAACCGATGGGTCTCTCAAAAATATTAACATATGATGACGTAGCTGAATTTCGTTTACCCCTATATATGATGCGAGATTATCGACTCAAAATTACTAACTTAGATTATCCAAATAAAAAATTTATTGCGGACTTTGTGTTAACTTTTTCAATGTAAACTGGGGATATAAGTATGGAACAAAAAGTCATCAGTCAAATTTACTACCTAATGGTGTTAATAACCTCCCTAGTATATGTATTTTTAAAGACAGGAAAGAGCATTTCTAATTTCTATGGACTCGGATTGCTTGCACTCTTCTTGTCCTTATTGTTGCTAAACTGGCAAGGAATTCTCTCATATGCTCAGATCGGGTGGATTTTATTGATTCCATTATCATTACCTATCCCTTTTTGGTTTATTGATGGAGCAAGCATATCTATTGGCCCTTTTTTAGGCTTTTGGCATCTGTTAGTTGCATTTTTCCCTATTGGTGTAAAATCCACCTCTTAAATAGACCTTAGTCTAAGTTAGAATATATGCAGTAAGAGTGGTGGATCCAATCTTAGTAGATTCGCCACTCTTTTTGTCGGTAGTGTCAACAGAGCCTTTATCCTACCGCAGACAAGCTGAGGGCCTAAATACACTTGCACCTGTCAAGAGAAAGTAGACTTTAAAAAATATTTATCAAAAGGGCCTGTTGCAAAATAGAATTTTGAAAAATCAGGCCAAAGGAAAAGTTAGCGAGAACCGTCGAACTAGCGGTTTTCGCTAACTTTTTTAAAGCACAAATTTTATTTCCGGGTCTGAAAACTGCATTTTGCAACAGACCCTTTTGTAGTCCAAGGCTGAGGCAGGACGTTAGTAGTCGAAAAAGTGCATATAGACGTCAAGAAAATTTAACAACTGTATGCATCTTGTTATTATATATAGCTGTATTAGGACTGATTCGTTATCTTTTCATCCAATATCAGTTGTTTCAATTGGGAAAATCTTAATCTTCGATTCAAAGATCTCCTGAAAGAATGCCAGTACGATAGCACCGTTATCAAAAAAGCAACAGCGGCAGCCCCCACATTGCTCTTGGTCAGTGTGGGGGGCTATTAACTTGCCTTCAGTTTAAGGGAAGTTTTTTGCCCTTCATCGAAAAATATCCGGCCTGCCCAGGTTAGTAAACCCACTGGCGGCGAACTCCGTCACCACCACGTTGTTCTGACCGCTGGAACAGTGACAGACCAGTAGTTTCCCGTCCTCCCTCCGGCCCACCACAATGCCCACATGGGAATCATCCGGGTAGAAGGCCAGATCGCCGGGCTGGGCCTCCGCCTGAGATACGGGAGCGCAGTAGGAGTGCTGGGCGCTGGCGCCTCCGCCCCGGCCAAGGATATACTCGCCGCCGGTGATGTTGTAGAAGATCCAGTCCATAAATCCCGAGCAGTCCAGGCCGTAGGGCCGGTAGGTCCCGGTTGTGGAGCTTCCGTCCGCCCACACCTGGGTAAGCTGCCCCCAGCGGCTGTCCCAGCCAATCACCAGGGATTTTCCGCCCCAAAAATAATTCACTTTTCCCACCAAAGAGAGCGCGGTCTCCACGGCTTCCCGCCTGGCCTGGTCCAGGTCCGCAGGCAGAGCATGGAGCACATCCAGCACATCGGTGCTGGTAATGGTGAGGCTGCCAATCAGGGAGGCCAGGGCCGCCCGGTCGGACAGAAGCTCCGTCAAGGCGCTGTTCTGATCCTGGGTAAAGGCATAGACGGTCCGCATATCATCGGCTGTCTTGGGCGTAATGGTGATGTGCAGGATGGATTCTGTCCAACCCTCGCCGTCATCCTCGCCTGGATGGTCTATGGTCTCCACTTTAGATGTGATCTCCGTCATGTCCCAAAATACGGCTTTCAAGCGGTTCACCCGGTTCTGGTCCAAGGTCACAACGTCCATGCCTTCGTCTTTTCCGGCGGTATGGACAGCGAACACGGCCAGGACCTCAGCCCAGTCCGGCCCCTTGCCGTGGATCACAATATCGTCGTAGTCCCCCGCCTGCAACGCCTCCAGCTTGGCGTTGTATTCCACATTGACTGCGGAAACCGCCTGTGAAACGGAAACGGCCTCCGGGGCGCTGGGCTCATTGGTAAAGAATATCCCAAAGGGGGAACTGGCGATGGCGGCGATCAGCACCACGCAAATGAGAACGACCAAAACAACGCCGCCGCCCACGAGTCCGACTAAGCTCCCCACCACAGAGGTCACGGCCCGGACTGCTGTCGCTGTCACCCTCCGGCCCAGCTCGGCGGCTCCCTTTGCGGTACGGGCTGCCTGCTGGGCCAGGCGGCGCTGGGCCGACTGTCGGGTGGCCTGGGCAGGCTTTGGAAACGCTTGAATAAATCGCCGCCGTCGTGCAGTTGTCCCGGCTCCCTGGACCTTGGGCCCCAGAGGCGGCTTGCCTCCCGGCATAGGTGCAGCACGCTCCTTTACGCCTGGGGCTCCGGTCTTGGGCTTCGTCCCGCCCATGTTGGAACGGCGAATATCCTCCCTTGCCTTCCAGACTCCCGAAGCGGGCTGATGCCCCTCGCTATGGTGGGCCTCGACATGATGGGCAGCGGGCTTCGACCTGCGGCTTGGCTCCCGATCCGCCTCTGTGGAAGATGTTTTCGGCGGCAAGCCACTTAGGTGCGTCTGTCCTTGGAGGGCTTTATTTCTCTCACGTTCTTTTGCAGCAATACGGGGGCGCTCCCGGATGGGGACCGCCTCCTGGCCGCCCCGGCTTCGTTCCCTGGGGGCTGTTCCAGCCTGGAAAGAAGATTCTCTCTCCATCATACTCCGCTCCTTTGGCGGGTTGGCTAGCTGTTGCCGTGGTGGAGGCCCCTGGTCCACCTGGACACCGCCGGTCTCCGCCTCCCCTGTGCTGTCGGCGGTCTTGGGAGCCTGCGCCTTTGGGCGGGGCCGTTTCCGGCCGCCTGATTGGAGGGACTGGACAAATTCATCCGCTCCGCGATACCCGGCCTGCTCTACCTGATCCACGGCATAGGAGCTGTCCCCAGCTTCCTGTACCTTCCGCCGGTCCAGTTCTTTTATAAACTTCTCTTTCATCAACCGGCCCGCCTGCTTCGGCGGGCCGGTGTTCTTGCGTCTGCCCTTCGGCCTGCTTACCTTGGGCTTTTCCTTGATTTCCGGCATAGTTCCTCCTTATTGCGCCAAAACTCCCCTCAAATTGAGGGGAGTTTCGACATGGTTTACTTGTCTGTGGGAGTAGTGTTCCAAAGCTGGTACAGCTCCCCGGTCCGGGGAAACTCATTGGCAAAGGGAACAATGGAGCCGGCCACCCGGAGCAGGCCGTGTCCGGCTTCCACGTTGGTAACATACCCCATTTGATTTTCGGAAATGTTCAGCAGCTTGGCCAGCTCCGCTCGGTCCGTGGCGGCCTGATTCAGCAGCACCAGAAACTCACTGTTAGCGAACATGAGCCGGGCAGTCTCAGAGCGCAGGCACTCCTCCACGTTCTGGGTGGCGGCGGTCAGCGCCGCGCCATACTTACGGAACCGCTTCCACGCCTTATAGAGGAATTGGGCGGAATAGTAATATTTGAAGAACAGATACACCTCGTCCACGAAGATCCAAGTATATTTTCCCGCCAGGCGGTTGGTAGCCACCCGGTTTTGAATGGTCTCCATGGTCACGTTGAGAGCGGTGGGCTTTAGCTGCTCCCCCATCTCGTAGAGGTCAAAGACAATGAGCCGGTTGTCCATGTCCACATTGGTCTCATGGGCGAACATATTCAGGGAGCCCTCCACGAACAGCTCGGAGGCCAGGGCCAGCTCCTGGGCCTCCCGTTCCGGCTGGCGCTTGACCTCATTTCTCCAGTCGAAGAGGGTAGGCTGCCGGGTCTTGCCGCCGCTCTTGATAAACTCGTGGTACACGCTGGCGGTGCAGCGGTCGATGATGGATTTGTGGAAGGCCCCCAGCTGGCCCTCGCCCATCTGCTGTTCACAGATGCTCATAAGCAGCTCGGACTTCATAGCCACGGGATTTTCCCCCATCCCGTAGCCCCTGGCAATCTCCAGGGGGTTGATGTGGTGGGGGCTGTTGGGCGAGAGCTCCAGCACAGTCCCGTGGAGGGCCCGGGACGTTTCCCCGTACTCCCGTTCCGCATCGATGATGATAATATCGTCCCGGGTAGCCAGGGCGATGAAGGTGATAAACTCCTTCATGGTAAAGGACTTGCCGGAGCCGGAGACCCCCAAAATGAAGCCGTGAGGGTTCAGGAGGTTTTTGCGGTTGCAGATCAGCAGATTTTTCGATACGGCGTTGATCCCGCAGTAAATGCCCCCCATGTCCTGAATCTCCTGGACGCGGAAGGGCATCAGGGAGGCGGCGGCCTCAGTGGTCAGAGTGCGGGTCACGTCGATGGACCGCAGGCCATAGGGCAGGGCGGTGTTCAATCCATCCTCCTGCTGATAGCGGAGGATGGAGAAGTCACATAGGGACTTGGAGAGCAGGGTCTCCGTGTCGGCGTTCAGCTGGTCCAGGGTGTCGGCCATGTGGAGCAGGGTCACATTGGCATAGACCATGCGCTGGTCCCTGGTGCTCAGGTCATCCAGAAATTCCTTGGTCTCCGCCCTCTGCTGTTCCAGCTCATAGGGAACCGTGGCGGTGAAGTTGTTCCTGGCATTTTGGCGCTGCTGCCACCGGGTAATGTCGCTCTCGATCCCCATGATCTGGGACTGCACATCCCGCACGGCCTCGTCGGTGGGGACAGGGAGCAGGTCAATGGACAGCACCAATGTCCGGGGGAAGTCGGCCATGCCGGTTATCATGTCATCCTTGATGTAGCTGGAATACCCCCGCATAAACAGCACCCGGCCTACCTTGCCGCCCAGCTCGAAGTGGTCGGAGAGGAACTTCATCCCATCCGGCGCGATGTAGTCTTTGAAGCTATGGCCCAGGCGCATGGTTCCGTCCAGATCGAACTTATAGAACTGCTCCTCCCCGGGCCGGAAAAAGTCATGGAAGATTCTCAGCCGCTCATAGGTGTCCAGAATTTTGGCCCCGCTGTCCAAGCGTCCCAGATTCTTGGACAGGTCCGCATCTACCCGGTGGAAGAAGGCCCGGGCTTCCTCCGCACTTTTGCGGGCCACGGAGACCGTGATGTACTTGTCCTGAATGAGGTTGTTGCTGGCCGCCGCCTTCTCCGTGAGCACCCGGTTATATTCCCGGCGGTACTTGTCCAGATCATCCCCGCACTCCCGCATCAGGACACTGTGCTGGAAGTCGGAGCTGTTGAGGCGGCGGTTGTGGATGGTGATTTTGGTCACGGCGTCGGTGGGCAGGCTGTTGAGAACACCACAGTAGGCCGTAAACATGTCCCGCTGATCCTCATAGGAGGCCAGGGAGTAGTTAATGTCGGAAAAGCGCCAGGTCTGGCTGTACTTGCCGTTGACCTGCCAGATCCCGTCCCGGTAGACACGCTGGATGGGGATAGACTGCTGAACGCTCCGGGGTATCTTAAACCCGGTCCGTTCACTCCGGTTTGCCGCGGCGAGGGTCTTACGCACAGCGGGTCACCTCCTCTCCGGCCGGGGCGGAGCCAGGCGGAAGCCACTGGGCAGCTGCCGGGGTTTGGGGAAGATGCAGAGATCGTCTTGTCATAGGAGCCTCCTTCGATTTTGGCAGAGAGAGGCCGTGATCCCCGGCGTTTCAATCCGCCGCATATCACTCCCCTTTCCGCGGAAACATAATCAATTTAAGCTGAAACGGAAAAGCGGTGGAAACTCCCCTCAAATTGAGGGAAGTTTTCGCCGCTGACTGCTTTATGGAGCACCGCTACGTTATGACCGGATGCTCGCAGTCAAAAAAAGCTGCCGAATCGTTGGATTCAGGTCCGTTTCCCTGCCTCCCACACCTTCTTCTGCTCCGGCATGGCCTGGAGGTAGAGATTTTCCGCCCGGTACACACGGGGACCGGCGCACAGGACTTGGGACTTGAAGAAGGCCCAGGCAAACCGCTCAAAGGTCAGGCCGTTGTAGCGGAAAAAGCCGGTCACGGCCACGGGGGCCGCAGCCAGGATGCACAGCCAGCTGGCGGTCTCCTGGCCCACGATGCCTTTGAGGGCAAAATAGACGCCTACCGCCGCGCCAACTGCCAGGACGGAGCACAGAAACTGGCGGGTGGACAGTCCGAAAAAGATGGTCTCCCGGTGCTGGTGGACTTCCTTTGGAATCTTGATCTCCATATATTTCCGTCACCTCAAAATTTGGATTTTTTGACACGTTTTTTGGAATATGAGATAATATTGATAGGGAAAACCGCACATTTCAAAACAAATAAAGGAGGTTTCTACTATGTTCCTGAATTTGACGCTGGCACAGCAGATGTTTTTCTTCTTCCTTGCCCTGTTTCTGATCCAGCTGGTGTTCTGTATTCTGGTGAAGCTAAAGCTCATGCCCGTATTGATCTACCTGGCCTGCGCGAACCTGATCTTTCCTGAATGGGTGGCGGCGCACCAGCTCCTATACCGGGCGATTCTGGCCGGATTGGTGCTGATAACAGTTTTCCGTTGGGTGGGGCCCAAACTGATCGAACATCTGGAGGAAAAGCGCATCATGCAGTCCATCGTGGAACAGAGCCGGTGGGCAGAGGCTATGGGCTACCGGACGGACCAGATCAGCTTTGAAGTCAAAGACGGTATGCCCCACATTAAAATCAATCAACAAGCAAGAGATGAATAGTCGCTTTCTCTTGCTCTTGCGGAAACTCCCCTCAATTTGAGGGGAGTTTTTTGTATCGGCATTAGATTGAGCCATGCTCTTTCATATTCACAGGCCAAACAACTCCTTTACAATCCGTTCCGCACCCTTGACCAGGCCCACCAGGACCAGCATGTTGAAGATGGTCTCCCCGATGTACTGCCAGGCCATGACCACAGGGGTCAGGGTGGTGTCCAGGACCGGGGAACCGCTGGACATGAAGGCGGAGAAAATGAGGCAGGCCAGAACGATCACAGCCCCCTCCATACACACGCCGATATAGGACTTGATGAACTGCTTGCCGGCGAAGCTGGTTCCCTCCCCAGCAAAAGCCGCCAGAGAGATGGGAGCCAGTGCAGTGTAAATATACAAGCGGAAGAATCGCCCGTAAACCGTCATAATCAGGATGAAGGATAAGATGGTGATGAACAGGTTTCCCAACATGGCTACCAACCATAGGGGGATGCTGGCCAGGAAGCCCACGTTCTCAATGGCATCCACCATGTCCTGTGGCACGCTGACTCCGGCGGTAGCCATTCCGCCCACGCCGTCCATTACGGACTGGACCACGCCGCCGCAAATCGAGAAAATTGTGGTCATAATCTCCATGGCAGAGCTGACTGCCACCTTGGCGGCAATAAAGCGGATAAAAAGCCGAAGGGCATATTCTGGCCGCTGCAAGTCCCGGAAGCTGGCCGCAGATTGAAACACACCCATAGCGAAGAAGAGAACCAACAGGCCATAGCCGATTGCCTTCAGGCCTTCGTTGATCCCGACGATGGCGTTCCAAATATCACCGCCATGGAACTCTTGGGGCGTGGTGGTAATCAGGGACCATATCTCGGTCAACTTGTCGTTCCAGATACCAAACGCCGATTGCAGAGCCTGTACCACCCAATTATCGCTCATGGCAGGAATCCCTCCGTTTCTTCTGAGGGAGTGGCTGATCGAATTGCAACCCCATCTTCTTGTCAAAGCCTGTCTCCCGGACCTTGTGGATCGCCTCACGCCTGAAACAGTCAAAATAGGAGCGTATATGGAACTGGTCATTCGGCATCTGGACGATGATTTTCCTGGCTCCAAACTGCGTCCTGTCACAGAAAATAATTTTGTTGCACTTCCGCATGGCAGGTCACACCACGCCGATAGCGGACAAAATTTCCTTGGAAAAAGCGATCAGCAGGCCGCCGAACACGCAGAGGATTCCCTGGGTGCGCTGGGAGGCGTCATGGGACTGGATGGACATGCCCAGCTGGACGATGCCCCAGCCCAGCACGATCACACCGATGGCCTTGATACAGGAAAAAATGAAGTCGCTGAGATTGTTGACAATGGTAAGGGGGTCGGTGTCGGCAGCCAGGGCCGGACAGGCCAAGGCGGTGCATAAGGCCAGCATGAGCACAGCGGAGAAATAGAAACGGCGGGCCGTTCTGGTCCGCCGCTGGCACATGGTCTCCAACTGGGTATTCTTCTTGTTCAACATAAAAATCAACCTCTCATTCCAAGATTTCAATATAGTCCAGGCTCTCAAACGGCATGGACAGGTCAGCCTGGGCATAAGTCAGGCCGGGGCGGTGGACGTAGGGCGCGGCTCCGCCGTCCTCCGTCAGCTTGATGTTTGGATGTTTCAGAATGTCGTACTTTTTGTCCATGACGGGCCGCTCACCCCGGATAAACAGCAGGGCATAGTCATTGTCCAGGGTCCGCACCTCGTCGGGGGTCATCAGCTCCCGGCCAGTCTGCTGATAGCTGACGGAGCTGGAGCCGTGGGACCCTCTGGACACGCTGCGGTTGCGGGTGTCCAGGGTCTCCTTGCCCAGAAGCTCGGAAATATATTTATGGGTGGATTGCTCGTTCCCGCCGAGATACACCAGCGTGTCGGCGTTGCCCAAAAGCCCCTCCCAATCATCTTTGAACAGGGCCTTGAGGGCGGAGATATTTTGGAGCACGATGGTGGACATGATATTTCGGGAACGCATAGTGGCTTGGAGTTTTCCAAAGTCATCCGGCAGGGAGACATTGCAGAACTCGTCCATCATCAGACGGACAGGGACGGGCAAGGCTCCTTGGTGTACCTTGTCGGCCTGATAGTATAGGGCCTGAAAGGCACAGGTGTAGAGCATGCCTACTAAATAGTTAAATGTGCCGTCATTGTCTGGGATAATAGCAAACACGGCCTGCTTGCGCTCCCCCATGAGCCCCAGTTCCATATCGTCCTGTGAGGTGATACGGGTGATCTGAGGCAGGATGAAGGCTGAGAGCCGGACAGCGGCGGAGATCAGGATGGACTTGGCCGTCTTGCCGGCCGCCTGCTTAAAAATTTTATACTCCCGCACGGCCACGTGGTCCGGTTCCTCTTCCTCCAGGGCTTCAAAGAGCATATCCAAGGGGGACTGAAAATCATCGTCGTCCTCCCTGGCCCCGCCGTTTTCGATCATATACATGACCATCTCAAAGTTCTGCTCCTCTGGCGGAGCCTCATGGAGCAGGTAGAGGATCAGGGCGGTGTCCAGGGCAATTTCGGACTTCTCCCAGAAGGGGTCGCTGTTGGAGGCGTTTTTGGGCGTGGTATTTTTAATGAGATTATTCACCAGCTTCATAGCGTCCTTATCGTCCTTCAGATAGGGAAAGGGATTAAATGCGTCGGAGCGGCCTGTGTCGATCAGGTCAAAGACCTTGATAACATAGCCCCGTTCCAGAAGCAGTGGGGCCACGGCCCGCATGGTCTCCCCCTTGGGGTCCGTGACCAGGAAGCTGCAATTTGCCTGCATAAGGTTCGGCTTGACAAAAAAGCGGGTCTTGCCCGCGCCGGAGCCGCCGATGACAATTTGCAGGAGGTTGCGCCGGTGAATCTTCCCATTGAGCCCCATGCGGACATTTTGGGTCAGGATGGTGTTCTGGAAGGGGTCCTTATCCCGGTACTTGGCGTTGAGCTGCTTCGGGTTGCCCCATTTGGCGGAGCCGTGTTCCTCACCGGGCCTCCGGTTTTCTCTGGTGGAGAGGTACAGGACCACGGTGAAGCCATACACCAGCAGGGCCGCCAGCATAAATTTCAGGGTGTACTCTGTCCAATGGATGGCAAAGGGCCGTCCCAGCAATTCACTGAAACGACCCATCAGATCAAAAACGGTCATGCCCTCCTCATAGCCGGAAGCCAGGAGCGCCGCCAGATAGAGGACCGGCAGGGCGAGTACCGCCCACAGGACCGGGCTCGCGGTGTTGTTCTTGTGCATGGAGCTACCTCCTCACCGTCCCGGCATGGGCGGCTGTCTACGCTTGGCCGGGTGATGTTCCGGGGCCTGTACCCCTAGAGCTTGAAAGATAGCCACCCGATTTCGGGCGCACTCCTCCGCCGTGGCTCCGCTCTGGGTGATGGCGGCGGTGTCCAGATGGAGCACAGTGCTGTCAGTCCCGCGGATGATCCGGCCGAAGGAGCACCCGTCCAGGGCGGCCCCCAGGAAGTCCAGCCGCTTCACGGTGCAGTCTATTATATTGCACCGGCGCAGGTGGGTATTGGTCAGGGAGAGAGATTGCAGGTCGCAGTCCCGAAAATGGGTGCAGGAGAGAAAGGAATTGGGAAACTGGACGTTACGGAGCAGGCAGGAATGAAATTCACAGTCGTACAGGCTGGCGTCCCGTACATCTACTTCCACTAGGCGGCAGACGTTGAACTTGCAGGACCGGAAGATAGAATCCGCGCAGAGGGCCCCGTCCGGCATGCAGTAGAGAGTCACATGGTCAAAATAGGCGTCCCGGAAAAAGCCGATGGGAAACCCGGCCTGGGCCGCCTGGTCATAAATCGTTTGATCTACGATTTTGAGGGACTGTCCAGGGCCGGCATCGAAGGTCTTGTAGGGAAAGCGGTCCTCAGAGGGGCCCTTGTCATACGCCTGGGTGAGCAGGGCCTTTTGTGTCTGAAAGGCTTGGATGGATTGACGGAGTGCCTCCACCTTTTCGGCATAGGCTCCGTTTTCCACCCTTGCAGTCCATTCCAGCATTGGCTCCAGGGGTAAATCGTTCCGGCCTTGGATATGGTCGTTGATATTCCGCAGATAGCGGGCCCGTCTGTGCCCGTTGTATTGGATGGGGTAAACGACCTCCAACAGGTCAACGATTTTCCTGCTGATCTCATGGCCGCTTAAAACGGCTTGATAGTCTGGCATACGTTTCTCCTTCCAAAAGGGAGCGCCGAAACTCCCCTCAAGTTGAGGGAAGTTTCGACGCTTCGGGATTTTAGTTTAATAGCCTGTTCTGGGAAGGGGCTCCGGCTTGCCGTACACCGTTGTGACCCAACGAGTTACTGCCTGAACCCACTGGCCGTTGTAGACGCCGCCCACATCGGCCACATTGACAAAGGAACTTCCTGCTGCCAGGCCATTGATGGCGGTACAGTGGACCACGGGGGCCTCCACTTGGGCAAAACCAGCTGGGGCCTGGCCGAATACGAACATGATCTCAGTCACGCGCTCATTGGCGGCAAGGCCCAGGGCCACGGAGGATGCGGCCAAAGTGTAGTTCTGGCTGGTGGAGAGGTTATCCGCCAGCGTGCGGTAGTCCCCGGTCCCGTTGACCTTGTAGACGATCTTATAGGTGCCGGGGAAGTTGTAGGTGCCCGTCACCACCTGCTCCAGCCGGACCTGGGCGGGCAGGGTATCGCGCCAGTAAAAACTGTCAAGGCGGACGTTGGAGGTGTTAGCGATCCCGGAGAAGGTGTAGCGCACCGGCTGGCCGCTGACAACCTCCTTGGGCCCTGTTTTGGAGATGGACACGCCGGTGGACAGGCTCTTGTTTGTTACCTCAAAGCGGAGGATCTGGCCCTCGTACTCCAAGTAGGCCGTCAGAACCTCTTCATTGACGCCGTAGTGGTCCGGGCTCTTGACCTCCCGGATAGTATAGCGGGAGAGGGGGAGCTGCTTGGACACGGCCAGACCCCGGCTGTCGGAACGAATGGTGTCCACCGCGTTCCCGGCCTTGTCGTAGATTTCAAACACGGCCCCCTCCAGGAGGGTGCCCGCAGGCAGGCCGGTGGTGGGGTTATAGTCAGCGGACCGCTTGATGATCTGGATTTGCCCGGTGATGGGGGTATTTTCCCACTCCACCAGCGTGGTCTCCCCAGCCTTGACATAAACAGTTCGGAGTTGGGTGTCCGGGATATAGCCCTCGTTTTCCAGTTCGCGCAGATAGTATCTGCCGCTCTCCGTCAGGCCCTCGAACCAGGCGTAACCCCGGTCATCGGTGGTCTGCTGGTCGATGGGGTTGTGGCTGCTGTCGTGCAGGATGAAGGACACGCCGGGGATACCATCACCGTCCGCGGTGGAAATTTTGTGGAGCAGAATACCGGAGATGGGCGCGTTGGTCACGGTGAGGGGGGTGGTCCTGTTTTTCTCCACGGTAAAGTAGACGGGCGTGGGGTCCAGCCGGAATGTGTCCGGGCAGTCGGTCTCCACGGCGTAGTAATTGCCGGCCTCAAGAGAAATATAGACCTTACCGTTTCGCCCGGTGGTCACGGTGTCCACCAGGGCGTCATCCGACACCCGGCGAATTTCAAAGGTAACGTCCGGAATCGTCTCAGACTTGTCCGCCTCGCTCACCTTTGTCAACTCTGCACCGCCCACGGCATCGTTATAAAAACGGAGCGTCTGGGTGTCGTTGGGGTTGATGGTGACGGTCTGGCTCTGGCTGTCCGGGTCGATGGTATAGCCCTCCACGCTCTCCAGTTCCGTCACGATGACGGTGCCGGTGAGCCCGGACAGGGTGATCTTCCCTGTGGAATCGGTGTAATAGAGGCCATTGGAGGACAGTGTGCCTCCGGCGGCGTCCACATACTGTCCGTTGGCGTATTTGACCTCGAATTTGACGCCCTCCAGCGGGACGGTGCTCGTGCCATTCCGCCCCCACTTCTCAATCACCAGATTACCCAAGGGCTGGTTGCGGAACTCCACCGTGACGGTCTGGCCCTCTTTCACCTGAACAGTCTGGGGGGTATTGTCCAGCAGGTAGCCGGGCTTTGCCCTGGTCTCTTTGATGACCAGCGTGGTGCCCGGCTCCACGCCTTCCACCAGGAAAGAACCGGCGGAGTCCGTCACAAACTTGCCGTTGGCGTCGCCCACCACGGCCCCGTCCGCCGTGGTCACAAAAAACTCCACATCGCTCAGGGGGCTGTTATCGCTGGCCGACACCTTCTTGACTAAAACGGCCCCCTTGGGCGCGTTGCCAAAATAGAGGGTTACAATGTCCTGGTCCTCGCCGGAGATGTAGAAGGACTGAGGCGCGCTGTCGATAACGTGAGCCCCGTCGCTCTCCAACTCCTCGCAAATGTAATAGCCCGCTTTGAGGCCGGTGACGGTGAAGGAGCCGTTCTCCGAAGTCACATAGGTCCCGATGACCGTGCCGCCGGTGCCGGAGGTGCTGCCGCCTAGGTAGCTGAGCTGGAAACGGCAGTTGGGAAGGGCAGCCCCCGTCACACTGTCCCGTTTATACACCACCAACGCCGACAGGGGGGTATTTTCAAACAGAAATGTATGGCCCTTCCCGGCCTGCACGAACGCCTCCTGGGTGTCGCTGTCCTTGATGGAGAATCCGGCGGGCGGTTCCAGTTCCTTCACCCGGAACCAGCCGTCCCGCAGGCCGTTGTCCGGACCGGTCAGTTCAATGCGGCCGTTCTCGTCTGTCGTGAACACGCCCAAGTCGTTGTATTCGCCGGTCTCCGTGTCGTTGCTGGCATACCAGACTTGGAAACGAACATTGCTTAGCCGCTCATGGGTGATAGAATTTTCCTTGATGATCTCGATGGTGGGCGCCTTATGATTTTCAAAATAGGCGGTGTGGTCCCGGTTGGGATAGAGGGTGACGAGCTGGGGCTCCGCGTCCATCAAATAAGGGGACGGCACCGACTTTTCGGAGATTTCGTACACGCCGGGTAGTAAATTCTCCAAAACGGCCTTTCCATCCGGCCCAGTCTTGATCTCGTCCACGCTGTGTCCGTCTGCCGCTTCCACAAGAAAGACGGTATCTGCAATCGGAGCGCCGCTGTCGGCGTCCCGTTTCACTACCGTCAAATTGGGCCGGCGGTCATTTTCCAGGTCAATGGTGCTGTCCCTGCCGGGGAAAAGCTGGATGTGGTGCTCCCGGGCGTCCAAAATGTGATCCGACACCGTGGCGGTTTCCACCAGGGAATAGGAGCCGGGCTCCAGCCCCTCCCAGGTGATGGTCCCGTCCGGCCCAGTGGTGCGGTCCAGGTAGTGTCCACCGTCCTCCACCTTGGCCAGGCGAAAGGTGACGCCCGCCAGGGGGGTGCCGTCCGAGCTGGTCTTGGTGAGGGTGAGGGAGGGCAGCTTGCTGTTGGTGAACACAAATTCCGCATTTTCGTTGGGGTCCAGGTGGATGATCCGCTGGGCGTCATCAATCACATAGCCCGGACACTCCAGTTCTGTCACCACATAAGCACCCACAGGGAGCTTGCTGAGGTCAATGGTCCCATCCTCCGAGGTCGTATATTCCTCGGGGCCCCAGGAGCCGTCCACCGCTTCAATCCGGAAACGGGCGTTGGCGATTGGTTTGGAGAGGTCGGCGCTGTCCACCTTCGTCAAATGGATTCCCGGCTTCAGGTCGTTAAAGAAAACCAGCTCCTTGATGCCATCCCCAGCCTTCAGCTCCAACTCTTGGGGTGTTGTGATGGTAATGTGAGCATCGTCGCTCTGCTTCTCCTCCACCCGGTAAGTACCCGGCTGACAGTCGGTGAGCAGGATTTCACCTGAGCTGTCCGTCTCATAATCGCCCAGGTACTCGCCGTCTCTCCAGATACTGAATATAATGTCACTTAACAGTTCCTTGCTCGTCCGGTCATACTTGGTGATCCGCAGGCCGGGCAGCTCCTGGTTGATAAAATAGGCTGTAGAAGTCTCGCCGGATACCACCGTGGCGGTCTTTACCGTCTCCACATCGGCCTGCCAGCCGGGGATGCCGGAGATCTCCCGCACCTCGTAGCCGCCGGGGGCCAGTTCCGTAAACTCAATGGAGCCGTCCGGCCCAGTCTGGCCGGACTGGGTCTCCCCAGTCTCCAGATTCTTGATTTGGATGGTTACACCCTCCAGCAGCTCGCCGGTGTCGCTGTACTTCTCCACCCGAAGATTGCCGTATGGCTTGTTGGTGAAGGTCAGCTCGGCCATCTGCCCCGCTGTCACATTGACGTGCTGGGTGCTGTTTTCCCCTTTCAAGTACCATTTCGGCGGGGTGAGCTCCTCCACGGTGAAGTGGCCGGTCTGGTTCAGCTGGACAGTCACCGTTCCGTCCGAGCCAGTGGTATAGGTACTGCCCACAGTGGAGCCGTCCGGAGCAGTGATTTTGAACACGGCCCCCTCCAGGCCCAGGGTCGTCCCTTCCTCCAGCTTGGTGATTTTGATGCTGGTGCCGGGGCCTGGGTCGGGTTCAGGTTCAGGTTCCGGGGCCGGGTCGGGATCAGGGTCCGGCTCATCCGGCGTGTCATGCTCAAAGTTAAAAGGGCTAAAAATATGGAGTCCAAAACTCCGCTGCTCGGAGAAAATTGTATCTCGGATGGGGCGGGCATACTGAATGGTATCCACATAGCTGTCGCACTCGGCAAAGCCGTTGGTGGAAACCAGTTCCTCCCCGGTGGGGGTGCCATTCTCGTCCAGAGGATACTCCAGGAACTGCTCCTTGGCCTGGCGCATCCACTGGGCCATGTTGACGGTGGTGGAGGACTGGTCCCAGATCAGGTTATACTGCTGGGACGCCTCGTTGTTGTAGAGAGAGTAGGCCATCATGTCCCGCAGAGTATAGGCCCGGCGGCCGCCGTCCGGGTCCCGGAGGATCATGCCGGTCTCCACAATGATCCGGTACTTGGTCCGCAGATTGCCGTCCTTGTCCTTGACATATTCAGACCACTTCTCCATGGCCTCATCTTCACTCCAGCCGGGGTTGGAGCCGCCGGAGTGGTTGTCAGTCTCGGTCAGGCGGCCCAGGAGATACAGGAAGGCGTCGTTGGCCTCATACACCTGATACAGGTTTCCGGGGGTGACGGACTGGGCGTCGGTGCCCCACATGGAGGTATAGTCCCCGTTGAGCCAGCCAGTGGACCAGGAATCGGAGTTCAGGTGGAACATCTGCTCCTTCTGCTCGTTGGTAATTCCGGTTTCCGACTGGAACTCATCGGCGGTGGTTACCCACCGCTGGTTGTAACCTACCGTGGCGTCATAGGAGTAAACGCCATTGCTCACCGAGGAACCGGCCATAAGCTGGGGAGCGTTGGCGCCCATGGCGTTATAGTGCATAGCGCTGGAGTTGTACCAGGTGACGTCGCTGCGGCACTGGTCCGCGGACCAGCCGTTGCTCCATACTACGTTCAGGGGCGTGCCCACCACATGCCAGGTATTCCAGTCCATGGTATTCAGGTCGGTGACCACGCCGCCCGGAAATTCCACCAGGGTGAAGCGCAAAAATGTCCGCTCCGGGTCGATGGCCCAGGCCACGTTGGAGGTGTGGGGCTTCTGTCCGCCGGGGCTGCCGGGGTTGTAAGCGCCCACGTCTCCGGTGGGTGTGACATTGGACGGAGCACGGTTGGGCTTGGAAGTCTGGGGTGCGAACATCCCCAGTGTGAAGCTTGGGTCCGCACTGTAAACCGTAGAAATTTCATAGGGCACCTGGTAGGCGGAAATGCCGCTGTCCGCCGGAGCGCTCTCCGTCCACTTTTCATATTTTCGGTAGGTCTCCCCGTCCAGGCTGTATGTTTTCAAGCTGGCGGGGTCGCCTGTGGCCCGGCTGACGGTCACAGTCTGACCCTCCATGCGAACCAGTAGGGTCTCTCCGCCTTCCATAGCCTCCTCCTGGAGCTGGGCCAGGCGTTCCGCCTCCCCGTAGGGACAGGGGATGACATACTCAAATCGGGTCAGACGGGAGTTAAATATTTTCTCCGCGTCCTCCCGGACATAGGCGATGCTGGGGATCAGGTCGGGCAGGTTGACCAGGATGCCGTCCTTGTCCACCCAGCCGGTGTCCTCCAGAGTGCCGCCGGTCCAGCCGCCCTCGGAATAACCGATCTTCAGGCGGCTGTCTCCATCTTCCAGCAGGGCAAAGGGCTCTCCGGCTGGGATCTCTGCCTCCTGGGTGGTCCCAGCCTGGCTGGAGTAGACAGTCATGGGCTCCTCCCCGCCGTTCCAGGCGGTGGTTCCGGCCGGGGCCAGTTCAAAGTTTCCCGTGGGGGCATAGGCCGCTTCTGCCTGCGTTTTTGCCGCAGGCTCGGGCACCTCTGCCGCTAAACCGTTGACTGGCAGCATCCCCGCCGCCATGACCAGGGCCATGAGACCGGAGACCGTCCGTTTCCAGTGGTGTTTCAGGTGTTTCAACATGTAAATTCTTCCTCCTTTCAGACTTCTACCGCCTGCACCTGCCAGCGGTAGGCACGCTGGTCCCGGACGCAGGTGAACAGAGTCAGGCGGTTGTCCGTGGTGGCGGCAATGCCGCTGGTGTCGGTCTCCAGCACCTTTTCCACCGACACTACCTCATAAGTCCGCGTCCCCAGCTTGGTGGTCCAGGTAATGGTATCCCCTGGGTCCAAAGTGTGCAGGTCACCAAAGTCATCCCGGACGCCCCGGTTGTGTCCGGCGATACACACATTTCCATCCCATATACTGGTATCTTTGAAGTGCCCAGCACCTTTCATCAGGGTAGAGCTGTCGGTGCCCTGGTACACCTTCACGGACAAATCAATAGAGGGGATTTTCAGCGTGCCCAGGTAACCGCCGGAGTAGTAGAGGTCGCTGGTCACGTCCGTCCATCCTGTGGAGGTGGTTCCGGTCCATCCGGAGCCCGTATCTACGGTAGGATAGGTAACGACCCCTACTTGGGAGACCAGACCGCCGCCGTCCAGAGCACCGGGCACCAGATTGGGGGTCAGGGCTGTTCCGGAGCCGGGCAGATAGCTGGTAGGCGTGCCGAAACCGGGTGGGACCAGGGCCACGTTCTTGCTCCGGTCCACGTTGGGGTCCTCCCACTCATAGATGGTATCGTCGCTGGTGGGCCGGGCGAACAGGTAATCGTCTGGAGCATCCATGGTGTACTCCAGGGCCCCAACGGGGGTAATGCAGGCCGCCGCCAGCAAAACGGCCGTCAGGCAAAGGGCTTTCCATTTCATTTGTTGTACTCCTTCCACTCCTTTTTCGACTTATACTTTTGAAGCAGGAACCGGCCCAGGACCACCAGGCCCACAGTTCCCGCCCCGGCGGGCAGGATCAGCAGCCAGCGCCAGTCAAATCCGCCTGCCATGTCTGGCTGGGGGATCTCCGTGTTTTTCTCCTGCTCCTCCGTCAGGCCAAAGACGGCGGTGTAGCGGACAATGCCGCTGGTGGTCTTGGTCACTTCCCCGGTGTAGTCTGCTGTGACGGTGTAGCCGGTAGCATACTGGCTGGTGGCAGTGCCGGTATAGGTGGCGGTGGCGTTATAAAATCCCCCGGCCTCCTGCCAATCCACATCTGCCAAAGTGAGGGTGCGCCCGCTGTCCTGGATGGACTTTGGCACCAGGGACACATCTGCCTCGGAGAGGTTGGGGTAGCTGCGGGTGGCGGAGACGTTCCGCGTGGATGTGCCATAGTCAGACGCCTCCACTTGGATGCTGGCCGTGTCCAGGGTAAGGACGCCAGTATAGCCGTCCTCCGTGGTGGCCTCACAGGTAGCGGCCAGCAGGGGCATGATCTTCTCCATATCCTTGCTGTCGCTGTCCAAGGTCACGGTCTCTGTGTAATACTTGCTGTCCGTCTCCGTCTGGTCCTCCTTGATAATATCCAATAAGGTATAGTGGAGGCCAGAGCGTTCAAAATCCTCTGTGGGGATCTGCGCCGGGTCATCCAGCGGAGAGAGTTCGTAGGTTTTGCTGATGCGAAGTTCATCCAGGTCTCCCGCCGTGTACTCCAGCACCTCCGTAGGGTACAGGACAGCGGGCGCGGCGGATGGAGACGCCTCGGCGGCCAGGGCCGGGCAGGCCATGGTATAGACAACTATCACCACCGCAATGATGGGTGCAACTCGTTTTTTCATGTGGGATCATCTCCTCCTTAAATAAAATAGCCCGGAAACTCCCCTCAAATTGAGGAACATTTCCTGGCAGAGAGACAACTGTATTTCACCATCTTGAAAGAAAGATTATCTTACAAAAGGCTCAGGGGGCTCCCGCTGTTTGGATGGTCCATTTTTGATCCGCGGCGTGACCTTTAGGGTGATAGGTTCATTGCCGTTTACTCCAATCAGAAGCTCCGCACGGGAGAATCTTTCCTTGTAAGTCTGAATCTGTTCCGAAGTCAGAGAGCAAAAATTCTCCTCCCCCAGGCCACAGATAAAGAAGGTGCCGCACACGCCGCCATACCCGCCGTCCATACTGCGATTGAAAGGCAGACCGAGGAGAAGTCCCTCATCATTGCAGACCACTGCCACCGGCTCCTGGAAGGGATAGATGGCCTGGATCAAGCCGCCGACTACTTCCTGCATTTCTTGAAGTCCATTGATTTCCTTCTCGTATGGGGCATAGCCGGGTTCTACCACTAAAACATTCAAATACGCCAGTCCTTTCTAAATGTCCCTCAAATTGAGGGAAGTTTTTACAAAAAAAGCTGCCTCCCAAAATATTTGGGAAGCAGCGCATTCAATGGATGAAATTATCGCGTGGGGTTGTTCCTGCTTTGCTCTGGGAGCTTGATGCGAAACATTCGGCAGTAATCTTTTTGGGCCTCCAGCTCGCATTGACAAATCAGCTGGAAAAAGGCCGCGTCGCTAGGATTGCGGCTCCGCTGGGCCTGCTGGAGGGCAGTGATATAATCGTGACGCAGGACAGGCGGGATGGAGACGACACAGTAGCCCTTATTCACTAGGATCAGATTCATCAGGAGCCGGGCGGTACGTCCGTTGCCGTCCTGAAACGGATGGATGTCCACCAGCCGCCGGTGGGCATAGGCGGCCAGCAGGACCGGATGTGTGTCGTTTTTCCGTTGGTTCAGATCCTCCACCAGTTCGGCCATAAGGCCGGGCACCTCATCCGCCGTGGGTGGGATATACTCCGTGCCGGTGATAAATACCTGGTCCTCCCGGTAGCGCCCGGCATGGTCCGGATCGATACCGCCGTAGAACAGGGCGTGAAGGCGGAGAATATCTTCCTCCCGGAATTGCAGCGGCCCTCCTCTGGCGATTTCCAGCATATAGTCGTAGGCCCTGGCGTGCCCCGTGGCTTCGTAGCAGTCCCGGATGGGTTTACCGCCTATGGTGATCCCATCCTCCAGAAGCACCTTGGTCTCAGAGAGAGTCAGGGAGTTGCCCTCCAGTGCGTTGGAGGTGTAGGTGGTGCCAATGCGGAAATAGGCGTCCAGTTCCTTCACCTCATTTGGGGTCAGAGGGCGGTGCTCTCGGATGACCTGCGCGTAAGCGTCAATGCGGTCTAAAAGAGCTTTTTCAGTCATAAGCTCACCTGCCTGTAAAAAAGAAATGAAAAGGATAATTTATTATAACACGCCGCCGAAAGACAAACAATGGGAAACCTGGTGTGAAAATGTCCCTCAAATTGAGGGCCGTTTTACGGGCCGCTGCATAATTGTACAGCGGCGGGAGCGTTCCCCCCGCGCCGCCTTCCGGAAAGCCCCCGCCTCCCAGTGAGGCAAAGCCGCCGTCAGGCGGCTTTGGGGGTGTTCTCCCCTTGGAGACAGAACAATCCGCCGGACGGTCCCAGTCAAGGCCCGCCCAGTTCGCAGACTGGGCGGCTCGCGCAAAAATTGCGAAGCAATTTTTGCGGCCTTGACAGGGAACGGCTGGTGGATTACCCTCCTCTAAGGGGAAACACTCCCGGCCTCTGGTCTTATCTCATATGTCGTTGCGGCGGAATGCGGCCTCTCTGCTGGGGAGTGATGTCCCGCTCAATGGTACCGCCAAACTGCTTGCTCATGTTCTGAATCTGGTCCAGAGCATATCTTCGGTCCGGAGCTTCCCAGCCGTCATACAGGTCTGCCAGACGGGAAAGGTCCGGGGTGGCGCATTTCACACCATACCTCCGGCAGAGGATGTAGGAAATGCTTTGAGCATCCAAATCGACCTCTTGGCGCGAGTAGGCCGTGTTTACCCCCTTGGCGTGGATGCGGGAATGTGCTACTTCTGCGGCAATGGCGGAAAACGCTTCACTGTCCGAGAAGGACGGGTTGACGGCCAGTTCCATGTTTTTGCTGTCGTAATAGGCCGCCACAGGCAGTTCGTGGTCGGTGGTCACTGGGACAACGGAGTAGTTAAGAATCGTACGAAGGGCGATACTCATTTCCTTGGTGTCCTCCTGAAGCTGGATTTTCTTCATGTCCCGTCCCGCAGTCTGGCGAATATCGTAAGCGTCCGTGAGCCGGTATCCCCGGCCCAGAGTGTTTCGGGCAAAGATTTTTACGCCCTTTCCTCGCTCCAGGTCCATGACGCTGCGGTTAAGGGTTTTCCAGCGCTCCGGCGTCCCAAACACAGTGGCCTCCGGGTCCTGGAACATAACCAGAGCGATATTGCCCACGCTGTATGCGGGGTTGTCCCCCTGCATATCCAGGTACTTCACATACATCTCCGGATTGCTGGTGATCTCTACGATTCCAGCGTCCTGCATGGCGACGATATTTTCCCGGTCCGCCTGGCGCTGCTCCCGCCACTGGGTATCCTGCTGAGTCTTTTCCGCAATGATTTCTTCCAAATTGGCCATTTTCAATTCCTCCTGCTGTGATGTTTACTTGGTCTGCTGTGGGGATCTTTGTCTGGGGCTGCCCTCCCTCATACTCTCCGACGCGGCCCGGAGGCCAGCCAGCCTCGCCCGGACAGATGGCTTATCAGTAATCGTCTCCATATCCGTTCTCTGCCTGACTGTCCAGCCATTCCCGCGCTGTAGTGAGGAGGGCTCTGGCGGAACGCGGCGGACGGCTTTTTTTGTCGTGCTGGCCTCCTGTTCCTGAACGGGAGCCGGATAGCCCCGGAGCTCCAGATAGCGGTTGACCAGGGGCACATAGTCACTGTTTGTCACAAGGCTGACAATGCCGTTGGAGGAACGGATGTCTTTGACGGCGGCAAACAGCACCTGTTTCTTGGCGTACTCTCGAAAGTCGTCCAAGTCCTCCTCCCGAATATGAAAAACGGCCAGCCCCCGGTCCATTTTCAGCAGCTTCTTCATGTTGGTTTTGCCGTACAGCTTCTTATCGTCTCGGGAGAGTGCCAGCAGAAAAGCAGCCAGATTTTTGCTGCCTCCGGCCAGCATTTTGATGGCGGCCTCAGTGATTTGAATGCTTTCTTTTACCATTAGATCGGCTACTTCGCCGCTGTTGTCCATTTGATTTCACCTCTTAAAGTTAAAGATTGGGTTGCTCCTCTGTCGGGTTCGATCTACGAGAGGCGGTTTGATGATAGAGCGGTCGGTCCCGAGAAGTTGGGTTTCGAGCCTCTACCGCTGCCCGGACCTTTGGAATATCGCTCTCAATGCGGGCGCACAGCTTCAGGTCCCGGCGCAGTATCCGCAGTTGTGTGGTGATTTGCGCAATCCCCGTTTGGACTCCTACGTCCCCCCTCCGTTTTCGCTGGTATAATTTCTTCCGCCGCTCTGTAAGAGCGTCCATCTTTGCCTGGATGGCGTCATACTGCATGGAAAGCTGGTTAGCCGTTTCAAGGCGGTTCTGGCGGAGATACCGGAATTGCTCTTGGTAGCGTTCCAGCTTCAGCAATTCCTCCCGCATGGAAAACGCCGCCCGGTTTCTCGGGCGGCGCTTGGGCGGTGGGTTGAGCAGATAGAGATACTTCAAATATAAGAGTTGGAAGCCTGTGAACTTCCGGCGGCGGTGGGGCAGGGGCCCCCGCACCCGATAGTGCCGCCCCGGCTCCAGAAGGTGAAACACAGCTACGGCGATAGCTGGAGCTGGCGGCGGGGCCTCGCCGGAGCGGATGGCGGCAAGGCGGGCCTGAATGTCCGCCTCCGTGTATCCCTCGCCCAGACTGTCCAGACGAAAATAGCGCTTCCCACCCGGAGGCAGGACGGCGGCATGCTTTATGCTGGGACCGGACTTGACCTGATACCCCATTTGCTGGAGCTGTCCCAAAAATGACTTGTAGGTGTAGGATCGCCGGATGGCCTCGTCCACATCTCGACGAATCAGCCCACGGACGGTAGGTTTCCCTCTGCGTTGGGCCTCCCACTCCGCACGGCTCACCGGCGCACCTTTCAGGGGCTCGCCTGGTTCTATGACGGACAGGCCATGCTCCCGGCAGATAGCATCCGATGTGCCCCGGATACCCTCATAGTAGTCCTTCAGCTGGTCTCGGTACATGGCTCCGTCCACAAAAGATACGGAGTTGAACACGATATGGGAATGAAGATGGGCCTTGTTCAAATGGGTGGAAACGACGGCTTCATAGCGGTCCCCTAAAAGGCGTTGGGCAAATTCCACGCCCACAGCGTGGGCCTGATCCGGCGTCACTTCTCCAGGCGCAAAGGATTGAATGATATGGTATCCTTTTCGTTTCCGGTCCTCCTTGCCCCACCGCCGCTTGGTGTCCAGCATATCCTGATACACCCGGTCTCGGGAGCAGTTGATGGCTGTCTCATAACAGATACGCTCCGTCTTTGCCCGGTCCAGGGCGTAGTCGATAGCGGCTTCCAGGGAGGTCTTTTCCGGGTCCTGTGTGTAGCCCACGCACTTGTCCAGGCGGTTGTGGATGACTAAAATCTTAGTATAGGCCATTACAGGGTATCCCGCACCAGCCGGACTGCTTCCCGTACCAAAAGAGCGGCCTCATGGATTTCCTCCTGGGTGGCCTCTCCTCTGGCGTTGGCCTGAAATACCAGTTGATTCACGTTATTGCCAATGGCGTTCAGTTCCCGGAGCAGGGCGGCGTAGGTATCAGGGGGGCGGGGACGAAGCTGAACACCCATGATGAGTTGACGGATAAAAGGGTCCATACCTAGACCAGATGCTTGGGATTGTTTTTTCAGGTGTTCTAATTCTTGGGCATTAAGCCAAACACTAATATGGTAATTACGAGTACGCATAATTATTTTTCTTAACATCAATGTTGAAAATTGTAAAAAATGGGTGTAAACTTGAAATAAAATTAGACAGGGAGAGATGTTTCAATGAGCGTTCCGCCATATAATAAAGATAAATATTACCGAATAATGGATGTTACTCAATCCAATTATGCTAATCAACTGAAAAGGTTATCCCGTGATAAGAAACGAGCTGATTTTATCTTAATTTACTATAGTTTAGCTTTGATAATATACTCGTTGTCTGTACAATTCTATCCTGAAATATTTGATGAAACATGGTCATCATATAGTAGTATCATCCTTTCAGTAATTGTATTGGTGTATTCTGTTGTTAACAGCCACGCTGAATACTCAGGACGCATTTCTTCTATTCAGCATGCACTCAATGAAGTAAAGCGGTTAAAGCGTGAAGTCGGAAGTTTGCCAAATTTAGCAGATGACGATCCGCTATCGCCCTCATGTGGAGAAAACCAAGAATGTGAGCAGTGTGTATCTTGCGAGTCTAGTAAAAAAGACGCATGTGAAAAACTCGATAGTTTAAAAAAAGAATATGATGATCTTGTTAGTGCTACAGAAATTCGCGATGATTTAGATTTTTATTATACCATTCTCCATCTTTGTAAAAAGTATGACATTAATCCAAAGACAGGACGGTATTGCAACGGAGTTGCAATAGATAGCAAAAATGCAAGTGCTGAAATAAATGATCTTATAGGATATATCTCTGAAAACAATCCTAGACAACAATCATTTCATGTAATGCTGTTAAAGTTGTGGCATGCAGTTTTATATGCAACGCCTATTGTAATTTTTATTGCAAGCGCAGGTCCTATTTTAAATGTAGTGCGTAGATTTATAAATGCATTTTTACCCATGTAGTACAGAAATATGGGGTTTCAGGGGCTCCGCCCCTGACCAGCGGCATTTGTGCTACCAAATGCCATGCTGGCGCGGACAGCGGCGCAAGCGCCGCTGTCACCGGGTCGGGGCCGTTTTTCTCCGGGTCGGTTTCTTGGGACCTTTCCGGGCGGTCTCCGGCTTTTGAACGATCTCCCGGTTTCGGTGCTGATTCAAGGGTGTGGTATGTAGCTTCTGTGCCATAGTTGGTTCCTCCTCTTGTGGTGTGTCTTGATGGCTGGAGGACAGCGTCTCCTCCAGCAGGGCCGCATCGTCCTCCAAAAAGGAGATCATTTCCTCCATCCGTTCTTCCAGGGATGCCTCCACAGTATAGCCTGGGAGAAGGATGCCGTTGACGGAGAAGCGGCCCTCCTGCCCTTTGGGGATGGGTGGAGAGATCTCTGTAAATAGGTGGGCGTAGGCTTTAATCCGGCCTTGCAGGTAACGCTCCATCTCCTCTTTTGTGGCAAACCGCTTGTCACTCTGCCCGGCAATCTTCCAGCCGTCGCCGGTATAGTCGGGGGTGGGATGTTGGAGCGTATTATAATGAATATCCCAGGATAAAGCGCAGTTGATAAGAGTTCCATCCAGCTTTTTATTTTCGGACACGCGATACGACATTTTATAGACCATGTTGCTCAATACGTTCCAGCCAAATTGATTGACCTTCCACTGGTTGGACGTATGCTCCACCGGCAAGGCCCGCAGATACTCTCTGGCCTTGCGGATAGCTACAGTCTCCGCTGCCTGCTTCTTCCACTCGGCCTCTATGTTGGAAAACTTGGAGAAAATGGCTTTTTCCTGGGCCACGCTGGCCTCCTCCAGAGTAGTCAATTCCTCCCGCGGCAGTTGGATCAGTTCCGCAACACGGTCCAACTTTTTATCTGAATAGTAATGGGCAGATACTTCGATCTCCCATCCGGGAGTGATATGCGTATATGCCATAGCCGCCCCCTATCTAACCGGGCCGCCGGGTAACGCCCGGTTCTTTTTCGGTGTCCAGCCCTTTTGATAACGATGCTCCGTCATAATTGTGCGGACCAAGGCTTCCTCATTTTCGGGCAGATAGCGGATGTGCCGGAGCGTTCCATACTCCCAAAACAGGTCCTCCATGGCCGCCCTGTACCGCTCCGGCTCCATAGAAAACCGCCGCCCGGAGTAAAAGACCAGTTCCACAGCCTTGACCTCCATCGCCGTGTGTTCCAGGCGACGGAGGTGCGCCGAGAAATCGAAGGAGCGTATATCCCCTGTGGGACTGTCCCGGTCCTTGCCTTTGAGAATGATACAGTATGCCGCCTCTCCGGCCTCCGGTTGTTGGCCGGTCCATACCCAGTGTCCGTGGGAGCCGCGGAGGAACACGTCCCGTTCCCGGACACACAGCCCTCCGTCGGAACGGGGAATCCAGTAAAAGGTCCGTTCCTCCATCTCGTACTCCAACACAGCCGCCCGGAGCATCCAGAGGTCCGGGCGGAAACTTGCGGGAGTGGAGGGGGTAGCCCGGCCGCACAGTCTGTCCAAAACAGGAAACAATTTCACATTTGTCTCTTTCATCGTGCCATCTGCACCGCCCTTGCCCGGCTGTGCCGCCGCTGTTCCGGGCGCATAGCCGGGGATGGCTGGTAGTTCGGGTCCAGGTACTTGGCCTCAAATTCCGCTGCTGTCAGACGTTCCGCCCCTTGCCGCTCGTCAAAGTCGCCGGGGGCCAGCTCCAGATAGCCGCTGGGCGGCAGGGGCAGAGGGCTGGCAGTAAGCACGGTGCCGAAGTGCTCCACTGTAATATGCCGCCCCAGAAGGCAGGGCTGGCTCCAATCGTTGGGGTCGGTCTGCATTTCATAGAGGTGCATCCACGGGGGGAGCGTAGTGCGGTCCACCCGTTGGGAAGTAAATAAACCGGGTACGGTTAGGATTTCCACAGCTTCAAACCGTTCTGTGCTTGCGTTGATGTGATTCATAACTTCCTCCTGTTATCTCCCCTCAATTTGAGGGGACTTTTTGGGCCGAGGTCCCCGGCGGGAAATAAAAGGGATATCCTCAGCCAGCCGATACCGTTTGGCCAGTTCCTCCGGTGTCACACGGTCTCCGCAGACATACGCGCCGATACCGATACACCGGGTCAACCTCCGGTTCGTGCGGATGCCGTTTCGGTCCTCCCACCGTCCGACCACCTGTGCCTGTTCCGTCATTGTCCGGCGCACATCCGGGTTATCCCTGGAGGGCCGCAGTTCATACTGATCCATTTGATCCGGGGTAAGGGGGGAGCGGTAGATGACCTCCCCCCAGGCCCGGAACGCGCCGTGCTCCACGCTGATCCGCTCATCGTAATTAAGAAAGCCCGCCAGGGGGTTATCCGGGTCCTTGGGGTAAGTCCCTATGTCCACGGGCCGCTGGGTGGAGTAATAGCGGTAAAGTTCCTGCTGTTCTATTTTGATCCACTCCTTTGGCTAAATAGTTTTGTGTGTCTTCCTTCAAGCTAAGGACAGCTTGGCCACACCGCTAAATCAGGCTTGGATATTCCAGCCTGCTTCCGACAGGGCGGAGAAGTATGCAAATGTCTCTGGCGTAAGCTGTCTCATCTGCTCCACTTTTTCCTCGTGGTCGGAATGGGTTAGGTAGTAGGCAAAGTATTCTGCAAAATACTCTCTGGAATTCGTTAAAGCGTACTCCCTTAGAAATGCCGATGCCGCAGATGCTTCCCGCTCAAACAGATTCTCACTTTCCGAGGGGCGTTGCAAAATATAGTCTAAAAAATGCCCGAATTCGTGGAGGGTCGGTCCGGCCTCGGACACATAGATTCGTTTCGCGCTGTAATCTGTCGCTCCGGTGCAGTTTGCTCCGCTCTGTTCGCTTAACTGAGCTAAGTATGGGAAGTTAACTGTATAAATCCATCCCATATCCTCAAATGCCTGCAAAACCGGCCCGGGTACCTGGCGGAGCTTCAACAAATAGTCATTCATATTGACGCCCGCATCATTTTGAATTGGCAGTTCGTCAAGCATGGGAGGCGCCTCTACTTCTAATTCTTGGGTCAGGAGCATGCGAAGGAGCGCGGCGCTCTCCTCCCCAGTCACCAGTTCCAGCGGTTCCGCATTGGGCGGGCATAACCCCAGCTCTGCCCCTACCCGCAAGCAGTTATCGTAGACAGAGAGGGACTCACCCCCCGGATAGAGGGAGTAGTCATAAAGGGACAGCCCAGCGGCCGCGAAAGCGCTCTGGTACAGCGCCCCCCGGCACATATAGAGATCTGGTGCTGTCATCATGCTGACGGACAACCAGCCCCGGCGAAACGCCTCTGTCAGACAAGGAAGCTCCTCGCCGGCTTCTTCAGAGGGATACGCTTCGCACAGCATGGCAGCCCACTGTCTGGCTGTGATGAACTGCTCGGAGGAATACAGTTCGATGGAGGTTTCCTGCGGATATGTAACGGACTCGCACTCTCTGGACTCTTCCTGATTCCCAACGGAGTTGGCCGCCGCAAAGGCTGGGACATTCAAGGCGAGAATCAGAACCAGCGTTAATATGCTGCGTAAGGTTCGATAAAAACAGCGATACATTGCAAATCATCCTCATATTATAGTGTAGTAGTAATGAAAGCCCCTCTCCAAGGGCTGTGCCGCTATGGCCGGATACAGTAAATCAGCGGGTTTGCGGCTTCGTCGTTCGTTTGGAAGTCTGTTTCCGCCGACGCTGAAAGACGGGTTCTGGCGGTGGCAGCTCCAGACACTGGCGCTCAATGCCGTCGATTAGTTCAGCGGCAGTATTGCGAATACACTCCAGGGAGGACCGCAGCTCCTTTTGTTCTTTGCCGCTGCTCCACCCGGCAATATAGCCGAAGGAGTAGTCTCCGGTGTCCAGTCCTAAGTATTGGCAGACGGTATAGGCCACACTCTCCGCTTCCACCTCACGGGTACGCCGTTCCTTCTTATGGGCTCCCACAATGATCCCGCCCTCCACCGGGAGCGCGTGCAGTTTTGCGTGGGCAATCTCATGGACCAGCGTTTTGACGGTCTGGGCCTGGCTCATGCCAGGGCTGAGGGTGATCCTCTGCTCCGCGTGGTGATATGCCCCATGGACACCTGGCGGCAGGGGCCCCTCAGTGATGGGGACGGGGGAGATGGATGTTAAGGCGGACAGCAGTTTTTCATAGCCCTCTACGGTGCCTGTCAGGGTCTCCACGCCCAGGCTGGGGAGCTCCCGTCCCTCCGTCTGGCTGACATCAAACACCGTAGCCGTGGTGAAACCAGTTTTTTTCACCCATTTCTGCTCCCTGGTGGTCTGTCCGTCCGGTCCGGTCTCCTCCACCTCTTCCCGCGTCCAGTAGGGACAGGGGGCCAGAATGGTGATGCCGGTCTCGCCCGCCTTGACATGGCGGCCGAATTTCCGTTTCCAGTCTCCATAACCCGCCACCATGGAGGCGTGCGGACACTGGAGCTTGATAAGAAAAATATTGCCGTAACTGTAGTGGTGCAGTTTGGAAAGAGACCACAGATAGGCGGCGTACTGGCGGCTCTGGAACAGGTCAGTGATACCGGCCTCCAGTTGATCCGTTAGCACGCGCACACACTCCATGCGCTCTTGAAAGTCGATTTCTCACACCTCCCTGGAAAGTTCCCTCAAATTGAGGGAACATTTGAATATAAAAAGACCCTGACATGGTACGTTACCGCTCCATGCCGGGGTCTTTCCTGTGATGCCGGGGCCTCCAGTCCAGGTGTCCGGGCGGAAGCTCCTCCCTAAGTTCATCCACCCGCTGCTTCATATTCTTCCGGGCGGCCTGTTCGTCTCCGAAGTAACGCCCAAAGTTGTACCCCTGGAAATTGTCGTGGGTGTAGCACTTCCAGGTGACGTAAGGAGAGGCCGCTGTGGGGCTGTAACCCAGCACTACCTTCGTGTCGCCCACCCGGCGGCTGTCGATGATCTCATAGCTCTGGCACATTCGTTTTCCGCTCATTCTGTTCACCTCACCGGCGTATCAGCCTTTTTGGCCGTCACGGCCTTGGCTTTTTGGCGTTCCAGGGCGATCTGACGCAGTTTCAGCCCCTCCAGAATACCCTGCTTCACGTCCGGGATAGTGGTGCGCTTATCAGGAAAGAAGGGCCGCAGGTCCTCCTCCAGCATTGTGACCTTTAGCGGTGGCATCTCCTCCCGCTTGGTGGGGGCTACCGCCTGCTCGATCTTCTCGGTGGTCAGCTTACCGGCCTTGCTCTCTGCCTTCAGCTCCTTAGCCTTGGTGCCGGAGGGCACCTTGGCCTCCTTCTGGATAGCATCTGCCAGCACTTTCTGCTCCGCAGGCTTCATTTGTGCAATATCCGCGCCGGTATTGACAGGAATTTTTCCCTCGTCCACCATGTCCTGGAGTTCTGGGACCAGTTTATTCAAAGTTTTGTACCGTTGGATGGTGGCGGGGCTCTCGCCCACCTGTTGGGCCAGCTCCTCGTCGGCGTTCATACGCTTGATTCCCATAGCCTCGTCCTGCGCGATCTCCTCCTTGGTGCGGCGGCCCATCTTCCGTTTCATGGCGTCGGTTTTCATCTGGTAGGCGCGGGCCTTCTCCATGGGGCTGATCTCCTCCCGCTTGAGGTTGGAGTCCACCATGGAAATGATGGCCTCGTCCCGGTCCAGATTGCGGACGATAACAGGAATATCCTCGATCCCGGCCAACTGGCAGGCGCGCATACGGCGGTGGCCGGAGACCATCTCATAGCCACCGTCCTTATGGGGGATGACCATGACCGGCTCCAGCACACCGAATTTCTTGATGCTGTCCACCAGGTCCCACATATCCTTGTTGTCACGGACCGCGAAGGGGTGCCCCTCAAAAGGCCGGATATTCGCCACCTTCATGGTCGTGACCGTCTCCGGCTGTCCTTCCTTAGTCAGGGGGATTTTCAGGTCTTTGGGCAGTTCCTCATCCTCCAACTCCTTCCCAGCAGGTGGCTCCGGGGCCTTGTCTGCCTTGGCTGGCTCCTCTGGGGGATAGGGGACCAGCTTGCCGGGGACCGGCATGAGCGGCTTATCCCGGTGCCCCCTGCGGTATTCGCTTGCCTGAGCTAAGGTCATTTCGTACACATCCGCCCGGACCTCCAGCATTCCTGCCTGTTCCAGCGCCTTGCAGCGGTGGAAGCCGTCTACCAGTTGGAACTCTCCCTCTTTCTCACTCTTGCGGAGAATGATGGGCTTTTGCAGGCCGTTTTTCTTAATATCTGCGATCAGACCGCTGTAATCCTTGCGGGGCTCATCCTTGACGTAGGTGCCGGGCAAAGGTATGATTTTGGAGAGGGCGACGAAACGCAGATCGGGGGATCGTGACTCCTGCTCCTTTGGATTGGCTGGAGTATCTGCGGTGACTTTGGACGCCTCCTGCTCCTTTTCATCCTTGGGTTTACTGGGATCAGACACAGGAGATTTCTTCCCATCGGCAGGCTTGGCAGAGGTGTCCACGGGAGCCTTGGGCTTCTCCTGTCCCTTCTTCTCGCTGGTAGGCTTGGCGGGGGGGTCTGCGGGG
>NZ_NFKI01000024.1 GCF_002160305.1 Pseudoflavonifractor sp. An184
CTTGGATACTCTCTGGTACTACCTTGTACTACCATGCACTTCCTCAGACTCTTATAGTTTGGCAAAGGCATTTTACCCTGACAAGTCGCCGACTGTTTTTACGCTTACGGATGTTCATGGGTTTCTCCTTCCTGGTGCTCTTTGCCTGATTTCTGTATCAATCAAAAAGGAAAGCGCATTACAACAATGCGAGAGTGTTTATATTTTGACTGCAACAGTTTCTGGATGAAATTATTCTTCAGCAAGATTTTGAAGCTATAAAAGTAAATTTTACTGTGAGCCGTTTTATTGCTTATCAATTGTTGTCCCTGACCAATCCCGGAGTTGATCCAACACAACTTGACAGTGTCCAGGATCCCATTGTTCTATAAATTGCTCCAGCGGACGAAGGTTTACCACATCAATTCTATCTTCGTTCCTTTGAACATCAACCACAAACAGTTCATTTATCAAGCTGGATAACGCCTTCCTCATCCCACTCGCCAGAAAACAGGTTCATAATGGCAGACTCGGTAAGACTATGATCTTTCCAGTAAGGAAACAGCTTCTCATATGTATCCTCGCCAGTGCGTTGAACCACGATGTCAAACCAAGTTCCCACCTGGGGTTTGCCTGTCTGCCAGATCCCATCAAACAGTTTATGGTGATGGAGCGAGGAGTAACTGCACCCATGCCCATTTCGCAGGCCATTTTGATACTCTCCCTCGTAGTCTGGCAGTCGAGCCCACCCCTCTTCCAACCCGACAGATCGACGTTGTTATCGTTCAAAACAGCATCACACAGCAACATTCCTTTTTCATCCCAGATCCGGGTTCGGCCGTTATCCATGACTTCTACGAGAGGATTTCCCTTTGTGTCCAGAAGCCGTTCCCCATCCACCGGCGGAAGAGATGTTTCCTTGGATGCCAACGTAGTCAGGACCGTCTGGGTCTCCTCGTTCAATGCTGTGCGGAAATCGCCGATCCGGAAGAACACATCTGAAAAGGGGCTACCCATAGCAGGAAGAAATGCTTCCCGAACCAGGAAACACAGATGACTTTGAAGGTAGTCAGCCGCCTCACCACTATCCTGCTCCACGGCTTGATGGGCCATTGTGATTAGGATATCAGTGATTTTAATCAAATGATGCAGCTGATTTGGTAGAAGATCCTTTTGAATGTCCGGAAGATAAGCAATCAGTAAATCGGAGAGAAGGCTGCTGATGCCGGCGGTGTTTCCTGCTTTGGGTTGGCGGACAATGTACTCTAGGCCAGATTCCAGTTCAGTTAGTAGGATACGCTTTGCATTTCGGCTCCGAGCTTTATGATCCCGGCGTTCCGAAGAAACTTGGAGGGAGTAGATTAGTAGTGCAATGAGTAGTGCAGCTTCCAAGTTAAAAGCAGCGACATACAAATTGACCATGACATCGGGGGAAAATAATGCTCCGCCGTTGATCCAGCACACCAATTGGGGCAGAAAGTGCAGTGTGGCTAAAACAAGAAAAACAATAAAGGTGATCCAAAGAATGACGGGGGCCATATGCGTTCCCTCCTAGTCACGCAAAAAAGTTTTTTAAAACAAGTTTTGAAAGCAGTTGCTTTCCAGGTCAGCCACGTCCTCCAGAGGAATACTCGTACCATCCAGCAAAATCAGGACCCGATTCATCTCATTAATCTTTTTTAGCCGCCCGGTAGTAGTGAAATAGGCCCCGCCGTCCTTCCGCTCATCCGGCTGGAACCAGGTAACCGTGACCTCTGGTTGCTCCGCGATGTGCTCCAGCAGAACCGCCTGTCGCCGGTCCAGCTCCGCCTTGGTGTCCTCGTCCAGCTCCATCTTCTGGTCCGTCAGCCGGGCGGTCTCCGCGATAGCCCCTGCGTGGCCGCTGAGAGCGGCGAAGGGGCTGAAGATGGCGGCCCGCTCTGCAATAGGCATTCGCGGGTGCCGGGCCGAGGTGGGATGGGGCAGATGGAGCATATCGTCATACTTCCCGCTCATGCCTGATGCCCTCCAATCGTCTGATTCCGCTCCCGGGCTGTGGCGCCCTCCTCCAGATTCATCCCCTTGAGGATGGCGTTCTTACCATACCGCTTTTTGATCCCCAGCATGGCCTCCTGGAGCTTCCGCTCTCTGGCGTGGGCGGCTTTATCTGCCTGCTCCTGCTGCTCCTTGGCGGCGTAGTCGGTAAATAGGTCCAGCTGCTCCGCCGGCTCCTCCTTAGAGGCACTGGCCTCGTCCAGCAGCTTGTTGGCGCTGATGCTCAGGCGGCGGATCAGCAGGTTTTTGTCTACAATGCGGTCATAGAGGGCCGTTACAGCTTTCAGCAGATCATTGGCGGAGGAGGTGTAGGAAAAATTCTCTGTCCCCACCGCGTGCTTGGGGATCTTCCGCCCATATCGGTCGGCGGTGACAGGGCCCTTGTACCGGGTAGCGCGGCTGGGATCGTCCAGGTTTTCCCGGTCATAGCCCACGGTGAGGACCAGCTGATTGGTCACCAGCCCCTTGTCCACCAGGTCCAGGGCCAGGGCGTCCGCCATCTCCCGCGCCACTAGGCGGGCTTTCTGAAAGTCGTACGGGCACTGGAGCACCTGGCCAGAGACGATGCTCTTGTTCTCCGGCTTGTACGCCTTCGCGTCCGCGATAGTGCAGGGTTCCCAGCCCCAGGCGTGGTCGATCAAAATTTCCGCGTTGATGCCAAACAGTTTATAGAGCAGCTCCTCATTGTGGTATTCTCCGGGTGTCCCGATGGAGCACCGGGCCACGTCCCCCATGGTGTACATCCCATGGGCCTCCAGTTTGCTCGCGTAGCCCTTGCCCACCCGCCAGAAGTCGGTGAGGGGCCGGTGGTCCCGGAGCAGCCGCCGGTAGGTCATTTCATTCAGCTTGGCGATGCGCACCCCGTCCTTGTCCGGGTGGACGTGCTTGGCCACGATATCCATGGCCACCTTGGCCAGGAACAGATTGGTACCCATGCCCGCCGCGGCGGTGATGCCAGTGGTTTTCAAAATGTCCAGGATGATGGTCCGGGTCAGCTCCCGGGCGGTCATCTGATAGGTGTCCAGGTAGTTGGTCAGGTCCATGAACACCTCGTCGATGGAGTAGGGGTAGATATCCTCCGGTGCCACATATTTCAAATAGACACTGTAGATCTTGGTGCTCCAGTCGATATAGTGGGCCATCCGGGGCGGGGCCACGATATAGTCCAGGGCCAGAGCGGGATCCTTCTGCACCTCCGGATCGTGCCAGGAGGAGCCGGTGAGCTGATGGCCGGGGGCATTCCACTTCCGCCGGGTGTTCACCTCTGCCACCTTCTGCACCACCTCAAAGAGCCGGGCTCGGCCTGCGATTCCATATGCTTTCAGGGAGGGGGAGACGGCCAGGCAGATGGTCTTGCCCGTGCGGCGTTTGTCCGCCACAACCAGATTGGTGGTCATGGGGTCCAGACCCCGCTCCACGCATTCCACACTGGCGTAAAACGATTTCAGGTCACAGCAGACATAGGTCCGCTCCTTCATGTTTCCCTCACCCCCCTTGATTTTAGTATATCACGGATGCAGTCCTGTTATTGGGGCCATCCCAGCACGGCGTCCAGCGTCTCCGGCGCAGCCTCCGGAAAGTTCTTTTGTATCTGCTCATAGACCGGCGCTTTGGACTCCCCTGGGGCCACGGAGTAGGCGGAGGCGATGTGGTCGTATCCCCACAAGGCCTCCGGGGTAGTGTAGACGGAGATGGGCCAGCCATAGGGCACGCTCTTCTTATTGATCCGCTGGCGGAAGTCCCGGATGAGCAGATAGCCTCCCATCTGGAGGTCTGTGACCGTGCCCTCAAAATTTTTCTCTCCGCCTTTTCCGAATCCGGCCTGCCGCTTCAAATCGGAAGAAAACCACTCCTCCTGCTCCAGGAAACGGTCCATGATCCGCTTCTGACGCATGGTGGCCCGCTCGTCCTCCCACCGGCTGTCGAAGTCATAGCCGTCCCGACGCCAGTTGGCGAAGTGTGGAAACCAGGCTTTGGAGATGAAACCGGCCCGTTTGCCGAAAAACTTGCCGTATGCCACCCGGCCGCTGCGGGCAATGAGTGCGCGCCACTCCCAGGGGTCCTGGTCCGGGTCTCCGGTCCACCAAGCGAGAGCCGCGGTGTTTTCCTCCACGGAGAAGCCGTCTATCTCGTTTGGGAACAGGGGCAGAAAGCCGATCTCATCGATCCAGCGGATAAGCTCCTCCCAGCTCCGGATGCGGGCAGGATTGTCCCAGTCCATGCCCCGCATGATCCATTCGCCGTTTTCCATGGCCATAGCGCAGTCCTTTCTTGATACGAAACATATTTTTGCTTCTAACAAGTTACATTATAGCACATTTGTTCGGTGACATCTACTAATTTCTGATCTCTATGCCTTCTAGACGGCACTCTGCATACTTAAAACAAATCACCAGCTTGCCTATACCGAAAAGCTGGTGATTGAAAATCCGTTATTTATTTAGTGCGCCTCGGACAGCACTTTTAATCCCAGTCAAGGCAACGATGTCTTTCTTCAGCCATATTCCAGGTTCTGGACAATACCAAAATTGATCCTTGCGCTTCTTAAAAATACGGTAGGGAGCGGTCAACGAGTTATCATAGATGTGACACACATCACAGACGGGGACCAGCTCTTTTACTAAATCAAGCGCTCTGTCATATCTGGAAATAATTTTTTCAACGGGCACATCATGGCCGCCAGCTGATACTCTGGAAGCAACCCGCGCTACATTGATTTGGGCATCTGCAGTGAGAACATAGTAACAGCGAATAAAGAAGTCTTCTTGCTTTGCACGTCTTAACAAGTTCAAATTGCGCGGAGTAGATAAAACAGTCTCAAAACAGAAGCTCTCATGCTTTTTTAAATGAAGTTCTCGACGTTCCTCCGCTAGTTGAGCCGCTTCAATATTTTCACATCCGAGCACACGTTGAATTTCATCCGCATTGATATATGACATTCCAGTCGGACGAAGTAAATCTGTGATGGTACTTTTCCCTGAGCCATTGGGACCTGCGAAAACAACAACCTCCGGTTTTTTAAGGGTTTCGTTCACTGTATCGTCCCTTTCTGGCCTCGCCGACTACCTCACTGGTGCCGTCGCTGTGAACCATATAGACTTTCCCTGTTTTGGGATCAAATTTAGCAATCGGCTGCTTGAGGAGCTTTTTCTTTTTCAAATCTGCTGCGACAGCCTGTCTTGCATACTGGACGACGATGCTGTCATCCGGCAATTTATTTTCTACCATCGTAAAGTTCACCTCCATAAAAACAGGCATACTTTCAGTGGTTGAGTAAGTTCACAAAATCATTATAGCCTCTTCTCTGGATAATGTCCAGTGCGAACGCTTTCCAATGCCAGCAAGCGGTATAAAATAATATATTTTGTTCTGAGGTATTTTCTCTCGTGAAGAACCAGAGAGGAAAAGTCAGCCCTTGGGCTGTCTTTTCCTCTCTGACCTTTCTCACAAGATCTGTACGATCTGCTCCCAGAGCAGGATGTGTTTCTGGTCCACCGAGCGGTTGTCATGGAAGTGTCCAAAGAACCAGTATTCGTATTCCAGTCGCCGGTCTACCATCTCCAGAAATTCCGTGAGATGGTCTGCCTCGTTGTGACGGTCCATAGACAGGGCGATGCTGGTGGAGGCACAGTGGGTGATCACATAGTCCACCTGCCAATTTGTTCGCTCCAATGTTTTCAATGCGGTATAGTATTCTTCATCGGAGGGCAGCTCCTCCGGCCACCAGGATTGGCCTAGTACCCGGAACCTGTTCCTGCCACTGCGCTTCAGGGCGTTCTGCTGGGCGCGGAAGTTCGGATCTGCTGGATCCAGGATGCCGTCCTCCACATCGTGGCTCTTGGCCCCGCCCATAGTGAAGAAGGTCTTTCCCATGATTTCATAGAGCTGACCGCGCATCAAATGTCAGGATCCACTTACCCCTGATGTTTCAACTGGGTCAGTAAGCGATCCTGACGGGTGATGTCTGCGATTTGATTGTTGAGTTCCACGATATCTGCACTCCAGAGCATCTTACCATTTTGGGCAGCCTGGAGATCGGCAGTCATTTTATCTAGAACAGATTTCCCACACTGTAATTTGTGGTATATACGAAGAAATGCTTCCTTGATGTCAATTTCACAAAGAGGTCGCATTTCGCATCTCTCTTTATTACGCTCGTGTACTCTGCACACCCAATACATGTTTCCTCGCACCCTCTTTTTCCTGAAAATGGTGCCACAAATTCCGCATACTATGTTTCGATTCAATGGAGAATCCTGTTCTCTACCGGGGAAATATTCCTCCCCTCTTCTTTTCAGTAGAGTTTGAACCGTCTCAAATATCTCGGGTGCTATGATGGGCACAGGTGTACTTTTTAAGTAATATTGCGTCACTTCTCCGTGATTATTTTTCTGTTTTGTAGGAAACCCTTTTGTATGATATGTTTTTTGCCATAATGAATTTCCTGCATATTTCTCATTTTTAAGAATTCGTGAAACTGCATGTGGAGTCCACCTCTGATGTGTCGGCAAACTATCCGTGGTATTACATTTATTGAGATTTGCTGCGATCTCAGCAATGCCAATTCCCATAAGGTAGTCAGAGAAAAATTTTTTTACAACGTTTGCCTCCTGCTCCACCACTACATAAGGCCGCTCTTTTTTTGTATAGCCGTATGGCATGGTAGCAGGAACAAACGTTCCTCGCCTCATCCGAATTTGGTAGCTCCACCGCATGTTCTGCGAAATGGATTCGCTCTCCTTCTGATCCATCATGGCAAAGATAGCCGTCAGCAGTTCCCCGGAAAGCTCCGCCGTGTCGATATTTTGTTCTTCAAAGCAGATACCAATGTTCAGGGCTTTCAATTCTCGAATCGTCTCCAGGCACTCCTTTGCATTCCTTGCAAATCGAGAGGAAGATTTAACTAGTATTTTATCGATCCGCCCCCGCCGACAGTCCGCCAGGAGCCGCTGGAAATCTTCTCGTTTCTCGGCGGAGGTACCTGTGATCCCCTTATCCGCATAGATGTCCACAAATTCCCACTCCGGATTGCTGGTGATGAGTTCCGTGTAGTGAGCATTCTGAGCTGCGTAAGAGTTCAGCTGATCCTCTGAGTTAGAACTCACTCGGGCGTATGCGGCTACCCGGAGCTTTCTGGTCTGCTCCGGGGCGTTGGCCGGAATCACCACAATGCAGGGACTTTTTAGGGCCAGGGAGCCGTTTATCTTTTTCTGCTCCTGCTGCTTCACAATACTTTCACCTCTTTTTGCAACACACAATACCAGAAACCGTTTAAAATATCTATATCCAAAGGACACAAAAATCAAAGAGAAACAATGACGTCCGCGCCAGTCTCCGCATTGAGACGAGCAGCAATCTTTCGGGCCTCCTTCCGGCTCACCAGGCCGGCGGCCTGGTGCGACCGGAGCAGATTTACCATTCCTAAGTAGTTGATATTTTCTTTTCTTGAGTATGTGTGAGAGGGGCGGAAAGTATGATCCCTCCGCCCCTCTCGTTCCGTTGACACAAGACAGCTCCGCAAATCAGTTACGTTTCTATTCTAAAATAGCCAGATGCGGAACATATCTTGCCGTCATCTTGTTGATTCTGCCGGCTCTATTTGACACTACTTCCCGAGCCCTGGGCGGCAACTGACGGACCGTGCTGGCGCACGTCACGGGAATCTCACCCCTCCGAGGATCTCTCCGAGCTGCCCCCATTGCTTGATCCCGATTTCACTCAGGGCTGTGGCTGGGCAGGAGTATCATGATAGGTTGACGGGGTCGTCGCGCTTCGAGTTGCCAGACTCGAACGCCGAAAATGGATTCACGCTCGCCGCCTTATTTAGCCGTCTTTTTATGGAGCTTTGCTCCACAGGCAGGTCTTGGCGCATTTTCGGCTTCGCTGTCCCCTCCTCGGGGCCCGTCAACTAACGTATCCCGTTGCCGGATATTCAGTTTTCAAAGTACCGTCGAGCGGCAGAACATTTTTCGGCCCTCACTTTCTATTGCAGAATTTCGGATGATTTAATAACCACTTTTTTAAATTTTTCAGTATTTTCTTTTTCTGCTTATGTACCGCAGATTGCGAAACCTCAAGTTTCTCCGCTATCTGGCTTTCCGTTTTATGCTCTTCCGCTAAATAGTAAGAGTAGATAATCTGATAGCTGGCGGGGTCCAGTTGGGATAATGCAGCGTGAAGATCATGGATTTCCGAGGACAGAATTGCATCTTCTTCTACATGGACTGTCTCGTCTGAAATCACATCCTCTCCCCTTCCCCTTTCTGAAATCTCATCGCTGTTCAGAGGCAAAATCTTGACTCCAATTTGTGACGCCTGATTCTGATGATAATTCTTCCAAGACTGCTCTCTACGCCATTCCTCATAAACTTCCTTTGGGGCCTCAATCACAACGTCTTCCATATCAATAAAAAAACACCCCCGGCCTGCGGGGGAAGTAATAAACTGATAGAATTCCTGGCCGCTCATCTCAATCCATTCTGGATTCGATTCCTGAGCTGCCAGGTCTTTTTTCTAAAATACCGTCTTGCCACAAGATAGCCTCCGTTTCTTCTGAAATTTGAAAATAAAATTTCAGAAGTCGGAGGAGAGCGGCAGTTTGGCAGTTGCCATTCAATAAACTTCTTGCATTTTCGGACCGCAAACAAGCAGATGGCTACAATTTTGTACCCACCGCATTGGTGATTTTTTTGCAGCCCACTTCCAATGTCCTTTTGTCACCCATATAGCAGAGCGACGTCCCCTATGGAGTTACGGGCTGGAGCGTCGCATATATCTGTATAGGTGACTCATAGTCTATTTTTTTGAAACAACATATTTTCTGCTTCAATTACTGGTACTTGTGATTATACTTTTATGGGTTAAGCCTCATATTAAATTAAAATATTCTGAATTTTAAGGAACTGAAATGTTCAATACGCTATCAACATTTTTATTAGCTGCTTGAAGACGCGTATTTTACACTTCTTTAGCAGAATACCAGAAAAAGCAGCAGAATAATATAGACTGTTTTCATACCCCAATCGGACCAGATATCTCCAGCATAATGAAAAATATTGGCACCAGGTTGCACTTCTACCAGAACTTTTGATGGATTCCCTTTGTATAAAAAGCCAGACGGCCACAATGACGTGGCCGTCTGGCTTTTCCGCTTTATTGATTGTATCAACGGCTTACCGTGAGGCGGCAGGTACCGGGAGTGCTGCTATCGGTGCTCATATAGATTTCGACGAGCTTGCCCTCAGTGCCCGCAGGAACATCAAACTCAACATCGTCGCCGCTGCGCATCCCAAAGGACCCCGCCACATACTGATTGTTGATCCGAATGGCAACGTTGACCGTAGACATGCCGTTCGTAAAATTGGTAACTCTCGCGCGGAAAGTTTCTCCAACGTCCGAAGCGGCAACGCCGGTCTTCCATACAACGATGGAATCAGCCCCCGTCATATTGCGCGGAAGGACAGGAGTAGTGGTGGAACCGCCCAGACGAGGGGATGCATCCATAGCAACAACCTGTCCATCAATCTCAGGTGCTGCTTCAGCAGCCAACGCCGCGGGGACAAGCGACACGGCCATCACACACGCCAAAAAGGCGCCAGCCACACGCTTAAATCCGTTGTTCATTTTCAACACTCCTTTAAGCTTTTTCTGTTTGTTTTATGTGCCGGCCAGCCATTAACAACCAGTTCATCTTATTAGACATATAAAATTACAAAACGCAACACATAATTCATCAATATTTCGACATGATTTTTCTAAAAAATTTGTTGCGCTTTTGCAAAAATATTGTCTTTTAATAAAAGAGGTGAATTTTATGAAAGCCACTAGGCATTCACTTATTTCGTCAATGATTTTTCCTTTCATACGACAAGCAACATCATACGCAATAATTGGTATGTTTTCTGCTGGTATAGATACGTTTATATTTATAGGATTATTTAAATGTCTTCTATGGAATCAATATTGGGCTAATGCAATAAGTGTAAGTTTCGGGATTATATGCAGCTTTTTCTTAAATCGTCGGCTTACATTTAAGGCCACTGATCACACATTAAAACGATTTTTTCTTTTTTATGGTACTGGATTGTTTGGGCTCTCAATTTCTCAATTAATCTTATGGTTAGGTAATATTTTGAGCCTAAATACACTTTTAGTTAAAATTTTTTCCGTATTTTTTGTTGCAGCAATCCAATTTTTTATCAACCGAGGAATCGCATTTAGAAAAAAGGTTTAAAGACACACACAGTTTAGGAGGAGTGCTTTATGTCTGATCAGTTGTATATTGTCATGCCCGCATATAATGAGGAATCCACTATTGAGGGTGTGGCTCGAGCTTGGCATGAAATTGTTAGCCAAGTCAGCTGTAACAGCAGACTTCTTATCGTTAATGATGGCAGTAAAGATCGTACACTCAAAATACTCACTGACCTTCAAAATGAGCTTTCTCAATTGCAAGTGTTAACAAAAGATAATGGCGGGCATGGTAGCGCTCTATTCTTTGGATATGAATATGCATTAGAACATAAAGCAGATTATATTTTTCAGACAGATTCTGATGGACAAACAGTTCCTCAAGAGTTTTGGGAATTCTGGAACAGCCGAAAACAATATGATTTTCAAATTGGTTATCGTAGACACCGCCAAGATGGGATTCAGCGCATAATTGTTACAAAAGTATTGCCATTTTCCTGTACTCCAGCGGGAGCAGGCCGGTGCTTCTTCGAAACAGTTCCGCAAACCGGCTGGATGTAGAATATCCTATCGTTTGAGCAATCTGACCAATTTGCAGATCGGTATGAGCCAGCAGATATTCTGCCTGACTCATGCGGCGCTGCTGTATATACTCTGTGATCGTGCAGCCATAGACCTTCTTGAAGCTGCTTTTGAGTTTTGTCGTACCCATGCAGGCGATTTGTGCCAGACGTTCTATGGGTACTTCACCAGCATAATGATCACTCAAATAGGCCGCTACGGTTTGAATCCGTTCCAAATCCTGAGAAACCAGTTTGTGATCTGAAACTGAACGCTTTTTTTGATATTCAACCACCAGAGAGAGCGCCTCGGCTACCTTGCTCTCATAATAGAGTTTAGCTGCAATTCCGGTTCCACGGTAGCTCTGTAGTTCTGATAGAAGCCGGTACATTTCCGGGAAATCTGTTGTTTGGTCGATTTCCCGAAAAGCCTCGATGGGATTCCGATATTCTTCCGGATACTGTTTTTTCAAATAATCCTCATAATATGCGGGGGTGATTTCGATGCCTATGGATCGAACCGGTATATTTTTGTGGACGATTACTTGATATGGCTTGTATCCGCCCACATAGGTCTTGATACATCCGGCTGACAACCGGCGATACGGAGACAACTCTTCACCGGAGATGGAATCGTAACGGGTAATACTGAGACATTCCGGGAGATCAAATTCCAGCATAAAATCCTTATTGAAAGAGAAGTTGTGTATCTTGATGTCGAACAGATCCCTTTGCCCGTAGGTCCAATAGGAACCTTCGCCAACTTCCGGAGATAGCTTCCAGCAAAGCCCCAGAGGACCATACTGATCATTATCTGGTTCCGGTACAAAACCGTGCTTTTTCAGTAATGGCGCATAGTATTGCTCAATGATACCGGTCATTACAATAGATACGCCTCCCTTGTTTTGCAATGATTAGACGAATTTTTGAAATGATAGGACGAACCTCGCTCCAAACGATTGAAAGTAGGTTGTGCATGGTGTAATTATATATAACGGTTAGCCATATCTAACCAAAGGATAGCATACCTATCTCATAAAGTCAACGCATTGCAAAATAGGAGGATCAACATGAGCAATCAAATCAATCCCGCAAAAAAGAGTCTCACTATCAAGGATCTTGTGACAACCGGCATTTTCAGCGCAATTTTCTTGGTGTTTACCATGATCGGCGGTATTTTCTTTGCACCAAACCCGGTTTTGACATTCTATATGCCGATGGGTGCAGCATTGCTGTGCGGCCCTGTATATCTTCTGATGATCGCCAAGGTGCAGAAGCGGTGGAGCGTCACCATTCTTGGTATCATTATGGGGATCATCTGGTTCGTTACCGGAATGCACTGGGCTTTTTCTTTAGGCTATATCGGAATGGGAATTATCGCCGATCTGGTAGCTGGCGCGGGAGATTACCGCAATAAGGCGGTCAATCTGCTGTCCTATATACTGATGTCGCTGGGCGGCGTTTACACCTATGTGGTGTTTTTTATTGATCCGCAAGGCTGGGCCAGCACGATGCTGGAAAACGGCACGGAACAGTCCTATATTGACACAATGAGCGCGTCTGCTCCCTCCTGGCTGTTGGCTGTCATCATTATCGGAACGCTGGCGATTGCTGCGTTCAGTGGTTGGATTGGTGGAAAGCTGCTGAAAAAGCAGTTTGAAAAGGCTGGGATCACCGCATGATTGGCGGAGCGTTATCCACGCGCGGACTGTGGCTGGACCCCAGAACGAAGATATTACTGCTTCTGTTGTGTATCTTTTCTGCCATGATGGCTCCATCCTTACTCTACGAACTGGGCCTTGTGGTGCTGATCGGGCTGCTCGGCATTTGCTTCGGAAAGTGGAAGTATGCCTGGAAGGGAGTACTGTTCTATGCGCTGATCGTTCTGCTCACCATCTGGATCATGGATACCATGACCGGAACTTGGCGCACCATGTTTATCGCTTTTTTAGGGTTATTCCATAAGGTCTATCCCTGCGGGATGCTGTCTGGCATTGTCATTTCCACTACAAAGGTCAGCGAATTCCTCTCGGCGATGAATCGCATCCATGCCCCGCAAAAGCTGGTAATCCCCTTGGCGGTCATGCTGCGTTATATCCCTACCATTCAGGAGGATTGGCGGTTTATCAAGGACGCAATGCGGATGCGGGACGTCTCGCCCTCGCTTAAGGGGTTCCTGACACATCCCGGAATAACGGTGGAGTGTATCTATGTTCCGTTGATGATGGCGGCATCCAAAGCGGCGGATGAACTGTCCATCGCTTCTATCACCCGCGGCATTGAAAACCCAAAGCCTCGAACTTGTCTGGTGCAGATCCATATCGGGTTGATGGATATTGCGGCAGTCTTTTGCTTTGCAGGCGCACTGGCTGTCGGGCTTTATGGAAAGGGGATGCTGGGATGATCGAGCTAAAGCATGTATCATTTACTTATCAAGGACAAACAGGAGACGGGCTGCATGACATCAACCTGACCATAGAGGACGGAGAATGTGTTCTGTTCTGTGGTCGGAGCGGCTGCGGAAAGACCACCATCACGAGGCTTGCAAACGGCTTGATCCCACAATTTTACGCAGGAGAGCTGGCGGGCAGCGTACTGGTGGATGGTCAGGAAGTCCGTGATTTTCCTATGCACCAGATTGCCGCAAAGGTTGGATCGGTGTTTCAAAACCCAAGGACACAGTTTTTTAATGTGGATACAGACAGCGAGATCGCTTTTGGTATTGAAAATCAAGCACTTCCAGTTTGCCAGCTGAGAGAACGCGTGGATCGGACATCGGCAGAACTTCACATTGAAAATCTCCGTAATCGCAACATTTTCGAGTTATCCGGTGGAGAAAAGCAAAAGATAGCGTTTGCCTCGGTCTATGCGATGAATCCTCAAATATATCTTTTGGATGAACCGTCCTCTAATTTGGATATGCGTTCCATTCAAGAATTGGGAGAACATCTCAGGCTGATCAAATCACAGGGAAAAACCATATTGATTGCAGAACATAAGTTATACTATTTGATGGATCTGGTGGACCGGATTGTGTATTTGGAACACGGGAAAATCATGCAGGTCTTTACGCCGGAAGCATTTCGACAGCTGTCGGAGGATACCCGGGAACAAATGGGCCTTCGAGCGATCGATTTGCATCGTGTTCTCCCACTGCAGAATCATTCCCTTGCGCCTGTTTCAGATCCTATCTTGGAACTTAACAATGTAGCCCTTCACTATAAGAAGAGGACCATTTTGCACGACATCAGCCTTACAGCAGCAAAGGGAGAGGTAATTGGCGTCGTTGGCCACAATGGGGCCGGAAAAACGACCTTTTCCCGTGCTTTGTGCGGGCTTCACAAGGCCTGTGATGGTCAATTCTTTTGGAACGGTCTGTCCATGGATCACAAAGATCGCCTGCGGCATTCCTATATGGTCATGCAGGATGTGAACTACGAGCTTTTTGCGGATAGTGTGGAGTCAGAATGTACATTCGGTATCCGCAATCCGAAACAGACGCTCGTTGACGCAACACTGGAAGAGTTGGCCCTGGCCCCATTCAGAGACCGCCACCCCAATACCCTGTCCGGAGGTCAAAAGCAGCGGGTGGCGGTAGCGGTTAGCATGATTTGTGGGAAAGACCTGCTGGTGTTTGACGAACCGACCAGCGGGCTGGATTTTGATAGCATGACACAGGTTGCGGGTCTGATCCGGCGGCTGTCTGATATGGGAAAAGTCATCTTTATTGTCACACATGATTTTGAATTTGTCAGTCGTACCTGTTCCCGCATCCTCCACTTTGATGAAGGAGAAATGCCTGACGATGTGCCTGTTACCATGGACACTCTCCCTACATTGAGAGAATTGTTCTCCATTTCAGAAAGCAGGCCGGAAGGACAGAACACAGGAAAAGCCGATTCTGTTCTGCCGATTGCTGACGATTGAAAAAGCCGCATGGCGGGATGTTCCCCATGCGGCCTCTTGGGTTCTATTAAGAATCTTTCCTTTCCATATCGTTTACCTCCGTGAAGGAACTCCAGCATGCTCTGCGGTATTCCGCCGGGGAGCGTCCGGTGTTTCGCCGGAAGATCTCCGCGAAACGGCTGGGATTCTGATACCCAACAATGGCCGCCACCTGACTCACCGGCAGGTCAGTTTCCCGCAGCAGCCGCCCAGCCTGCTCCGTGCGCTGCCCCTGAATGTACTGGGTAATCGTGCAGCCATATCGGACATGGAAGGCATCCTTCAGCTTGGAAATGCTCATGCAGCCAATACGGCTGAGCCGTTCCAGCGGCAGTTCATCCGCACAGTGGGCCGTGATGAAGGCTGCCACATCGGCCAGCCGTACCATATCCTCCGCACTGACAGAACGGCGGTTCTTGCGTTTCAGGTGCCGCTCTGCCACCAGCGCCACCGCCTCCGCCACCTTCCCATCATAAAACAAACGGGCGGGAAGCCCCTCCCCCCGGTAGTCGCGCACCTGTTTCAAGAGCTGCACCATTTCTGGGAAGTGTTCTGTCTGATCCAGCGTTTGAAAAGACTCCAGCAGGCTTTGATACTCCTGGGGAAACTGGCGGCGCAGATAATCCCGGTAGTAAGCCGGGGTGATCTCCACGCCAATGGAAACGATGGGGATCTGCCTGTGGATGAGCGCCCGGTATGGTTCCCGACCTCCGATAAAACTTTTGACACAGCCTGGAACAAGACGGCGACAGGGGGAGAACTCCTCCCCGGAAATGGATTCATACCAGGTGACACTGAGACTCTCCGGCCAATGGAACTCCAGCAGCTGCTCCTCATGGAAAAAGAAATCATGGATCTTGATGGTATAGAGATCCTGCTGCCCGTAGGTCCAGAAAAAACCGCCGCCCTGCTGGGAGGTGTGCCGCCAGCACAGCCCCATGGAGCCGTAACGCCGGTTCTCCGGATCTGGAAGAAACCCGTGTTCCTCCATCGCCCGACCATATTGCTGCTCCAAGTCTTTATTTACCGCCATAACCTGTCACCACCTCGATCAGCCATATCTCCACCCCAATCAGCCGGAACCGCGCCCAAAGCCTTGCGATACCGCTGTTTTGCCGGTAGGATGGATGTTGATTAGTATCTGCTAGCTAAAATATCACTTCCCGGCGCTCTCGTCAAGCCGGGGGAAGGAGGAACAGACGATGAAAGAAAAACGGCCATCACCGGTGATGCGGCTGCTGCAGTGGGCCGGGCCGGAACGGAAATGGCTGATCCTGTCCGTTTTGTGTGCCTTTGGCAGCGGTATTCTGGTCATCACATCGTATATCGGCATTTACCGGCTGATGGATGCGGTGCTCTCCGGCGCCTGTACCAAAGCAGTTATCGCCGACTGCGCTTTGCTGGTCACGGCGGGCACCGTGGGGAGACTGGTGCTGCTGGGTACTTCGGGTGTGCTGTCTCACAAGGGAGCCTACCTCCATATAAAACTCCAGCAGATTGTCGTTCTGAATGATCTCGTCAGCGAAGGAGTTGTCCTCGGCGCAGAGCCGCCGACTGCCGGAGAGGCATTCCGATTCCGGCTCCTGGTTGAGCGTCCTCTCCTCCAGCCGGTCCAGGAAGATCCGCCACCTTTCGTCCGGCGCAGCGATGCCTTTCTTCATAGCGAAGTAGGCGGCGGTGCTCACATCCCGGATTCTGAACCGCTTCCAGCCATCCATGATGCTGACGGCCCCCATATCGCCGCTGTCGAGGTCGATGTGGTAGGCACCCACCACCCGGCCGGTGTTGTCCAGCCGCTCCGACACATAGGGGTTGAACTCCTCCTGAGAGATCCGCTGGGTGCGCAGCAGCGTTTCGACAAAGCGGTGGGGCGCTTCGTCGGGTGGCTTGCGGATGTAGCTGCGCAGACGGCGGGCGGTCGGGAGCAACTCAAGTTTTTCCTCGGCCAGAATATAATCGGAGCTGCCGTTCTCCGTGACATGAAAGACGGCGAAGCGCCGTGCGGCCTCCCGAGCCTCCTTCTCCGCCTGCCGCTCTGCCCAGAGCTCATGGCTGATGCGCTCGTACTCCCGCTGAGGAAGCTGGTTGCACATTTCATCAAGGATATTCTCCAGATGCTCCTCCAGCGTTTCCCCCTTCAGTTGTTTGCTCAGAGCGTCGTACCACCGCTCGTCGAGCCAGAGTGTGACCTCACGGCCCCTCATTGCATTCCTCCCATTTCCGGCCCACACTGCTTCATCTCAGGGTACTCGGTCAGGAGGTACCACACGCCGTTTGCGTAGTTGGCGCTGTTGACCGTCTGACCAAGAAGATCGTCGGCAGAGAGCGACATCGTGATGCCGGGCACGCCGGGATGCGCCGCGGCACTCTGGCCGCTCATCAGTCCTTCCGCCTGGGCTGCGGTCAGGGGCAAAAAGCCGCACGGGGTCATCAGGGAAAAGACGCCGCCAACATGGGTGGCCAGGAAATCACGAACCGTGCGTGGGCCTGCGTCATCAGTCAGATCCTCCCGAAGTGTCCAGACGCAGTGGAGCAGCTCCTCACCATGGGAGGCATCCAGACCATTCTCCGCAATCCAGCGGTCTGCCAGCTCATCCAGCGGCTCGTCCAGCCCCAGCAGAAATCTGGCGTCCTCCTCATTGATGGCGTCCTCGATATTGTCACGGATCAACCGTGCGGCGGTGATCTCCTCAGCGGCATCGATCAGCTGAGAGGGATCGGCCGCCATCCACTGCTTGACCCGGCGCTCATAGTCGGCGCTGATCCGCTTCTTCAGCTCCTTCTTGTAATCCATGACGATCTCATCTTTGTTCACTGGATCACCTCCGGTTCCTGGTCGGGCTTCGGTGCGGCGGCTCTCGGGCTGCGCCGGGGCTTGCTCGGAGCGGCGGCGCTTACATCGCTCTCATCGATATACTCCCGCACAGGGGCGGGCATATATTTTTCATAGAGCTTCACCAGCGCATCCGTCATCTCACGGTCCAGGTCAAGCTCCTTCTTGCCCATATAGCGTTTGAGCGCAGAGAGCTTCTCCTCGTCGAAGGTGATGGTCAGGTTCACTTGCTTCATTGGCACTTCCTTTCTCAGTCGTAGTTGATGTATTCAATCTGCAGCCAGTGTGTCCAGCCCCGACCCTCCAGCTTTGTTTTTACCACACCTTTTTTGGTATTCATAGACCCAGGTGACATTCTTGCTATTCTCCGGTTCCTGCCGAGAGGATATCCCGACAGCAGTCATATCGGCCTCATAGTGGTAGCAGGGCAGGTGTTTTCCATCATAGAGCTGTGAAAGCTGCATGCCGTTGTCATAGACCACTCCGTAGCGGGTGATAGTCCCCTCATTGTCCTCAATCAACAGGACAGCGGTTTCCACTCCGTCCAGCTGTTCCAGTTCTTCCATGCTGGCACACCCGCCATGGATGTTCATGTAGTGATCACGGCCAACCTCTTTCAAATTTGTGAAGTCCGTGATCACCGTCGCCTGCTGGCAGCAGAAGGTCAGGTTGATGAGATCCTTCATGCTGGTGAGATTCAGCTTTTCAGCCATCGCCTGAAATTGCGAAAACTCGCCCACAGTAAAGCTGTCCAGCCGCTTTGCCAGATAGTCCAACTCATCAAGGTTGACCTTGGTGCATACCAGCCGATTCAGCACAGGCCAGGCACTGTCGAGCGAGTCCAAGCGGCAGTCGGCTTCAGAGGCATCGCCGATCTCCAGTGCCTCCAACAGCGAAACGCAGTGGTCGTACTGATTTCTGGGAATGGGAAGAGGGATCGTCGCAACACCGTATTCCGGGTGGTCGGCGTTGCTCAGAACTGCTTCCATCATCACATTGCATCACCTTACTTTCCTTCAAAATTCAAAATCGCATCTCCGTACTTGGCCAGAAGCAGAGCGCAGACAATCAGGTGGAACGCCTCATCTGTGACCAATTCGGGGGATGCGAGATCGGCAAGAGTGATATTGGGGCTGCCGGTGGAGATGGCTTTGGCCGCCTGATAAACACTGTACAGCTCCGGTTGGATGCCGGCGAGCTGGACAGATTGAAAGTCAAACCCACTGGCATCAAATTTCCAGATCATCCTGCGCCAGATATCCTCATACGCCGTGAGAAGAAACAGTGCGGCCAGGTTACGGTTCGGCATTCGAAAACAGCGCTCACGCCAGTGCTGCCAACGCTCCCGATGACTATCGCTCAGGAAAAATCCAATGGAGCAGCCATTGAAACTCCTCTCTAAGCGGGCCTGAAGCTGCACTCCCGCTTCAGGGAAGAAGCAATCCCTGACAAACTCGTTGAGGTCAATTGCACCGGCCACGATCCGTTCATCCAGACAGACGCACTGCTCCAAAGGGCAGGGATGATTGCGTCTGAAGTTCATGCAGTATGGGCACTCCATGTCATCTCTGCTATATTGAAAACCGGGATAGTATCGGCCATGGCCTCTGGGCTTGAAATAGGGCGGGGTCATCATCTGCTGTTCCATCTGGCACAGCGGTGTATCCTGCATGAAGTAGCGTGTCATTGGTGGTGTGCTCCTTTCAGTAAAGCAAAAAAGCGCCGGAGTCTTATTTCTAAAACTCCGGCGCCTGAATATTACATGATCGGTTCCTGGTTGTAGGGTTCCATGGGGTGCTGCTCCTGCTCCCTTATGCGCTCCAGAGCATCGGGAGCTGCAATGGCAATCTGCTCCTGAACGCCCCGGATGCACTTTTCCTGCTCGGCAGTCAAGTCATAACCAGCGTCTAAGGTGTCAGAGCAGCACCGGTAGATTTCGATAAGCTGCTCCTGCTTGAAGATTTGCTGTTTGGAAATGAGGCCGGCGCGGATGGCGAAGTCCTGCTTGGCACCTGCATAGTTTTCCTGAAAGTAATTGCCCTGATTGAGACCTGTGCGGTCGAAGCTCCAGTCCCATGTGACGAATTGGACGCCAAGCCGGGTGGGATGGGCAGCCAACACGGCTCCGTTGAAGTCAGCCAGCAGACGGTAGTCACCGGTCAGACTTTGGGCTTGCAGGAGCGGAGCCTGTTCCAGCAGCGTCATGTACTTCCGCACGGTGCAGGCCAGATCGGTGGCTCGCTCACAGGCTCGTTCCCGTTCCGGCGTCGCTACATCCTCTTGCCAGTAGCGAACGCCTCCGTCCGCTGTGATCCGGCAAAGGGGGAGACCATCCCACTCCACAGGAAGCAATTCATCCTGTTCCGGCTGCGGAGTGAACCCCTCACGGTGGAGAGCGGTGCGAAGCTCCTGAAAAAACTGTTCTCGGTTCATTTACTACCTCCTGACATTCAGTGCCCTTTTTGAATTTATCTGAAAACAAAAAGGGCGCCAATTCGATGGCCCGTCGTGACCAACAAATTGACGCCTCAAACTTTGTGTATTCTATTGATAGAAAAATAGCGCCCTTTTTGAAAATAACCGCTTCAAAAAGGGCGCCACATGGTTTCGGATTTGCCAATCACCGAAAAAAGGGGGTTCGAATCCCACCAGTTAGGGGGAAACAGCGGTTGGCATCTATGGAATCATCCGTGAATTTTTGAGCTGAAAAAGCCCGGAAACGGTTGATGCCACTGGCTTTTCGCCAGTGGCATCTATACCGTTTTGATTTTATGGTGACCCAGCGGAGATTCGAACTCCGGACACCCTGCTTAAAAGGCAGGTGCTCTGCCAACTGAGCTACTGGGTCATAAAAAATTGGCAGGGATGGCTGGACTCGAACCAGCGAGTGAGGGAGTCAAAGTCCCTTGCCTTACCACTTGGCTACACCCCTATCTCGCAAGGGAAAAATGGCGAGGGCCGGAGCCGAAGCTCCGGCCCTTCCGCCTTGTGTGGGGTGGGTAAAGGGACTCGAACCCTCGACACCCGGAACCACAATCCGGTGCTCTAACCAACTGAGCTACACCCACCATATCTGACTGTCCATGAGGGAAACCAGCGGCAGCCACACAGAAAAAAGTGGCACGCCTGAAGGGATTCGAACCCCTGACCCACTGCTTAGAAGGCAGTTGCTCTATCCACCTGAGCTACAGGCGCATATGGAGCGGGTGATGGGAATCGAACCCACGCGACCAGCTTGGAAGGCTGGGATTCTACCATTGAACTACACCCGCATGGATGGCTTGTTCCTCTCACGTCAGCCATGAAATAATACCACATTTTACAGGGAGTTGTCAATCCCTTTTTTCACATTTTCTATTTTGGCCGCCCCTGAAATAGGGGCGGCCATGAAAAGCCTATCAGGCGCTCTCCTGCTCCTCAGTATCGTCGGGCAGCTTACGGACCAGGACGGAGCGAATCCGGTGGTCCTCCACCTTCTCCGCCTGGAGCTCCAGGCCGTGGACCTGGACCAGGGGGCGGCTGCCGTCCTCGGGGATGGTGCGCAGGCAGCTGAGCAGCATGCCGCCCACCGTGTCATAGTCCTCGTCCTCGGGCAGCTCCATATCCAGCTCCTCGGCCAGATCCTCCACGCTGAGGGAGCCGCTCACCCGCCACAGGTTTTCGCCCAGCTGCTCCAGCTCCTGGGGCTCGGCGGGGTCGAACTCGTCGTAGATGTTGCCCACGATCTCCTCCAGCAGGTCCTCCACCGTGATGACGCCGGCCAGCTCGCCGTACTCGTCCAGCACCACGGCCAGATGGATCTTCTTGATCTGCATATCCCGCAGCAGATCGTCGGCGGACAGGCTCTCCGGCACCAGATAGGCCGGGCGCATCAGATCCCGCACAGATTTGGTCCCGTCGGAGACCCAATCCACCAGGAAGTCCCGGGTGTTGAGCACGCCCAGAATGTCGCTCTCATCCTCCCCGTACACCGGGAAGCGGGACAGGCCGGTGGAGCGGATGGTGTCCAGAACCTCCTCCCGGGTGGCGTCCACGGAGATGGACTCCACGTCCGCCGCGTGGGTCATCACATCGCTGACGGTCTGGTCCGAGAAGTCGAACACGTTGTGCAGCAACTCCTTCTCGTCCTCATTGATAGAGCCGCTCTCGTTGCCCAGGTCGATCATCATGCGGATCTCATCCTCTGTGACCTGCTCTTCCTCCACATCGGTCCGCATGCGCAGCAGGCGGAGCACCCCATTGGTGGACAGGGACAGCAGCTTTACCACCGGCTTGGCGATGGTGGCGATGGCAGAGACCACGCGGCAGGACAGCCGGGCCATCTCCATGGACTTCTGCATGGCGATCCGCTTGGGGACCAGCTCGCCGAATACCAGGGTGAAATAGGACAGGATGATGGTTACCACCACCAGAGAGATGGTGTCCAGCACCGACGCGGGAATGCCCACCCCCAGGCTCAGGAGCCAGGCGGTTAAGTACTCGGCGAAGGCGTCCCCGGCGAAGGCGGCGCCCAGGAAGCCCGACAGAGTGATGGCAATTTGGATGGTGGATAAAAAGCCGGAGCTGTCCTCCACCATGTGCAGCAGTTTGGGCGCCAGCTTGTCGCCCTCTTCTTCCAGTTTTCGCAGTTTATTGGCGTTCAGCGAGATCACCGCGATCTCCGTCGCGGCGAAAAATGCATTGATCAAGATCAGAATGATCTGGACCAGCAGCTGAAACACAATGGTTTGCACGGTACTCGTTCCTCCTAATAAAATCCGTTACCTGAAAAAAAGCGCAAAAAAGCACGGCCTGCCCCGGCCGGATCGGTCGGGCAGACTATGCTTTTTCAAAACAGTTCTATTGTCTCCAGCAGTCGTTTCGTCGCTGTCGGAATCCATAAAACAGGCGTCTCCTTCTCAAGCGGCGGGACCTTTCCCGCCTTCTTCCACACGGCACTTTACAGCCGCTTTCCTATAACTATACCTGTGATCCAGCTTTCTGTCAAGATGTAATTTTATTCCTTAACACAACATTGACAGGAATCCTGCATTTCAGAGCCTCACTCCAGGGGGGCGTCACAGAAGCCGCAGCAGTCCGCTCCGCCGATCTTTTTGATCAGGGGGGGGAGGTAGCGTTCCATCTGGGTGATGCAGCGGGGGTTGCGGCAGATGGGCTTGGTGCCGATCTCCACCGGAGCGGGGTGCTCGTCCCGGGGCTGGAGGGCCAGATGCTCCAGCAGGGCCATGCGGGCGAACATGCCGTAGCGGGCCTGCTGGAAGTACACCGCCCGGGGGTCGTCGTCCACGTCCACGGCGATCTCATCCACCCGGGGCAGGGGGTGCATCACCAGCATGTCCTTCTTGGCCCGCTCCAGTTTCCGGCGGGTGAGCACATAGATGCCCTTGTTCCGCTCGTACTCCAGGGGGTCCACAAAGCGCTCCTTCTGGATGCGGGTCATGTACAGCACATCCAGCTGGGGGATGACCGCCTCCAGGCCGGTGACCTCGGTGAACCACATGTTGTGCTCCCGCATAAAGACCCGCATGTAGTCGGGGACCGCCAGCTCCCGGGGGGAGATGAGGAAGAATTTAATGTCCCGGAACTTGGCCATGGCCTTGATGAGGGAGTGGACGGTGCGGCCGTTCTTCAAATCGCCGCACAGCCCCAGGCACAGCCCGTCCACCCCGCCCCGCAGGCGGGTGATGGTGGTCAGGTCGGCCATGGTCTGGGTGGGGTGCATGTGGCCGCCGTCCCCGGCGTTCACCACCGGCACATGGGAGTACAGGGAGGCCGCCTTGGCCGAGCCCTCCCAGGGGGTGCGCATGACCACCACGTCGGCGTAGTTGGACACCATCCGCACCGTGTCCTTCATGCTCTCCCCCTTGGCCACCGAGGAGGAGTTGGGGTCGGCAAAGCCGAACACCGACCCGCCCAGCCGCATCATGGCGGTCTGGAAGGAGAAGTTGGTGCGGGTGGACGGCTCGTAAAACAGGTTGCAGGACACCTTGCCGTGGCACACGTCCACAAAGCGCTCCGGCGCGTCCATGATCTCACTGGCCCGGGCGTACAGGGCCTCCCACTCCTCACGGGTCATATCTCCAAAGTCGATCAGATGTCGCATCACGGACCTTCCTTTCCCCGGTACAGCTCTAAAATTCCCGGCGGAGCACGCCGGGAGAATCTCTTGTCATTTCACATCATTGTATCACAACGAGAGGGGTCCCTTCAACACTAAAAAACAGATTTTTCTCCACACGGTTGCAGCCCTTGGCAGGAGGAGAAACAGGTGGACAAGATCGGAGTTTTTTTGTAGAATATACCTATCCACAGGGCCCAGGCAGCAGTTTTAGTTGGAAAGGGGACGTTTTCGTGGACGGAAGACTGAGAAAATTTTCCGCAGTGCTTCTTTGCGGGCTGCTTGCCGGCTGTGCCGGGGAGGGGGCGGCTCCGTCGTGGGCGGACCTGCCCTCGGACTATGAGTTGACATGCGTATCAACCGCATCCCCCTTGTCCCTGCGTATTTCCACCGATTCCCCGGAGGAACTGGAGGGGCAGGTGGTGTTTCAGGAGGACGGATGCAGCATCACCGTCGGCCAGGTCTCCAGTTCCGGTGAGGGGGAATATACCATCCGATTTCAGGCCGCCGGGGGCAGCGACGATTCCGGCCGCCGTTCCCTGATCTCGGCCGCAGTTCCCGGCCAGGGGGAGTACAGCGGGGTAATCCGGAGCGCCGATCTGTCGGTAGAGCCCGCCGATCTCTATACGGCCTATTACTCGTATCAGACCAGCGAGTTTACAGAGACCGGAAATGAATTTGAGGTCACCGTGCTTCAAATGCAGGATGCCCCGTCCAGCGGGACCCCTCAGGACATCTCCCTGACCATTCCAGAATTATACCGCATTGACGCGGTTCCCGGCGATGTGAAATAACAGGTCCCCCGGCTTTTGCCGGGGGACTGCTGTATAGCTTCGCTAGTTTTCGCGCACCTGCGCCAGGCACAGGTCCAGGTCTCCGCGCATTTTTTCCTGCACCTCATACAGATAGTCGCTGACCGCGTATAGTCCCTCTCCATAGGCGTGGTCCTGGGAAATGGCTGCCGAAACGGCCCTGGCCGCCTGGACGCCCCAGGTGAGCCGCTCCAGGTCCTCATCCAGGTCCAGCAGCTTCGTGCGCAGATCAAACATGATAAAACCTCCTTGTATTTTCCCGGGAGGTGTGGCATAATCAGATTTACCAGACCTTCGGGTTATGGGAAGAGAGAACGCTCATAGTGTCTTGCTGGGACGGTGGGCGTTCTCTTATTTCACCTTTTCGTAGACCTCTCGGATTCCCTGACGGATTACCTCTGCTTTTGTCATGCCAGTCTTTTGGCAACAGATTTCCAGAAGGCGTATATCCTCATCTGACATACGGATGCGGGTTTCGTGGGTCTTGGGGTCCGATGTTGGCCTCCCACGCGGCGGCAATAGACTCACCTCCTTTTGTGTCACCAAAAACATTATAAATTATGGTGACACAAAAGTCAAGATCATATTGTGTAAAAAACATCCCCCGGCGGCTGCCGGGGGATGTTTGATCTGCAAGGTGAAAATTAGTTGGAAGCGGTGTCCAGGTCGGTGTCGTCGCCCCAGAGCATGTTCTTCCGCAGCTCGGCGCCCACGGTCTCCATCTGGTGCTTGGCCAGCTGGGCCCGCTTGGAGTTGAAGAAGGTGCGGCCGTTCTTGTTCTCGGCGATCCACTTGCCGGCGAAGGTGCCGTCCTGGATGTCGGAGAGGACCGCGCGCATATTCTTCTTGGTCTCCTCATAGGGCAGGACACGGGGGCCGGAGACGTACTCGCCGAACTCCGCGGTGTCGGAGATGGAGTAGTTCATGGCAGCCACGCCGCCCTTGTTGATCAGGTCGATGATCAGCTTCATCTCGTGGATACACTCGAAGTAGGCGTTCTCGGGCTCGTAGCCGGCCTCCACCAGGGTCTCGAAGCCGCAGCGCATCAGGTCCACCACGCCGCCGCACAGAACGGCCTGCTCGCCGAACAGGTCGGTCTCGGTCTCGTCGTGGAAAGTGGTCTCCATGATGCCGGCGCGGGCGCCGCCGATGCCGGCGATGTAGGCCAGGGCGATCTTCAGCGCATCACCCGTGGCGTTCTGCTCCACGGCCACCAGGCAGGGCACGCCCTTGCCGTTCACATAGGTGGAGCGGACAGTGTGGCCGGGGCCCTTGGGGGCAGCCATGAACACGTCCACGCCCTTGGGGGGCACGATCTGCTGATAGCGGATGTTGAAGCCGTGGGCAAAGGCCAGGGCGTTGCCATCCTCCAGGTTGGGGGCAATGTCCTTCTTGTACACATCAGCCTGGACCTCGTCGTTGATAAGCATCATCACGATGTCGCCCCACTTGGCGGCCTCAGCGATGGTCATCACCTTCAGGCCGGCCTCCTCGGCATTCTTCCAGTTCTTGGAGCCGGCGCGCAGGCCCACGCACACGTCGCAGCCAGAATCCTTCAGGTTCAGGGCGTGGGCGTGGCCCTGGGAGCCGTAGCCGATGATGGCGATCTTCTTCCCGTTGAGGTAGTTGATATCGCAGTCCTTCGCGTAGTACATCTTTGCCATGATAATACACTCCTTTTTGCTGATGGCATTAAGATTTCAAATTCAAAACCCCAGGAGGCCGATTCTCGGTCCTCTTGGCGGATTGACAGGGTAAACTGGCTCTCCCTTTGCGAGAAAGCCCGGCGTGCAGGGGCGGATATGATCCGCCCGAACAAGATAGCAGAATCCTGCGGGCGGCTGATAGCCGCCCCTACGGGCATTTTGCAGGGGCAACCCTCGCGGCCGCCCGCCTCTGTTACAGCACGTTCTTGCCGTAGTTGTACTCCTCCCGGAGCTTGCTGTCGTCGTAGATGGAGCTGCGGCCCCGCTCGATGGCCAGGGTGCCCGTCTTGGCCATCTCCAGAATGCCGAAGTCGGACAGCAGGTTGATAAGGGCGCCGGTCTTGCTCTTGTCCCCGAAGATGGCCACGGTGAGGGTCTCCCGGCTCACGTCGATGATGTTGGCCCGGAAGATGTTGGCCATCTGGATGATCTCATCCCGGGTGGTGCGGTCCACCGCCATGACCTTGATCATGGCGAACTCCCGCTGGATGGAGGTCTCCTCGTCCAGGATCTTCACCACCTGCACCGGAATCAGCTTCCGGCACTGGGCGGCGATCTGGTTGACCATCAGCTCGTCCCCCAGGATCACGATGGTGATGCGGGTGAGGCCGGGCTGGCTGGTCTCGCCGGAGACGATGGACTCGATGTTGTACCCCTTGCGGGAGAACAGCCGGGCCACCTGGCTGAGCACGCCGGGAATGTCCTGGACCAGCAGGGAGAGGGTGTAGAGCTTCTTTTCCGTGTCAAAGGTCTTTTTCATCGCTTCACGCCCTCCTTACTTCAGCAGAAAATCGGTGATGTGGGCGCCGCCGGCCACCATGGGCCGGACCATCTCGTCCATGTCCACCTGGCAGTCGATGACATAGCCGCAGCCGCAGGACAGGGCCTCCTGAAGGGCCTGCTCCATCTCGGCCCGGTTGGTGACCCGCTTGCCCTTCAGACCGTAGGCCTCAGCCAGCTTCACAAAGTCGGGGCCCCGGTCCAGGGTGGTCTGGGAGTAGTGCTCGTGGTAAATGAGGTGCTGCCACTGGCGCACCATGCCCAGGGTGCCGTTGTTGAACACCACCGTGATAATGGGCAGATGGTAGTGTTCCACCGTGGCCAGCTCGTGGCAGTTCATGCGGAAGCAGCCGTCGCCGGTGGTGTGGACCACCACCTTGTCCGGGTTGCCGATTTTGGCCCCAATGGCCGCCCCCAGGCCGAAGCCCATGGTGCCGAAGCCGCCGCTGGTGAGCAGCTGGCCGGGGTAGTTGAAGTGGAAGTGCTGGATGGACCACATCTGGTGCTGGCCCACGTCGGTGGCCACGATGGCGTCCCGGGGGACCGCCTTCTCAATGGCGTCCAGAATCTGGCCGGGGGTCAGCTTGTCCCCCTCCTCCACCACCTGGGGCTCCCGCAGGGGGAGGATATGTTCCTTCCAAGACTGGTGGTGATACTGGGGCAGGCGCTCGTTGAGCAGCTCCAGCACCCGCTTGGCCGACCCAATGATGTGGTGGTCGGTGAGCACGTTCTTGTCGATCTCCGAGCGGTCGATGTCGATGTGGACGATCTTGGCCTGGCTGGCGAAGGTGTCCGGCTGGAGGGCCACCCGGTCGGAGAACCGGCAGCCCACGGCAATCAGTAAATCACACTCGTTGCAGGCCACGTTGCTGGCCTGGGAGCCGTGCATGCCGATCATGCCGGTGGTGAGGGGGTGGGCCCCCGGGAAGCCGCCGCCGCCCATGACCGTGATGGCCACCGGGGCGTCCAGCTTCTCGGCAAATTCCCGGAACTGCTTGTCCGCCCGGCCCCGGACCACGCCGCCGCCGCAGATGAGCAGGGGGCGCTCCGACTGGGCGATCATCTCCACCAGCTTGTCCACGTCGCCCAGGTCGGGCTCGGGGGCCTTCAGGCCGTGGCTCACCGCCAGCTGACGGATGCTGTTGGTCTCCCGGTTCTGGGTCCAGGGGATGAACTCGTAGTCGATCTCCACGCTGGGGGCGGTGACGTTCTTCAAAAAGTCGATGAGCACTGGGCCGGGCCGGCCGGTGGCCGCCACGGCGAAGGCCTGGCGCATCACGTCGGGGATGGTCTTGGGGTCCCGGACCAGATAGGTGGCCTTGGTGATGGGCATGGCGATGCCGGTGATGTCCACCTCCTGGAAGGCGTCCTTGCCCAGGGTCTCCTCGGTGACGTTGCAGGTGATGAACACCACGGGGGAGGAGTCCATGTAGGCGGTGGCGATGCCGGTGGTCAGGTTGGTGGCCCCGGGGCCGGAGGTGGCGAAGCACACCCCCACCTTGCCGGTGGAGCGGGCATAGCCGTCGGCGGCGTGGGAGGCACCCTGTTCATGGGCGGTCAATACGTGGTGGATTTTATCTTGATAATTATACAGTTCATCATAGAGATTCAGGATGGTTCCGCCGGGATAGCCGAAGACGGTATCCACCTCCTGCTCCAGCAGGCACTCCAGGATGGCTTGGGTCGCTCTTACTTTCAAACTGCTGCCTCCTTTGGTTCAGATAGGAGTGATGAGATAGGAGATAGGAGTTATGGTGTCCGGCTGCGCCGGACTTTTTCAATCGCGCGCCTCTGGCGCGCACCTTCACTCCTATCTTCTATCTCCTATCTCCTAACTCAAAATCAAATCTTCCCTCCGCCCTTCTGCACGGCGATGACGCCGGTGCGGGCCACCTCCAGGATGGAGAAGGGGCGCATCATGGACTGGAAGGTGTCCAGACGCTCCGGGGTGTCGGAGAGCTCCATGGTCATGGAGCTGGGGGAGATGTCGTCCACCTTGGCCCCCATGATCTCACAGATGGTCATAATGTCCTGGCGGGTCTTGTTGTTGGCGTTTACCTTTAAAATCATCAGCTCCCGGCCGATGAGGTTGTTCTCCTCCAGGGTGCGGACCTTGATTACGTCCACCAGCTTGTTGAGCTGCTTCTCCACCTGCTCCACCACGCTGTTGCCGCTGTCCACGATGATGGTGATGCGGGAGATGGTGGGGTCGTCGGTGACCCCCACCGCCAGGGAGTCGATGTTGAAGGCCCGGCGGGAGAACAGCCCGGTGATGCGGTTGAGCACGCCGGCCTGGTTTTCCACCAGAATGGAAATGGTCTGCTTCATAAAATCTCCTCCCCTCCTTTAGTCGTTGGTGCCCACGTCCGGGTGGACCTTGACGATGAGCAGGCAGCAGCCCTTGGTATGCAGGAACTGGTCCAGCACCTCGTCCACCTTGTCCTCGTCGTCCACAGTCAGGCTGGGGATGCCGTAGGCGCCGGCCACGGCGGAAAAGTCCGGGGAGCCGTCCAGCGCCACGCCGAAGGGGCCGTGGTAGGGGGCGGTCTTCTGGATCTGGTGGACCAGGCCCAGGGTGTTGTTCTGGAACAGAACGATCTTCACGTCCAGGTCCGCCGCCTTGATGGCGGCAAGCTCGTTCATGGCCATCTGGAAGGAGCCGTCGCCGCACACCACGATGTTCTGGCGCTCCGGCGCCGCAACCTTGGCCCCGATGCCCGCGGGCAGGGCGTAGCCCATGGTGCCCAGGCCGCCGCTGGTGAGCAGCCGCCCATGCTTCTGGGGCAGGTACTTACAGGTGAAAATCTGGTTCTGGCCCACGTCCACGCTGACCACCGCGTCGTCGTCCAGCTTGGCCCCCAGCTTCCGCAGGAGGGTGCCGGGGAACACGGAGCCCTCCCGCCGGGGGAAGACCCGGTTCAGCTCCGCCCGCCGGTAGTCCTTCAGCTGGTCCAGCCAGGCGGTGGAGTCGGTGACCGGCACGCCCCGGTCCAGAATCTGTCTCAAAATGACCTTCACGTCGCCCACCAGGGGGATGGCGGCCTCCATGTTCTTGCCGATTTCCGCCGGGTCCACGTCGATGTGGATGGTGGCCATGCGCCGCTGGATCTCCTTGGGGTCCACCATGGCCCGGTCGGCGGCCCGGGTGCCCACCATGATGAGCAGGTCCGCCTTGGCCAGCGCCTGGTTGGCGCAGTGGTTGCCGTGGGCTCCGATCATGCCCATGTTCAGGGGGTGGTCGGTGGCCATCAGGGAGATGCCCATCATGGTCTTGACCACCGGGATGGCGCAGCTCTCCGCCAGCTCCAGCAGCTCGTCCCGGGCGTTGGCCAGCCACACGCCGCCGCCGGCGCAGATGAGGGGCTGCTTGGCCCGGGCGATGGCCTCCACCACCCGCTTGATCTGAAGGTCGTTGCCCTTGACGCTGGGCTTATAGCCCCGGATGTTCACCGTCTCCGGGTACTGGAACTTTTTCAAGGTCTGCTCCTGCACGTCGATGGGGATGTCGATGAGCACCGGGCCGGGGCGGCCGGTGGAGGCGATGTGGAAGGCCTCCTTCACCACCCGGGGGATGTCGTTGGCGTCCTTCACCAGATAGCTGTGCTTGGAGAAGGGGGCCACGGCCCCGGTGATGTCCACCTCCTGGAAGATGTCCCGGCCCAGCAGGTTGCTGGGCACCTGGCCGGTGATGGCCACCATGGGAATGGAGTCCATGTAGGCGGTGGCGATGCCGGTGATCAGGTTGGTGGCCCCCGGGCCGCTGGTCACCATGCACACTCCCACTTTTCCGCTCATGCGGGCGTAGCCCGAGGCCATGTGCCCCGCGTTCTGCTCGGTCCGCACCAGGGTATACGCGATCTCCGGGTGCTCCTTCAGGGCGTCCACCGCCGGGCAGATGGTCGCCCCCGCGTATCCAAACATGTGCTCTACATTCTCTCGCTTCAAGCTCTCGATCAAAGCCTGCGCTCCATTCATCACACCGTCACCTCCGCAAATCACAAAACAAACCGGCCTCTTTCTCTGTGCCCCCGTCCGGCGCCGGACCCGGCGGGGAAAAAACAAAAACGGCCTCGTCCCATCTCATTTGATAGGACGAAGCCGTACGTTTACTCCGTGGTACCACCTAACTTCACAGGCAGGGCCTGTGCGCTCATTGCCCCGATAACGGTGGGCCTCCGTCCCCGCCTACTCAGGACTCGAAAACGTCCCGTTCAGTGGGGCGGCTCACGGGCGATCTTCAGACTTGGGTCCTTTCCTGGAGCTTTCACCAGCCGCTCCTTCTCTGTGCGTCCAGACCCGCTTACTTCCCGGTCATTGCCGTGGTATCTGATTGAACCGCCGGACGGTACCGGCAAAATGTAACTTGCAACTATCTTACTCCCAACCTCGGGGAATTGTCAATTCTTTTTTTCAAACCAGATCTTCTGATGTGGTAAAATATTTTTTAACATAGCGCGCAACATTTTGTCCCCCTGCGGGGTGTTTGGGGTGAAAGGAGGAGAGAACATGGACCCAACTCAGGACAGAGACAGCCCGGAGGCGGTCATCCGGCGTTACTCGGACATGGTCTACCGCCTGGCCTTCGCCCGGACGGGGAACCGGAGCGACGCGGAGGACCTGTACCAGGAGGTCTTTCTCCGGTATCTCACCCGCGCCCCCGCATTCACCTCGGAGGAGCACCGAAAGGCCTGGCTGCTGCGGGTGGCGGTGAACTGCGCCAACCGCTTCCACACCGCCCCGTGGCGAAAGCGCACCGAGCCCCTCAGCGAGGCCCTGTCCGTCCCCGCGCCGGAGGGGGAGGACCTGTGGGAGGAGCTGCGGCGGCTGCCGGAGCGGGACCGCACCGTTCTGCACCTCTACTACTACGAGGACATGACCACCGAGGAGATCGCCCAAATGCTCGGCCGGAACCCGGCCACGGTGCGCTCCCAACTGCTGCGGGCGAGGGCGAAACTGAAAAAGCTGCTGGTGGAGGAGGGATGACCCATGCGTAAGGAGTATAAGCAGATGATGGACCAGCTCTCCCCCCGGGAGGAGCTGGTGGAGCAGGTGCTGGCCCAGGCCGGTGTCGGCGCGGAACTGAGACAGAAAAGGAGGAGACCCATGCATAAAAAGAAATTGATTCTGGCCCTGGCCGCCGCCCTGGTGGTGCTCACCGGGTCGGCCATGGCGGTGGGGAGTCAGCTGGGCCTGCTGAATGTGTTTTTCCAGGGGGACACCAGCGGCTTGGAGCCCTACGTCCAAACGGAGGTGGGCAGCGCGGAAAACGAGGATTACCGCTTTACGGTGAACAGCGCCTATTACGACGGCATGACCGTCTATGCCACCGTTACCGTGGAAGGTCTGAATGAACAGGCGGTGGAGGATTTAAAGAGCAACAAGGTCATCGCGGAGTACCATCTGGAGAACTGGGGGCAGGAGATGGTGGACGGACTGATGACCAGTGGGAGCACCGGACCGGATACGTTCCAGGCAAATCAGGGGGAGATCACCGAGAAGGCTGGATATGAATACACCGGGTCAGCTGGAGGCGGCGGCTATGAATTGTCCGCGCCCTCAGATGCCAGCCGCTCCTGGTCGATAAGCCTGGTCTTTCAGCGGTGGCTGGGGCCGATGGACACCCCCATGGAGCTGTGGGTGGGTTTCATGGGACGGGAATGTTCCGTGGAAATTCCACTGGATACCGTAGTGGGTTCCGCCCACTTGGAACCGGACCAGGAGTTTTTGTTCAATCCCCTGAATGGCCAGCGTGCCATTCTGACAGAGGCCACCCTTACCCCCACTCAGCTGTACTATGAGATCCAGACCATAGGAGAAAGAAAACAGGACATGGGCTGGGATGCCGTTGATTACAGGTTTATCTTGAAGATGAAGGATGGCTCTCTCATTACCTCGGAACAGTTGGGGGTATCTGGAGGTACAGGTGCTGATAGAGACAACGATCTTATTACGTTCCGAGTAAATTTTGCGGAGGTAAAATTTACCGATGTAAATGAGGTGGCGTCTATTATCTTTGGGGATACTGAATTCCCACTGGATGGCTCCGAACCCACCCTAGCGGAGGAGGATGAGCGCCTCTACCCCTTCTTTGTCCCTCGCTATGGCGAGGAGGGGCCGTTCTACACCAATATGGAGGCCCTGTGTCAGGGACTGGGGGCGGAGTACATCTGGGATGCGGATACTCAGACAGCCACTGCCACCTACCGGGACGTGACCGTAGAGATGACCGTGGGCAGCAGCCAGGTCCTGGTGAATGGGGAGCCTATGGAGTTGATTGGCGATCTGTGGGACGAGATGAATCAGGAGATCGTGGAGGATGTTCCCCTATTTATTAAGTTAAAGGACGGGGTGCTCATTGCCCCAACGTACCTATTTTCCAATGGGAGTACGACCGGCGGTGTGTGGGACATTGGTATCAGCATGGTCCATTTGGCCGGCGGTATGGAACAGGACCCCGACCATCTGGTGGTCCTGGCCTAGAGCAGAGACGAAACGAGCCCCTGGGCCGCATGAACAGGCTCGGGAGAACGGACAGTGACAGAGCTTCCCCTCTGGTGCGGAAAAAGAAGCTGCATCAGGGGGGGATTTTATATGCCGGGAAGATATCAAAACGTGCAGAGGTTTCAATACGCTTTCGGAAAGCCGCGGAAGGGCGTGCTGGGCCGTCCGGGCCTGGGCGGCTGTCGAAGCGCTCACAAAGCCGCTGTTTGAGAACCTTCCGCCCATGTTTCGGAGGAGAGGCCCGCCTCTCACGCCATTTTCATGCCTGCCGCCTGAACAGCGGAAAAATAAACGGGTCCCGCTTTTAAAATCAAGCGGGACCCGCATAAAACCAAATACGATAAAGAAAGAAAATCGACGATTTTCCAAGAGGCGAAATGAAGTTTCGCATAAAGTTCTTTTGCCTACTTTTCTTTCAAGAAAAGTAGGTCAGCCTTTGAGGGTCTCGGCCCAGGCGGCGTACTTGGCCACCTTCTCGTCGCAGGCGGCCTTGCTTTCGCCGTTGGCCAGGATGTAGACCTTCACCTTGGGCTCGGTGCCGGAGGGGCGGACGATGAGGCTGGTGCCGTCGGCCATCTCGTACCGCAGCACGTTGGAGCCGGAGAGCTCCATGGTGCTCTTGGCGCCGTCGGCCACATTCACCACGCTGCCGTCCTGATAGTCCTTCTGCTGCTTCACCGCCACGCCGGCAATCTCCGTGGGAGGATTCTGGCGCAGGCCCGCCATCAGGTCGGCCATCTTCTTCAGACCGTCCAGGCCGGGCATGACCAGGTTCATGGTCTTCTCCCCGTAATAGCCGTACTTCTCAAACAAAGCCTGGAGGGCGTCGTACAGGGTCATGCCCTGGGAGGCGTACCAGGCGGCCATTTCAGAGAGCTCCACGCTGGCGGACACGGCGTCCTTGTCCCGGACGTAGTCGCCCAGCATATAGCCGTAGGACTCCTCGTAGGAGAAGATGACCTTGTCCTCGCCGGAGTTCTCCAGCTTGTCCTTCTTCTCCGCCAGGAACTTGAAGCCGGTGAAGGTGTCGTAGCACTGCAGGCCGTTCACCTCGGCCACCTTCCGGGCCATCTCGGTGGTGACGATGGTCTTCAGAGCCACCGGCTTCTCGGGCATCTTGCCGGTGCGGCGCTTGGCCCCGATCAGATAGTCCAGCAGGAGCACGCCGGTCTGGTTGCCGGAGATGACCACAAAGTCGTCGTCCTTGGTGCGCACCATGATGCCCACCCGGTCGGCGTCCGGGTCGGAGCCCAGGATAAAGTCGGCGTTGTTCTTTTTGGCCAGGTCCACCGCCAGATAGAACCCCTCGGGGTTCTCCGGGTTGGGGGAGACCACGGTGGGGAAGTTGCCGTCAATGACCATCTGCTCGGGGACGCAGATCACATGCTTCATGCCCAGGCGCTTCAGGGCCTCGGGGATGAGCTTGTAGCCGGTGCCGTGGAAGGGGGTGTACACCATGGTGAAGGTGTCGGCCATCTTCTCCACCACAGCCTTGTCGTTGACCTGCTCCATCACGTTGGCCAGGAACTTCTCGTCGGTCTCCTCCCCCATAAGGGTGATGAGCCCCTTGGAGACGGCCTCGTCGTAGTCCATGGTCTTGACGCAGCCGAACACGTCCAGCTCCTTCATCTTCTTGGCCACCTCGTCGGCGTGCTTGGGGGGCAGCTGGGCGCCGTCCTCCCAGTACACCTTGTAGCCGTTATATTCCTTGGGGTTGTGGCTGGCGGTGACGTTGATGCCGGCGATGCAGTGATACTCCCGCACGGCGAAGGACAGCTCCGGGGTGGGGCGCAGGGACTCAAACAGGCGGGCGGGGATGCCGTTGGCGGCCATGACGCAGGCGGCCTCCCGGGCAAAGACGTCCGAGTTGTTCCGGCAGTCGAAGCACACGGCTACCCCCCGGGCGGCGGCCTCGGCCCCCTCCTCCAGGATGACCTGGGCAAAGGCCTGGGTGGCGTGCCGGACCACATGGACGTTCATCCGGTACAGGCCCACCCCCATGGTGCCCCGCAGGCCGGCGGTGCCGAAGGACAACTGGTCAAAGAAGCGGCTCTCGATCTCCTTCTCGTCCCCCTGGATGGACTCCAGCTCCGCCTTTTCCGCCGCGGAGAGGGCGGGACTGTGCAACCATTTCTCGTAATTCTCCCGATAAGACATACTGAATGACCTCCTGTGTACTGTACATGAAGATTCGCTGGAGCTTTGCTGTTGGGGTAAGTGTACCACAGACGGCCGAAAATTTCCAGCGGATTTCCGTCATTTTTACGAAAAAAGCGGGGCGCGGTGAAGTGAGGAGGCAATAAAGACCGGCTTTCCAAAACGGGAGGAGTGTGCTATACTACTCTTTACGCAGAAAAGGAAGTGGTATCCTGTGGAACAGACCCGTCACAGCGATGAGATCCTGGCCACCGCCCCCATTGGGAAATTGATTTTGAAGCTGGCGGTGCCCTCTGTCGCGGCTCAGATCATCAACATGCTCTATAACATTGTGCACCGCATCTATATCGGCCATATCCCGGAGATCGGGGACGTGGCCCTCACCGGCGTGGGAGTCACCTTCCCCATCATCACCCTGATCTCCGCCTTTGCCGCCTTTGCGGGGCAGGGAGGCGCGCCCCTGGCCGCCATCCAGCTGGGGGCGAAGCGGAGGGTGGAGGCGCAGCGCATTCTGGGCAACTCCCTCACCATGCTGTTGGGCGCAGCGGTGGTCTTGACCGTGGGATTCAGTCTCTTTCAGGAGCCTATTCTGTACGCCTTTGGGGCGTCCGACGCCACCATCGGCTACGCCAAGGAGTATATCGGCATCTATCTGCTGGGCACCGTCTTTGTTCAGCTGGCCCTGGGCCTCAACCCCTTCATCAGCGCCCAGGGGAGGGCCACCACCGCCATGCTCAGCGTGCTCATCGGGGCCATTTTGAACATCGTCCTGGACCCCATCTTCATCTTTGTCCTGGGCATGGGCGTCCGGGGCGCCGCCCTGGCCACCATTCTGTCTCAGGCGGTGAGCGCCGCCTGGGTGGTGAGTTTCCTGTGCAGCCGCCGCAGCAGCCTGCGCCTGCACCGGGTTTTCCTGATTCCCAACAAGCGCATCATCGGCCGCATCGCCGGTCTGGGCGTGGCCCCCTTCATTATGCAGTCCACCGAGAGCCTGGTAACCGTGGTGCTCAACACAGGGATGCAGACCTACGGCGGAGACCTGTATGTGGGCTCCATCACCATCATGCAGTCCATCATGCAGATGATCGTCATGCCCGTCCAGGGGATCACGCAGGGCACCCAGCCCATTATGAGCTACAACTACGGAGCCCAGAACTTCCGGCGGGTGCGCCAGACCTTCAAGCGGCTGCTCACCATCACCTTGTCTGTGACCTGCGCCGCCTTTCTGTTCATTGCCCTGTTCCCCGGCCTGCTGGCCCGGATCTTTACTCCCCAGCCCCAGCTGATCGATCTGGTCTCCCGGGTGATGCCTCTGTTTTTCGGCGGCATCTGGGCTTTTGGGGCGCAGATGGCCTGTCAGACCACCTTTATGGCCCTGGGGCAGGCCCGGACCAGCCTGTTCCTGGCCCTGCTGCGGAAGGTGATCCTGCTGGTGCCCCTGGCGCTGATCCTGCCCCGGGTCACCGGGAGCGTCTTCGGCATCTACGCCGCCGAGCCCATTGCGGACATTCTGGCCAGCGCCACCACCCTGACCCTGTTCCTCACCCGGCGGAAGAAGCTGCTGCCGGTGGAGGAGTAAACGGCAGCCTTCTGGGGCGGCTGAGTCTGCCAGACGGGCGGCACCAGTGAGACCGTGAAGAAAAGCTCCGTCCCGCACAGCGGAACGGAGCTTTTGCGCATCAACAGGCCTCTGTGGAACAAAATTCGCCTGAGTTCGGAGAAAACCTTCTTTACGGCGTTTGCCCAAAGACCGCGTGGAGCATCTGGACGGTCTCCTCCCGGGTGGCAAAGGCCCGGTACCGCTTTGTTCCGTCGGGGCTGCCGGCCACGATGCCGGCCCCCTCCGCCCAGGTTCTGGCCGCCTGGGACCAGCCGCTGGGGGGCAGCTGCTCCCGCTGTCTCAGGGCCTCCTCCAGCATGGCGTTGAACTGTTCCTGTGTCACGGCGTCCTCCTCCTTCTCTTCCAGCCGGTCCCGTATTGCCCGGCGAAAGTCATCCATGTCCACCCCGTGCCTGGGCCACCAGTGGAGCACGTCGGCGTGGTTGCTGGCGATTCCCTGCTGGAAGCCCTCCGCGTGGCAGAGCACTACCCCCGGTTCCAGGGGGTCCAGGGCGTAGTCCCGGCACAGCCTGGCGCACAGGTCCACGGCGTTTTCATAGATTTTCTTAAAATACCCCTGATTTTTTTCCGGGTCGTACCCCACCATGGTCCCGCCCTGATAGGTGTGGCCCGCCGGTTCGCAGCATTCAAAAGAGATGTGGGTGTTATTGGCGCTCCCCAGCGTCCCCCTGCCCGCGTGCCAGCCCCGCCAGTTCCAGGGCAGGGTCTGGACGATCCGGTCCTCCGCCACAAAGGCGTGGACGCAGGCGTCCACCCCTGGGCGATCCCACTGGCGGCAGAACGCCTCCGGGTCGGGCTGCGCCACGCCGGTGGAGTGGACCATAATCCCCTGGGGGACGATGGTCCGGCCAGCCTGATAACAGTCGCTTTTTGTCAAAATCCACCTCTCGATGGGTACCAAAGCAGCGCCTCCTCTCTGCGGCCTGTGCCCTGTTACAGACTATGCGGCGGACCTGGTTCCGGTTCACGGTCTGTTTTTTCCAGGAAAAGCTGGTTTTTCATTGACACCGGGAACTATTTTTCGTATGATAAAAGGTACTGCGTGGGCCTATTTTATGTTGAGAGAGGAAGGATTTCGGGATGGACGAAAACCAGCGCTCCGTTCGGAGCAATCCCATTGCCCTGCTCCCCATCATCGTCTTTTTGGTGCTTTACCTGGGGTGCGGGCTTTTGTTTGAGTATGGACTGAAAATTGAACAGGGGTTCTATCAGACCCCGGCCATCGTGATCTTTTTGATTGCCCTGGCGGTGGCCAGCTTCCAGAACCGGAAGCTGGACTTCAATGCCAAGCTGAAGGTGATGGCCAACGGGGTGGCCGACGAGAACATCCTGACCATGTGCCTGGTGTTCCTGGCCGCCGGCGCCTTCTCCGGGGCCATCTCCGCCGCCGGAGGCGCGGACAGTACCGTGTTCCTGTTCCTGGATTTTCTTCCCAGCCAGTTTGCCGTGGCCGGCCTGTTTCTCATTGCATGCTTCGTGTCCGTGTCCATGGGCACCTCGGTAGGCACTGTGTCCGCCCTGGCCCCCTTTGCCGTGTCTATGAGTGAGGCCACCGGCTTTGACATTGTGCTGTGCATCGCCGCCGTGGTATGCGGGGCCATGTTCGGGGACAACCTGTCCATGATCTCCGACACCACCATCGCCGCCGTGCGCACCCAGGGGTGTGAGATGAAGGACAAGTTCCGCATGAACTTCCTCATCGTCCTCCCCGCCGCCATCATCACCCTGCTGATCTTCGTGGCCCTCACCTGGGGCGGCAGCGGCCAGGTGGAGGTAGGGGAGTACAGCTTCTGGAAGGTGCTGCCCTATCTGGTGGTGCTGGTGGGCGCCCTCATCGGGGTGAACGTGTTCGTCATCCTCATGCTGGGCGCCGCCCTGAGCCTGGTGGTGGGCGTGGCCTCCGGGGCCTTTGCCTGGACCCAGGTGTTTGCCGTCATGGGAGACGGCGTCACCGCCATGTACGATATCACCGTCATCTCCATCATTGTGGCCTGTATCGGGGCCCTGGTGAAGGAGCACGGGGGTATCCAGTGGCTCATAGAGTTCATCCATCGCCGGGTCAAGTCCAAGAAGGGGGCCCAGCTGGGCATCGCCGGCCTGGTGGCCGCCGTGGACGTGGCCACCGCCAACAACACCGTGGCCATTGTCATGTCCGGCTCCATCGCCAAGGAGATCAGCGAGGAGTACCATATCGACCCCCGCCGGTCCGCCTCTCTGCTGGACATCTTCGCCTCGGTGATGCAGGGCATCCTGCCCTACGGGGCCCAGCTGCTGTACGCCTCCGCCGGGACCGGGGTGGCCGCGCTGGCAATCGTGCCCTATATGTTCTACTGCTATCTCATGGCGGTGTGTGCCATCGTGTTCATCCTGTTTTTCTCCGGGCGGGAGAAATAACCGCATCTGTCAAACAGCGCCGGATGGTTCCTGAGAAGGAGCCGTCCGGCGTTTTAGCTTCTTTGGAAAAGACGTGGGGCTGGTGCGCCCCGGAGGAAGCCATGATCCGCCAGGAAGTGTACAATGGCGCCTTCCGTGGAAAGGCATGGCGGGAGGGCTGCGCTTCAGGCGAGACCGTTCGCCCAAAAGAGGCATGAAGTCCCGCCTCCTTCTTTACCTGCAAGACAAAGAAGGAGGCGGAGACCATTCGGCCTCCGCCCCAATTGGGTTTGCTTGTATCCAGAACACTCAGCACATCTTCGCGCCGGCGGGAATTTTATCGTCGATCATCAGCAGGTTCAGGCGCTCCTCGCCCTTCTCGGTGTGGACGGCGGAGATGAGCATGCCGTTGGACTCCAGCCCCATCATCTTCCGGGGGGGCAGGTTGACGATGGCCACCAGGGTCTTGCCCACCAGCTCCTCGGGCTTATAGTACATGGCGATGCCGGAGAGGATCTGCCGGTCGGTGCCGGTGCCGTCGTCCAGGGTGAAGCGCAGCAGCTTGTTGGACTTCTTCACCGGCTGGCAGTCCTTCACCTTGACGGCCCGGAAGTCGCTCTTGCAGAAGGTGTTGAAGTCCACCTGCTCGGTGAGCTGGGGCTCCACCTCCAGGTCGGGGAGGGCGGCCTTCTTGGCCTCCTCAGCGGCCTTGTCCAGCTCCTCCAGGGCCTTGGCGGCGTCGACGCGGGGGAACAGGTTGTCGCCCCGGACCACGGTGACGTCCCCACGGAGGGAGCCGTACTGGGCGGCGCTCTCCCAGGTGGAGCAGGCCTCGCAGGCGCCGATCTGCCGCAGAATTTCCTTCGCGGAGCCGGGCATGAAGGGGGTGAGGAGGACGGCGGAGATGCGCAGCACCTCCAACAGGTTGTACATGACGGTGGCCAGGCGGGTGCCGTTGGCCTCCATGTCCTTGGCCAGCACCCAGGGGGCGTTCTCGTCAATGTACTTGTTGGCCCGGCCGATGACCTTGAAGACCTCCGCCAGGGCGTTCTGGAAGGCGTAGTGCTCCATCTGCTCCTCATAGCGGCCCCGCAGTCCGGAGGCCAGGGAGATCAGCTCCTCGTCCAAAGCGTCCGCCTGACGCGCCTCAGGCAGGGTGCCGCCGAAGTACTTGCCCACCATGGACACGGTGCGGCTGAGCAGGTTGCCCAGGTCGTTGGCCAGGTCCACATTGATGGTGTTGATGAGGGACTCGTTGGAGAAATTGCCGTCGGAGCCGAAGGGGAAGGTGCGCAGCAGGAAGAAGCGCAGGGCGTCCACCCCGAACTTCTCCGCCAGGATATAGGGGTCCACCACATTGCCCTTGGACTTGGACATCTTGCCGCCGTCCAGGAGCAGCCAGCCGTGGCCGAACACCTTCTTGGGCAGGGGCATGTCCATGCTCATGAGCATGGCGGGCCAGATGATGGAGTGGAAGCGGACGATCTCCTTGCCCACGAAGTGCACGTCGGCGGGCCAGTACTTGTCGTAGTCGTCGTACTGGTCGTTGAGGAAGCCCAGGGCGGTGGTGTAGTTGAACAGGGCGTCCACCCACACATAGACCACATGGCCCGGGTCGAAGTCCACCGGCACGCCCCAGGTAAAGGAGGTGCGGGAGACGCACAGGTCCTCCAGACCGGGCTTGATGAAGTTGTTCACCATCTCATTCACCCGGCTGCGGGGCTCCAGGAAGTCGGTGTCCTCCAGCAGGTGCTGGATCTTGTCCGCGTACTTGGACAGACGGAAGAAGTAGGCCTCCTCCTCCGCGTTCTGAACCTCCCGGCCGCAGTCGGGGCACTTGCCGTCCACCAGCTGGGACTCGGTCCAGAAGGACTCGCAGGGCTTGCAGTACTTGCCCACATAACGGCCCTTGTAGATGTCCCCCTTCTCGTACATCTTCTTGAAAATCTTCTGAATGGCGGACACGTGGTAGCCGTCGGTGGTGCGGATGAAGCGGTCGTTGGAAATGTTCATCAGCTTCCACAGGTCCTTGACCCCCCGGGGGCCCTCCACGATGCGGTCCACAAACTCCTTGGGGGTAACGCCGGCCTCCTTGGCCTTGTCCTCGATCTTCTGGCCGTGCTCGTCGGTGCCGGTGAGAAACAGCACGTCGCAGCCGGTGAGCCGCTTGTACCGGGCCATGGCGTCGGTGGCTACGGTACAGTAGGTGTGGCCGATGTGCAGCTTGTCGCTGGGGTAGTAGATGGGGGTGGTGATATAAAACTTTTTATTTTCCATGGGTGATGCTCCTCCCAAATTCAATTCCAAATTATTCTTCCGCAGGGCCGGACTCCGGCTGGGGCATTCGCGGGCCGTCCGGCGTCTGGACCGGCCGGGCCGGTCCAAAGCGGTTCCGGGACAGGGCCATCAGAGCTCCCAGGGTGCACAGCACAAAGGACAGAGTGCTGAGGATCTGGAACAGGCCGGGGCGGTCCGCCAGGGATGCAAGCCCCAGAGAGATGCCCATCACGGCAAAGAAGGTGAAGCGGACGGGGTGAGGGCGGCGGTAGAAGAAGGCCGCCTGCTGATACAGGGCCAGCAGCAGGAACACCGCCGCAAGCAGGGGAATGAATACCCGGATCAGAATGGGGTCCCGGGAGTCCTCCTGATAGAGAGCCATCAGCCAGGGCAGGGCCGCGTAAGCGGGCAGGGCGGCGGGAGCCCGGACCTGGAGCCCGGTGACGCCGCGGTAGTTGTTCCGCCCGGAGACCAGAGCTCCGATGGAGCCCGCCAGGCAGAACAGCACCGACAGCCCGAAGGCCACGGGGAGCATGTTGTGCTGGGGGTCGATCTGCCAGGCCTGGTACTGGTACATCAGCTCAGGCACGCCGGCTGCGGCGGAGAGCAGGAAACACATGCCGCCGGCGGTCATCACCGTCATGTAGCCGGTGCCGGGGCAGAGAAAGGACTCCTCCGGCTTCTCCGCCGCCGCGCCGCCCCGGCCCAGCAGCAGGGCCAGCGCACCCATCAGCACCGTCCAGACCACCAGGGCCAGAGAGGCGGGGGCGCCGTGGGCAAAGAGCTCGGTGGCCGGATCATAGGCGGAGGCATACTGCCACAGCCGCAGCAGGAATCCCACCGCCCCGCCGGCCAGAGCCAGGACGGGCAGGAAAATGTCTTTTCGCATGGTTCAGAAACCTCCTCGGGGAAAACGGGGCCGCGTGCGGCCCAACAGGCGTTTATCATAATGGGTGCGGAACAAAGCCGAAAGCCGAAGCGTTCAAGGCGTCCGGCTTTGTTTAAGTGAAAAGTCGCGCAGCCGTGCCGCGCGGATCAACCGCAAAGCGGTTGATTCAGCAGACATTATCATAGCCTATTTTCCCCAAAAACGCAAGAATAAAAGGAGAAAGATCCCAGCGGCCGCCGGGATCTTCCTCTGCCGCGCAAGTTCTGCCCAGATTATCTCAGCCGGGGGGCGTTGACGCCGGACTGTCCGCCGCCGGTGGGGTCCCGGAACTGGAACCACAGGGCCAGGATCAGCAGAATGATGCCCACCAGAGAGAGAATGTTTGCCAGAGCCTGTCCCATGATGTCCATGTTGACCAGGAGATTGACCGCCGCCACCAGGACCAGGGACAGGAGCAGGAGGTTTCGGGAGGTGCGGTTCATGCGCTTGCGGCGGCCGTCGGAGGCGAACTCCGACTCCATGGCCGGGGCGCTGGCCGCGTTTCTTTTCTGCTGGGGATGGCGCTTTTTATGTTTCTTCTGACTCATGGAATGTCTGCTCCTTATCTAAAATCAATCTCAATTTCTTTCAGGAATCCAAGGCTTCCTGGATGACGGCTCCGCCCACCACCAGATCGCCGTCGTAAAAGACCACCGACTGTCCCGGGGTGATGGCCCGCTGGGGCTGCTCAAAGGTGACCCGGGCGGTGTCCGGGCCGGTCTGCTCCAGCACGGCGGGCTGGGGGGCCATGCGGTAGCGCACCTTGGCCCATACCTTCAAGGGGGCGTCCAGCCGGTCCACGGGGATCAGGTTCAGCTCCCGGGCGGTGAGGGTTTTGTGAAAGAGGGAGACGTTGTCCCCCAGCACCACGGCGTTGTCCTCCGGCCGGACCTGCTGCACATACAGCCGCCCCTGGCTGGAGGACACCCCCAGCCCCCGGCGCTGGCCCACCGTGTAGTGGATGATCCCCTGGTGGGTCCCCAGCACGTTCCCACTCGTATCCAGGAAGGGGCCGGAGGGGTACTCCCGGCCGGTGTGGTGCTGGAGAAAGGCGGCGTAGTCCCCGTCGGGGACGAAACAGATGTCCTGGCTGTCCCGCTTCCGGGCGCTGACCAGCCCCTGCTCCTGGGCGATGCTCCGGATCTCCTCCTTGGAAAGCCGCCCCAGGGGGAGGCGCACCCGGGCGAGCTGCGCCTGGGTGAGGGACCAGAGGACATAGCTCTGGTCCTTCTCCGGGTGGAGGGCCTTTTTCAGCAGGAAACGGCCGGAGCTCTCGTCCCGCTCCGCCTGGGCGTAGTGGCCGGTGGCCAGAAGGGGATAGCCAAGCTTGTCCGCCTCCTCCAGAAGGGCGCCGAATTTGATGGTCCGGTTGCACACCACACAGGGGTTGGGGGTGCGGCCCGCCTCATACTCCGCCGCGAAGGGGTCCATAACGCATTGGGCAAAGCGGGCCGACAGGTCCAGGGTGTAGTGGGGGATGCCCAACTGGGCGGCCACCGCCCGGGCGTCCTCCGCATCCTGAAGGGCGTGGCAGGCTTCTCCCCGGCCCGGGGGCAGGTCCTCCGGCTGAAACAGGCGCAGGGTGACGCCGGCGGTTTCCCAGCCCTCCTGCCGGAGCAGCCAGGCGGCCACGGAGCTGTCTACTCCGCCGCTCATGGCTACGGCAATGGTGTTGTGCAAAGGGGGTCCTCCTTTCCGGCAAGGCCGAACGCGATTAACTGAAAGTATACCACACTTTACGATCCGGCGCAACCGCCGGAGCCCCTTGGCTTTTCCCGCCCTCTGCGGCGGAGGGCGGCCGGGAGGTGGATATACATTTAGTATTGAATGAAAACTTGCACCGAAAAAAACACAAGATATAGTGGACAAGGGGGGCGGCATGTGCTATAATCAGGACCCGTGAACTGCGGCCGGCCCCGCCGGCTTGATCATAAGACCGAGAGAAGGAGAGAGCGACCAATGAAAGTGATCAAACGGGACGGCTCTGTTGTGGATTATGACCGCAGCAAGATTGCCACTGCCATTGGAAAGGCCAACGCCGAGGTCCCCGAGGAGGACCGCCTGTCCCAGGAGGGCATCGACGCCATCATCGACCGCATCGAGGGATTGAAGCGCCCCCGCATGCTGGTGGAGGACATCCAGGACCTGGTGGAGCAGGGCCTGGTGGCGGAAAACAAGTTCCACTTGGCCAAGACCTACATCATCTACCGCTATAACCGGGCCCTGGTGCGCAAGGCCAACACCACCGACGAGTCCATCCTCTCCCTGCTGCGCAACGAGAACAAGGAGCTGGCGGAGGAGAACTCCAACAAGAACACCATGATCGCCGCCACCCAGCGGGACTACATCGCCGGCGAGGTGAGCCGGGACCTGACCCGCCGCATCCTCCTGCCCGAGTACATCTCCAAGGCCCACGACGAGGGGGCCATCCACTTCCACGACGCGGACTACTTCATCCAGCCCATCTTCAACTGCTGCCTCATCAACATCGGGGACATGCTGGACAACGGAACCGTCATGAACGGCAAGCTCATCGAGTCCCCCAAGAGCTTCCAGGTGGCCTGCACCGTCATGACCCAGATCATCGCCTGTGTGGCCTCCAACCAGTACGGCGGCCAGAGCGTGGACCTGCGTCACCTGGGTAAGTACCTGCGCCGCAGCCGGGAGAAGTTCCGCAAGCACATGTCCTATGAGTGCGCCGGCCAGGTGGACGAGGCCACCCTGGAGCGGCTGGTCAATGACCGGCTGAAGGATGAGTTGAAGAGCGGCGTGCAGACCATCCAGTACCAGATCAACACCCTGATGACCACCAACGGCCAGTCCCCCTTCGTGACCCTGTTCCTGAACCTCCAGGAGGACGACCCCTATCTGGAGGAGAACGCCATGATCGTGGAGGAGGTGCTCCGCCAGCGTCTGGAGGGTATCAAGAACGAGAAGGGCGTGTACATCACCCCCGCCTTCCCCAAGCTGGTGTATGTGCTGGACGAGCACAACTGCCTGAAGGGCGGCAAGTACGACTACATCACCGAGCTGGCCGTCAAGTGCTCCGCCAAGCGGATGTACCCCGACTACATCTCGGCGAAAAAGATGCGGGAGAACTATGAGGGCAACGTGTTCTCCCCCATGGGCTGCCGCTCCTTCCTGGCCCCCTGGAAGGACGAGAACGGGAACTACAAGTTCGAGGGCCGCTTCAACCAGGGCGTGGTCTCTCTGAACCTGCCCCAGATCGGCATTCTGGCCCGGGGGAACGAGGACAAGTTCTGGAAGCTGCTGGACGAGCGCCTCCAGCTGTGCTTCGAGGCCCTCATGTGCCGCCACAACGCCCTGAAGAACGTGCGCTCCGATTCCAGCCCCATCCACTGGCAGTACGGGGCCATCGCCCGCCTGCCCAAGGGGGCCCCCATCGAGCCCCTGCTGTACGGCGGATACTCCTCCATCTCTCTGGGTTACATCGGCCTGTATGAGGTGACCAAGCTCATGCGGGGCTGCTCCCACACCGAGCCCGGCGGCCGGGAGTTCGCCATGCAGGTGATGAACCGGCTCCGCGCCGCCTGCGACGGGTGGAAGAAGGAGACCAACATTGGCTTTGCCCTGTACGGCACCCCGGCGGAGAGCCTGTGCTACCGCTTTGCCCGCATCGACAAGGAGCGCTTCGGCACCATCCCCGACGTCACCGACAAGGGCTACTACACCAACAGCTATCACGTGGACGTGCGTGAGCACATCGACGCCTTCGACAAGTTCACCTTTGAGAGCCAGTTCCAGAAGATCTCCACCGGCGGCTGCATCTCCTATGTGGAGATCCCCAACATGCGCCACAATCTGGAGGCTCTCAAAGAGGTGGTCCGGTTCATCTACGACAACATCCAGTACGCCGAGTTCAACACCAAGAGCGACTACTGCCAGTGCTGCGGCTACGACGGGGAGATCATGATCAACGACGACTTCCAGTGGGAGTGCCCGGTGTGCCACAACAAGGACCAGAACAAGATGAACGTCACCCGCCGCACCTGCGGATACCTGGGTGAAAACTACTGGAACGTGGGCAAGACCAAGGAGATCAAGTCCCGGGTCCTGCACCTTTAATTTGAGATAGGAATTAGGAGATAGAAGATAGGAGATAGTTGCGTCTCTCCCGATATCTTCTATCTCCTATCTCATATCTCCTATCTTTTTTGGCGGTGATTTTGATGAATTATGCGGATATTCGTCCCATCGACGTGGCCAACGGGCCGGGCATCCGGGTCTCGGTCTTTGTGTCCGGCTGCACCCACGCCTGTCCGGAGTGCTTCAACCCGGAGGCCTGGGATTTTGAATATGGGAACCCCTTCACCCAGGAGTCGGTGGACACGGTGCTGGAGGCACTGGGGAAATCCTACGTCAAGGGACTGTCCCTTCTGGGGGGCGAGCCCTGCCACCCCCGGAACCAGGGGACGGTGCTGGACCTGGTGCGCCGGGTGCGGGAGCGCTTTCCGGAGAAGGACATCTGGTGCTACACCGGGTATCTGTTCGAGGACCTGGCCGCCGGGAAGGTGGGGGAGCACGGCCGGGCGCTGCTGGAGCAGCTGGACGTGCTGGTGGACGGGCCCTTCGTCATCGCCCTGAAAAACCTGGGCCTGCGGTTTCGGGGCTCCTCCAACCAACGAATCATAGAGGTACGGCCCTCCCTGGAGCGGGGGGAGCCGGTGCTGTGGGACGAGACCTCAGTGGAATAAGAAAAAATAGAGACGGCCGTTGGCCGTCTCTATTTTTCAGCTTGTCGAAAAACCTCTGTTTAGACGAATCCGCCCGAGTATTGGCGGGGGAGCTCGAGGGGGCGGCAGCCCGCCTCGAGTGGGATCAAATGCCCTGAACACCTTGCAGAGCAAGGCGTTCAGCGAGCGCAGCGAGGACTTTTCCGCCGCGCGGCGGCGGGAAAGTAACGGCATTTTTTCAGGCTGTCGGAAAAGTCCTTGGACTTTTTCGACAGCCTGAAAATAGAGACGGCCGTTGGCCGTCTCTATTTTTGCGTTTTGGCCCAGGCGCGCAGGCAGCCCAGGGCCTGGGGGGACAGGAGGAGCAGGGCGGTCAGATTGGGCAGGGCCATGAGGGCGTTGCACAGGTCCACCAGCTGCCACAGGGGGGAGACGTCGGAGACGGCCCCCAGCACGATGCACCCCAGAAAGACCGCCCGGTAGAGGGGCAGAAACCGGTCCCCGCCGGTGAGGTAGCGCAGCCCCTGCTGTCCGTAGCAGCTCCACCCCAGAATGGAGGAGAAGGCAAAGAGAATGAGGCTCAGGGCCACCACCCACTCCCCGGCGGGGCCCAGTACCGAAGCGAAGGCCCGGGCGGTGAGGGGGACCCCCAGGCTGGAGCCGGGGACCTGGCCGCTCTGGAGTTGAAAGAGAGCCTCCTCCGGCACGTACACTCCGCTGACCAGGATGACCAGAGCGGTGACGGAGCACACCAGGAGGGTGGAGACGAACACCTCGAAGATGCCCCACATCCCCTGACGGGCGGGGTGGTCTGCCCGGGCGGCCCCGTGGGCCATGGCGGAGGTGCCCAGCCCCGCCTCGTTGGTGAACACCCCCCGGGCCACCCCGTGGCGCAGGGCGGCGGACAGGGCGTAGCCGCTCCCGCCCCCCAGGGCGGCCTCCGGGTTCAGGGCACAGGAGAAGATGAGGGCGAAGGCCCGGGGCAGCTCCTCCGCCCGGACGAGCAGTACCAGGGCGCCGCTCCCCAGGTACAGCAGGGCCATGGCGGGCACCAGCCGCTCCGACACCCGGGCAACCCGGCCCATGCCCCCCACCATGACCAGCCCGGCCAGCAGTGCTGTCCCCATCCCCACCAGCAGCCGGTCCCAGCCGAAGGCGGACTGGAGGGCGGAGGCGATGGACCCCGCCTGGACCAGATTTCCCCCCGCCAGGGTGGCGGGGAGGCAGGCCAGGGCGAACCAGACGGCCAGTCCGGGGGCGCGGAGGCCGTCCCGCAGGTAGAACATGGGGCCGCCCTGCCGCCCTCCCCTGGGGGCGGCGGTCTGATACTGCACGGACAGCAGTTTTTCCACACACCCTGTGGACATTCCCAGCAGGGCGGACGCCCACATCCAGAACACCGCCCCCGGCCCTCCCAGGTAGATGGCCATGGCCACCCCGGCGATGCTGCCCGTGCCGATGGTGGAGGCCAGGGCGGTGGCCAGGGCCTGGAGGGAGGAGATGCCGCCGCCGTTGGAGGCGCGGCTGGTGTGGAGCAGGCTCCCCGCCGTCACCCGCCACCACAGCCGGAGGCGCCGCAGGGGGAAGAAGCCGCTCCCCACCGTCAGCACCAGTCCTGTAAACAGAAACAGCCCCAGCAGCCAAGGGTTCCAAAGATCATCCGCCAGCCGGCCCAGGAGAGACACGGAACACCACCTCCCAAACAAGAGCGCCGGGGACCGCCCGCAGGCGGTCCCCGGCTGTTTCAGCTTATGAGGGGCGGGGGAGAGGTAGTCCTGATTTCAGCTCTCCATCCGGTCGGTAATATTATAAATCAGGAACAGAACCGCGATCAGGACCACGGCGATGCCGGCGTGGAGGGAGAAGAGGACCTGTTTGAGCAGGTAGCTCAGCAGGAACACGGTGGCTATCCCCACAAAGACGGCGATGATTTGGAGCCGGGTGGGGTTCCGGTCCTCAAAGGAGGTCCGGCAGATATACTCCACCAGTCCATAGGCGAAGGCAATGATGAGCACGCCCCCCAGCAGCTGCCCCAGACGCACCGGCAGCCAAAGGGTAAAGGGGCCCTGGAACACGGCCTCCAACAGGCCAAAGACCAGCCAGATGGCCGCAAGCACGGCGGCGGAGAGGCTGACGACGCTCAGACCGTAGACCGTCTGCTGTCCGGCACTGCGCCGGGGCAGCTCCGCCAGGATCTCGTCGCAGAAGGTCTGGTAGTCCTCCCCGATGACCTGCGCCGCGGTCTGGCCCCGGGCCTCCCCCTCCTGGAGCATGTCCAGAATGTCCCGGTGGACCAGCTCCTGCTGGTAAGTTGAGGCGGAGGAGCCCCGCAGATAGGCGACGATATCCACCAGAATTTTTTGGTTTTCCGGGGTGAGCTGTTCGCCCCGGCGGTTGTTCTCCTCCAGCAGCTGTTTGGTGGTCTTATTCATGGTCAGCATCTCCTTTCAGGGCGGAGAGCAGATTGCCCACCGCGTGAGACAGCTCGGCATAGTTTTGAATGAATTGTTGGAGCTCCGCCTCCCCCACCGGGGTGAGGGAGTAGTATTTCCGCTTGGGCCCCAGCTCCGAGGGGCGGAAGGCGGCGGACACCAGGCCGTTTTTCTCCAGCCGCAGCAGCAGGGGGTAGATGGTGCCCTCTGGAATGGTCCCGAAGCCGTAGGCGGCCAGCTGGCTGGAGATCTCATAGCCGTAGGTCTCCTTTTGGGAGAGAATGCCCAGAATGCACCCCTCCAGGGTCCCCTTGAGCATTTGGGATGGGATCATGGGCCGGCCTCCTATCTATCTTGCATTACAAAGTACCTTGTGGCTATATTGTAAAACAAGATAGCTGCGCTGTCAAGGACAAAATCAAATTCCGCCAAATTTTTTGCGCACTGGGGAGAGAAGGGCGCAAAAAGCGGACCCGAGTGATTCGGGTCCGCTTTTCAGCTTGTCGAAAACCTCTGTTCAGATGAATCCGCCCGAGTGTTGGCGGGGGAGCTCGAGGGGGCGGCAGCCCGCCTCGAGTGGGATCGAATGCCCTGAATGCCTTGCAGAGCAAGGCGTTCAGCGAGCGCAGCGAGGACTTTTCCGCCG
>NZ_NFKI01000025.1 GCF_002160305.1 Pseudoflavonifractor sp. An184
TCTTGTTCGCTTGATATCCGGATGCGATGTATGCTTTGACTGCTCGCATCCGTTCCTCGTATGTGTACATTCTTGCCCCTTCCCGGTCCAGCTTTTTGTCCGCATGGCCGGGCCCAGTGGCCCGGCGTGAATTTGGGCCGCCACTCAAATTTTGCGCGCCGGAAATTTTGCAATTCTTAACAGGTACGCGTTCCCCGTAATAGGGGTTCTAGGGGACGGGCGTCATGGAGGCGGGAGGCCTTGCCGAACCACCGATTGCGCCCGCCCCCTAGCGGTTCTTTGGTGACTTTCTGGCCGTCCAGAAAGTCACTCGCCGCCGGGGCGGCGAATTCTCCCCGTGTGCAAATAATGCTGGAAAGACGGCGTGCCCTACGTACAAAAAAGCCGCTCCCTCATCGTCCCCTCATCCGTCTGGCCTAGCGGCCAGCCACCTTCCCCCCAAGGGGAAGGCTTTCGGAAACTCCCTGTATTCCCTGTTTACTTTCGCAAGCTAGTGTGTTACAATATAAAAAACATCCCACTTGCCGCGGGAAAGGAGCGTCCTATGTCCAAATTTTATGACAAGCCCTCCAGCGACCTGCTGTACCAGGCCCTGCTGCAGGTCCACACCCTGGAGGAGTGCCGCCAGTTTTTACAGGACCTGTGCACGGTGTCTGAGCTGAAGGCAATGGAACAGCGCATGGAAGTGGCCATGCTGCTGGACCAGGGGCTCATTTACAGCGAGATTTTAGAGCGCACCGGGGCCTCCAGCGCCACCATCAGCCGGGTAAACCGCTGTCTCCACTATGGGGCGGACGGCTACCGCACGGTGATTCCCCGCCTGAAGGAGGAGAACCATGGGAAGCTATGAGTTTCTGGCCGGGTGCTACGACGAGCTGACCTATGACGTGGGCTACTCCGCCTGGGCGGACTACATCGAGGCCCACTTCCGAAAGCGCGGGCTGCCCGGCAAAACCGTGCTGGATCTGGCCTGCGGCACAGGCTCTCTCACCCGGGAACTGGCCCAGCGGGGCTATGAGATGATCGGGGTAGACCGCTCCCCAGAGATGCTCTCCGAGGCGGCGGAGAAGAACCGGGACGCGGGGGAAGTTCCCCCGATCTTTTTGTGCCAGTCCATGGACAAGCTGGACCTGTACGGTACCATCGACGCCTGCGTGTGCTGCTTGGACAGCGTCAACTATGTCACCGACCCCAGGCAGCTGCGGAAGGCCTTCCAGCGGGTCTACCTGTTTCTCATGCCCGGGGGGGTGTTTTTGTTTGACATCAACAGCCCCAGCAAGCTCCAGGGCCTGGACGGCCAGATCTTTCTGGACGAGACGGAAGATGCCTACTGCGTCTGGCGGGCGGAGTACTCCAAGCGGAGCCGGACCTGCTCCTACTTCATGGACCTGTTCCGGCTGGACCAGGAGACCGGCCTGTGGGAGCGGGGCGAAGAGCTCCACCAGGAGCGGTCGTATGAGCCGGAGGAGTTGGTGGAGTACCTTCGGGAGGCGGGCTTCCAGGACATCCGCCAGTACGGCAACCGGAAAATGCGTCCCCCCAAGCCCGGCGAGGACCGGATCTTTTTCACAGCCCGGAAGGACCCCCGCATGACCACCCAGGTCTGAGGTCCTCCTCTTTTTCTTTCCCATCACAGACGTACAAGGAGAATATATCATGCGCGACGAAATCGTAAGAGCCATTACAGCGGACGGCCTGGTCAAGGCCGCCGCCATCACCGGCCGGGACCTGGTGGAGCGGGCCCGGAATATCCACACCCTTCTGCCCGTGGCCACTGCCGCACTGGGGCGAACCCTTATGGCCGCCTCCCTGATGGGGGACGCCATGAAGATCGACGGCTCCTCCCTCACCCTGCAGATCAAGGGCGGCGGCCCCCTGGGCACCATTCTGGCCGTGTCCGACGAGGCGGGCAACGTGCGGGGCTATGTGCAGAACCCCCATGTGGAGCTGATGGAGAAGGCCCCCGGCAAGCTGGACGTGGGCCGGGCCGTGGGTGAGACGGGCAGCCTCACCGTCATCAAGGACCTGGGGATGAAGGAGCCCTACGTGGGCACCATCGACCTGCTGTCCGGGGAGATCGCCGACGACATCGCCGCCTACTTCGTGGAGAGCGAGCAGATCCCCACCGCCTGCGCCCTGGGGGTGCTGGTGGGCACCGATCAGAGCGTGACCTCCGCGGGCGGCTACCTGATCCAGCTCCTCCCCGGGGCGGGCGAGGACATCATCACCAAGATCGAGGCCGGCGTGCAGCGGGTGGGCTCGGTGAGCCACGCCCTGGAGGGCGGTCTGGACGGGGCCGGTCTGCTCCGGGCGGTGCTGTCCGACTTCGACCTGGAGATCCTGGAGACCCACCCGGTGGAGTACCGCTGCTACTGCTCCCGGGACCGGGTCACCCGGGCCCTGATCAGCATGGGCCGGGAGGAGCTCTCCTCCCTCATCCAGGAGCAGGGCCAGGCGGAGCTCACCTGCCAGTTCTGCGACCAGATCTACCGCTACTCCAAGGAGGAACTGGAGGAGATTCTGGCCAATATGTGACCGTTTCTGAAGTTCCCATGCAATTTCTTTCCCATGATAAAAATTCGCCTCCGGTCTCCCGGAGGCGAATTTTTCAGCTTATTCTGCGAAAAGCGGCGGAAGCATCAGTCCACCTTGGGGCCGGCGGCCACCAGCGCCTTGCCGGCGTCGTTGGTGGTGTACTTGGCGAAATTCTTCACGAAGCGGGCCGCCAGGTCCTTGGCCTTGGTATCCCACTCAGCGGCGTTCGCGTAAGTATCCCGGGGGTCCAGGATGGCGGGGTCCACGCCGGGCAGAGCGGTGGGCACCTCAAAGTTGAAGTAGGGGATGGTCTTGGTGGGGGCGGTCAGGATAGAGCCGTCCAGAATGGCGTCGATGATGCCGCGGGTATCCTTGATGGAGATACGCTTACCGGTGCCGTTCCAGCCGGTGTTCACCAGGTAGGCCTTGGCGCCGGACTTCTGCATCTTCTTCACCAGCTCCTCACCGTACTTGGTGGGGTGCAGCTCCAGGAAGGCCTGGCCGAAGCAGGCGGAGAAGGTGGGGGTGGGCTCGGTGATGCCCCGCTCGGTGCCGGCCAGCTTGGAGGTGAAGCCGGACAGGAAGTAGTACTGGGTCTGCTCCGGGGTCAGGATGGACACGGGGGGCAGCACGCCGAAGGCGTCGGCGGACAGGAAGATCACGTTCTTGGCGTCGGGGCCGGCGGACACGGGGCGCACGATCTTCTCGATGTGGTCGATGGGGTAGGAGACGCGGGTGTTCTCGGTGACAGAGTCGTCCGCGAAGTCGCAGTGGCCGTTCTCGTCCACAGTCACGTTCTCCAGCAGGGCGTTGCGCTTGATGGCGTTGTAGATGTCGGGCTCGGCGTCCTTGTCCAGGTTGATGACCTTGGCGTAGCATCCGCCCTCAAAGTTGAACACGCCGTTGTCGTCCCAGCCGTGCTCGTCGTCGCCGATAAGCAGACGCTTGGGGTCGGTGGACAGGGTGGTCTTGCCGGTGCCGGACAGGCCGAAGAACAGGGCGGTGTTCTCGCCGTTCATGTCGGTGTTGGCGGAGCAGTGCATGGAGGCCATGCCCTTCAGGGGCAGGTAGTAGTTCATCATGGAGAACATGCCCTTCTTCATCTCGCCGCCGTACCAGGTGTTCAGGATGACCTGCTCCCGGGAGGTGAGATTGAAGATGGCGGCGGTCTCGGAGTTCAGGCCCAGCTCCTTATAGTTCTCCACCTTGGCCTTGGCGGCGTTGTAAGAGATGAAGTCGGGCTCGAAGTTCTCCAGCTCCTCGGCGGTGGGCTGGATAAACATATTCTTGACAAAGTGGGCCTGCCATGCCACCTCCATGATGAAGCGGATGGCCATGCGGGAGTCGTGGTTGGCGCCGCAGAACACGTCCATCACGAACAGGCGCTTGTTGGACAGCTGCTCCTGCGCCAGCTTCTTGCAGGCGTCCCAAGCCTCCTGGGAGGCGGGCTTGTTGTCGTTTTTGAACTCGTCAGAGGTCCACCACACGGTATCCCGGGAGGTATCGTCCATTACGATAAACTTGTCCTTGGGGGAGCGGCCGGTGTAGATGCCGGTCATGACGTTGACGGCCCCCAGGTCGGTGACCTGTCCCTTGTCATAGCCCTCCAGGCCGGCCTTGGTCTCCTCCTCAAACAGGAATTCATAGGAGGGATTGCGGATAATCTCCGTGGTACCAGTAATACCATACTTGCTCAGATCAATGGTTGCCATTTGAATGACCTCTTTTCTGAATGATCTTCCAGCCGCCGGGCATCCGCCCGGGCAGCGGAGCGTGTCCCAAAACATTTATAATAATACACGTTAGCTGGACTAAAGTCAATCGCATTCAGGATTGCAATTTAGTTATGGCTTTTATTGCATTTTACATATTTGACAGCGGTTTTGCCAGCTGAATTCCGGGAAAAACAGAGGATCTCACCCCCCGGCCCGGCGCAGCGCTTTGGAAAGGGCGGCGAAGTCGGAAATTGACAGCCGCTCGCCCCGGATATTCTCCGGCAAACCGCAGCCGGAGACCGCATTGGAGATTCCTTCCTTGGAGAGCGGTCCCCCTAAGGACGCGCTTAAACTGTTCACCAGCGTCTTGCGCCGCTGGGCGAAAGCGGCCCGGACCACCCGGAAGAAGTGGGCCTCGTCATCCACCTCCGGAGGCGGCGGGCAGGGAACCATGCGCAGCACGGAGGAAGTGACCTTGGGGGCGGGCAGGAAGCACTCCGGCGGCACGTCAAAGAGGAGCTCCGGCCGGGTGTGGTACTGGCAAAACACTGAAAACGCCCCATAGTCCGGCGTCCCCGGGGCGGCACAGATCCGCCGGGCCACCTCCCGCTGAATCATCACGGTAATGGTCTTGAAACACCCAGCCTCAATGAGGGCGGTGATGGCTGGGGTAGTGATGTTATAAGGCAGGTTGGCGCAGGCCAGAGGGGTAAGTCCCGAGAACTTCTCCCCCACCAGAGCCGGAATGTCCGTCTTCAAAATATCGCCCGGACACACCTCCGCATTGGGACAGTCGGCCAGCGTCTCCTCCAGAATGGGCAGCAGAGAGCGGTCCAGCTCCACCGATGCCACCTTGTCCGCCCGTTTGGCCAGTTCCCGGGTGAGGGGGCCGATGCCCGGCCCCACCTCCAGCACACCGGTCCCCTCCCCTGCTCCCGAAGCCGCCGCGATGTCCTGAGGCACCCAGGACTGGATCAGGAAATTCTGCCCCATACTCTTGGAGAAGTGGAAGCCGTGGCGGGCCAGCAGGGCCTTGATCTCGTTGATGCTGCATAAATCCATAGCTCATCCTCATTTCGGTTCACGTTTTCTCCAATATAGAAGAAAAACCGGAGGCCGTCAAGAGAATTTCTTGCCCATGCGGGCGGGCTGTGATACAATTTTCTGCACACAAGCGGCCGCGCAGTGCGCGGAGCAGAGAACAGAGGAGGCAGACGCCATGAAAGGACTTCTGTGGCAGCCGGGGCGGCTGGGCCCTGTGGAGCTGCGCAACCGGACCATCCGCTCGGCCACCAACGAGCACCTGTCCCAGCCGGACGGCCAGCTGACCCAGGTGTGGGCGGAGACTTTGGCGGAGCTGGCCCGGAACGAGGTGGGGCTGGTCATCACCGGCCACCTGTGTGTGGACCGCACCCAGCGGGCGGACGAGGGCCAGCCGGTACTGGATGGTCAGACCGACCGGGCCCTGCTGGCCCAGGCGGCGGAGAAGGTCCACCGGGCCGGCGGGCGCATTGCCGCCCAGCTCAGCCACAGCGGGAAAAAGGCCATGGAGGCGGTCAACGGCCGGCCGGCCAAGGCCCCGGAGGACTTCTCCCCCGAGGAGCTGGACCGGCTGGCGGAGCAGTTCCGCCTGGGGGTACAGCTATGCCGGGAGGCGGGCTTTGACGCGGTGCAGATCCACACTTCCCACGGGTACCTGCTGTCCAATTTCCTCAACCCCGAGGAAAATCTCCGCACGGACCAGTACGGCGGCCGCCTGGAGAACCGCTTCCGCCTTGTGGGCCGCATCCTCCAGGCGGCCCGGGAGGCGTGCGGGCCGGAGATGGCCCTGCTGGTGAAGGCGGACTGCAACGGCTGCGGCGACCTGCACCGCCTGCTGGAGCTCTATCAGGAGGCGGGCGCGGACGGGGTGGAGCTCAGCGGCGTGGACTTTGCCGCCCGAGCCGGTGAGAAGTCCCCCTTCTATCTCCAGGAGGCCCTTCGGGCCATGGATGGAATCCAGATTCCCCTCAGCCTGGTGGGCGGTATCTTCGATCTGGAGACGGCGGAGGCGGTGCTGGAACAGGGCTTCACCTTTGTCTCCTTCAGCCGCGCCCTCATCTGCCAGCCGGATTTTATCGCCCGCATGAAGCGCGGGGAACAGACCAAGAGCGCCTGTCTGGCCTGCAACGGGTGCTATCAGATCTACCGCCGCCGCCCGGTGCGCTGCGTCCAGCACAAGGACTCCATCCCTCAGCTGGAGAAGGTGTTCGGGTGCTCCATGTGACCGGGACCGGGCCGTCCGCCGGAGCCGGATTTGACTCCGGCAGGCGGCCCAAAAATTATGCTTGCAAAATTTCCGGTCTTTCGCTATAATATAAAAGCTATCCTGAAAAAGGGCGGTCTGCCGGTGTGATGGAATTGGTAGACGTAGTGGACTCAAAATCCACCGCTGGCGACAGCGTACCGGTTCGAGTCCGGTCACCGGCACCAAAACAAAAGGCAACTGCGAAAGCAGTTGCCTTTTGTTTTGGGTTCCGGCCGCCGGAGGCGGCCTCCACCCTTCGGTATTTGAATGCTCACGGCAGAGGGACGGCTCTGCCGCCGGCCGGATGGCCGGTTGAAATGCCGCCGCACTGGACTTCATTTTGACTTGGGCGTAATTGTGAATGCCCCCCACTTTTCGAACTATTCTATCGAAAAGCGGGGGGGATTGTATTGGGAAAGTCTTGTATCATGGACCTTTCAGGTTTTCACGGCTATTGCTCTGCTCTTTCAAATCGAGCCAAACACAAAAGCAATATTTTACATCAGATAGAAATTTAGACGGTGCAACCAGACAAAGCGTGCTAAATAACTTTAAAATATTTTACTTATATTTAATTTCTCAACTTTAAAGAGAAAACATCGTAGATTACTTGTTTCTTGCAGCTTATACCAAATGTATGCTATAATTAATTTAAAAAGTGGTCTTAGATAAAAGTCACATCCCTCAAAGCCGAATTTGATTTTTATAACGATAAGGTGCTGAGAAAATCGTATTATGAAATTTGAACTGACTGAATACCATCATAATATATCCGATCAAGCTTTATTAAACGATGTTGCTCATGTGGCAAGAGTTCTTAATAAGTCTAGTCTGACCAAAAAGGAATATGCACAAAATGGTCAATATGGCGTAGAAACAATTTGTAGGCGTTTTGGCAGCTGGCTCAAAGTTCTTGACCTATGTAAACTGGAATCAAATCAGTTTCAATTGGCTGCCGCAAATAGTTCACATTTGTACACTGCTATCTCTAATAGAGATTTATTAGATGACATTATTCGAGTTTCAAAGATTTTGGGCAAAGAGTCTTTCAGCAGCAGAGAGTATAACGATCTTGCTAAGTACAGTAGTTCAACAGTTTTTAAACGCTTTAAAGCATGGAATAATGCACTTGTTAAAGCCGGTCTACGTCCTTATAAGCAAGTTTCAGAAAAGCGTATTGAAACCACCACTCTTTTTGAAGAAATTGAACGAATGTGGATTACTTTAGGCCGACAACCAACAGTGAGTGATATAAAAAACGGATACTCAAAATATGCACTTAACACTTTTAGTCGTCGATTTGGTGGTTGGCGAAATGCACTTGAGGCTTTTGTTGATTGGATTGAAAATGATACGCAGGTAATTGATATCAAAACAGACCAAAGTGTAGGGGACGATACACTCATCCAAGAACGGGATTTCCCTCCGCCTATAAAGCACAAGACTAAACGAGATATTAACCTTCGACTCCGTTTCTTGGTTATGAAACGTGATAATTTTAAATGCTGTATCTGCGGAGCATCTCCGGCAAAAGATTCAGAAGTTGAACTTCATGTTGACCACATTATTCCCTGGTCTAAAGGAGGAGAAACGGTTATAGATAATTTGCAGACGCTCTGTAGCAAGTGCAACTGGGGAAAGAGTGATTTGCTTGAATAGTTCACTCAATTTATTCAATTTTTAGCTTGCATCTATAGTGCTACAATATCCTACGTCGGAGCAAGCTCATGCCGTTGCTCCTCTTCTCCAAACTGAACCCGCTACCACTGCTTCGGTTTGGGTCCGCCGTTCTCCGGCGGTTTTATCTGACCATGAAAGAATATCGATTTTAACCGCTCCTTCCACAAAAAGGGCACGGCATAAGTCGTGCCTTTTTTGTGAGTCTTGGCCGCTGTACATTTCTATCCTCGCCGTTTTAAACCTGAGATATTACCGTTAACCACCCCATCCACATATTTTGGGAAACTCCGCAAACTTTTTCTCTTCCCCATCCGTCTATTCAACAGGACACCGCAGAAAGGACCGTTGCAAGTGGCGAAAAAGCGCGAGGCGCTGCTCACCGACTATTTCACCCGAGAGCAGGCCAGGTTTTACCGGCTGGCTTACAGCTACCTGAAAAATCGGGAGGAGGCGCTGGACGCGGTGCAGACGGCTGTGTGCCGGGCCTGGGAGCGGCAGGACAGCCTGCGGGACCCGTCGGCCCTGCACACCTGGTTCTGCCGCATCCTGGTCAACGTATGCACAGACCTGCTTCGACAGCGCGGACGGGTGACCTACGTCCCCCTGGAGGACCTGGAGGAGGGGGGCTATGAGGACCCCCTCCCCGCCGACGACAGCCTGGCCGCCCGGGTGGACGCCCTCCCTCCCGAAGTGGCCGCCGTCATCCGCCTGCGCTTTTACGAGGAGCTCTCCCTGAAGGAGATCAGCGCCGTCACCGGCGCGCCCCTGAGCACGGTCAAGACCCGGCTGTACACCGGTCTGAAAAAGCTGCGTGTCTCGTTGGAAGGAGTGTACGATCCATGAAGGAGTTCGAGAAACTGAAAACGGAGTATGACTCCACCCCCATTCCCCCCGAGCTGAACGACCGAATCCAGGCGGGAATCCGGCAGGGCCGCCGCCGCCGCGTCCTTCGGATCTGCCGCCGCTCTCTGGGGACAGCGGCCGCCTGCCTGGTGGTGGCGGTGGGCGTATTGAACGTCTCTCCCCCGGTGGCCGCCGCCGCCGCGGACCTCCCTGTGTTGGGCCCCCTGTTCCAGGTGCTCACCGTCCGGGCATATGATCAGACCGAAGACGGGATCGACTACCATGTGAGCGTTCCCGGAGTCATCTCCGACAGTGAGCTGGCCCAGCGGGTCAACCAGGAGATCCAGGAGCGGGTGGACGCCCTCACCGCTCAGGCCCAGCAGGACTGGGAGGACTACCGGGAGGTCTTCTTCGCCACCGGCGGCACCCAGCAGCAGTGGGATGAGCGGGAGATGGACGTAATCGTCGACTATGAGATCAAATCCCAGTCGGAAAACGCCGTCTCCTTTACCGTGGATTTCGGCGAAGGGTGGGTCACCGCCGCCCAGGAGCGGTACTGCTATAACCTGGATTTAGCCGAAAACCGGGATATCACCCTCCGGGACCTGCTGGGGGACGCCTGGGTGGAACGATGCAACCAGGCGGTCCAGAGCTATATCGCCGCCCACACGGACGAGCACGGCTACACCCTCTTCTTTGATTCCGAGGCGGGAGGCTTCACCACGGTGGATGAGAACACCCGGTTTTATATTCGCTCCGACGGTGTCCCCGTCCTGGTGTTCCAGGAGTACACCATCGCCGCCGGCGCCGCCGGCATCGTGGAGATCCCGGTGGAGGATACCCAGACATAATCCGCGGAATAATCAAACCAATGAAAAAGGCCGCCCAAATGGGCGGCCTTTTCGCGCCTGCTGCGCGTACTGCCGGAGATTCGGCAGGGTCACAGGCCCCCGGAAGGGGCCCTGTTATGGGACAGCATGCGGGGACAGACGCCTCGGGGCAGAGCTCCGTCGGACTGTACCCCTCTCCGCCTTTCGCTGGGCTTCTTTCGTTCAAGCTTCGCCGGGAATCCGGCTGGGCTTCCATCCGAATGATATCTTCCGTACCGACTCAGAGTAAATTCCTCTGATTTCTCTCCGGCACCGGCTTAAGAGAGCCTTCTTTCCCAGGGCATTCCCCCGGGACAGGTTTCCTCCGGTCTTTGTGACCAGATGCCTGCTCTCTCGCCTTTCGCCAAAGGAGAGACGGTCCAGCACCGGCTTAGAGAGGGGAGAAAACTCCCCGCCTCGGCTGTCCGAGTCTAGTATGTCCCCAAAGTTTCGCTCCATGCGGTTTTAGGCTTGGAATATTTGTCCAAACTATACATATCCTTACTACTGAGATTATATCCCGGAAAGGAGCATCCGCCATGTCTCTCCGTCTCTCCTCCGCCCGCCGCCGGGAAAAGGCCGCCCGGGAGGCGGAACGCCGGGAGCTGATCGCCTCTCTGGCCAGCACCCGCACCCTCATCCAGCAGGCCTACGGCGGCTTCAACACCGTCAGCGACAGCGACCTGATCGAGTCCTACGTCTTTGAGATCAAGGCGCTCCAGTCCCGGTACGACTACCTGCTCCGCCGGGTCAAGGAGCTGGAGTGCGCCCCATGACCGGCGAGTTCTCCCCCTGGGGAGCGCTGGCCCTGCTGCTCCTGGCCGCCCTGGCCCTGTTTCACCGGCCCCTGGGCTGCCTGCTCCGGCTGGCGGTGCGCTCCTCGGTGGGGCTGGCCGTCCTGGCTCTGTTCAGCTCGGTGGGGCACTACATCGGAGTCAACCTGGGCGTCAATCTGGTGAACGCCCTGGTGCTGGGGGTGCTGGGGGTCCCCGGCTTCGGCCTGCTGCTGATGCTCCAGTGGGTTCTGCGGTAGCTCCTTCTCTTCCGGCGCGGAAAGGCCGTTACTTTCCCGCCGCCGCGCGGCGGAAAAGTCCTCGCTGCGCTCGCTGAACGCCTTGCCAAGCAAGGCATTCAGGGCATTCGATCCCACTCGAGGCGGGCTGCCGCCCCCTCGAGCTCCCCCGCCAACTCTCGGGCGGATTCGTCTGAACAGAGGTTTTTCGACATGCTGAGGCCGGCGCTTTTGCAAGCGCCGGCCTTTTTCTGTATCCATGATGTATGATTCCGTCAATCCGGGAAGCCGTCTGTCTGAGCGGGCCCCTGGGGGCCTTTGGCCTTCTCCTCCTCCACCATGCGCTCCCGCTCGGCCAGGCCCTGGAGGACCTGGATGGCGTAGTCGATGGCGGGGATGGCCCGGGCGGAGCAGTACTGCCGGACCTGCTTGAGCTCGTGAATGGCATATTGCGCGGTCATAGAGTGGACCCCCTCTCCATTTTTTCAATCTTATTATAGCACAGGGAGAGTATTTTGTGCAAGGGGCCCAAACATGAATGGAGTCACTCCTCCCGGACCGCCATCTCCCCCGCCACCAGGAGAGGGACGGACAGGGCCAGCAGGGCCCAGGCGGCCGCCCCGCCCGGCGGGATGAGGCCGGTGAAGGGGAGCAGGGCGGAGCATGCCGCCAGTCCCCGCCCTGCCCACCGGAGCAGGCCCTGGAGCCTCATGGTCAAAACTCCTTTCGGTCCACAATGCGGCAGGAGATCAGGAAGGAGAGCCCCAAGCACGCCAGTCCCGCCAGGGGGAGCAGGGCAATTACCCCAAGGGCGTTGAGCTCCGGCAGCCGGTTCAGAAATTCCAAGCTTAGGCCCAGGTCGTGGCCGAAGCGCAGGAGCAGGAAAAGGGCGATGAAGGGGATGAAAATCACAGCGAACAGGTAGGGCCGGGCCCGCTCCGGCCCCAGCTTATAGCACAGGGGGAGCATGACATCCACGATAAACAGCCCTGCCCCCATAGAGCCCAGGATGGAGGCGAGGTTTTCGATGAGAGAGGCGTTGCCCAGGTCCAACAGAGTGAGGGCCACGGCGCACATGCTGCTGCAAGCGGCCAAAACCAGGAGGATTAACAGGGTAAACAAATACCGTGCTCCCACGATGTCCCGGGACTCCAGGGGGAGGGAGCGGCAGAACCGATCCCACTTGGCCGTCTCGTCAAAGGAGAAACAGGAGATGGGCAGCACCATGATAATGACCGTAGAGAAGGAGATCACAATCGAAGCATCAAAAACCCCCAGCACTGCCAGACCAAAGTAGGCGAGCAAAAAGATCACATAAAACCGGATGTTCTTACGCATAACCAGGGCGTCCTTCCAAATAAGACCAGTCATGTCTCTTCCCCCTTTCCAACAAACAGCATAATGTCCTCCAGATGGATTTTCTCCACCATCAGCTTGGGATATTTTTTATGGAACGCCCCCCGGTCGGGCACCAGGGCCTCACAGCCGAAGGAGCCCTTCCGCACCCGCAGCAGGTCGGACGGGTCGATGGCGCGCAGGTCGGCGGCGGAGCAGCCCACCCGGCCGTAGCGGTCCAGAATGTCGTCCTTGGCCTCGGACAGGACGATCTTCCCCTCGTGGATGTAGGTGATGTAGTCCGCCGCCTTCTCCAGGTCGCTGGTGATGTGGCTGGAGATGAGGATGGCGTGGTCCTCGTCGCAGATGAAGCTCAGAAATTCGTCCAAAATCTCGTCCCGCACCACCGGGTCCAGTCCGGCGGTGGCCTCGTCCAGGATCAGCAGTTTGGGCTGGTGGGCCAGGGCGGCGGCCAGAGATAACTTCATCTTCATGCCCCGGGAGAACTCCTTGATGAGCTTCTCCTCCGGGAGCTTGAATTTTTTCAGATAGTCCGCATAGAGGTTGTCGTCCCAGGTGGGATAGACGGGACCCAGGATGCGCTTCAAATCCTTGGGACGCAGGGAGTCGTGGAAGAAGCACTCGTCCAGCACCACGCCCACCTCCAGCTTGGCGGCGCGCTCGTCGGCCACATTGTCCTTCCCCAGAATGGTGATGGTTCCGCTGTCCCGGCGGATCAGGTTCAAAATGCACTTGATGGTGGTGGTCTTGCCCGCCCCGTTCTCCCCGATGAGGCCCATGATGGTCCCCCCTGGGATGGTCAGATTCACATGGTCCAGGGCAAAGTCCCCGTAGGACTTGCACAGATCCTTGATTTCCAAACAGTTTTTCATGATTCGTCACCCTTATAAATCAGGTCGAGAAGTTCTTGTAATTCTTCTAAGGTGAGGCCGCCCTTCCGTGCCTCGTCCACCGCCTGGGTGAGGATGTCCTCCACCCGGCGCAGCTGGGCCTCCCGCAGCAGCTCCCGGTTCTGGGGGGCCACAAAGCAGCCTTTGCCGGGGACGTTCTCAAGAAACCCCTCCCGCTCCAGCTCCTCGTAGGCCCGCTTGGTGGTGATCACCGAGATGCGCAGCTCCTTGGCCAGCAAGCGCATGGACGGCAGGGCGTCCCCCGCCGCCAGGGCTCCGGTCATGATCTGCTCCTTCACCTGGTCGGTGATCTGCTCATAGATGGGTTTTCCGCTGGAATTGCTGAGAATAATATCCATTTGGCGCACCATGTAAACCGGGCGGCCGGCTGTCGGCCCTGCGCATAGGTCCGGCGCTCTCCGCCTCGGCCTGCCTTTCTTTGTCATAGTGTATATATACTATATGCACAGTATATATGGGATATACACAGTTGTCAAGGGGGGAGAAAAACTTTTTTGAAAAATCTATGATTTTCCTTGACTGTCAACCCTCTTTACCCCTTACAATGGGGGCAGAACAGGAAGGGAGGTCGGCCTCTATGACCGTCAAAGAAGTGGAGGAGCGCACCGGGCTGCCTCGGGCCAACATCCGTTACTACGAGAGCGAGGGCCTCATTCATCCCGCCCGGGGGGAGAACGGCTACCGGGACTACCATCAGGAGGACGTGGACACTCTGCTGAAAATCAAGCTGCTGCGGCAGGTAGGGTTCTCCCTGGAGGTGATCCGGGCTCTCCAGGCGGGAGAGCTGGATCTGGAACCCGCTCTGGAGGGCCGGCTGGCCGCCCTGACCTCCCAACAGATGGAGCTTGGCCAGGCCGCCGGGATCTGCCGGGCCATGCGGGAGGACCATGTCCGGTACGACACCCTGGACGCCCCCGTCTATCTGGACCGCATGAGCCAGCCGGAGCGTCCCTCCCTCACCTGGAGGGAGGACCCGCCGCCCCGGGCCGTCTTTCCCTGGCGGAGATTCTGGGCCCGGACCGTGGATATCGCGCTGTGTACCTTCCTCTACTACGGCGCGCTGGCCCTGCTGGGCCGGATCAGTATGCTGAACCGCACCGGGGGATACGAGATCCTGGACCAGCTGGGGGTGCTGGCCCTGCTCCTGCTGCTGGAGCCCCTGTGCCTCCACCTGTGGGGGGCCACCCCGGGGAAATTTCTCCTTGGCCTGCGGCTGACCCGGAGTGATGGGAGCTGTTTCAGCTATCGGGAGGGGCTGCGGAGAACGGCTCTGGTGCTGGTGGGGATCGGGGGAAATCTGATCCCTCTGGTGAGCAGCGGACTGATGATCGCCTACTGCTGGCAGGACTACCACGGCCGCCTCCAGTTCTGGCGCAGGGGGACGGACGAGGTCTACACCGACGGCAGCCGCCCCGGCCAGAGCTACTGGAGCACCTCCAAGAGCCGCCTGAAGGCGCTGGGCGCTCTGGGGCTGGTCCTGGGGAGCTTTGCGCTGTCTGTTAACATTCAAACCTGGGTGCTGACTCCGGTGAACCAGGATCAGGCTCTGACGGTGGAGCAGTTTGTGGAGAACTACAACCAGTTCAGCCAGAACCTGGCTGGGCCGGACGAAGAGGTGGCGCGGCTGACGGCGGAGGGGACCTTCGTGGAGCCGGAGGACCCGCCGGGGGTCGTGGTCATTTCTCTGCATGAGGAGGCTCCCCTCCGGCTGGCGTTTCAGGAGGAGGACGGAGCGCTCGCGTCGGTGTCCTACTCCTACCGCTATGAGCCGGCGGGGGAACAGCTGCCCACCTCCCTTCCCGAACAGGAGACCGCCAAGATCCTGTGGTCCTTTCTCTACGGCCGCTGCGGCCTGTCCCAGGAGGAGCTGCTGGATCTGATGGGACGGATCGAGGAGCAGCCGGACCAGCCCCTGGAGTGGACGGACCAGGGCGCGGAGATTCTATATCAGCCGGAGGTCCTGGGATATCATGTGAGCAATTTGGGCCTGATCCCCGAGGAGGGGGCGGAGGAGTACCGGGTGACGGCGGAATTTTCCGTCTCCCTGGCCTGAGGGGCGAAATATTTTTGTCTCCCTCCCCTGGAAGGATTGACACTTCTGGGGCGCTAAACTATAATAAAATACTGTCCCACCCTTTTCTTTTCCGGGTCGGGACAGTATTTTTAATCTATGAAATGAAAGGGGTTCTCCCAAATGAGCGACCAGCGTGTTTACAACTTCTCCGCCGGCCCGTCCATGCTCCCTCTCTCCGCCCTGGAGCGCGCCGGGTCTGAAATCACCAACTACCGAGGCTCCGGTATGTCCGTGATGGAGATGAGTCACCGGTCAAAGATTTTCATGCAGATCTTTGCGGAGACCCAGGAGAAGCTGCGCCGGCTGATGAATGTGCCCGACGAGTACCAGATCCTGTTCCTCCAGACCGGGGCCTCCGGCCAGTTTTCCATGATTCCTCTGAACCTGATGAGCCGCACCGGCAAGGCGGACTACGCCGTCACCGGCAACTTCGCCTCCATTGCCGCCAAAGAGGCCAAGAAATACGGCGCCGTGAACATCGCCGCCGACACCAGCGACCGGGACCACAGCTACATCCCCGCTCAGGACCAACTGAAGCTGGACCCGGAGGCCAGCTACTTCTACTACTGCGCCAACAACACCATCTACGGCACCGAGTGGCAGTATGTGCCCGAGACCGGGAATGTGCCCCTGGTGTGCGACATGTCCTCGGACATTCTCTCCCGCCCGGTGGATGTGTCCAAGTACGGCATCGTCTACGCCGGAGCTCAGAAGAACATGTCCCCCGCCGGCCTGACGGTGGTCATCATCCGCAAGGATCTGGCCGGCCACGAGCTGCCCTACACCCCGCTGATGATGAACTATCAGACCATGATCGAGAAGGACTCCATGTACAATACGCCCCCCTGCTGGTGCATCTACATGCTGGGCCTCACCCTGGACTGGGTGGAGGAGCAGGGCGGCGTGGCCGGCATGGAGAAGCTGCGGGACCTGCGCTCCTCCATGCTGTACGACGCCCTGGACAACTCCAAGCTCTTCAAGTGTCACGCGGAGAAGGGCTCCCGGTCCGGGATGAACGTCACCTTCCGCACCGGCAGTGAGGAACTGGACGCCAAGTTTGTGGCCGAGGCCACCGCGGCTGGCTTTGTCAACCTGAAAGGCCACCGGAAGGTGGGCGGCATGCGTGCCTCCATCTACAACGCCATGCCTGTGGAAGGCGTTGAAAAACTGTGTGATTTTATTAAGGAGTTTGACAAGAACAACGGGTGATATTATGGAACGCAGGGGATTTCGCCGCCTGCGGGCGGCGAGTTACTTTGCCCGTGGCGGCAAAGTAACCAAAACGCCACCGGGGACGCGGCCGATGGACTACGGCTCCGCTTTGCTCCGCCTAGGTCCATAGGACCGCTTTCCCCGGACCCCATTACGGGGGACACGTACCTGTGAGATAGAAGAAAATTTCCGGCGCGCAAAATCTGAGTGGCTTTCCGCAGTTCAATCCGGGCCACTGGGCCCTGGCTTCCCTAAAATTACAGCCGGTGCGCTTCCACTTCCGCGCCTGACTGTGCTGAGCCAACGCTCCCGGTGCGTACTCTGGCGGGAGCCCCAAGGGGCTCCCCTACCTAGACACGGAGGGCTTTCTTGCGATTCGTAGGGGAGGGGCTTGCCCCCGCCGCCGGGGATTCTGTCTCCTCTGTAGGGCGCGACGACCTCGGCGCGCCGCTCCTGCGAAAAAAGGAAACGTCCCAAGATATGCCGATCCCCTGAGCCGCACTTGAGCCCCACTAGCCCAAAGGCGCGCTTCCAACCAATAGAAGCACCGCACAAAGGTTACCAGCAACTCAGCGGCAGCGGTAATAGAAGGGCGGGCAATCGATTGAACTACCCGCGCCTTTGCGTCGACCTCTAAGTCCGCCTAATTGGCGGCTCCCGTAAAATGGGGGGTCCAGGGGGAGAGCGAATATGAGCGCGAAGCGCTCATCTGAGCTCACCCCCTGGTGCCTCTTTGGTTTCTTTCTGGGCATCCAGAAAGAAACTCGCCGCCGGGGCGGCGAAATATCCCCAAGAAAAATCACCCAACAAGTGAGAAGGATTCGAGGTTTTCAACCATGTATCGCATTAAAACACTGAATAAAATTTCCAATGCCGGCCTGAACCTCTTGGACCAGACCCGGTTCCAGGTGGGCAGCGACGTGGAGAACGAGGACGGCATTCTGGTCCGCTCCGCCCCCATGCACGACTATGAGTTCCCCGACGCCCTGCGGGCCATCGCCCGGGCGGGCGCGGGCACCAACAACATCCCCATCGACCGGTGCAGTGAGAGCGGCATCGTGGTGTTCAACACCCCCGGCGCCAACTCCAACGCGGTGAAGGAGCTGGTGGTGGCCGCCATGCTTATCGCCTCCCGGGACATCATCGGCGGCGTGGAGTGGGTCCAGGAGCAGGTCCACACCCCCGGCGTGGACATCGCCCAGGCGGTGGAGAAGGGCAAGTCCGCCTTCGTGGGGCCGGAGATCTACCGCAAGACCCTGGGCGTCATCGGCCTGGGGGCCATCGGAGCCTTGGTGTGCAACATCGCCCTGGACCTGGGGATGGACGTGTACGGCTATGACCCCTTCCTGTCGGTAGACGCCGCCCTGCGGCTGGACCGCCACGTCCACGTGGTGAAAAATGTGGACGACCTGTACCGGGTGTCCGACTACATCACTATCCACATCCCCTACAACAATGACACCAAGGACTTCATCAACGCCGAGGCCATCTCCAAGATGAAGGGCCAGGTGCGGGTGCTGAACCTGGCCCGAGGCGGTCTGGTGAACGACGACGACATGATCGAGGCTCTGGAGTCCGGCCGGGTAGCCCGGTACATCACCGACTTCCCCGACGACAAGATCGCCCCGGTGAAGAACGTCATCGCCTTCCCCCACCTGGGGGCCTCCACTCCGGAGAGCGAGGAGAACTGCGCCCGCATGGCCGCCGACCAGCTGAAGGACTATCTGATCAACGGCAACATCAAAAACTCCGTCAACCTGCCCAATGTGTCCCAGGAGTGGAGCGGCATCTCCCGGGTGTGTCTGATTCACAAGAATATTCCCGCCATGCTCACCCGCATCACCTCCATTCTGGCGGACGAGGGGGTCAACGTGGAGAATATGACCAACAAGTCCCGGAAGGACTACGCCTACACCATGGTGGATCTGAACAGCCGCATCAAGGACACGGTGGCCGATGAGCTGCGGGCCATCCCCGGTATGATCCGGGTGCGTGTGCTCAACCACTGATAAAATGGGCCGGCTGCGCATCCAGTATAACGCGCCGGTGGTGCTCACCTTCAGCCTGCTCTCCCTGGCAGCCCTGCTGCTGGGGATGGCCACAGGGGAGCGGTCCACCTGGCTGCTGTTCTGCGTCTACCGCTCCCCCCTCACCGATCCCCTCACCTATGTGCGCCTGTTCGGCCATGTGCTGGGCCACGCGGGGTACGGCCATTTCATCAGTAACATCATGCTGCTTCTGGTGGTGGGCCCGCCCCTGGAGGAGAAGTACGGCAGCCGCCGGCTGCTGGCCTGCATCGCCATCACCGCCCTGGTGTCCGGGCTGGTCCAGTTTATCCTGTTCCCCGGTTCCGCCCTGCTGGGGGCCAGCGGCATCGTCTTTATGATGATCGTCCTGTCCTCCCTGGCGGGCATGCGGGAGGGGGCCATCCCCCTGACCCTGATCCTGGTGGTGATTCTCTACCTGGGGGGCGAGGTAGTGGACGCGGTGGCCGCACAGGACAGTGTCTCCCAGCTCACCCACATCGTGGGCGGGCTGTGCGGGGCCGCCCTGGGGTTTGCCATGAGCCGGTCCCACCCCTTTTCCCGATAATCCCAAAACGGCGCGTGCGTCCGGCGCACACGCCGTTTTGTCTCCGCGCATGCTGACCATGCGCCATCAAAACTTCACTCAGGAGGTCCTCCATGAGCTTTGACCGCGATCTTTTTCTCCCCGTCTCCCGGGAGGACATGGCCCGCCGGGGCTGGAATTCCTACGACATCTTGATCATCACCGGGGACGCCTATGTGGACCACCCCTCCTTCGGCCCCACCATCATCGGCCGGGTGCTGGAGGCGGAGGGCTACCGGGTGGCCATCCTGGCCCAGCCCGACTGGCGCACCCCGGAGTCCTTCACCGCCCTGGGCCGTCCAAAGCTGGCGGTGATGATCTCCGCGGGCAACCTGGACTCCATGGTGGCCCACTACACAGCGGCCCGGAAGCGCCGCCACGACGACGCCTACTCCCCCGGCCGGAAGGCGGGCCTGCGCCCCGACCACGCCACCGTGGTGTACTCCAACCGGGTGCGGGAGGTGTTCGGGGACATCCCCGTCATCATCGGCGGCCTGGAGGCCTCTCTGCGGCGGTTTGCCCACTACGACTACTGGGAGGACAAGGTGCGCCGGTCCATCCTCTTTGACGCCCAGGCGGACATCCTCACCTACGGTATGGGGGAGAAGGCCTCGGTGGAGATCGTCTCCCGCCTGGCCTCGGGCACCCCAGTGGAGGAGATCACCGACGTGCGGGGCACCTGCGTGTCCATTCGGGACCCGGGGGTGTGCGCCTACCCCAAGGTGGAGGTCCCCTCCTTCGAGCAGGTGTCCGCCAGCAAGGAGGACTATGCCCGGGCCAATATGATCGAGTACAACGAGCACGACCCCTTCGTGGGCAAGGCCATCCTCCAGCGCCATGGCCGGGACCTGCTGCTGGTCAATCCCCCGGCCATGCCCCTCACCACCCAGGAGATGGACCGGGTGGCCGAGCTCCCCTATGTGCGGGAGCCCCACCCCATGTACGACGACACGGGGGGCGTGCCCGCCATCGAGGAGGTGCGCTTCTCCATCACCCACAACCGTGGGTGCTTCGGAGCCTGCAACTTCTGCTCCCTGGCCTTCCACCAGGGGCGGGTCATCTCCGCCCGCAGCCACGAGAGCGTCCTCCGGGAGGCGAAACTCCTCACCCAGCACCCGGGCTTCAAGGGGTACATCCACGACGTGGGCGGCCCCTCCGCCACCTTCCGGCACCCCTCCTGTGAGAAGCAGCTCAAGCACGGTCTGTGTAAAAACCGGGCCTGTCTGGCCCCGGAGGCCTGCCCCAACCTGAACGCCGACCACACCGACTACATGATGCTCCTGCGGAAGCTGCGGGAGCTGCCCAAGGTGAAAAAGGTCTTTATCCGCTCGGGCATCCGCTTTGACTATCTGATGAAGGACCCCAGCGGGGAGTTTTTCACCGATTTGGTCCAGTACCACATCTCCGGCCAGTTGAAAGTGGCCCCGGAACACTGTGTGGCCCACACTCTGGACTACATGGGCAAGCCCCACATCGAGGTGTACGAGAAATTCCGGGAGAAGTACTTCAAGCTCAACCTCCGGTACGGAAAGGACCAGTATCTGGTGCCCTACCTGATCTCCTCCCATCCGGGGTGCACCCTGGAGGACGCGGTGCAGCTGGCTGAGTGGCTGAACAAGCAGGGCCACATGCCAGAACAGGTCCAGGACTTCTACCCCACTCCGGGCACCCTGGCCACCTGTATGTGGTACACCGGCCTGGACCCCCGGACCATGAAGCCGGTGTTCGTCCCCAAGACGCCCCACGACAAGGCCCTCCAACGGGCCCTCATGCAGTGGCGCAAGCCCCAAAACCGGAAGCTGGTGCTGGAGGCCCTCCACAAGACGGGCCGGGAGGACCTGATCGGCTACGGCAAGCGGTGTCTCATCCGCCCGGACAAAGGGGGCGCCCCCCGCGGCGGAGAGGGCGGGGCCAAGCCGGACCGCTCCGCCCCCAGAACGAACACACGCGGCGGAGCGGCCCGTTCGGAGAAGTCCGCCGCCCTCAAGCGCTCCGGCCCCGCCAGGCGGAAGGCGGGCTGGGCCAAGCCCGCCGCCCCCAAGAAGGGCACCAAGGGCCGGAGGCGGGGATAACACAGTCGTGTCGGAAAGGACGGAGGCGTCATGGAGGAAATCAAATGCAGCTGCGGCGGAACATTCCAGTACCTTGGGCCGGAGTTCCTTCGTACGGGCAACATTCAGTTTCTGGTGGATAAGGACGTGGAGGAAAAGTGTATCCCCGGCGAGCTGTATGTCTGTGACCGGTGCCGCTGCCTGCGCTTCTGCGCCAATACCATTTGGATCTCGGAGCGGAAGGCCTGGTGGGAAGAACAGCGCGCCGAAGTGGAGCGGGAGCAGCAGCGGCAGCAGGCCAATTTTCAGGCCCGTTTCCAGGCTTTTCTGCGGGATTTTGCAGCATACAGCAGCCAGAAGCTGGAGAAGATCGCCTCCGGCGGCTCCCTGTTCTCCGGGTATGACGAGGTGGCCCAAGCCGCCGCCCGGCATCTCTTGGAGGAGCGGAAAACAAATCCCGACGCCGTCCCTCGGGAACAGGAGCACGTCCAGCCGGAGCCCCGCCCCAGCTGGACCAGACGGAAAAACTCCAAGCCCCCTTGGGAGCGGTAACATTTCGTGATAGTCAAAAAATTCCTGGGACCAGTTGGCTCCAGGAATTTTTTACAGAAAGAACGGGCCCCGGGCAGATGCCCGGGGCCCTTGTGCGTTCTATTTACTTGTACAGCTCCACCTCGTCGGCACAAGCTGCGGATCATTCGCTTCCGCGTCCGCGAGAAAGCTCACTCCCTCCGCTGCGCCTCCTCTCCCATCCCCAGCCGCTTCGCTCGACTGGGGATGGGGCCCGCCGGGTGGTGCTCGTAGCGGGCCTTGGCGGCCAACCCCAGCGGGCCTTGGCCCGCTGGGAACCCCATCTGAATTGAAATGCTCGGGGCGGCAAAGCCGCCCCTCCGCCTCGTCGTCGCAAAGTCCGCTTGACTCCGTTTCCGCCTGACGGCGAAAACTGCGTCCGCTCCCTTGCTCCGACTCTCCCCACACGACCCGCTCCGCTGGGCTCGTGTGGGGACCCCGACGAAAACGCTTGTACGGCGCAAAGCGCCGCCCCACCTGCGGTGGGGCCCCCGAAGAGGCCGCACGATAGAACGGGCCCCGGGCAGATGCCCGGGGCCCTTGTGCGTTCTATTTACTTGTACAGCTCCACCAGACGAGTCAGATGCTCGTAGCGAGCCTTGGCGGCCTCTTCGTTCTCGGCGAAGAGCTCCTTGGCGCGCTCGGGGAAGGAGCGGGTCAGGCTGGAGTAGCGGGCCTCGTTCATCAGGAACTCCTGATAGCCGCCGGCGGGGGCCTTGGAGTCCAGAGTGAAGGGGTTCTTGCCCTCGGCCTTCAGAGCGGGGTTGAACCGGAACAGGTTCCAGTAGCCGCACTCCACGGCCTTCTTCATCTCGCTCTGGCAGTTGGTCATGCCGCCCTTGATGGAGTGCATCTCACAGGGGGCGTAGCCGATGATGAGGGAGGGGCCGTGATAGGCCTCGGCCTCGGCAATGGCCTTCAGCGTCTGGTTCATGTTGGCGCCCATGGCCACCTGAGCCACATACACATAGCCGTAGGTCATGGCGATCTCCGCCAGGCTCTTCTTGGGAGTGACCTTGCCGGAGGCGGCGAACTGAGCCACCTGGCCGATGTTGGAGGCCTTGGAGGCCTGTCCGCCGGTGTTGGAGTACACCTCGGTATCGAACACGAACACGTTCACGTCCTCGCCGGATGCCAGTACATGGTCCACGCCGCCGAAGCCGATGTCGTAGGCCCAGCCGTCGCCGCCGAAGATCCACACGGACTTCTTGGCCAGGTACTCCTTCTCCTGGAGAATCTCAGCAGCCAGAGTGCAGGCGGGGCAGTCGCAGTGGGCGGCGCCGGCGGCCTTCAGGGCCTCGGCATGGGCCACCACATCGGCCTGCTTGTCACCAAACACACCCTTGCCGGCATCGCTGGAAGCAAAGGCCAGCAGGCCATCCACGGGCATCAGGCACTCCTCCAGAGCGGCGACGTAGGCCTTGGTAGCCTCGCCGTTAGCGGCACCATCCTCCATGGTGTCCAGCCACTTCTGGGCGGCCTCCTTCAGGCCGGCGTTGGCGTTGGACTCAATCAGCTCACGGGTCTTGGCAGCCAGCCGGTTGCGGATGGCGTTCTGGCCCAGATACATGCCCAGGCCGTGCTCGGCGTTGTCCTCAAACAGGGAGTTGGCCCAAGCGGGACCCTTGCCCTCGGCGGTGGTGGTGTAGGGGGAAGTGGCAGCCGGGCCGCCCCAGATGGAGGAACAGCCGGTGGCGTTGGAGATATACATCCGGTCGCCGAACAGCTGGGTGATGAGACGGGCGTAAGCGGTCTCGGCACAGCCGGCGCAGGAACCGGAGAACTCCAGCAGAGGCTTCTTGAACTGGCTGCCCTTCACGGTCATGTCGGCCACGTCGGACTTGGTGGTGACATTGGCCACCATGTAGTTGAACACGTCCTGCTGGGCGGCCTCCTGCTCCTGAGGCACCATGGTCAGGGCGCCGGCGGGGCAGATCTTGGCGCACACGCCGCAGCCCATGCAGTCCAGGGGGCTGACAGCCATGGCGAACTTGTACACGCCCTTGCCCTTGCCGGCCTTCACGTCCACGATCTTGGCGGCCTCGGGGGCGTTCTTGGCCTCCTCCTCGGTCAGCGCATAGGGACGGATGGTGGCGTGGGGGCAGACGAAGGAGCACTGGTTGCACTGGATACACTTGCTGGAATCCCAGGTGGGCACGGTCACGGCCACGCCGCGCTTCTCATAGGCGGAGGCGCCCAGCTCGAAGGTGCCGTCCACGTGGTCCACGAAGGCGGACACAGGCAGGCTGTCGCCGTCCATGCGGTCCACGGGGTCCAGGATGGACTCCACCATCTTCACCAGCTTCTCGGGGCCGGTGAGCACGCTCTCCTTCTTGCCGTCCTCGGCGTCAGCCCAGGAGGCGGGGACCTCCACCTTCTTGTAGGCGGTGGCGCCCAGGTCGATGGCCTTGTGGTTCATGTCCACAATGTCCTGGCCCTTCTTCAGGTAGGAGTGGGTGGCCGCATCCTTCATGTACTGGATGGCCTCGGCCTCAGGCATGATCTTGGCCAGGGAGAAGAAGGCGGACTGGAGGATGGTGTTGGTGCGCTTGCCCATGCCGATCTCAATGGCCAGGTCAATGGCGTTGATGGTGTAGAGCTGGATGTTGTTCTTGGCGATGTAGCGCTTGGAAGCGGCATCCAGGTGGTGCTCCAGCTCCTCGAAGGACCACTGGCAGTTGATCAGGAAGGTGCCGCCGGGCTTCACGTCCCGGACGATGGGGAAGCTCTTGGTGATATAGCTGGGCACGTGGCAGGCCACGAAGTCAGCCTTGTTGATATAGTAGGGGCTCTTGATGGGCTTGTCGCCGAAGCGCAGGTGGCTGATGGTCACGCCGCCGGTCTTCTTGGAGTCGTACTGGAAGTAGGCCTGCACGTACTTGTCGGTGTGGTCGCCGATGATCTTGATGGAGTTCTTGTTGGCGCCCACGGTGCCGTCGCCGCCCAGACCCCAGAACTTGACCTCGATGGTGCCCTCGGCCGCGGTGTTGGGGGCGTCGTCCTTCTCCGCCAGGGAGGTGTTGGTCACGTCGTCCACGATGCCGATGGTGAAGTGGTTCTTGGGAGCGTCCTGAGCCAGGTTCTCATACACGGCGAACACGCTCTTGGGAGGCGTATCCTTGGAGCCCAGGCCGTAGCGGCCGCCCACCACGGTCTTGTCGGTGATGCCGGCCCCGGCCAGGGCGGTGATCACGTCCAGGTAGAGAGGATCGCCCAGAGCGCCGGGCTCCTTGGTGCGGTCCAGCACCGCGATCTTCTTGGCGGTGGCGGGGATGGCGGCGATGAGCTTGTCCGCGCGGAAGGGGCGGTACAGGCGGACCTTGATGAGGCCCACCTTCTCGCCGTGGGCGTTCAGGTAGTCGATGACCTCCTCGGCCACATCGCAGATGGAGCCCATGGCGATGATCACCCGGTCGGCGTCGGGCGCGCCGTAGTAGTTGAACAGCTGATAATCGGTGCCCAGCTTGGCGTTGATCTTGCCCATGTACTCCTCCACGATCTCGGGGAGCGCGTCATAGTACTTGTTGGAAGCCTCGCGGTGCTGGAAGAAGATGTCGCCGTTCTCGTGGGAGCCGCGCATGGTGGGGTGCTCGGGGTTCAGCGCGCGCTTGCGGAAGGCCTCCACGGCGTCCATGTCCACCATCTCGGCCAGATCCTTGTAGTCCCAGATGGCGACCTTCTGGATCTCGTGGGAGGTGCGGAAGCCGTCAAAGAAGTTGATGAAGGGGACGCGGCCCTTGATGGCGGACAGGTGGGCCACAGGAGCCAGGTCCATGACCTCCTGCACGTTGCCCTCGGCCAGCATGGCAAAGCCGGTCTGGCGGCAGGCCATCACGTCGGAGTGGTCGCCGAAGATGTTCAGAGACTGGGCGGCCACGGTACGGGCGGACACGTGGAAGACACCGGGCAGCAGCTCGCCGGCGATCTTGTACATGTTGGGGATCATCAGCAGCAGGCCCTGGGAGGCGGTGTAGGTGGTGGTCAGAGCGCCCGCGGCCAGAGAGCCGTGGACGGTACCGGCGGCGCCGGCCTCAGACTGCATCTCGATGACCTTCACGGTGGTGCCGAAGATGTTCTTCTGGCCCTGGGCCGCCCACTGGTCCACATAGTCGGCCATGGGGCTGGACGGGGTGATGGGGTAGATGCCGGCTACCTCGGTAAAGGCGTAGCTGACATATGCCGCAGCATTGTTGCCGTCCATGGTTTTGAACTTTCTTGCCATAGAGTTCCCTACTTTCTTCCTTTTTCAGTTTGATAGGGATTTCAGGCTGAAACGCCTGTCCTCCCCACAACTCTCTGCCCTATTTTACTGTCTCTTCATGGAAATTCCCATGTCTGAATTAGTTATAATCCCCATAAGAATTTACTTATAATGAAGGAGAACAGCGCGGTCCCGGGCAGACAGGACCGGCAGTTTTATCAACATTGGTTAGTTTAACACTTTTTTTGCGGTTTGTAAATTGACTCTCTACGCTTTTTCTTTGTTCTCCTCACAAAAATACCCGATACTATTGCAATGTTTCTTGCACAAGGTTACAATGGAGTGGAAAAACAGCTCTTACGTTCCAGGAATTTCAGCGGGACCGGTCTCTCCTCACGGGGATTTCATAAAAGTTCAGGTATATCCCCCGGCAGCTCCGGACTTCTTCCGCTTTCCTTTAGGAGGACGATTCAGATGGTCTATCCGGTACATTCTCTCGGGCTCCACGGCATCACCGGCTACCCGGTGTCGGTGGAGTGCGATCTGTCCAGCGGCCTGCCCGCTTTCACGGTGGTGGGTCTCCCCGACGCGGCGGTGAACGAGGCCCGGGAGCGGGTGCGCTCCGCCATTAAAAACTGCGGCTTCTCCTTCCCGGTGAGCAGCATCACCGTCAACCTGGCCCCCGCCCATGTGAAGAAGATCGGCACCCTGTACGACCTGCCCATCCTGGTGGGCCTGCTGGCCGCCGGGGGACAGCTGGCCCTCCGGGACCGGGACTGCGCCTTTGTGGGGGAGCTGTCCCTGTCCGGCCGCCTGCGCCCCTGCGCCGGCATGCTGTCCATGGCCCTGGCCGCCAAGGCCGCCGGCCTGCATAAACTGTTTGTCCCGGAACAGAACGCCGCCGAGGCCACTCTGGCCGGCGGGCTGGAGGTCTATCCGGTCAACAACGTGCAGCAGCTGGTGCGCCACCTCACCGGCGAGGCATCCATCTCCCCCGCCCCCGCCTGGGACGGGACCGTGGTTCCCCTGCCCGGCCCCGACTTCTCCCAGGTGAAGGGGCAGGAGCCGGTAAAGCGGGCTTTGGAGATCGCCGCCGCCGGGGGGCACAATATTTTAATGGTGGGCCCGCCGGGTTCCGGCAAGTCCATGCTGGCCAAGCGCCTGCCCTCCATCCTCCCGGACATGACAAGGGAGGAGGCCCTGGAGGTGACCCAGATCCACTCGGTGCTGGGCCTCACCGACCCGGAGCGCCCCCTCATCACCCGCCGCCCCTTCCGCTCCCCCCACCACAGCATCTCCGCGGTGGGCATGTCGGGCGGCGGGGCCAGCCCCCGCCCCGGAGAGATCTCCCTGGCCCACAACGGCGTCCTCTTTCTGGACGAGCTGCCCGAGTTCCAGAAGGACGTGCTGGAGGTCCTCCGCCAGCCCCTGGAGGACGGGCAGGTGCAGATCTCCCGGGCCGCCGGTTCGGTGACCTATCCCAGCCGGTTTATGCTGGTGTGCGCCATGAACCCCTGCCGGTGCGGCTGGTACGGCCACCCCTCCGGCCGGTGCCGGTGCTCCGAGGCCGACGTGCAGAAGTACCTCTCCCGCCTGTCCGGCCCCCTGCTGGACCGCATCGACCTGTTTGTGGAGGTGTCCGCCCTGGAGTTTGAGGAGCTCTCCCGCCGGGAGCCCTCCGAGCCCTCCGCCGCCGTCAAGGAGCGGGTGGACCAGGCCCGTGCCGTCCAGACACGGCGGGAGGGCGGCCGGTGCAACGCCCAGATTGAGGCCGAGAGCCTGGAGCGATGCTGCACCCTGGACCAGGACTGCCAGGCCATCCTCAAGGGGGCCTTCACCCGCATGGGCCTCACCGCCCGCAGCTACGACCGCATCCGCCGGGTGGCCCGGACCATCGCCGATCTGGACGGCTCGGAGGACATCCAGCCTCAGCACCTGGCCGAGGCCCTCCAGTACCGGCCGCCGGAGTATTTGAGACGGTGACTTTTCTCCTTTTTTCCTCTCCCCGCCGCTTTCCTTTCTCTTTCTGGGAATGCGGAGAGGGTTTCGCCCTGCGGGGCGAGTTTCTTTCCCAACGATGGGAAAGAAACCAAAGGATCGCCGGGGGACGGCTCAGGATGGGCACTAGCGTGCCCATATTCGCCTTACCCCCGGTCCCCTGCTTACGAGGGCCCCTCCTGAGAAGTTCTGCAAAATTTCCGGCGCGCAAAATCCGAGTGACCTCCGCGATTCCTCCCGGGCCGCTGGGCCCTGGGTTTGCAAAAATTGCTGCTGGTGCGGTTCCGCATCAGCGCCTGGCTTGGCCGAGCAAACGCCCCGGTGCGTATTCTGGCGGGAGCCCCAAGGGGCTCCCCTACCCAATCCAGAAAGAGTTTCTTGAGAACCGTAGGGGAAGGGTGTGCCCCTCCCGCGGGCCGGCCAGTGTCCGCCCCCTGCGAAAAAGAAGGGAAGGCTTCTGTGACCGCCGTAGGGGCCGCCCGCCAGAGCCTTCCCCCTTCAAGGGGGAAGGTGGCACGACCGAAGGTCGTGACGGATGAGGGTGACTTCTTAGCTTGCACGCCTCCCGGCGGGAGCCTCAAGGGGCTCCCCTGTCGGGAATCGGAACGGTGCGCACAGGGGGCGATGTCCTCAACGGCCCGCCTCCCGCGGGCCGTTCTGGGACTGGTCCCTTCAAAAGAGAAAACCCCTTGAACCGATTTCCGAGTTCAAGGGGTTTTGTATTACTCAAAGGTATAAAGGGAGTTCTGCCGTCCGGTACGCATAGAGGCACCTAATCTACCGGAGCATCTTGAGGAGCTCACTTGGCTCACTTCAAAAATCCCTTCACGATCTGCTCCTCGGCCTCCTTCTCGGTGAGCCCCAGGGTCATCAGCTTGGTGAGCTGCTCCCCGGCGATCTTGCCGATGGCGGCCTCGTGGACCAGGCTGGCGTCCACGCAGTTGGCGGTGACCTCCGGGATGGCGGCCACCACGCCGTGGTCCATGATGATGGCGTCGCACTCGGAGTGGCCGTAGCAGCGGTTGTTGCCGTTGATGCGGGCCAGGAACACCTGCTTGGAGTCCTCCCGGGCCACAGAGCGGGAGATCACGTTGGTGTGGCAGTCCTCCCCGTCCAGGTCCACGGTGAAGTCGGACTTGGCCAGCTGCTTGCCGTGGGTCATCACCTTCTCCTTAATAATAAGGGTGGCCCGGTCCCCCAGCTTGGCGTTGGTGGTGCGGACAGTGGAGTCCACCCCCTTGATCTGGGTGGTCTCCATCTCCATGTAGCTGTCCTCGTCCATCTCCACCACGGTGGTGGGGTTCATGATGTTCTCCCCCCGGCCGTCGCCCTCGCCGTAGTGGCGCTCCACGTAGCGCACCTTGGAGCGCTTGCCCACATGGAAGGAGTGGACGCCCGAATGCTCCGAGTTCTGCACCCCGCAGTTGTGGATGCCGCACCCGGCCACGATGGTCACGTCGCAGTCGTCGCCGATGAAAAAGTCGTTGTACACGGTCTCGGTGAGGCCGCTCTCGCTCAAAACCACGGGGATGTGGACGCTCTCGTTTTTGGTCCCGGGCTTGATGATGATGTCAATGCCGTCCTTGTCCGTCTTGGACACAATGTCGATGTGGGCGGTGGTGTTCCGGGCGGCCGCCTTGCCGTTGGCCCGGATATTGTAGGCCCCTTCGGGCACGTCATGCAGTTCCGCTACCTGCTCCAGCAGGCTCTTTTGAATGGCATCCATGTTTCTGTCTCCTTCTGAATTAGGAATGAGGAGTTAGGAATTAGGAATTATGGTGTCCGGCTCCGCCGGACGATTGGAATTGGCCGCCGCAGGCGGCACATCAATTCCTCGTTCCTAATTTCTAATTCCTAATGATCTTGTCGCTTATTTCACCTTGTCACTCAGGGCGCTGCACACCCCTCCGGTCTCCCCCAGCAGGCCGGGGAGGATGTCCTTGCGCGCCCCGTCGCTCTGCACCCGGCCGTCGGCCAGGACGATGATCCGGTCGGCGATGTTCAGGATGCGCTCCTGGTGGGAGATGATGAGGATGGAGCCGTTGATCTTCTCGTGGAGGTGCTCAAACACCTGGATCAGGTTGGAGAAGGACCACAGGTCGATGCCCGCCTCCGGCTCGTCAAAGACGGACAGTTTTGTTCCGCGGGCCATGATCATGGCGATCTCAATGCGCTTGAGCTCGCCGCCGGACAGGGAGGCGTCCACCTCCCGGTCGATGTAGTCCTTGGCGCACAGGCCCACCTCGGACAGGTAGTCGCAGGCCTCGGACACGCCGATATTCTTGCCGCTGGCCAGGGTGATCAGGTCCCGCACCGTCAGGCCCTTGAAGCGCACCGGCTGCTGGAAGGCGAAGCTGATGCCCTTGTGGGCCCGCTCCGTAATGTTCAGTCCGGTGATGTCCTCCCCGTCCAGCAGGATGCGCCCGGTGGTGGGGGTATAGATGCCGGCGATGATCTTGGCCAGGGTGGACTTGCCGCCCCCGTTGGGGCCGGTGATGGCCACAAACCGCTCGCCGATTTTCAGGTTGATGTCCCGCAGGATGCCCTTGTCCTCACCGTCCTGCTCTACCTCATAGCTGATGTGCTGAAGCTCCAGCATATTGCGTTTCCTCCTCTATCACATACGGCCCGAAAAGACCGCTGGAGTGTCTAGTCTCCCCGGAATCCAGGCCTCCCAAACCAAACTAGGGACGCCCCTTTCTCAGGGCGTCCCTATTCTACCATACGCGGAAGATTTTGTCCATCCTTATTTCCTATTATTTTAATAGGATTTTCTGCTTTCCGTACCATGCACTCCGGTCAAGATGTCAATGGCTCCCATTTAATAGTCTTTTCTTCTACATCAAACACGCACCGGCAGTCACCATAGTCCTTGGCTGTCCCAGCGGCGTAGTCCAGTACCTCCTTCACCGGGGTAACGAAGGTCACATACCGGCCCGTCTCATCCACCTGGATGTCCCGTGGAGCAAAGTAGGGGGCCGGATAGGAGGGGAGCATACCGGAAACGTACCATACGTCCCCTGAATCATAGACCTGCACCATTTCGGTGCTGCCACCGTGGGGCGTGCCTGCGTAATAAGCTACAAAGAGGACCCCACGGGCATTGGGGAACTCCTTCCATCCGGAGTTGACAGACCCCACAACGGCAATCCAATTCCGCACGTCCGCCTTGAGCTCATTCAGCTTTGCCACCATCGGGTCACCCGATGGATTTTCCGGGCCTTCGGGCGGCAGCACCGGTTCCCAGGTCAGTTCTCCGGTCTCTACGTCAAATGTGAAGCGATAGTCGGCAGAATCATCCGCCAACCCAGTCCCGTTGTCCATCCTTCCTCTAACGACGGCATAGAACGTGATATAACGCCCCGTCTCATCCGTCTGAATATTCCGGGGTGCAAAATCGGAGGCCAAATCGCCGGGCAGCCGCCCGGAAAGATCCACCTGCTCCCCGGTGCGGGAGACCTGGACCATCTTGGCCGTACTGCCGCGGGTCGTGCCGCTGTAATGGCCCACAAACAAAGTCCCCTGTTCATTGGGATACACTTCCCAGCAGGAGTTTCCGTCCGTAACCGCCATCCACTCCTCCACATCCGCCTTCAGCTCATCCAGCGCAGCCTCCATAGGGTCCTCCGTCAAAACAGATGAGCCTGTCTGGCTCGCTTCCTTTCCCGACAGGCTGGCCACGTCGCCGAAATACAAAATCAGCTCGTCCCCATCCTGCATCCCCTGAGCCTGGTTGAAATCAAAATAGAGCTCCGGCCTTCCGTCGGTCAGTTTTCCAAACCAGAGGTCTCCCTCCACCGGCCGGCCGTTCTTCCTGACCTGAAACACCTGGGCGATCTCCTGGAGCTGTTCCGGCGTCTTTTCTGCCGGACCCGGTTCCGGCTGTATTTCCCGCAGGCGGTCGTAGGACGCCCCATAGCTGCGGTTTAAGAACAGGCTGGAGGGGTAAAACGAACAAGACAGGCCGTTTTGATTCATCCAAACGTCCGCCAGGCCTCCAGTGCTCCCCTGCGCCGACATGGCCACAGCGCCGTCCCGGCAAATGGCCCGGACAGTGAGCTGGATATCCCCCGCGTCCGCGTTTGGGTCCTCCGCCGCTTTACTGTCAAAGTCCGCTTCTACGGTCCAGGGCTGGACGAGGGTCAGGGCTGCCTCCCGGGAAACGCCGTTCCAGGACACCGTTCCGGCCCGGCTCAGCTCAGAGAAGCGGATAGCGGTCTCGCCGTTGAGTGCAAAACTCTCCACCTTCTCCCCCTGGACATAGGTCTTGATATCGGTGTAGTAGATGTCCCCAGCCTGGGCCCCCACAGTCTGGGTCTGCCCCTGGGGCTGGTAATCTCCGGTGACCGCCCCCTCCAGGTCCCGCTCCACGGTGAGGGTGCGCGCCTCCCCGTCCCAGACCACAGAGAAACCGTATTCCCGTAAATCCTCCGCCACCACGGCGGTCTCTCCGCCGATGTTGTAGGAGGGCAGGGGATGGCCGTCAATCTGTGCTGTAATGTCCGTATAGTAGGTGTGCCCCACCACGTCCCCGATCTTGTTCTCTTCCGCCGCCGCGGGGACCGCCAGGGTCAGAGCCAGGGCGGCGCTCAGCGCGGCTCCAATAAACCGTTTCATCCGTTTCCCTCCGTTTCTGTGGGTCGGCTCTTTTTTCCTTTATACTATATAACGTATTATACCACAGGTTTGTCCCACATTCCCGAGGACTTTTAAAGTTCTCTGAAATATTTTACCGCTCCATCCGCCGGGATTTACCGCTCCTTCCGCCGGGAATTCAGGCTTGCATTTTCTGCCGGAGTATGATATAAATATGGGCAGCATAAATGCGCAGATTGGGAAAATAGCGGGTTTGCAGATTGCAGAGAGGGGCGGCCGCCGGCTGAAAGCCGTCCTAAGCTGTGCCGCTTGGTTCGCCCAGGAGCGGCCCCTGAGAGGGGGACGGGTGTTCCGCCGTTATCCGGAGACAAGAGCGTATGATAAGATACGAATGCGGGTGGTACCGCGGAAGGCTGGCCTTTCGTCCCAGAAATTATTGGGACGGAGGGCTTTTTTGTTGCCACAAAGATAGGAGATAGGAGTTAGGAGATAGGAGTTAAGGTTCCGGCAAAGCCGGACGATTGGAAAAGGCCGCGCAGCGGCCGCCGCAGCTTCGATCTCTTATCTCCTCACTCCTAACTCAAAAAAAGGGAGTTTGAAGGTATGAAAGAACAGTTAGCAAAGATCCGAGCCGAGGCCCTCTCGGCCATGGAGAACGCCCAGTCCGCCGCCGAGCTGGACGGGCTCCGGGTGCAGTACCTGGGCAAGAAGGGCGAGCTCACCGCCGTTTTGAAGATGATGGGCAAGCTCTCCCCCGAGGAGCGCCCCGCCATGGGCCAGCTGGCCAACGAGGTGCGCGCCGCCCTGGAGAGCGCCATTGAGGAGCAGGGCAAGCGCCTGGAGGCCAAGGCCCTGGAGGAGCGTCTGGCGGCCGAGGCGGTGGACGTAACCATCCCGGGAAAAGCCCCCAAGCTGGGCCACAAGCACCCCATGTACCTGGCCCTGGACGAGCTGAAGGACATCTTCATCGGCATGGGCTTCACGGTCCTGGACGGCCCCGAGGTGGAGCTGGCCGAGTACAACTTCGACAAGCTCAACGCCGGGGAGGGCCACCCCTCCCGGGACTGGTCGGACACCTTCTACTTTGACAAGGACAGCCGGGTGATGCTCCGCAGCCAGACCTCCCCCATGCAGGTGCGGGCCATGGAGACCATGGAGCTGCCCATCCGCATCATCGCCCCCGGCCGGGTGTACCGCAAGGACGAGGTGGACGCCACCCACTCCCCCATGTTCCACCAGGTGGAGGGTATGGTCATCGACAAGAACGTGACTATGGCCGACCTGAAGGGCACCCTGAACACGGTGGTGGAGCAGCTCTACGGCAAGGGCACCAAGACCCGGTTCCGTCCCCACCACTTCCCCTTCACCGAGCCCTCCTGCGAGATGGACGTGCAGTGCCACAAGTGCGGCGGCGTGGGCTGTCCCACCTGCAAGGGCGAGGGCTGGATCGAGATGCTGGGCGCCGGCATGATCCACCCCAAGGTGCTGAAGATGTCGGGCATCGACCCGGAGGTCTGGTCCGGCTGGGCCTTCGGCATCGGCCTGGAGCGCACCGCCATGCGCCGCTTCAAGATCGCCGACCTGCGGCTCATCTTCGAGAACGACGTGCGGTTCCTGGAGCAGTTTTAACAGCTTTGATGGATGATATTCCGTAGGGCGGGGGCCTGCCCCCGCCGCCGGAAATTAGAGCTTATAAAACGGCGGGGGCAAGCCCCCGCCCTACAAACGAAAATAAGGGAGTTTTCATATATGAACTTATCGCGCAAATGGCTCCGGGAGTTCGTCTCTGTGGACGCCAATGACAAAGACTTTGCCGAGGCCATGACCCTGTCCGGTTCCAAGGTGGAGCTCACCCACGATCTGGGGGAGGAGATCTCCAACGTGGTGGTGGGACAGATCGTCTCCATGGTCCGCCACCCCAACTCCGACCACATGTGGATCTGCCAGCTGGATGTGGGTCAGGCTGAGCCCGTCCAGATCGTCACCGGGGCCTGGAACATTCATCCGGGAGATCTGGTCCCTGTGGCCCTGCACAAATCCACCCTCCCCGGAGGCAAGAAGATCGAGAAGGGCAAGCTCCGGGGCGAGGTGTCCAACGGCATGCTGTGCTCGCTCAGCGAGCTGAACCTGGACGAGCGGGACTTCCCCTACGCCGTCATCACCCCCGCCGCCCTGCTGAACGACTACAAGCCTCTGGACCCAAAGAAACCCTCCATCCCCGCCGACATCAAGGCCGGGGACAAGGTGTTCGGTCCCGTGGTGTGCGCCAAGGTGCTGGAGTGTGCTCCTCAGCCCGACGGCAGCTACCACACCTGCCTGGATCTGGGCGGCTCCACCGCCGTACCGGACACCGTCTGCTCCAACATCCATGAGGGCGACCTGGTGGCCTATCACACCAAGACCGATGCCGTCTGCACCCTGGAGGACCTCCACGCCCAGCAGGCTGAGTTCCCCCACTGCATCCCCGACGGTATCTTCGTCCTCCGGGAGGAGGGTGTAAAGCCCGGCGATGACATCAAGCCCGTTATCGGAGCCGACGACCACGTGGTGGAGTTTGAGATCACCCCCAACCGTCCCGACTGTCTCAGCGTCATCGGCCTGGCCCGGGAGGCGGCGGCCACTTACAACGTCCCTCTCACCCTCCATGAGCCCGAAGTGAAGGGCGGCGGCGAGGGCAGCCTGGTGGAGCTGCTGGATGTGGAGACCCCCGCCAGCGACCTGTGCCCCCGGTACACCGCCCGGATGGTGCGCAACGTGAAGATCGGCCCCTCCCCCAAGTGGATGCGGGAGCGGCTGCGCGCCATGGGGGTGCGGCCCATCAACAACATCGTGGACATCACCAACTATGTGATGCTGGAGTACGGCCAGCCCATGCACGCCTTTGACTACCGCTATGTGAAGGGCGGACACATCATCGTCCGCCGGGCCGAGGACGGCGAGGAGCTCACCACCCTGGACGGCAATGTGCGCAAGCTCAACTCCAGCATGCTGGTCATCGCCGACGAGCACCGCGCGGTGGGCCTGGCGGGCATCATGGGCGGTCTGAACAGCGAGATCGTCGCCGACACCACCGACGTGGTGTTCGAGTCCGCCAACTTCGACGGCACCACCATCCGCCGCACCGCCCTGGCCCTGGGCATGCGCACCGAGGCCAGCGCCAAGTACGAGAAGGGCCTGGACCCCCTGAACACCCTCCCCGCCGTCAACCGTGCCTGTGAGCTGGTGGAGCTGCTGGGGGCCGGCGAGGTGCTGGACGGGGTCATCGACATCCTCAACTATGTGCCCCAGCCCCACACCATCACCATGAACCCGGAGCGGGTGAACGCCCTCCTGGGCACCGACATCCCCGCTGTGGAGCAGTACAAGTACCTGGCTCGTGTGGGCATCTGCACCGAAAACCAGGACTGCCCCGACGGCCCCGACGGCGTGGTCATCCCCTCCTGGCGCGCCGATGTGGAGGGCATCGCCGACCTGGCCGAGGAGGTGGCCCGGTTCTACGGCTACAACAACATCCCCGTCACCCTCATGCGGGGGGAGACCACCCAGGGCGGCTACTCTCCGGAGCAGGAGGTGGAGCGCACCCTGGGCCAGACCTGCCGGTCCCTGGGCTATGACGAGATCATCACCTACTCCTTCATCTCCCCCACCTACTACGACAAGATCCGCTGGGCCAAGGACGACCCCCGCCGGAAGTCCCTTAAAATCATGAACCCCCTGGGTGAGGACACCTCCATCATGCGCACCACGGTGCTCCCCTCCATGCTGGAGATCCTGTCCCGCAACTACAACTACCGCAACCAGGCGGTGCGGCTCTACGAGCTGGGCCGGGTGTACTTCGAGCGGGAGGACGGCATGGCCGACGAGCCCAAGGTGCTCTCCCTGGGCACCTACGGGGACGGCATGGACTTCTTCACCCTGAAGGGTGCTGCGGAGGACCTGCTCTCCTCCATCCGGGCGGAGAACGTGACCTTCGAGGCCGTGAAGGACAACCCCTCCTATCACCCCGGCCGCTGCGCCCGGGTGCTGGTGAACGGTCAGGAGGTGGGCGTGTTCGGTCAGATCCACCCCCTGGTGGCTCAGAACTACGACGTGGACGCCGAGCTCTACTGCGCCGAGCTGTCCTTCCCCGCCCTGTACGCCAACAAGGGGGCCGATCCCCAGTACGTGCCCCTGCCCAAGTTCCCCGCCGTCACCCGTGACATCGCCGTGGTGTGTGATGAGGCGGTCACCGTGGGCGCGCTGGAGGCCTGCATCCGCAAGGGGGCCCGCGGCCTGCTGAAAGAGGTGGAGCTCTTCGACATCTACCGGGGCGCCAACATCCCCGAGGGCAAGAAGTCGGTGGCCTTCAGCCTCACCCTCCGGGCCGACGACCGCAGCCTCACTGCCGAAGAGGCGGACGCCGACGTGAAGGCGATCCTGGAGACCCTGGAGCAGGACTGCGGCGCCGTCCTCCGCTGACCTACTTTTCTTGAAAGAAAAGTAGGCAAAAGAACTTTGTGCGAAACTGCGTTTCGCCTCTTTCCCTGCGTTGCGGTGCTCCATGAAAGATCCGTATCTCAGTCCCATAGAACAGCTCTGCGGGCGGTCACATAGACCGCCCGCAACTCTTCCTCTTTCGGAGAAGGACGATTCCCCCTGTCAGGAGAAAATAACAAAGGGGTAGGGGACACAGCGAAGCCGTAACGGATAGGGCTAGTTGGGCGGGCGGCCCAGTGTGCCGCCCCTACGGTTTAACGAGGGCGTATTTGAAACCCAGGACGGGCGGGTCTAGGAACCGCCCCTACGGCGATACCCACCCAGCCACATTAGTTCGGAAACCCAGGCGCGGAAGCTGAACCGCACCAGTGGCAATTTTTGCACCCCCAGGGCCCAGTGGCCCGGCGGGAATCGCGGAAAGCCACTCAAATTTTGCGCGCCGGAAGGGTATTGCCCACCCAAAGGGGTAACCCTCGTAAACGGGGTCCGGGGCCGACTCCCCCTGTCAGGGGGAGATGGCCCGAAGGGCCAGAGGGGGTAGGGTAGGCGAATATGGACACAAAGTGTCCATCCTGAGCCGTCCCCGGGGGCGTTTTGGTTACTTTGCCGCCATGGGCAAAGTAACTCGCCGCCGGGGCGGCGAAATCCTCTCCGCATTCCCGGAAAGGAATGGACAGAGGCGGCGGGCGGCCCGGTGTGCCGCCCCTCCCGTGGAAAAGAAAGAGTTCTTGCAATTCAATCGATCCTGCGCTATAATGCACCTGACCGCAGGCTGCGGCCATCAACAAAAAGGGAGCTCGCAAACGGGCTGAGAGGAAGCTGTGCGCTTCGACCTGCGACCTGATTTGGGTAATGCCAACGTAGGGAGATCATAGAACCGGTTTTCATACCGCGGGACTGTCTTTCCTCGTGACGGCAGGCCCGCGGTATTTTTATTTCAAGGAGGAACTCAGCTATGCTCGGAACCTGTCTGGACCGCGTGCGGGAGACCACTCCCCTGGTCCACAACATCACCAACTATGTCACCGTCAACGACGTGGCCAACGTACTGCTGGCCTGCGGGGGCAGCCCTATCATGTCCGACGACATCCAGGACGTGGAGGACATCACCTCCATCTGCGGGGGACTGAACATCAATATCGGCACCCTGAACCAGAACACCATCCCCTCCATGTTCGCCGCCGGAAAGAAGGCCAACGAGCTGGGCCACCCGGTGGTGCTGGACCCGGTGGGAGCGGGGGCCAGCGCCCTGCGCACCCAGACCGCCCTCAAACTGCTGGAGGAGGTCCAATTCACCGTGGTCCGGGGCAACATCTCGGAGATCAAGACTCTGGCCGCCGGCTCCGGCACCACCAAGGGGGTGGACGCGGATGTGGCCGACGCGGTGACCGAGGACAATCTGGACGCGTCCGTGTCCTTCGCCAAGTCCATGGCCGAGCGCCTGAACGCCGTGGTGGCCATCACCGGGGCCATTGACCTGGTGGCCGATGGAAAGACCTGCTACGTCATCCGCAACGGCCGCCCGGAGATGGGGAAGATCACCGGCACGGGCTGCCAGCTCTCCGGCCTCACCGCCGCATACGTAGTTGCCAACCCGGACCGCCCTCTGGAGGCGGCGGCCGCCGCCGTGGCCTCCATGGGCCTGGCCGGTGAGATCGGCTGGAGCAATATGCAGCCCACCGACGGCAACTCCACCTACCGCAACCGGATCATCGACGCCATTTTCCATATGGACGGGGCGGCGCTGGACAAGGGGGCCAAGTATGAGGTGCGATAAGAAGGACCTGCTCCTGTACGCGGTCACCGACCGGGCCTGGCTGGGGGATAAAACCCTGGCCTGGCAGGTGGAGGAGTCCCTGAAGGGGGGCGCCACCATGATCCAGCTGCGGGAGAAGCACCTGGACGAGGATACCTTCCACGAGGAGGCCCTGGAGCTCCAGGCCCTGTGCCGCCGGTACGGGGTTCCCTTCCTCATCAACGACGACGTGGAGCTGGCTGTGGCAGTGAACGCCGACGGTGTCCATGTGGGCCAGCACGACATGGAGGCCGGCCAGGTGCGGGAGAAGATCGGTCCGGACAAAATTTTGGGGGTGTCCGCCCAGACGGTGGAGCAGGCCCTGAAGGCCCAGGCGGCCGGGGCCGACTACCTGGGGGTGGGGGCGGTGTTCCCCACCGGCACCAAGGACGACGCGGACGCGGTGAGCTATGACACCCTGAGGGCCATCTGTGAGACCGTGGACATCCCCGTGGTGGCCATCGGGGGCATCGGGGCCCATAACGTCCAGGCCCTGGCGGGCAGCGGCATCTGCGGCATCGCGGTGGTCTCCGCCATCTACGGCCAGCCGGACATCCAGCAGGCCGCCCGTACCCTCCGGGCCAAGACGGAGGAGATGATTTCCCAATGAAATTTGAGGGCGCAATTTTCGATCTCGACGGGACCCTCACCGACTCCATGTACATCTGGAACGAGGCCCCCAAGGCCCTGGTCCGGCAGTTCGGCGGCCAGCCGCCGGAAGATCTGGCCGAGGACATCAAGGAGATGGGCCGCCGGGAGGCCTCCGAATACATGGTGGCCCGGTTCTCTCTCCCCTGCACTCCGGAGCAGGTGATGGACGGGGTAAACGACCTGGTGACGGACGAGTACCGGGACAAGGTCCCCATGAAGCCGGGGGCGGACGTACTGCTGGATCGGCTGGCCGTCCTGGGGGTCCCCTGCGGCATCGCCACCGCCAGCGAGGCCTTCCAGGCCCGGGACGCCATGGTCCGCCTGGGGCTGTGGAAACACTTCCTGTTCGCCTTCAGCTCTCTCCAGTACGGCTCCAAGAGCAGACCGGATGTGTATTTTGCCTCCGCACGGAGCCTCGGCTCCGCGCCGGAACACACCATCGTCTTTGAGGACGCCCTCCACGCCGCCCGGACCGCCAAGGAGGCGGGATTCCTGGTGGCCGGGGTGTATGACCCCTCGGCGGAGGGGGATCAGGAGGCTTTGAAGAAAATTTGCGACTGGTATCTGCCCCGATTAGATGACCCAGAGTTTTTGGAATTATTGAAATAAGATTTCCTGCTGGGATGGGAAATTTCACCGCCCGCAGGTGGCAAAATTCTCTCTGCATCCCTAGAAAGAAAACTGAAAGAAGCGGCGGGGGCAAGCCCCCGCCCTACCGGATTCGTCCAAACAAAGCGGAGCAAATACCCTCTCCTCATCCGTCTGGCCTAACGGCCAGCCACCTTCCCCCAGAGGAAGGCTTTGGGGAGGATTGCCCCCTTATCTGCCTCGCATGCGCTCGGCACCTTCCCCCCAGGGGGAAGGCTTAAGAAAATCCCCTGCGAAAACAGCCCCCAGTCAAGGGTGGTATTCACCCAATCAAGCGCACAGCATGCTCAAACCAAAGAGAGGCGAAACGAAGTTTCGTGCAAAGTTCTTTTGCTTACTTTTCTTTCAAGAAAAGTAGGAGCGGCAGCTTGGGGGCACCACCTGCTGTCGCGGTACAAAACTTCAATGCGTTTTACATTCAGAAAGGAGTATCCACTTATGAAAACAGCATTGACGATCGCTGGAAGCGACTCCAGCGGAGGCGCCGGGATCCAGGCCGACATCAAGACCATGACCGCCAACGGCGTCTACGCCATGAGCGCGGTCACCGCCCTGACGGCCCAGAACACCACCGGCGTCTACGGCATCCTCGAATCCACCCCGGAATTTCTGGCCAGCCAGCTGGACTGCATTTTCACCGATATCTTCCCCGACGCGGTGAAGACCGGGATGGTCTCCTCCACCGGCCTCATCGAGGTCATCGCGGACAAGCTGAAGCAGTACAAGGCTCAAAACATCGTGGTGGACCCGGTGATGGTGGCCACCAGCGGCTCCCGGCTCATCTCCCAGGAGGCGGTGGACGCCCTGAAGGAACTGCTGCTCCCCCTGGCCACCGTCCTCACCCCCAACATCCCCGAGGCGGAGGTTCTCTCCGGCCTGACCATCTCCGGCCCCGCCGACATGGAGAAGGCCGCCCAGGCCATCGGGGAGGCCTACGGCTGCGCCGTTTTGTGCAAGGGGGGCCACGATCTGAACGACGCCAACGACCTTCTGTGGCGGGACGGGACCTGCAAGTGGTTCCACGGCCGGAGGATCCACAACCCCAACACCCACGGCACCGGGTGCACCCTCTCCTCCGCCATCGCCTCCAACCTGGCCAAGGGCTATGACCTGGACACCGCGGTGGAGCGGGCCAAGGCCTATCTGTCCGGAGCTCTGGCGGCCATGCTGGACCTGGGGGCGGGACAGGGCCCCATGGACCACCTCTTTGACCTGAAGGGGGAGTACGTCCGTGACTGAGCTCATCGCCGGCATCTTTACCGTCGCCGTCCTCGGGACCACCATCTGGCTGTGCCGGGGGCTGCGTCTCACCTCCCGGGACATCTGTCTGGCCGGTCTCATGTCCGCCGCCACCCTGGTGCTGCGCTGCTTTCTCATCACCCTCCCCAACGGGAGCCACATCAGCCTGGGGGCCATGCTCCCCATCCTGCTGCTCTCCCTGATCCACCGGCCCCAGGTGGCCTTCTGCGCGGGCTGGGTCACCGGGGTGCTGGCCATGCTCCTGCTGCCGGAGTGGCAGCCGGTCCACTGGGCCCAGCCCTTTGTGGAGCAGCTCATCTGCTTCTCCGCCCTGGGCTACGCCGGCATCTTCGGCGCCGACCGCCGGTGGAAGATCGTGGCGGGCACCGCTCTGGCCGTGGTCCTGAGCGTCACCAGCCACATCATGGCCGGGGCCGTCTTCTTCGCCCAGTACGCCTGGGACGGCTACGGTCCCTGGGCATACAGCATTCTCGCCAACCTCTCCGGCCACGGGACCGAGGGACTGGCCACCATCGTCATCGTCTCGCTCCTCCCAATCTCCCGGCTGCGCCGGACCGTGAAAGCAGGTGTCTGATATGTCATTTACCAAACGTCTCGTGGAAGACAGCCTCCCCATCTGGGAGGACTGCCTGAACAGTGAATTTCTCCAGCGCATGGCGGACGGCTCCCTGGACCCGGAGTGCCTCAAGGGGTACATCGTGGACGACAGTCTCTACCTCCGGGAGTACGCCAAGGTGTTCGCCTGGGGCATGACCAAGGCGGAGGACATGGACGCCATCCGTAGCTACTACTCCCTCCTCTCCTTTGTCAACGAGGGGGAGGGGGCCACCCGCCTTCACTACCTCCGGCACTTCGGCCTCTCCGACGGGGACATCCAGCACCTCCCCCTCCGCCCGGAAAATCAGGCCTACACCGACTGCATGATCCAGGCCGCCCGGGATGGGGAGGGCACCCCCGAGTGCATGATGGCCTGCCTCCCCTGCATGCTCAGCTACGCCTGGATCTTCCAGCGCCTGCTCCAGCAGGCCCCCGGCCTGAAGGACTCCCTCTTCTGGCCCCTGGTCCGGGACTACGCCGGCCCGGACTATGAGGCCGCCTGTGAGTCTTGGTCGCGCTTCACCGACCGGGTCTGCCGGGATCTGAGCCCGGAGCGCCAGCAGGCCTGCCTGGAGATTTTCCGGGCCTGCTCCCTCCACGAGCTCCACTTCTGGGAGATGAGCGCCAAGCCCCGCACCGATCTGTAAATGTAAAGCCCGCCGCTGAGACTGCTCCGCGGCGGGCTGTTATTTATTCCTCCAGGGCCTCCAGGGTGACGGTCACGGTGTCCCCGGGCTGTTTGCCCAGCCGCTCCCGGATATCCTTCCGTACCCCCAGAATGGGGCAGGGCGTCCCGTCCTCCCGGAACACCCCCATATAGACCAGGCTGCCCCGGTAGGAGACCCCGTCAAAGTCGGCCCGCACCCGCACCCGGCCACGGCCAAACTCCTGCCGCAGGTCACAGGGAAAGCGCACGTAGGCCCCGCCCCGCTCCGGCACCGCCTCAAAACAATACCGCCTGCCCATCCTTTTCCCTCCCGTCTTTCTCCTATTATACCGCAGTTCCGGCGGAATTTTCCTTGACCTTTCGCTTTATTTGGGGCAAGATAGATGGGAAACTGTTAGAGGGAGGCGCGCTATGCCCACCGAACAAGCGATTCAGGCCCTGCTGGAACAGCAGAGAGCCCACTTTTTCTCCGGCCGGACCCTCCCGGTCCAGGCCCGCATCCAGGCCCTGGACAGGCTGGAACAGGCCATTCTGGACCACGAGGAGGACCTGTACCAGGCCCTCCAGGCCGACCTGGGCAAGTCCCGGATGGAGGCGTTTCTGTGCGAGATCAGCCTCACCCTGTCCGAGCTGCGCTATGTGCGCAGACATGTGCGGCGCTGGGCCCGGAAAAAGCCGGTCCTCCCCTCCCTGGCCCAGTTCCCCGGCCGGTGCTCTGTTCTGGCAGAGCCTTACGGGGTGGTACTCATCCTCTCCCCCTGGAACTACCCGGTCCTCCTCACCCTGGAGCCCCTCATCGGAGCCATCGCGGCGGGGAACTGCGCGGTGGTAAAGCCCTCCGCCTACTCCCCCAACACCTCCGCTGTGCTGGCCGCCCTCATCGGGGAGGCCTTCCCCCCGGAGCACGCCGCTGTGGTGGAGGGCGGACGGCAGGAGAACCAGAGCCTGCTCTCACAGCCCTTTGACTACATCTTCTTCACCGGCAGCGTGGCCGTAGGCCGGGAGGTGATGACCAAGGCGGCCGCCCATCTCACCCCCGTCACCCTGGAGCTGGGGGGCAAGAGCCCCTGCATGGTGGACGAGACCGCCGACCTGACCGTGGCCGCCCGGCGGATTGTCTTTGGGAAATTCCTCAACTGCGGGCAGACCTGTGTGGCCCCGGACTATGTGCTGGTGTCCCAATCTGTAAAGGAAAAATTCTTGTCGGAAATCGTCTGTGAAATCGGCCGCATGTATGGCCCGGACCCTCTGCAAAATCTGGGCTATGGAAAGATCATAAACCAAAAGCACTTTATGCGACTGGCCTCCCTCCTGGACCGGGAGAAGGTGGTCGTGGGGGGCGGCTGTGACCCGGAGCGGCTGCGCATCGCCCCCACGGTGCTGGACGGCGTATCCCCTGAGGACCCGGTCATGCAGGAGGAGATTTTCGGGCCCATCCTGCCGGTGCTCACGGTGGACTCCCTGGACCAGGCCATCGCCTTCGTGCGCGCCCGGCCCAGGCCCCTGGCCCTGTACCTGTTCACCTCGGACCGCACTGTTGAGCGCCGGGTCTTCCGGGAGCTCTCCTTCGGGGGCGGGTGCGTCAACGACACCATCCTCCACCTGGCCTCCTCCCGCCTGCCCTTCGGCGGGGTGGAAAACAGCGGTATGGGAGCCTACCACGGAAAGCGGAGCTTCCTCACCTTCAGCCATGAAAAGGGAATTTTAAAAACCTCCACCCGGCTGGACATGCCCCTGCGCTATCCCCCCTACACACCCCAGAAGGAGCGGTGGGCCCGGCGGATACTGAAATAATTTTAAGGCGACGGAGAAAAATTTTTCCGTTCCCCCTTGACTTGGAGTATACTCCAGATGGTACACTAAGACTGTCTCAGGGAGCTCACACAATTCCGGCACGAAGCCGGACCGTCCGGCCAAGCTGGATCTCCGCTCCCTGGACCGTTCATTTTTTACGTTTCCTGTCATTTGGTGTCACGAAGGCGCCTGCTTTTTCCCGCCGAAGCGGGGGAAAACAGGCGCCTTTTTCTGCGGAGAGGAGTTTCCTTCTATGACCCTGAACGAATTTTTCAGCCTGGTTCCAAAGGCGGCCGTGGCCTTCTCCGGCGGGACCGACTCGGCCTTCCTGCTGTGGGCGGCCAGGGAGTGCGGCTGCGAGGTGCGGGCCTACTATGGTAAGACCGCCTTCCAGCCCCAGTTTGAGCTGGAGGACGCCCGCCGCCTGGCCTCGGAGCTGGAGGTCCCCATGACGGTGGTGGAGGCGGATATTCTTTCCGTCCCGGAGGCGGCGGCCAACGGGCCCCAGCGGTGCTACCACTGCAAGACCGCCCTGTTCTCCCGGCTGCGGCAGGCCGCCCGGGAGGACGGATACACGGTGCTCCTGGACGGCACCAACGCCTCGGACGACGCGGGAGACCGGCCCGGCATGCGGGCCCTCCGGGAGCTGGAGGTGCGCTCCCCCCTGCGGGAGTGCGGCCTCACCAAGGATGAGGTCCGCCGCCGCTCCAGGGAGGCGGGGCTGTTCACCTGGGACAAGCCCGCCTACGCCTGTCTGGCCACCCGCATCCCCACCGGCGCCCTCATCACCAAAGAGGACCTGGAGAAAGTGGAGCGGGCGGAAGGCGCCCTGCACGCCCTGGGGTTCCGGGACTTCCGGGTGCGGCTCTTCCACGGGGCGGCCCGCCTCCAGGTGACGGAGGAACAGCTGCCCCTGGTTTTAGAACAGCGGGAGGCGATCTCCTCCTCCCTTGGGGCCGCGTTTGACGGGGTGCTTTTGGACTTGAAGCCCCGCGGCCTCGAATAAGGGCGCGGCCGCACGCGGCGGGGGCAAGCCCCCGCCCTACCGCATACTGCCCTCTGTGCACTGTCAGTCAATGGAGGTTTTCAACATGGATAATAAACACGACATTTTGGCCCTTCTTCGGGGTGTTGCCGATGGAACCACCACCCCGGAGGACGCCCTTCTGAAGTTAAAAGAGGCCCCCTTTGAGGACTTGGGCTACGCCAAGGTGGACTTCCACCGCTCCGTCCGCCAGGGGGCGGCCGAGGTGATCTACGGGGCGGGCAAGACCCCGGAGCAGATCTCCGGGATCGCCCGGACCATGGGGGAGCGGGGCTGCCGGAACATTCTGGTGACCCGGATCTCCCAGGAAACGGCGGACCTGGTGGACCAGTCGGTTCCCCTGGACTACCACCCGGAGGCCCGGCTGGGCCTGGCCTACCCTGGGGAGCAGAAGCGTCTGGGGAACATCGTGGTGGCCACCGGGGGCACCAGCGACATGCCGGTGGCCGAGGAGGCCGCCCTCACCGCCGAGGCCATGGGGAACCGGGTCACCCGCCTGTACGACGTGGGAGTGGCCGGGCTCCACCGGCTGCTCTCCAACCTGGACACCCTCATGTCCGCCCGGTGCGTGGTCGCCGTGGCGGGAATGGAGGGGGCCCTGGCCTCGGTCATCGGCGGGCTGGTGGACTGCCCCGTCATCGCAGTGCCTACCAGCGTGGGCTACGGGGCCAGCTTCGGCGGCCTGTCCGCCCTCTTGAGCATGCTCAACTCCTGCGCCTCCGGGTGCAGCGTGGTCAATATCGACAACGGCTTCGGCGCGGGGTACCTGGCCAGCCGCATCAATCAAATGGAAGGTCTGGTGGAATAAGATGAAGACACTTTACTTGGAATGCAATATGGGGGCCGCCGGGGATATGCTCATGGCCGCCCTGTATGAACTGCTGGAGGACAAGCAGGGGTTCCTGGATACCATGAACGGCCTGGGGCTCCCCGGGGTGCGGCTGGAGGCCCAGCCGGCCTCCACCTGCGGCATCGCGGGCAACCACATGGCGGTGACGGTGGACGGCCAGGAGGAGACCGAGCCCGCCGCCCCGGAGGCCGCAGGCCAGGACCATCTCCACCACGGGGAAGAACATCACCACCATGACCACGAACACGAGCATGGGCATGAGCATGAGCACGGCCACAGCCACGACCATGACCACGACCACGACCATGGGGAGGAACACCACCACCATCACCACCACGCCACTCCGGGCCACATCGGAGCGATGATCGACAGCCTCCCCCTGCCGGAGGAAGTCAAGACCCATGCCCGGGGCGTGTACGACGCCATCGCCCAGGCCGAGGCCAAGGCCCACGGCTGCCCCGTGGGGGACGTACACTTCCACGAGGTGGGGGCTCTGGACGCGGTGGCCGACGTGGTGGGGGTGTGCTACGCCCTGTACCTGCTCCAGCCGGAGCAGATCCTGGCCTCCCCCGTCCACGTGGGCAGCGGCACGGTGCGGTGCGCCCACGGGATCATGCCCGTCCCCGCCCCCGCCACCGCCAACCTCCTGGCCGGAGTGCCCATCTACGGCGGGACGGTCCGGGGAGAGCTGTGTACCCCCACCGGGGCCGCCCTGCTCACCCATTTCGCCCAGTCCTTCGGCCCCATGCCGGTGATGACTGCCCAGGCCGTGGGCGTGGGGATCGGGACCAAGACCTTTGAACAGGCCAACTGCGTCCGGGCATTCCTGGGGGAGACCGCCGGGGAGGCCAACGGGGAGATTCTGGAGCTGGTGTGCAACATCGACGACATGACCCCCGAGGCCCTGGCCTTCGCCTGCTCCCGCCTGCTGGAGGAGGGGGCTCTGGACGTGTACGTCACCCCCGGAACTATGAAAAAAGGCCGCCCCGGCCACGTTCTCACCGTCCTGTGCGCCCCCGAGCGGGAGGGGGACCTGGCCCGGCACATCCTCACCGAGACCACCACCAACGGTCTGCGGGTACGCCGCTGCGGCAAGTATTTTCTGACGCCGGGAGCGGGTCAGGTCCAGACCCAGTGGGGCCCGGTGCGGCTGAAGCTGGCCCAGGGCTACGGTATCGCCCACGCCAAGCCGGAGTTTGAGGACGCGGCCACCCTGGCCCGGGAGCACGGGGTCTCCTATCAGGAGGTCGTGAAGGAGATTTTGGGAAAGCTGTGACCTCTCGTTCCGCTCTATAAAGAGCGGCTGTCAGCCGCCCGTAAACCTTCTTTGATCTTTCCTCGATTACAGCGGGCGCATGCTATGCGCCCCTACATCCCATCCGTTCAGAAAGAGGTATCTCTGTGAAGCGATTTTCCTTTCTTATATCTGTTGTTCTCTCTGGTTCCCTGCTCCTGGCCGGCTGCGGGGGGAATGCCGCCGGCTCCTCCTCCGGACCCGCCCAGGGGACGGACACGGTGGTGGTGGCCATGGACCCCAACTCCGAGCCCGCCTCCGGTTTTGACCCCGCCTTCGGCTGGGGGGCCGGGGAGCACGTCCACGAGCCCCTCATCCAGTCCACCCTCACCGTTACCAACGCGGACTTGACCATCGGCTATGACCTGGCCACCGGATACACCGTCAGCGAGGACGGCCTCACCTGGACGGTGACCATCCGGGACGGCGTGTCCTTCACCGACGGGGAGCCCCTGACGGCGGAGGACGTGGCCTTTACTTACAACACAGTCAAAACTTCCAGCTCGGTGAACGACTTCACCATGCTGGACTACGCGGAGGCGGCGGACGAGACCACTGTGGTCTTTCACATGACCCGGCCTTTCTCCATCTGGCCCTACACCATGGCCATCGTGGGCATCGTTCCGGAGCACGCCTATGACCCGGCCACTTACGGCTCCAACCCCATCGGCTCGGGCCGGTACACCCTGGTCCAGTGGGACCGGGGCCAGCAGGTGATTTTGGAGGCCAACCCGGACTACTACGGGGATGCCCCCAAAATGCGCCGGGTGGTCGTCCTCTTTATGGAGGAGGACGCCGCCTTCCTGGCCGCCCAGGCGGGGCAGGTGGACGTGGCCTACACCTCGGCCACCTACTCCGACCAGACCATCGGCGGCTACTCCCTGGCCGCCTACAACAGCGTGGACAACCGGGGGGTCAACCTCCCCGCCGTCCCCGCCGGGACGGACGGCCAGGGCCGGGCGGTGGGCAACGACTTCACCGCCGACGTGCAGGTCCGCCGGGCCATCAACCTGGGCGTGGACCGTCAGGAGATGATCGACCATGTGTTGAACGGCTACGGCTCCCCCGCTTACAGCGTGTGCGACGGTCTGCCCTGGTACAATGGGGCTTCAGAAGTGGCCTACGACCCCGAAGGGGCCGCCGCCCTGTTGGAAGAGGCGGGCTGGCTCCTGTCCGGCGACGGCTACCGCTACAAGGACGGGGTGCGGGCTCAGCTGGATCTGCTCTACTCCACGGGCGATTCCGTGCGCCAGGCCCTGTGCGCCGACTTCGCCAACCAGATGGAGGAGCTGGGCATCGCCTGCACCCTGGAGGGGGTGGGCTGGGACACCGCCTATGACCGGGCCCTGTCTCAGCCTCTGATCTGGGGCTGGGGGTCCCACACCCCCATGGAGCTCTACAATCTCTACCACACCATCGGGGACACCGGCTCGGCCCAATATACCCCCTACTCCAATCCCACGGTGGATTCCTACATGGACGCCGCCCTGGCCAGCACCGATCTGGAGGAGTCCTACCAGCTCTGGCAGCTGGCCCAGTGGGACGGGACCACCGGCGTCACCCAGGAGGGGGACGTGCCCTGGGTGTGGCTGGTGAATGTGGACCACCTCTACTGGGTGCGGGACGGGCTTCAGATCGCAGAGCAGAAAATTCATCCCCACGGGCACGGGTGGTCTATTGTCAACAATGTGGATCAGTGGGGCTGGTCTTGATTGGATTGTGCGCGGGAGATTTCGCCGCCTGCGGGCGGCGAGCTTCTTTCTGGATGCCCAGAAAGAAGCCAAAGAGGCACCAGGGGGAAGCTCAGGATGAGCGCTTCGCGCTCATATTCGCTCCCCCCCTGGACCCCATTACGGGGGACGCGTACCTGTTGAATTTTGCAGAATTTCCGGCGCGCAAAATCTGAGTGACACTCTAAATTCCCGCCGGGCCACTGGGCCCTGGGTTTGCAAAAATTGCCGCTGGTGCAGCTCCACTTCCGCGCCTGGGTTTTCTCAGCCAACGCTCCCGGTGCAAATCCCAGCGGGAGACCCAAGGGCCTCCCCTACCCAAACCTGGACCCAGTACAGTCATGCCGTAGGGGCGGGTCCCAGACCCGCCCGCCGTCCCCCTGAGC
>NZ_NFKI01000026.1 GCF_002160305.1 Pseudoflavonifractor sp. An184
CCGCCCGCAGGCGGCGAAATCCCCCGCGAAAAACCGCCGAAACGGCGCGCCGAGGTCGTCGCGCCCTACAAGGTATCCGAAATCTGCCCCCTCATCCGGCCCCTTCGGGACCACCTTCCCCCCAGGGGGAAGGCTTTAAGGGGGCGGTGAAATCCCCCTGCCTAATGAAAAAAACGGCTCACTCCAACAGATCCACCCGCCTCACCTCCACGCACTGATGCGTCTCGGTGTCGATGACAAATTTGCAGGCGTTGATCTTACAGGGGCCCTCCGCCTCCTCGTACCGCTTGGGCAGGCCGCCCAGAAACAGGTTCAGGGAGAGCTCCGGCTTCACCCCCAGAATGGACAGGCGTGGGCCGGTCATCCCCAGGTCGGAGAGAAACCCGGTCCCCTTGGGGAGGATCTGCCCGTCCGCCGTGGGCACGTGGGTGTGGGTGCCCCAGACGGCCTCCACCCGCCCGTCCAGGTACCAGGCCATGGCCCCCTTCTCGCTGGTGGCCTCGGCGTGGAAATCCACCAGCACCACGTCGCACTGCTGGATGTCCTCCCGGCGGAGGATCTGGTTGACCTGCTTGAAGGGGCTGTCCAGATTGGCGTTGAGCTCCAGGCGGCCCATCAGGTTGATCACCCCGATTTTCAGCCCCCGGGGCCCGTCGTAGATCCCGAAGCCCCGGCCGGGCACCCGGCCGGCGTAGTTGGCCGGGCGGAGAATGTACCGGTCCTTCTCCAGAAAATCCGCGATCTGAATGCGGTTCCAGGTGTGGTTGCCCAGGGTGATCACGTCGGCCCCGGCGTCATAGAGCCCCCGGGCCTGCCGGGGGGTGATGCCCACCACCGAGGCGTTCTCCCCGTTGACCACGGTGAAGTGGATGTCCTCCGCCTCTCTCAGCTCCTTCAGGCGGCGGGCCAGGATATCCTGGCCCCCCTCTCCGCACACGTCCCCCACCGCAAGCACATTCAGCAGCATGGTGCCTCTCCTCCTTGGAAATCGAAATCACATCTCCCACCATTATAGTGTATCCAACGGGAAATCGCAAAGGCTTTTTGCTTCCGGCGGACATACCCCGCCAACCGGCAGCATATTCTGTCTGTGAGCGCGGCCCGGCGGCCGGCAATTTGAGAGAGGGGGCAGAGGGATGGCATACCGGGATCGAAGAAGGGACTCTGGAAGCCGCGGGACAGGCTCCCCCGCCCGGCGGGCGGCTGGGACGGGACTCATCCTGTCTGTGGTCCTGTTCCTCCTGCCCCTGCTCACCGTACCGCCCCCCGGCTCCGGGGAGACGGCGGAGGAGCTGCCCACCGGCACCCTCCCCATCCACCGGGCGGTGCAGACCGCCTCGGGGGAGCGGGACAAGAGCCGGATGGTGAAGCTCCAGCAGGCGGACAGCACGGTGGCGGAGCTGTCCATGTCCGACTACCTGTTCGGGGTGGTGGCGGCGGAGATGCCCGCCGCCTTTGAGGAGGAGGCCCTGAAGGCCCAGGCCTGCGCCGCCCGCACCTACACCGTCCGGAAACAGGAGCACACCACCGGCGCCCACCCGGAGGCCGACGTGTGCACCGACGTCAACTGCTGCCAGGCCTACGTCCCCCGGGAGACGGCGGAGAGCCGCTGGGGAGTGAGCGCCCAGACCTACGCCCAGAAAATCGAGGAGGCCATCGCCGGGACCGACGGCCTGGGGGTCCTCTATCAGGGGGAGCCCATCCAGGCGGTGTTCTTCTCCTCCGCCCCGGGCCGCACCGTGGATGCGGTGGAGGTGTGGGGGAACCAGGTGGACTACCTCCAGAGCGTGGAGAGCCCCGAGGGGGAGGAGGTCCCTAACTACCACAGTCAGGCGGTCCTCTCCGCCGCCCAGGTGCGGGAGACGGTGCTGGCCTCCTACCCCGGGGCAGACCTGTCCGGCGACCCCTCCGTCTGGTTCGGAACTCCCGCCGTCAACGAAGGGGGCACGGTGTCCAGCGTCCTGGTGGGGGGCGTCACCCTCACCGGAGGTCAGGTGCGCACCCTGTTCGGCCTGCGCTCCGCCTGCTTCACCGTGGGCTGGGACGGGACCAACTTCACCTTCTCGGTCACCGGCTACGGCCACGGGGTGGGCATGAGCCAGTACGGGGCCAACGCCATGGCCAAGGCGGGCAGCTCCTTTGAGGAGATCCTCACCTGGTACTACACCGGCACCCAGGTGGAGCAGCTGTGGTGAAACCGGTTCCCAGGATAGAAAACCGCCGGAGCAAATCGCTCCGGCGGTTTTTGTGGTATTCAGCTTTTTTCCTCAAAAACGGCGCCGCAGCTGCGGCAGGTGACGGTGATCTTCCCCTTGCCCCGGGGCACCCGGAGCTGCTGGCCGCAGTTGGGGCACTTGAAGTAGCAGTGCTCCTTGTCCCGGTGGATGGTGCGGCGCAGCCGGAACCACTGGATGGCCGGTCCGGCCACCTTTAGGAATTTGGCGTTCTCCGCCCGGCGGCGGGCCGGGTTCCGGGAGAGCATCCGAAACAGCGCAAACAGGATCGCCACAAAGGAGATCCAGTAGAACAGTTCAATCCTGGTGAGGAAATAGAGCACATACAGCGCCACATATAAAATCAGCAGGGCGGTATTCAGCTGATCATTTCCATAGCGGCCGTACATAAACCGCTGAAGTGCATTGCGGATCATAGAGAGCCTCCTCGCGCGGGGTAAGCGGAACAGACACCCGGCTCAACCATTTCTTTTTCTGAAAAATATGATACTGCGCAAATAAAAACTCGTCAAGAAATCAATCGTAAACAAAGTGTAAATTGTGCCCCGGAGGGGGACAATTCCCCTCAAAATGTTCCACCCGGGCGGATAGCCCCTCGGCTCCCCCCTTGCCTTTCGGAGGGAAATCCGGTATACTTAGGGCAAAAAACAAGGCTGGGAGGGCCCTTCCATGAAGCGCATCGACAAAGAGAATTACTATCTGGACATCGCCGAGACGGTGCTGGAGCGGTCCACCTGCCTGCGCCGGTGCTACGGAGCCATCATCGTGAAAAACGATGAGATCGTCTCCACCGGCTACAACGGCGCCCCCCGGGGGCGGAAGAACTGCATGGACCTGGGCTGCTGCACCCGGGAGGCCATGCAGGTGCCCAGCGGCGAGCGGTACGAGCTGTGCCGCTCCGTCCACGCGGAGATGAACGCCATCATCTCCGCCGCCCGTCGGGACACCCTGGGGGCCACCCTGTACCTGGCGGGCCGGGAGGCCAAGAGCGGCGAGCTCCTCCACGACGCCACCTCCTGCTCCATGTGCCGGAGGGTCATCATCAACGCGGGCATCGACCGGGTGGTCATCCGCAGCGGCGAGCGGGACTACCGGGTGGTCCATGTGGAGGACTGGGTGCGGGAGGACGACTCCCTGCCTGCAAAAGTATAAGCATAAAGCAGCGGGGGCTCAGACCGAACGTCTGAGCCCCCCGATTTTTTTACACCCATTTGACCCCCAGCAGGGCGGCCACGTCCGGGGCCTGCTCCAGGGCCAGGACGGCCCCCCGCAGCTCCTGGTGGTCCTGGGAGAGGGTCAGCCCCCGGATCTCGCAGGTGGACAGGTCCACCCCCCGCAGGGAGGTCTGGAAGAAGTCCGCCCCGGTGAGGTCCGCCCGGCGGAAGGCCAGGTTCCGGTGCCGCACCTGGGAGAATACCCCCTGGGTCAGGCGGCAGTCCTGAAAGAGTCCCGTCTTCCAGCTGGTCTTGGCAAAGTTGGCGTACCGCCAGGAGCCCTCCTCCACCCGGGTGTGGGAGAAGGCGCTCTGGGCGAAGGCGCACCCCTCCCCCCGGCAGTCCAGAAAGACCGCCTCCCGGAAGGAGCACTCGGAAAAGCGGCAGCCGGACAGGTCGCACCGCTCCCAGCGCACCCGGTCAAAAAAGCTGCGGCTGAAGTCCACTCCCATCAACCGGCAGCCACGGAACACCACCTGCACGCAGTCCAGGTGGGAGAAATCGCCCCCGGCCAGCACCTGAGCGGCGTACTCCCGCTCCCGCAGCTCCCCCTCCCCCTGGAGGCACCGGGTCAGATCCCGCTCCAGCGAATCGCTCACGGCTCCCCCTCCCCGTACGCCTCCCGGGCCTGGCGGAGGAACTCCGTGTCCTTGTCGTCCAGTGCGTGGAGGCCGGCGGTGTCCTCCATGTGGTGGGTGAACTCGTGGGCCACGGTGGCGAAGATCTCGTCCTTCCAGGTCTCCTCGTCCTCGCCGGCCAGGAGGGCGGCAAAGGAGCCGTAGTACAATACGATGTACCGCCCCAGCATGTCGTGGCAGTACTCCCCCATAATGTACATCTCTCCCGGGGGAAACTCCGGGTCGGGGAGGGCCTGCTCCTCCAGCTGGATGCCCCCGTCCAACTCCTCAAAAAACGCGTCCGGGAATTTTTGGGAGATCTCCTCCAGCCAGTCCCCCATGGTCTCATAGCTGGGCACCATATCGTCCGCCTCCTGTCTCAAGCTGTTCTGGCGCCGCCATTATACCACGCCGGGCGGGCTACTGCCAGCCCAAAACGCCGAAACACAGCAGCCCCAGCAGGGCGCTGATCCCGATGACCACCGGGACGCTCTGCTTTCCCTTCAGGAGCAATACCAGATCCAGCACCCCGATGCCCACCGCCGGCAGGCTCACCTGGCCGGAGGCCCCCAGGTAGTTGGTGAGCATGGAGCAGGTCACCCCCACCACCATGCCCAGGCAGGCGGGGCGGACCCCCACCAGGATGTGCTCCATGTACTTGTTGCCCTTCACCCGCTCAAAAAATACGGCGGCCCCGGCGCACAGGGTGAGGGTGGGGGACATGACCCCCAGATTGGCGGCGATGGCCCCGGGGATGCCCGCCGCCTGAATGCCCGCGAAGGTGGCGCAGTTGAAGCCCAGGGGGCCCGGGGTCATCTCGGCGATGGCCACAATGTCGGCCACCTCGCTGGCGGTCATCCAGCCGTGGGAGAGCACCTCGTCGTTGATAAGGGGGATCATGGACAGCCCGCCGAAGCTGGTGAACCCGATTTTCAGAAAGCTCCAGAACAGCTCAAGCAGCACCATCGCCGTTCCCTCCTCTCCGCTCATATACTTCGCAGATGGCCAGTCCGGCGGCAATGCCCATCAGCACCAGGAACACACAGTTCACGTCCCAGATCAGGTACAGGGCGAAGGAGGCCGCCGCCACCGCCACACAGGGTGGATACCGGAAGGCACCCTTCACCAGATTCAGGGCGGCGGAGGCCATGATGGGCACGATGGCGGCCCGCACCCCGGTCATGGCCGCCATCACCCAGTAGTTGTCCCGCACGGCGGTGTAGCAGAGGGTGAGCACGCTCAGAATCATAAACGGGGGCAGGATCATAGCCACCAGACACACCACGCCCCCGGCCAGCCCCGCCGCGTGGTTGCCGTACAGCATGGCCACGTTGCCGATCATGGTGCCGGGCAGGCTGCGGCCCACGCTGGTGATGTCCAGCAGCTCCTCCCCGGTGATGGTCTTTCGCTTCTCCACATACAGCCGCTGCATTTGGGCCACAATGCCCCAGCCGCCCCCAAAGGTAAAACTGCCGAACTGAAAAAATTCCCAAAACAGGGCCAGCAGCGTCTTTCCTCGCTTCATGCCGCCGCCTCCTTTTCTGTTTTCACCGGATTATCATACACCCATCCCCGGGCACGGGCAAGTCCCCTCCCCATTCGGGCCCGCCCCCCACAAAAACCGCCCCGGACGCACAGACGTCCAGGGCGGCTTCTCTTTTGCAATATCAGGCGTTTTACTTCTCAATGCCCCGGCGCTTCATCCAGTCGGGGAGGGGTTTATTGTTGTACTTACAGCCGGGGTAGCGGCAGTTGGAGCAGTTGCCCTTGTTGCCGGGAATGGCGGGCTCGCCCTTGACGTTCCGCTCCAGGTAGTCCACCAGGGCCTTGATGTCGGCCTCCTCGCCGTCCACCGCCCAGTAGTGGGCCCCCTCGTTGCCGCCGATGCCGCCGGCGCACACCACCTTGGCCTCACAGCGGAACATCATCCGGATGGCCTCCGCCTCGGTGACGATGTCCGCGCTGGACAGGCAGTACATGCCCGGGTCGGCCCCCAGGGAGATGTCGATGCGGCTGGCCCCGCCCAGGGCCCGGCTGGCCGCCGGCACGGAGGACACCAGCTTGTCATAGCCCACCGGGCAGATCCACTTCAGGCCCTTGGAGGTCATGTACCCGATGAAGTTGGGCACCGTGCCCCCGTTGAAGCCGCTGGTGATGACGCCCACGTGGCCCTCCAGGTCGAAGGCGTTGGCCCCCTTGAGGATGACGGTGTCGGCGTGGTAGTCCTGCAGGGCCTCGTCGATCTTCTTGTCCACAGGCTGCCCCTTGTAGAACACGTTGGGGAAGCTCTTGCGGCTCTCCGGCTCGGTGACGCACAGCAGCCCCTCACAGCTCAGGCCCACGGTGCAGCGGCCGGGCTCGATGGACGGGTCGTTCAGCAGCTCCTGGGCGATGAAGGCGTTGGTGGTGCCGCCGGCCAGAATCACGTAGGCGTCCTTCCATGCCCTCTGGAACTCGGGCATCTGGATCACGGCCTTGGCAATCAGGCGGCGGGCCTCCGCCGGGGTCAGAACAAACGTCGCTTTCATAGTAAAAACCTCCTCACAAAAGGTAACAGTATCACGCTTTTTCCGGGTGCTTCTTCAAATCCACCACCGGGTTCACCAGGGGCTCCATGGCGAATCCGTCCGGACCCACGATGCGGCACTCGGCCACGTCCCCGTCCTGGATGGGGAAGGCCCGGGGGGTGCCGGTGGCCAGCACGTCGCCGGCGTACCAGCCCTGGATACTGCTGTGGAGGGACACCAGCCGGTCCGGCTTGTGGGTCATGTGGTCCACGGTGTTCTTGGCGTGGATCTCCCCGTTGTGCACCGACTGGACCTCCAGCTTCAGCACGTCGGGCACCTCGTCGGGGGTGACCAGCTGGGGACCGAAGGAGAAGAAGGTGGGGAAGTTCTTCACGATGCACAGGTACCGGGGGTTGCCGCTGAGGTAGTCGTTCCCCTTCAGGATGGACTCCTCGGTCATGTCCAGGATGGTGGTGTAGCCCACGATGGCGCTCTGCCAGTCCTCCTGGGCCACGTCCCGGCAGTCCCGGCCCATGATGACGCCCAGCTCCGCCTCGGCTGTGGTCTTCTGGGCCTCCTTCAGGGTGGGCAGCTTGATCTCGTCCCCCGGGCCGATGAGGGTGTCCGCCATTTTAAAGAAGCTGCCGGGGAAGCCCTGGGGAGGGGCGTTGCCGATGTCCCCCGCGTGCTCGGCGTAGTTCAGGCCGATCCCGAAGATTCGCCGGGGGTTCCGGTACAGGGGGGCGTACTCCACCTGGTCCTGGGGCACCAGGCCGGGGATGGTCTCCAGCTCGTCCTTCCCGCCCTCGTTGTACCACCTGGTGAGGCCGGGCACCTGCTGGGCGCAGATCAGCTCGTACATCTCCTCTCTCCAGGCGGTGCCCTTGGCCGCGTTCAGGGCCGCGATGGGCAGGATGCCGGACTCCGTGACGATACCGGCAATTTCTTTGCCGTTTAACTTGATGGTTGCCAGACGCATAACGATTCTCCTTTTTCAGCCGTCCGGCGGGGCGGGGGTCCCCCGCCGCCGGGCGAAGTCCTCTGTTTTTATCTTACCACCCCGGCCGCGCCGGGGCAATGGAGAAGTTCCTCACTTTTTCAAGTTCTCCACCGCCTGCTTCAGGCGCTGGCACCCCTCCACGATGCTCTCATAGCTGGCGGCGAAGGACATGCGCAGATAGCCCTCCCCGCCGGGGCCGAACACGTCGCCGGGCACCAGGGCGATCTTGGCCTCCTCCAGGAAATACTGGGACAGCTCCGCCGAGGACTTTCCCAGCTCCTTGCAGTTGATGAAGATGTAGAAGGCGCCCTTGGGGCACAGGCAGCGGATGCCGTCGATGTCGTTGATGGCCTTCACTGCGTAGTCCCGGCGGCGCTGGTACTCCTTCACCATCTCCTGCACCTCGTCCCCCTCCTGGGTGAGGGCGGCCACGGCGGCCGCCTGGACAAAGCTGGGAGCGCAGGTGGTGTTGTGCTGGTGGAACTTGTTCATCACAGTGATGTACTCCTCCGGAGCGGCCACATAGCCCAGCCGCCAGCCGTCCATGGCGTAGGCCTTGGACATGCCGTTCATGGTGAAGGTGCGCTCCTTCATGCCGGGGAGGGAGGCGATGCTCACGTGCTTGGCCCCATCGTATACCAGCCGCTCGTAGATCTCGTCGGCAATCACCATCAGGTCGTGCTCCTGGACAATGGAGGCCAGCTCCTTGAGCACATCCTCCTCCAGCACGCCGCCGGTGGGGTTGTTGGGGGTGACGATGACCACGGCCCGGGTCCTGGGGGTGATCTTGGCCCGAATCTCCCCGAAATCCATCTGGTAGCCGTTCTCCTCTTTCAGGCTGTAAGTGACGGCCCTGGCCCCCAGCAGGTTGGGCACATTGATGTAGTTGAGCCACACCGGGTCGGGCACCAGGATCTCGTCCCCCTCGTCCAGCAGAGCGGCCAGCACGGCGAACACCGCCTCGGACAATCCCACGGTAACCAGCACCTCGGAGGCCGTATAGTCGATGTGGTTCTCCCGCTTGAGCTTGCCGGCGATGGCCTGGCGCAGCTCCATGGTGCCGAAGTTGGAGGTGTAATGGACCTTTCCCTGGGCCAGGGCCTCGTTGGCCGCCTTTTTGATGTACTCCGGGGTGTCGAAGTCGGGGCGGCCGATCTCAAAGTGGAGCACCCGCTCCCCCGCCCGCTCCATGGCCAGGGCCTTCTCGTTTACCTTCCGGATGCCCGAGGGGGCCATCCGGTCCATCCGGGCTGCAATGTGATAGTTCATACGCATTCCGCTTCCTTTCCTGACGCCTGCGCGCAGATATAACCGACGGATACCGGACGGTCCCGCGGCCGCTTCAGGGCGGACGCCTTGCCGCTTGTCCGGCTTTCTGCTATAATTTTACCGGAACCCGCCGGATTTGTAAAATTCGTAAGTGTTTAAGAGCTCATATCGTTTTGCTTATAGGGGGCGCGCTCATGCTGAACTACAAGGAGTACATCTACGCCATCTACCAGGAGCACAGCTTCTCCAAGGCCGCCCAAAAACTCTTCGTCTCCCAGCCCTGGCTCAGCTCGGTGGTGAAGAAAGTGGAGCAGGAGATCAAGACCCCCCTCTTTGACCGGAGCACCAACCCCATCTCCCTGACCCCCGCCGGAGAGTACTACATCCATCAGGTGGAGAAGGTCATGGCCATTGAGGAGGACATGCGGGAGCACTTCGCCGCCCTCAGCGGCCCGGACACCCAACTGCACATCGGCAGCTCCATGTTCTTCTGCACCTATGTGCTCCCCCGGCTGTTCCAGGAGTTCCGGGAGCAGAACCCTCAGATCACCCTGACCCTCACCGAGGGGAGCAGCGCCGCCCTGTCGGAGAAGCTGCTGGAGCGAAAGCTGGACTTCTTCCTGGAGGCGGAGCCCCTCCAGGACCCCAAGATCCAGTCGGTGGCCTGGTGTACCGAGGAGATCGTGCTGGCAGTCCCGGCCCGCCTCCCCATCAACCGGGAACTGGCGGAGTACCGCTACTCCTTTGATGAACTGCTCAAGCGCAACGAGCCCGGCCGCAAAAAGCCCCCGGTCCCCCTCCAGGCCTTCCGGGAGGAGCCCTTCCTGCTCCTCCAGAGGGGCAACGACCTCTACGACCGGAGCATGGAGCTGTGCCGGAACGCGGGCTTCACCCCCAAGACCTCGGTCTTTCTCACCCAGATGATGACCGCCTACTACCTGGTCTGTGAAGGACAGGGGGTTTCCTTCCTGCGCTCCACCATCCCCGAGTATGTGACGCCCACCGACAGCGTGGTCTTTTACCAGCTCCGCGACCCCATGGCCACGCGCCCCATCTATCTGTCCTACTTGAAGCGCCGCGCCAATCCCGTACAGCAGAAGCTCATTGACTTCATGTGGAGCCGCAGCCTGCTGGGGGACCGGCCCGGCGAGCGGTAAGTCCCGTCCAGACTCAAACAGATTCTGTTCCGCACAGGTTTTCCACCGGCGAAACGCGGACCCTGGAACATCCAAGGTCCGCGTTTCGTTTTTTATTTGCTCCGCTTCAAAACTTCCAGCAGGAAGGCCCACACCCGCTGGACGGAGGAGATGCTCATCCGCTCCCGAGGGGTGTGGATCTCCAGCAGGTCGGGGCCGATGGACACGCAGTCCAGGCCCGGGATCTTCCCCGCCAGCAGGCCGCACTCCACCCCGGCGTGGATGGCCTCCACCTTGGGCTCGTGCCCGTACTGCTCCCGGAACACCTGGACCATCCGGTCCCGGAGGGGCGATTCCTCCCGGTACTCCCAGGCCGGATAGTCCCCGGAGTATTGGGTCCTGCCCCCCAGGGCCTGGGTGAGGCAGGTGAGCCGGTCCTTCAGGGCCTCCTTCTGGGACCCCAGGGAGCTGCGCACCGAGAAGCAGGCCCGCAGCTCCTCCGCCCCAGTGGTGAGGATGCCCAGGTTCAGGGAGGTCTGCACCAGGCCGGGGATGTCCCCGCTCATGGCCTGCACCCCGTTGGGCAGGCAGGTGAGGAGGCACACCGCCCGCTCTGTACTGGCCCGGTCCATGGGACTCCCCTCCCACTGGGAGGGCTCCGCCCGGAGAAACAGCTCCGGGTCGGTGGTCCGGTACTCCCGCCGCAGGTTGGCCTCCAGCTCCCGGAGGGCGGCCCGGGCAGCCGCCTCATCGGACACCACGATCTGGGCCCGGCTCTCGGTGGGGATGGCGTTGTCCTTGCTGCCCCCTGCCGCCTCTCCCAGGCGCAGCTCGGTCCGGGCGGACACCGCCCGCAGGCAGCGGCCCAGGAGGACGTTGGCGTTGGCCCGGCCCCGGTGGATCTCAGTCCCCGAGTGTCCCCCCGTCAGGCCGCCCATCGAAATGGTCATCCTCGTTCCTGCAAAGGGTTCTCGCTTTACAGGAAGAACACACTCAGTCCGGTTTCCCCCGGCGCAGCTGACGGTGAACACCCCCTCCTCCTCCGAGTCCAGATTGATGAGGGTCCTGCCCCGCAGGGGGGACGCGTCCAGGGCGGCCGCCCCCAGCATGCCCACCTCCTCGTCCACGGTGAGGACCACCTCCAGGCGGGGGTGGTGGATGTCTTGGGCGTCCAGCAGGGCCAGGGCCATGGCCACGGCGATGCCGTCGTCGCCCCCCAGAGTGGTCCCCCGGGCGGTGACAAAGTCCCCGTCCACCTCCAGGTCCAGCCCCTCCCGCTCCAGGTCTTTGGGGCAGCCCGGCTCCTTCTCGCACACCATGTCCAGGTGGCCCTGGAGGATCACCGGCTCCGCCCCCTCATAGCCGGGGGCCGCCTCCTTGATGATGATGATATTGTTGAGGGCGTCCTGGTGGTACTCCAGCCCCCGGGCCTTGGCAAAGGCGGCGCACCAGTCGCTCACCGCCTTGGTGTTCCCCGAGCCGTGGGGGATGGCGCACAGCTCCTCGAAATAATGAAATACAGCCCTGGGCTGCAATGGGGATAGCACTTCCATACTGCGCTCGCTCCTTTTCTCGCTTCTGCCGTTATCTTACCCCGGGCGGCCCCCTTTGACAAGGTCTTTTTCTTTTTCTGACCCCGTGGTACAATACGGACATCTGATTGGAAGCGAGGTGGGTCCCGTGGACCATATTTTGATTGTGGAGGACGACCGGGCCCTGAGCCAGGGCATCCGCCTGGCCCTGGACCAGGCGGGGCGGCAGTTCACCCAGTGCCACACCCTCCGGGAGGCGGAGGAGGCCCTGGCCGCCCATCCGCCCCAGCTGGTCATCCTGGACCTGAACCTGCCCGACGGCAATGGGCTGGACCTGCTCCGGCGGCTGCGGGCGGCCTCCCCCCTGCCGGTGCTCATCCTCACCGCCAACGACCTGGAGGTGGACCAGGTGCTGGGGCTGGAGCTGGGGGCGGACGACTATGTGACCAAGCCCTGTTCCCTGGCGGTGCTCCGGGCCCGGGTGAACAACCTGCTGCGGCGCTCCCGGCCCGCCGCCCCGGTACTGGAGCTGCCCCCCTACGTCTTTGACTTCGGGCGGATGGTCTACACCAAAAACGGGGTCCCCCTGGACCTGTCCAAGACGGAGCAGCGGCTGCTGCGGCTGCTGGCGGAGCACCGGGGCCAGACCCTCACCCGGGAGCAGCTGCTGGACCGGGTGTGGGACGGGGGAGAGTTTGTGGACGAGAACGCCCTGTCGGTGGCGGTGAACCGGCTGCGCCGGAAGCTGGGGGAGGCCCCCATCCGCACGGTGTACGGGGTGGGCTACGTGTGGGCGGAGGGTTGATGATGGACGGATTTTCCGTGTTCTTCCTGCTCCTGGCCGGGGGCGGGGTGCTCTTCGGGCTGATCCAGCGGCTCCGGGCCCGGCGGCAGCTGGTCCAGATGGACCGCATGCTGGACCGGGCCCTGGAGGGACAGTTTCAGGAGACCACCTTCGACGAGTCGGCCCCCTCCGCCCTGGAGGCCAAGCTGGCCCGGTTTCTGAACGGCTCCGCCGCCTCCGCCCGCGGCCTGGCGGAGGAGCGGGGCAAGATCGCCGCCCTCATCGCGGACATCTCCCACCAGACCAAGACCCCCATCGCCGCCCTGCTGCTGTACTCCTCCCTGCTGGCGGAGAGCCCTCTCCCTCCCGAGCAGCGGGAGCAGGCCCGGGCGGTCCAGGCCCAGGCGGAAAAGCTGCGGTTTCTCATCGAAACCCTGGTGAAGTCCTCCCGGCTGGACAGCGGGATTCTCATCCTCACCCCCGCCCTCCACCCGGTGGGCCCCCTGCTGGAGGAGGCGGCCGCCCAGTACGCTGGGGCAGCTGCGGAGAAAAATATCTCCCTCACCGTGCAGCCCGCCCAGGGCAGCGCCCGGTTCGACCAGAAGTGGACCGCCGAGGCCCTGGGCAACGTGGTGGACAACGCGGTGAAGTACACGCCCCCCGGGGGCTCGGTGGCCCTGTCCGCCGTCTTTTACGAGCTGTTCTGCTGCATCCAGGTGTCCGACACCGGCCCCGGCGTCCCCGAGGGGGAGCAGGCCCGGATCTTTAGCCGCTTCTACCGGGGAGAGGGGGTGCGGGACCAGGAGGGGTTAGGACTAGGGCTCTTTCTCACCCGGAGCATCCTCACCCGGGAGGGGGGCTATGTGAAGCTGTCCTCCAAATCCGGGAAGGGCAGCACCTTCTCCCTCTACCTGCCTCTGGAATAAACAGCGGCCCCGCCGGTTGAACCGGCGGGGCCGCTCAGGCTGTCAAAAAAGTCCAAGGACTTTTCCGACAGCCTGCAAAAATGCCGTTACTTTTGCGCCCCGCAGCGGCGCAAAAGTCCTCGCTGCGCTCGCTGAACGCCTTGCTGTGCAAGGCATTCAGGGCATTCAATCCCACTCGAGGCGGGCTGCCGCCCCCTCGAGCTCCCCCGCCAAAACTGAGGCGAGTTCTACTCAACAGCGTTTTTTGACAAGCTGAGCCGGCGGGGCCGCTACTGTTGGGGTGTTCAGGAAATGCCGGGGCGTTACCGCCGCAGGTCGTGGTCGTCCTCCCGGGCCATCTTGGCTACCACGCCGGACAGGGCCAGCAGGGCGATCAGGTTGGGGAACACCATCAGGGCGTTGAACAGATCGGACAGGTTCCACACCAGGGGGGCCTCCAGCATGGAGCCCAGGGCCACGCACACCACCGCGATGCAGGCGTACACCTTCACCGCCTTGACGCCGAACAGGTACTTCACGTTCTGGGCGCCGAAGAAGTACCAGCCGATGACGGTGGAGAAGGCGAAGAACAGCAGGCAGATGGCCACGTACAGGTTGCCGAAGCCCTGGAACACGGTGGTGAAGGCCACCTGGGCCATGTTCTCGGCGGCGGGGTTCTCCGCCATGTTGTTCACGTTCAGGGCGCCGCTGGTGAGCATCACCAGGGCGGTCATGGTGAGGACAATGAAGGTGTCGATGAACACGCAGATCATAGCTACAATGCCCTGATCCTGGGGTTTCTCTACCTTGGCCATGGCGTGGGCGTGGGGGGTGGAGCCCATGCCCGCCTCGTTGGAGAACAGGCCCCGGGCCACGCCGAAGCGCATGGCCTCCCGCACGCCGATGCCGGCGGCGCCGCCCACAATGGCCTGGGGATCAAAGGCGCCTACCACGATCATCCGCAGGGCGTTGGGCAGGGCGGTGATGTTGGCGATGAGGAGGACCAGGCCGCCCACCAGATAGAAGGCGGCCATGATGGGCACCAGCTTCTCGGTGACCGAGGCGATGCGGGTGACGCCGCCCAGGAAGATGAAGGCGGCCACCAGGGCCAGAATCACGCCCACGATCCAGGTGGGCACGTTCAGGGCCTCCCGGAAGGCGTTGCTGATGGCGTTGGACTGGACCATGTTGCCGGTGAAGCCCAGGGCGAAGATGATGGCCAGGGCGAAGAAGCCCGCCAGGATCTTGCCGAAGGTCCCCTTGAAGGCCTGCCGGATGTAGTACACCGGGCCGCCGATCACATGGCCGGTCTCGTCGGTGGTCTTGTACTTCTGGGCCAGGCAGGCCTCGCCGTAGATGGTGGCCATGCCGAAGAAGGCGGCCACCCACATCCAGAAGATGGCCCCCGGTCCGCCGGAGATCATGGCGGTGGCGCAGCCGGTGATATTGCCGGTGCCCACCTGGGCGGCGATGGAGGTGGCCACGGCCTGGAAGGAGCTCATGCCCTCCTTGCCCGCCTTCTCTCCGTTGAGGTTGATGCTGCCGAACAGGCGCTTAAAGCCGGTCCCGAACTTGCGCACCTGAATGAAACGGGTGCGGATGGTGAAAATAATGCCGGTGCCCACCAGCAGGTAGAGCAGCAGGCCGTTCCACACAAAGTCTGCCAGATTGCTGACCTGATCGGCCAACTGGTTCATGTCCATATCTCTCTTCTCCTTTTCCTTTCCCGGACAAAAAACGGACCGCGGGTGGCTCCGCGGTCCGGTCGTTGGGCGAAAAAACACGCGCCCGCCCGCGTCAAAGACGCGCACAGGGGCGTTTTGCTTCCTCGTCTCTGTCCTTTTGCCTGAGAGATTGGCGGCCTGTACCCAAGACCGCGTTGCACCTTCGGCACCCGAATCGTCGAGCTTCTCCAGAGTCACATCCACGCACAGTCCTCGTTCCAGGGGAACGCCTGAGAGTGTTACTCCTTCGGCAAGCGGGCTGACGCCCTGCTGTTTTCCTGCGCGCTTCCTTTGTTCGGTTCACTTGTCTCTGATACGGTACCACAGCGGGCAAAGTTTGTCAACCCCTGGCGAACATTTATACATCTCCGGTGGAAAATCCGGAGTTCTCCCCTGGAAAATTGGAAATTGTGTGGGGGAAAGTTTACAATTTACTCTTTTTTCTCCCAGTGGGATGTGGTATACTAAGATGATCGTGCGCGGAAGCGCCGTTTTTCCCCGATATATTGGACAAATCAGCATCAGCATTGAGGTGTATCGCGATATGAACGTATTCAAAAAGATCTTCGGCACCAGCTCCCAGCGGGAGGTCAAGGCCATCATGCCTCTGGTGGACAAGGTCCTGGCTCTGGAGGAGGAGTACAAGGCCCTCAGCGACCACGAGCTCCAGGCCAAGACCGGTGAATTCAAGGAGCGCCTCCAGAAGGGCGAGACTCTGGACGACATCCTGCCCGAGGCCTTCGCCGCCTGCCGGGAGGCCGACTGGCGGGTGCTGGGCATGCGCCCCTACCCGGTGCAGATCATCGGCGGCATCATCCTGCACCAGGGCCGCATCGCCGAGATGAAGACCGGCGAAGGCAAGACCCTGGTGGCCACCCTGCCCGCCTACCTGAACGCCCTGTCGGGCAAGGGCGTGCACATCGTCACCGTCAACGACTACCTGGCCAAGCGCGACTCGGAGTGGATGGGCAAGGTGTACCGCTTCATGGGCCTCACTGTGGGCCTGGTCATCCACGGGGTGATGGGACAGGCCAAGAAGGACGCCTACGCCGCCGACATCACCTACGGCACCAACAATGAGTTCGGCTTTGACTACCTGCGGGACAACATGGCCATCTACGCCCAGGAGCTGGTCCAGCGGGGCCACTCCTTCGCCATCGTGGACGAGGTGGACTCCATCCTCATCGACGAGGCCCGCACCCCCCTGATTATCTCCGGCCAGGGGGAGAAGTCCACCCAGCTCTACACCCTGGTGGACCAGTTCGTCTCCCGCCTGAAGTGCCAGCGCATCGCCAAGGTGGACGCCAAGGAGGAGGAGGACCCGGACATCGACGCGGACTACATCGTGGATGAGAAGGCCCGCACCGCCACCCTCACCGCCCGGGGCATCGCCAAGGCCGAGCAGGCCTTCAACATCGAGAACCTGGCCGACCCGGAGAACACCACCCTCTCCCACCACATCAACCAGGCCATCAAGGCCCACGGGGTGATGAAGAAGGACATCGACTATGTGGTGAAGGACGGACAGGTCATCATCGTGGACGAGTTTACCGGCCGCCTCATGTTCGGCCGCCGGTATAACGAGGGCCTCCACCAGGCCATCGAGGCCAAGGAGCACGTGGAGGTGGCCAACGAGTCCAAGACCCTGGCCACCATCACCTTCCAGAACTACTTCCGCCTGTACGACAAGCTCTCCGGCATGACGGGCACCGCCATGACCGAGGAGGAGGAGTTCGGCACCATCTATGAGCTGGACATCGTGGAGATCCCCACCAACAAGCCGGTGCAGCGCGTGGACCACCACGACGTGGTGTACAAGACCGAGGCCGGCAAGCTCCGTGCGGTGGTCAACCAGATCGCCGAGTGCCACGAGAAGGGGCAGCCCGTGCTGGTGGGCACCGTGTCCATCGAGAAGTCGGAGCAGCTCTCCGACATGCTCAAGAAGCGGGGCATACGCCACAACGTCCTGAACGCCAAGAACCACGAGAAGGAAGCGGAGATCGTGGCCCAGGCCGGCAAGCTGGGGGCCGTCACCGTGGCCACCAACATGGCCGGCCGCGGCACCGACATCATGCTGGGCGGCAACGCGGAGTACCTGGCCAAGGCCGACCTGCGGAAGGCGGGGATGAGCGACGAGCTCATCGCCGAGGCCACCGGCTACGCCGACACCGACAACCAGGAGATCCTGGACGCCCGGAAGCAGTACGCCGACGCGGAGGCCAAGTACAAGGAGTCCATCAAGGCGGAGGCGGACAAGGTCCGTGAGGTGGGCGGCCTGTTCATCCTGGGCACCGAGCGCCACGAGTCCCGCCGCATCGACAACCAGCTGCGCGGCCGTGCCGGCCGTCAGGGCGACCCGGGCGAGAGCCGCTTCTACCTGTCCCTGGAGGACGACATCATGCGCCTGTTCGGCTCTGAGCGGGTGATGGGCATGATGGAGAAGCTGGGTGTGGACGAGGACACCCCCATCGAGCAGAAGATGCTCACCAACGCCATTGAGAACGCCCAGAAGCAGGTGGAGTCCCGGAACTTCCAGACCCGGAAGAACGTGCTCCAGTACGACGACGTGATGAACACCCAGCGCGAGGTCATCTACAAGGAGCGCCGGAAGGTGCTGGACGGGGAGGACCTGCAGGATTCCATCCAGAACATGCTCCACAACACGGTGGAAAACGCCATCCGGGGCCACCTGGGCGAGCAGAAGCACATGTCCGCCGAGGACTTCCGGGAGGCCACCGCCCAGTTCCGGAACATGTTCCTGAAGCCCGGCGAGCTGGAGCTCACCGACGAGGAGCTGCAGCAGTACGACGAGGACGGGCTGGTGGACCTGGTGGTGGGCAAGGCCAAGGAGGTCTACGCCGCCCGGGAGCAGGAGTTCGGCTCCCCCCTCATGCGGGAGCTGGAGCGGGTGCTCATGCTCCGGGTGGTGGACGAGTACTGGATGGACCAGATCGACGCCATGAACGACCTGAAGCAGGGCATCGGCCTGCGGGGCTACGCCCAGACCGACCCGGTGGTGGCCTACAAAAAGGAAGGCTACGAGATGTTCGAGCAGATGATCGCCGCCATCCAGGAGGAGACCCTCCGCCGCCTGTTCCTGGTGCGCCTGCGCCAGAACCAAGAGGTCAAGCGGGAGCGGGTGGCCAAGGTCACCGGCGAGTCCGGCGCCGGCGACGGCACCGTCCAGCAGCGGCCCCAGCGGAAGGTCATCAAGATCGGCCGCAACGATCCCTGCCCCTGCGGAAGCGGCCTGAAGTGGAAAAAGTGTACCTGTAAGCAGTTCCACCCGGATGTGAAGTAAAAATCTCCCGTCCCCTGGTCGAGTGGAGGGGGGCCTCCGGGGGGAACTAGTGCCCCCCGGAAGGCGCGGCCTGGCGCGAAGCGCCGCGTTTTCCGCAGAAAACGCCCGCGCCTTGAAGAAGTGTACCTGTAAGCAGTTCCACCCGGATGTCAAATAATTTGATTGTAAAATGAAAATGGAGAGGGCTGCCCCCTGCGGGCGGTCCTCTCCTTATATTTTGCGCTCCGGCGTAGTTAGAAATAGGCGGGCGGGAAACGAGAGATTCGGTTTCTCCGTAGGGTGCGAGAAGATGAATTGCCCAGCAGGGTCAAAGAAGCTGGCCTGGGCCACGACTCGGTGCCCGCTTCGCAGGGGGCTTCGTTTCATAGGGGATTTCGCCGCCTGCGGACGGCGACCTACTTTGCCCATGGCGGCTCGTCGTCGCAAAGTCCACTCCACTCCGTTTCCGCCTGGCGGCGAAAACTGCGTTCGTTCCCTTGCTCCTCCTCTTCCCGGCGAACCCGCTTCGCTGGGCTTCGCCGGGAGTAACGAGGGATTGGGCAAAACGCCCCGGGGCCGACTCCCCTTATCAAGGGGAGATGTCCCGAAGGGACAGAGGGGATAGGGACCGGCTCCAGATGAGCACTTCGTGCTCATAGTCGCCTTTCCCCGGACCCCATTTACGTGGGTTACCCCTTGAAGTAGGCAAAATATTTCCGGCGCGCAAAATCAGGAGTGCTTGGGTGCGTTTGAATCCGGGCCCACTGGGGCCCTGGGTGTACAAAATTTGATTTTACTGCGGTTTTCAGACTGCGCCTGGGTTTCCCAGCCAACGCTCTCGGTGTAAATCCTGGCGGGAGGCCCAAGGGCCTCCCCTACCCAAACCATGAGAGGTATTCTTAAACCCCGTAGGGGAGGGGCTTGCCCCTCCCGTCGTATCTCGGAAGGGGCCGTGGTTCGCCGTAGGGGCGACCCTTGCGGTCGCTCGCATGCGCCTTCCCCGCAAAAAGCCTTCCCCTTTAGGGGAAGGTGGCCCCGAAGGGGCCGGATGAGGGGAATGGTCCCAGCTATGAAGACGGTTTGTTTATGCCGTATGGGCGGGTGCCCTCACCCGCCTGCGGGGCCTCTGCCCTACGGGAGGGGCATCCCTGAAGCCCCCACAGTTCTACTCCTCCTTGCGGGGCGGGCGCTCCCGGAGGACGGCCATGATGTCCTCGGCGGCGGCGGCCAGGTCCAGGCGCACCCCCTCGAAGATGCCCAGCCGGATCAGGTTCAGGGCGATCAGGGCGATGGTGGGCCCCAGGATCATGCCCAGCACCCCGGCCAGCCGCCAGCCGATGTAGATGCTGATGAGGGAGGCGATGGGGGACAGCCCGGTCTGGTCGCCCACAAACTTGGGCTCCCCCACCCGGCGGAACAGGGCGATGGCGCCCCAGATGACCATGAGCTGGACGGCGTGGAAGTAGTTCCCCATAAACAGGTCGACGACCGCCCAGGGGACCATCACCGTCCCGGCCCCGATGATGGGGATGAAGTCCATGACGGCCAGCACCAGGGCCAGAAGCAGGCCGTAGGGCTGCCCGATGACAAAGAAGCCCACCAGCAGGATGAAGAACACCACCACCGACAGCAGGAATTCCGCCCGGAGATAGCCGCCAAAGGCGGCCAGGGCGGTGTCCCGCACCTGCTTCAAAAAATGGAGCAGCCGCTGGTGGGTGTGCTGGACCGCCTGGCTGCGGAGATAGGGGTAGTCCACCGTGAGCATGTAGCAGGCCATAATATAGATGATCAGGGCCAGCACCACATCCGGCACCCCTCTGGCCTTGTCGGTGGTATACTCCACCGCCGCGTTGAGTAGGTTGGGCATCGCGCTGCTCAGCCACTCCATGAACCCCTGGGTCACCGACTCCACCGCGGCGGTGAGCTGGGCCGGCACCAGCCTCCACAGCTGGGCGGACATGATCTCGATCTGATCCAGGGTGCTCTGCAGGTTCTCCAGCAGGCCGTTCCAGTTCTGCACCAGGGCCACCAGCTCCACGCCCCCGGCGTACCCCAGATAGCCGATCCCCGCCCCCAGCAGGCCGAACAGCAGCAGCAGAATCAGCAGGGTGGAAAATTTCCGGGGCACGCCCAGCCGCCGCTGCAGCCACCGGATGGGGGGATGCAGAATGGCCGCCGTGATGAGGGCGGCCACAAAGGGTGCGAACAGAGAGAGCAGGGGCAGCCCCACCGCCTGCAGCAGCCACAGGGCCAGCACCAGCAGGGCCAACCGGATTCCCAGCCTGGCCCACAGCTTGCCCCGCTCCGGCCAGGAGAGCTTCCTTTCCTCCATTGGGATCTGACTTCCTTTCTATCCGGCGGACGCACCGCCGGCCCGGCATGCAGACCGGCCCCGTCCCGAAAACTCCGGGCCGGGGCCGCTGTATCGCTTGGCTTACTCTTCCCGATAGACCAGGCCGATGAGATTGGGCCCGGCGTTGATGGCGATGACGCCGCCGATGGAATAGGTCATCTCGGCGCTTTCGCCCAGCGCCTTCCCGCTCTCCGCCTCCAGGCGGGCGGCCTGCTCCCGGTTGTTCCCCTCGATAACCAGATAGGGGGTCCCGGGCTTCCGGGTCTTCCGGCACAGCTCCAGCAGGGCGGGGACCACATTTTTCTCCCCCCGCACCTTGGAGAGGACCTTGGAGTCCCCGTTCTCAAAGGTCATGATGGGCTTGAGCCCCAGGGCGTCCCCCATAAAGGCGGCCGCCGCGGACACCCGGCCCGACTTCTTGGCGAAGCGCAGGTCCAGGGGGGCGAAGATCACCCGGGCGTGATCGATCCAGTCCTGGATATAGGCCACGACCTCCCCCTCGTCCGCACCGTCCCGGGCCATTCTGGCCCCCTGGACCACCGCCCAGCCGTAGCCCATGGTGTAGGTACGGGAGTCCAGAATATGGATGTGAAAGGTCTCTTTTGCCTCCGGATAGTCCTCATAGAACTCCTCCCGGGCCTGCGCGGCGTTCTGATAAGTAGCAGAGCCCTTGGCGTTGATGGCGGTATAGATCAGGCAGCGGCACCCCTCCTGAAACGCCTCCTGAAAGCACTGGCTGAAGACAAAGGGGTTGAGCTGGGCGTGGGTGGGAATCTGAGCCGCCGAGAGGAGCATGGGATAAAACTCCTCAGGGGTAAAATCATAGCCGTCCTGGAGCTCCTTGTTCCCCATGGCGATGGGGAAGGGGAGCACCTGAATGCCCAGTTCCTCCCGCAGGGCGCGGGGGATGTCGGCGGCGGAGTCTGTGACAAATTTGATCGGTAGCATGGCGGTCCTCCTGAAATGCTTCATTTCAAAGGGTCTAACCCCATTATTGCAGACCCAGAGAGAATTGTCAATGAACGTGAGATTAAGAATCTTCCTCCACGCATCAAAATACTTCCGGGTGACAGGTCTCGGAAGGAAAGATAGTGTGAAAGAAAACCATCAGGGTTTTCTTTCACGCGCAATCAAACAACGTTTGAAACTTTTTCGAAAGTTTCAAACGCTTGGCAGCGTGTTAAAAAGCTCTCACGAGCTTTTTGACATGCTGCGGAAGATTAAGAATCTCAGTCTTTCCGCTTTTTCATGGGCACCCGGGTGCCGTCGGGCCGCTGGAGGTAGGTGTGCTCCAGCTGGCTCTCCAGGTTGGCTTTCACGGCGTCCAGGTACTCCCGGCGGAGCAGGGCCCGCTCGTGCTTCTCCTCCTCCGTCAGCCCCTCCGGGGTCTTGGCCTTCCGGGCCAGGGCGTTGATCCGGTCGATTTTTGCTTGTTCCATAGCTTCCTCCTACTGTCCCGTCCCTCTGGGGATGGGGCGCTCAAAGATCAGTTCGACGGCCTCGATGTGGCCGGTGGCCCGCTGCTCCACAGGCAGAAAGCCCGCATACCGCCAGCCCTCCCGGCCCCGGCGGCAGATCCGCTCCTGGTGGCCCTCCAGCTGGATGCCCACTCCGCCAAACAAGCTGTACCCGCCGGCCGAGAGCTCCAGCCGCTCAAATTCGTATTCATAGCTTGGCATATCCTGCACCACCTGTTCTCGTCATTGATACCGCTCCAGCACCAGCATGATCCGTCCTTTTCTGGAGGCCCCCAGGACCTCCTTCACCACGCACTTGCCCAGGCCGCGGCAGGTGAGCACGTCCCCCTCATTCACCGTCCGGTCCCCCTTCATGCACTCCCGGTGGTTGATGGACACCCGCCCGGCGGAGATGAGGTCCGCCGCCTTGGACCGGGAGGTGGAGAAGCCCGCCGCCAGCACCGCGTCCAGCCGCAGGGCGGACACCGTGTCCCGGAGGGTCTTGACGGTGGGGGGCCTGGGGGTGAGGGCGGAGAGGGGGATCTCCCCCACCGACACCTTCCACCGGCCGGCGGACTCCCACTGGCTCAGGAGGATGGGCAGGGCCTCCCGCAGGGCGACCACCTGGCACTTCCCCTCTAACATCAAAATGTCCCCCAGCTTCTCCCGGGTGATGCCCAGGCCCATGAGGGACCCCAGAATGTCCCGGTGGGTGAGGGAGGCCCCGTTTGGGAATGTCCCCTCCAGGGCGGCCAGGGGGCCCTCCGGGTCGGAGAGGGCGTCCTCCGGCTCCTGCCAGTCGGGGGGAAAATAGAGGATGTTCCGCTCCGAGCCCTCATAGCCCCCGAAGGCGGCGTACCGGGGGTTCCCCCAGGCGGTAAGCAGATCGGCGGCGGAGGCCTGCTCCCCCGGGGTCAGGAAGGGGGTGTGGGCGGGGACGCCCCGGTTCTGGGCCAGCTCCAGCTTGTCCAGCACCCGGGCCAGCAGGGTCCGCTCCTCCCCGCTGCGGGCGCAGCGGTCCAGCAGTTCGGTCTTGTTCACTCTCCCGCCTCCTCTCGTGCAGCGCGTTTTCTCTAGTATACCAGGAAACTCCGGCCGGAACAAGGAGAATCGAGGGACCGCGTCTGGGAATCCGGCCCTTCCAAGAAACAGCAGGCCCGGCACTCTTGCGAATGCCGGGCCGCTGCCGCTCATATAAAATCCTTTGCTGCTCGATTTCCAGAAAAGGAGGAAAACGCTTACTTCAGGTCCAGGGCCTCTTTCACCTTGGCGATGATGTGGGCGCCGATATCCCGGGAGGCGTCCACGGTCTGGGCGCCCAGGTGGGGAGTGACGATGAAGTTGTCGCACTCAAACAGGGGGGAGTCGAAGCCAGCGCCCTCGGTCAGGCCGCCGGCAGCCAGCTCGTTCTCCATAACGTCGGAGCCGTAGCCGCCCAGCTTGCCGGACTTCAGGGCCTCGTACATATCCTTCTCGTTGACGATGCCGCCGCGGGCCATGTTCAGCACCACCGCGCCGTCCTTCATCTCGGCGATGGACTTGGCGTTGAACAGGTTTCTGGTCTCGTCGGTGAGGGGCATGTGGATGGTCACATAGTCGGACACCTTCAGCACCTCGTCGATGGACAGGCTCTTGGCGTGCTGCTCCTCAAACACATGGGCGGGCAGGTAGGGGTCATAGGCCACCACGTCCATCTTGAAGGCGCGGGCCAGCTCGCCCACGCGCTGGCCGATGCGGCCGAAGCCCAGAACGCCCAGGGTCTTGCCCCGCAGCTCGGAGCCCACGAACTTATACTTGTCCCAGGTCTTGTTCACCTTCACGTCGTAGCAGGCGGGAATGGTGTGGCGGGCGATGTCCAGCATCTTGGCGATGGTCAGCTCGGCCACGGCGTTGCCGTTGAGGCCGGGGGCGTTGATGACCTGGATGCCCTTCTCCTTGGCGGTGTCCAGATCGATGTGGTTCAGGCCCACGGAGCACACGCCGATGACCTTCAGGTTCTTGGCGGCGTCCAGAATCTCCTTGTTGATGGCGGGGTCGACCCGCATGATGAGCACGTCATAATCGGGGATCAGCTTGGCCAGCTCCTCCTGGGTGGGCAGCATGTGGGTATCCACCTGCATGTACTTGCTGAACTCCTCGGCGATGCTGCTGTGGACGGCGTCGATGATCAAACACTTCATGGCGATCCATCTTCCTTTCTCTTCATTTCACAATTTCTGGTATGGTCCACGGGGTTGTCCCCGCAATGCCATTCGTCTTTTGCATGCTTCAAAGATTTCCCAGTCAAAAACAGCATACATTTTAAACCGGAACCGCGCTCTTTTTTCCAATTCGTCCTAGTTTTAATACTATTAAAGCATAAAATCGGCAATTCGAACAGCAGATTTTTGCTGATGGTTGCCACAGCCTTTTCATTGTGGTATACTGGGCTTATCCCAATGGAAATGAAGGATATCATTCAAAAGCCGGAAGGAGCATCTATGAATTTTCTGCACCTGAAATATTTCCTGCTTGTAGCCGAGGAGCTGAACATCACCCGGGCGGCGGAGCGCCTGTTCATCTCCCAGCAGTCCCTGAGCAACCACATCAGCAACATGGAGAAGGAGCTGGACGTGAAGCTGTTCACCCGCTCCCCCAAGCTGTCCCTCACCTACGCCGGCGACCTGCTGGTGGAGACGGCCACCCAGATCCTGGACCTGCACAGCCAGTTTCTGGCCAAGGTGGGCGACATCAACCGCCACTACATGGGTGTCCTCCGGGTGGGCATCTCCCACACCTGCGGCCTGGCCCTCCTGCCGGAGATCCTGCCCCAGTTCCAGGCGGAGTTCCCCATGGTGGAGTTCTCCCTGTTTGAGGGCAACTCCACCCACCTGGAGGACGAGCTGGCCCACGGCCGGGTGGACCTGATCGTCTGCTTCCAGCCCATTATGATGGAGGGGGTGGAGGTGGTCCCCCTCACCGAAGAGAAGCTGATGATGGTGGTCCCAAAGTCCTTCACCGACGAGATCTTCGGGGAGCGGGCCGGCGAGATTCGGGAGCAGTTCTCCTCCGGGGCGGACATCGACTCCTTCCAGCACATGCCCTTCATCCTCATCAAGCGGGGCAACCGCACCCGCAGCACGGTGGACCAGTATTTCAGCCGCCACTTCTTCAAGCCCAAGCTGATTCTGGAGACCGAGAACACCATCACCACCCTGGCCATGGCGGAGGCGGGCATCGGCATCACCATCTGCCCGGAGCTGTTTTTGAAGACCATCCACGTGACCTCCTCCCGCTCCGCCTCCGACCCCCTGGACTTCTTCCCCCTCACCGACCCCTCCACCATCTGCAAGCTGGTGGTTGGCTACCGCCGGGACCGGTACCTGTCCCACTTCGGCGAGCGGTTCATCCAGCTGGCGCAAAACGTTCTGGGGACTGCCGAGGACCAGCCCGCCGGTGCATGACCCCCTCCTTCCGCACACCGCATCCACAGCGGCGGCCCCTCTGCGGGGCCGTCTTTATTATTTCCCGAAAAAGTCTGTCACGATCCGGGCCGCTGATTCGTATACCCGGTGAAAGGAGGATGAGGCCATGACGGAATGGAGCCAGCCGGACCAGGCGGAGCGCTTCGTCCGGGAGTACGCCGACCCCATCCTGCGGGTGTGCGCCGCCTACTCCCTGGGCCGCTCGGACGCCCAGGACATCTGCCAGGACATTTTTCTCACCCTGCTGGAGGAAACACGGACCTTTGACACCCCGGGCCACGAGCGGGCCTTTATCCTGCGGTGCGCCATCAATGCCTGCAAGGACATCCTGAAAAGCAGCCGGTTCCGCCGCACCGCCCCATTAGAGGAGGCGGAGCGGGTGGCCGCCCCGGCGCCGGGGGAGGAGCATGCGGTGTGGCAGGCGGTGGCGGAGCTGCCCGCCAAGGAGCGCATCTTAGTGTATCTGTTTTACTGCGAGGGCTACGGCCTGGAGGAGGCCGCCCGGATGTGCGGCTGCTCCTACGCCGCCGCCCGGCAGCGGCTGAGCCGGGCCAGAAAACGCCTGCGGACGGAATTGGAGGTGTACCATGGGTGATTTGAGACATTCCTTCGACCCCGTCTTCTTTACCCAGGAAGAAAAGGAACAGCTGACAGCCCGCCTGCGTCAGGCGGCGGAACAGGAGGACAACATGAAAGATTCCACCAAACGCGCCATCCGGCACACCAGCCACCGCCTCATCATCGGGGTGGCCGTGGCGGCCGCCCTCACCACCGGGGCCCTGGCCGCCGCCGTGGGGGGCGGCCTGATGGGCTACTTCGAGGCCCGCACCCCCGAGGACCAGAGCACTCTGGAGGAGGGCATCTACCAGTTAAACCGCAGCGAGACCTACAACGGCTGGACCGTGGAGCTCACCGACTGTATCGGGGACGATTCCAACGTCTACCTGTGGGTGGACGTGACCGCCCCGGAGGGGACGGCCCTGACCCCGCCGGAAGGAGGATGGATCAGCTCCAGCTTTCAGGCGGAACTGCCCGAGGATGTCTCCGCGGCAATGATGACCAGCCTGACTGCCCTGCCGGACGAGGACGCCGGAGACAACCGCATTTCCTTCTGCATTATGATCAACGCCGTCTCGGGGGACCTGCGGGGAAAGCAGGTGGACATCACCATCGAGCCCATCACGGAGAGCTGGGTGACCACGGGGGAGAATGGGGACCTTGTATTCCATGAAGGAGGCACGCTCACCGAGGCCATCCGGGACCACAAGTGGGTGTTTGAGGATGTGATGCTGGATTACCCCGACCAGACCATCCGCCTGGAGCCCCATGTGGAGGTCCCCTATCTGGACGGCACCGCCACCCTCACAAAAGTGGAGATCTCCCCCCTGAATACCCTGGTGCGCATTGAGGGCGGCTCCTGCTACGATCACCACAACCGCCTGGAGGATTCCCCTGCTGTGGACTCCAGCGGCACAGAGGAGGTCATCGAGGTGGACGGCTTCACTATCACCGTGGACGACGGCTCCGGGGCGGATGCCTACTGGAATGACTTCATCTGCTGGGACGCCCTAGAGACCGCGCTGGTGATGAAGGACGGCGCCATCGTGGAGCCCTCGAAGAACGGAGGAGGCTCCGGCTGTCAGGACGGAGTCAGCAACGACGTCTACCAGGGACCGCCCTATGTGGAGAGAAAGTTTCAGTATGCCGAGAGCAGCAATGCCCCCCGGGTCATTGATCCCAGCCAGGTGGACTATATCCTGGTGTGCGGCGTGCGCATCGACCTGCCCCAGTAAATATGCGGAAAGCGGCCCCAGGCGGGGCCGCTTTTTTGCGCGGAGGCGGGTCTGGGACCCGCCCCTACAAAAAATGGGGACGTATCAGGTATGCCGTAGGGGCCGGACACTGGCCGGCCCGGAAACGGGCGGCCCGGTGTGCCGCCCCTACAAAAATACGGAAACCTGTCCGGTGAACGCCGTAGGGGCCGGTCCCAGACCGGCCCGCAGATGTACGCGGCGCGCCGAGGCCGTCGCGCCCTACGGTCCTGTAACCTCCGAAGCGGGCGGCCAAAGGCCGCCCCTACGGCGGATTTCGGGAAACCGGCGGGAGGGACAAGCCCCTCCCCTACGATAAAAACGTAGCGGTTTGGGGTTTGCGTAGGGGAGGCCCTTGGGCCTCCCGCCGGGATTTGCACCAGTCCACGCCTGCTCGGCAAAGCCAGGCGCGGCGGCGGAACCGCGCCAGTCACAATTTTCCACTCGGCCAGGGCCCAGTGGCCCGGCGGGAATTTAGACACTCACTCAGATTTTGCGCGCCGGAAGGGCTTTAATGCGAGACAGGAGCGCCCCCCGTAAAGGGGGCCCGGGGGAAAGCCGTCATTGGCGAACAAAGTTCGCCTCTGCGGCGTCCCCCGGCGGCGTTTTGGTTACTTTGCCGCCGCGGGCAAAGTAACCCGCCGTCCGCAGACGGCGGAATTCCCTGCAATACGGCGCGCCGAGGTCGTCGCGCCCTACGCCCGGAAAAAGGCTGTTCCCTCATCGCCCCCTCATCCGTCTGGCCTTCGGCCAGCCACCTTCCCCCCAGGGGGAAGGCTTTTGCGGGGGAAGGCTTACAGGCGGCTGATAGCCGCCCCTACACAGAAGAACGGCGGTGAAATACCCCGCCTTCATAAAATCTTAAGAGGTTCTTAATTGATTTTCCTTCCTCCCCGGCATATACTCAGTGTACTAATACAGTTCATACAGATATCAGATATAAGCGGAAAGGAGGAAGCGCATGCTGAATCTGGACTATCGGGACGCCCGGCCCATCTATGAGCAGGTGCGGGACGGCCTGCGCCGCCTGATGGTCACCGGGGCCATTCAGGAGGGGGAGAAGCTGCCCTCGGTGCGGTCCCTGGCCAGCCGCCTGGCCATCAACCCCAACACCATTCAGCGGGCCTACGAGTCCCTGGAGGCGGAGGGCTATCTGTACTCCGTGCCGGGGAAGGGCTCCTTCGCCGCCCCCCACACGGGGGTGGACCAGGGGCGGAAGGAGGAGCTGCTGGGCCGCTTTGACGCGGTGGCGGCGGAGCTGCTGTTCCTGGGCGTGGGAGGAGAGACGCTGGTGGAGCGGGTGCACCGGCTGGAAGGAGGAGAAACGGCGTGATCCAAGTCAACAACGTGGTAAAAACCTTCGACGGGTTCCGGGCCCTGGACGGCCTGACCATGTCGGTGGAGGGGGGCTCCATTTACGGCCTGGTGGGCCCCAACGGAGCGGGCAAGTCCACCATCCTGCGGCATATCATGGGGGTGTACCGGCCCGACTCGGGCTCCATTCTGGTGGACGGCCAGCCGGTGTATGAAAATCCGGCGGTGAAGGGCCGCATGGCCTGGATTCCCGACGACCTCTACTACTTTCTGTCCGCCTCCACCCGGGACATGATGCGGTTCTACCGGGGGCTGTATCCCCAGTTTGACGACAAGCGGTACCAGGCCCTGCGGGACGCCTTCCCTGCCGTGGACGAGGCGCAGCCCATCCGGAGGCTGTCCAAGGGCATGCAGAAGCAGTCCGCCTTCTGGCTGTCCCTGTGCTGCATGCCGGACATCATGGTGCTGGATGAGCCGGTGGACGGCCTGGACCCGGTGATGCGGCGGCAGGTGTGGTCCCTGCTCATGGGGGACGTGGCCCAGCGGGGGACCACCGTGCTGGTGTCCTCCCACAACCTGCGGGAGCTGGAGGACGTGTGCGACCACGTGGGCATTCTCTCCCACGGCAAGGTCCTGCTGGAGCGCTCTCTCACCGATCTCCAGGACAACATCCTGAAATTGCAGGTGGCCTTCCGGGACGGGGAGCTGCCCAGGCTGCCGGAGGAGCTGAACGTGCTCCACGTGACCCAGGTGGGCCGGGTGCACACCCTCATCGTCCGGGGCAGCCCGGAGGAGATCAAGGGCCGGGTGGCCGCCCTGGACCCCCTGTTCCTGGAGGCCCTGCCCCTGTCGTTGGAGGAGATCTTTATTTATGAGCTGGGAGGTGAGGACTATGCGGTCCGGGACATCGTTCTTTAACGGCACCCTGTACCGGAAGGCGTTTTTCCGGTTCTGGCCCATCTGGGCTATCTACGGGATACAGTGGCTGCTGCTGATTCCCATGCCTCTTCTGACCACCGCCCTTCAGGGCCGGAATCCCGGCGCCACCAGCATGGCCGACTATCTGTTCATGATGGCCCAGGAAACGCCGCCTTCCCTTCTGGTCTTTGGCTCCATGTCCGCGGCGGTGGCGGGCGTCATCTGCGCCATGGCTGTGTTTGCCTATCTGTACTCCAGCCGGTCGGCCTGTACCATGCACGCCCTTCCTCTTCGGAGAGAGACTCTGTTTGTCTCCCACTACCTGGCCGGGCTGTCCTTCCTGCTGCTGCCCCACCTGGCGGTGTACGCCCTGACGGTGGCGGTGGAGGCCGCCCTGGGGTGTCTGGGGCTGTGGCCCCTGACTCAGTGGCTGCTGTGCCAAAGCGGGATGTGCCTGTTCTTCTACTCCTTCGCCGTGTTCTGCGCCATGTTTACCGGCAATCTGGTGGCCCTTCCCCTGTTTTACGGCATTCTGAACTTTCTGGCGTATGCTCTCACCAGCCTGGCGGAAAACGTGTGCTATGCGTTTCTGTTCGGCTTCCAGCGCTTCCCCAGCGCCCTGTGGGAGGCGGTAGCCTGGCTGACCCCCTGGCTGAGTCTGGCCGATGCCCTCCACATTGACCACTATGTAGATGCAGGTCCGGTTTTGGCGGCACCCTCCACCACGGCGATTTATGCCGCCGCCGGGCTGGTCTTTGCCGCGGCCGCCCTGCTGGTATACCGGGTGCGGCATGTGGAGTCCGCCGGAGACGTGGTGGCCGTGAAGGTGGTCCGTCCTGTGTTCCGGTACGGCTTCGCCCTGTGTGCCGGTCTCACCGGCGGGGTATGGACCTCCTCTCTTCTCATGCAGGACAGTACCACCGCCCTCACCTTCTGGGTGGTCTTCTGGGGCGTGGTTGGCTGCTTTGCGGCAGAAATGCTGTTGAAAAAATCCTTCCGGGTCCTGAATGCCTGGAAGGGGAGCGTGGCCCTGGGGGCGGTGATGCTGCTCCTGTGCCTGAGCGTGAGCCTGGACTGGTACGGCTATGAGGACCGGGTGCCCGCATCGGACCAGGTGGAGTCGATAGAGATCTACGGCCTGTCCTCCGCCCCCTACGACGGTGCCGACAGCAGCATAACCTTAACCACCCCGGAGAATATCCAGCGGGTCATTCAGTTCCACCAGATGGCCGTCCAGATGGAGGACCAGCAGTACGACGGCCAGAACACAGACGGATACCTGTATGTTCATCTGACCTATACCCTGGCCGACGGCCGGGTGATGGAGCGGGTCTATAACAATCTGCCCCTCCGTGAGGACGATCTGGGGACCGAGGGCACCTTTGCCAATTTGGCCAATCAACTTTTGTCCGACCGGGAGCTTGTGGCGGAGATGTACGATTTTGAAACCGTGGAGCAGGGCCGCCTGGTGGAGGCCTATCTGGATTCGGTGTGGAACACCCGAACCCAGGGCTATGAGACGGTATACATTGACGGCTCCACCCAGGCGCTGTATGACGCGGTGAAGCAGGACTTCGCCGAGGGCACCATTGGAATTCGTTATCTGCTGGACAACAGCCAGGCGCGGCTGGACAACACCTGCGTCACCGACCTGCACTTCACTGTGGAGGTACCCCAGACCGCCTCCACCCCCGGAACCGGGGACCGGGCCGCCTCGGAGATGGTGAGCTATGACTGGTATATCACCCTCACCCCCAACGCCTCCCACACCCTGGCCCTGCTCCGGGAGTTGGGTGCCCTGGATGAGACCCACATCGCCCCCACCTATGGGGAATACCTGTCGGATACGGAGACCACCTATGACGGCTACCGCAATCCGGACGGGAGCATCCCCGAGGACATCCTCTACGACGCCCCCGCCACCCGGACGGTGTCCTGAAAAACGCAGCCGGCCCCGGACCACAAAAATGGTCCGGGGCCGGTTTTCCTTTTATTTCCGTTTGACCCGTCTCCACGCCCCGCCCGCGGCGTTTCCCGCCAGGGCCGGGAGGGCGAACAGCAGGCTGTGGAACAGGGCCGTATGGTTGTAGGCGATCAGGGCCACCGGGACATAGAGGAGCCCCCCCGCCAGGGGGTACAGGGGACAGAAGCCCGCCCTCCGCCCCAGGGAGAAGCCGGAGCAGAACCCCGCCGCCGGCAGCACTGCAAAGGGGAACAGCAGCCCGGAAAAGACGGGCACATCCACCACAAAGGTCCCATCCACCCACCGGGCCAGCAGGGGGGCCGCCACACAGATGAGGGCCAGCAGGGGCAGATAGGGCAGCGTCTCCCGCCATTTCAAGGGGCTGGGCCCCGGGGAGAGGCCCAGGCGGCGGCGCAGGTCGGCCACCTCCCAGTACCAGCCCACATACCGCCCCAGCCACACCAGCAGGTACAGCAGGGCCAGGATGCCCAGCCAGCCCGCCAGATAGTCCGGGCGCTTCACCTGGAAGCACAGCCGCAGCAGGAGTAGCACCTCCAGGGCGGTGAGGGCGAAGTGGGCCAGGGACCGGACCACTAGCGCGGGGCCCTCCCCGGCAAAGGGGAGGGCCGCCGTCCCCACCGTGGCCCCCAGGGCGGCGCACAGGGCCAGGAGCACAACTCCCGCTCCCCCCTGCCCCAGTGCCAGGACCAGGGGCTGTCCCGCCCCGCCCTCTCCCAGCAGGGGCCCCCACAGGACCGCCCCCAGCAGCAGGCCGGCCAGCCCACCCAGGGCGGCCAGCAGCACCCCCGTTCTCCTCTCGTTCACAGGGCCCCCTCCTCTCCCAACAGCGCCTGCTTGATGCGCTTCACATACCGCCGGGACACATAGCACACCGCCGCCCCGTCCCCCAGGGTCATGCGGATGGTCCCCGTGAGGGACAGGTCCAGGGCCGTGATCTTCCGGCTGTTCACCAGCTCCGAGTGGGACACCCGGAGAAACCCCCGGCGGACCAGCCGCTCCTCCAGCTCATACAGCCGCAGGCGGACGGCGTAGACCCCGGCCTCCGTCTGGGCGGACACCCCCTTGCCGTCGGTGTAGAAGCGGTAGACCTCCCCCGGCTCCAGCAGCACCGCCCGCTCCCCCCGGAAGGCGGGCACCGGCCCCAGGAACACCCCGGACAGGCGCTGGGCCAGCTCTTGCAGCTCCGGGGTGTCCGCCCCGGCGTAAATCACCGCCCGGGGCTCCTTCCGCCCGGGCTCCAGTCGGATCTCCACCTCCACGGCGCTCCCTCCCCTCCTGATTTCCTTGGCCCCAGTATACCCGCCTTTTCCGCCCCCGTCCACACTTTCGGGACAGCCGGTCGTTTTCTCCGCCTACTCGGCGGGAGGCCTCGTACAGACAAAAAAATCCCGGGCCGCAGGCGGCTCGGGAATTTCAGCTTGGTTATCAGCCGATGGCGATGGTCGTGCTCTTGGGCAGCTCCTTCTTCTCCTGCTTGGGCAGGGAGATCTTCAGGATGCCGTCCTCGTACTTGGCCGAGATCTGCTCGGGCTGGATATCGCCCACGTAGAAGCTCCGGCTCATGGCGCCGGCGTAGCGCTCCTGACGGATATACTTGCCCTCCTTGTCCTTCTGGTCCTTGTCCAGGCCCTTGGAGGCGCTGATGGTCAGGTAGCCGTCCTTCAGGTCCACGTCGATCTCGTCCTTCTTGAAGCCGGGCAGGTCGATGTCCACCTCATAGGTGTTCTCGGTCTCCCGCACGTCGGTCTTCATCAGGTTCTTGGCGTGCTTGCCATACAGAGGATTGCGGCCGCCCCACACGGGGAAGCGCATAAAGTCATCGTCAAAGAAATCATCAAACAAACTTTCACCAAACATGCTGGGCAACATAAGTCATTCCTCCATTCTTCGCACTTATTTCTTGCCCTGCGGGGGGAGCCGCATCTTCTCATCCGGCCCCTCTCTCTTGGAACAACTATGTTATAGCACGTTGAATTAGCACTGTCAAGCGGAGAGTGCTAAAATTCATAAAAGAAGCAAAGTTTGTTCACAAATTATACGATTTTTCCAACTGTGCCTTATATCTTTCCCCTTTTTTTACATTTCTTCCCGCGCCGCGCCCCCCGCCGCGGCGGCCAGCGCGGCGTCCTGCCGCCCCTCCGCGCGCTCCAGGTCCTCAAAGTCCCCCAGGGCCCGCAGGTCCACATGGGAGGCGTCCACCCCTGCGTCCGGGTGCTCCGCCCGCTGGGCCAGGGTGGAGGGGAAGGTCCCCTCCAGCTGTCCCCGGACGCTTTCGGAGCGCAGGCGGCACACCTCCAGCAGGGTATCCACCGCCAGCAGGTGGTCCTCATAGGAGCAGAAGGCAGTGGGGTCGGCCTCCACATAGGGGGCGATGAGGGCCTGCGTCTCCCGGATGACCGCCTCACACCGTCCGCTCTCCAGGTACTCCGCCAGGAACTGGCCGAAATAGGCGTGGTACCGGGCAAAATATTCGTCGTTCTTCATCAGGTTGTGGTAGAGGGGCCGCTCCAGCATGGTCTCTCCCCGGGCGGGGGTGTTGATGGGCCAGTTGAGGAGCACGTCGGGGTCCCGGATGGGGTCGGTCATCCCCAGGGCGTAGGTGCCGAAGGCCAGATTGTAGTCCCAGGGCAGGATGGAGAGCACCCCGTCCTCCTCATAGAGGAAGTAGTTGTGGCCCGTGTGACCCAGATAGCTGTCCCAGTTCATCACGAACACCTGCACCACAAAGTACCGCAGCACCTCGTCCACATTCACCGCCGTCTCCAGGTCCTCCCCGGAGGCCAGAGTCTTCAGGGCCTGGATGAGCCGGGCCTGGTCCGCCCCGTCCACATCGAACTTGGCGTTGTCGAAAATGTTGGGATAGCGCTCCGGGCCGCCGCCCGCATAGCGCAGGGCCACGTCGGCGTTCTCGGCGTTCAGGGAGGTGTAGTCCGGCTTGTAGAGCTGCCCGTGGTCCGCCCCGAAATTCCGCCGGGCAAAGGCCTCCTCTGGCTCCTCAATGGCCAGGAACAGCCCCCAGGGGGAGCCGTTCACCGTCACCCACACGAAGCTCCGCAGGGGGGCGGGCACCCCCATGTACTCCATCATGTCGTAGACCAGATAGGTTTTCAGATAGCTGTTGTCCTGAAAGGAGGCGTCCAGGGAGAATTTGTCCAGGCCGTGGTAATTTCCCCCGTCCACATAGTGGTCAAACTCCAGCTTCAGGCTGTGCCGGGCAAGGCCGTACTCCTCCGTCAGCCGCAGGGAGTTGTTCCCCTTGGCCCGCAGGCCCACCTGGCGGAACTCCTCCCCGTCCACGGACACCGTACAGGGGATGTACTCCTCCTCCGGCGCCTCCGCGATAAACTGCGCCCAGTCCTCCGCCTGAATGTCCACGGTGTGGACCCGGCTGTCATCGAACAGGCGGTATGCATATTCCGGGGCGGCGGAGGCGGGCTGGAGGCCCAGGGCCTCCCCGAAGAAGAGCAGGCCGGTGAGGACCAGGGCCAGTACCATGGCCAGGGCGCACAGCCGGTCGATCTGTCTGTGGCGGATCATGGTCTCAGCCCATGTAGTCCCCGTTGTAGGAGACCAGGACCACGTGGTCCACCCCCGACATGGCCCCCAGCTCGTTGACGAAGCCGGTGTCCGCCTCCCGCAGGCGCACCTCGAAGTTCAGCTCGATCTCCCCCGGGGAGACCGCCTTGCTCTTCAGGTTCAGGCGGCGCACCCGGGCCTCCACCAGGGCGCGGACCTGCTCCTCCTCCCGGGGGGAGGCGCAGCGCACCACCAGAATATAGGGGGACTCCCCGTTCTTCTGCCGGGAGAACACCAGCAGCACCGCCCCCACAAAGAGGCTCCCCAGCACCGCCAGGGGGATGAGTCCCGCCGCCAGCACGATGCCCGCCGCGATGGACCAGAACAGGAAGGCGATGTCCATGGGCTCCTTGATGGCGGTGCGGAACCGGACGATGGACAGGGCGCCCACCATGCCCAGGGAGAGGACGATGTTGCTGGTCACCGCCAGAATGAGCAGGGTGGTGATGAGGGTGAGGGCGATGAGAGTCACCCCGAAGCTGGGGGAGTACATGACCCCGCTGTAACTTCTCTTGTACACCAGGAAGATGAACAGCCCCAGAAGAAAGGCCAGCACAAGGGCCAGAGCGGTGTCCAGCAGGGAGACGCTGTCCAGCCGCTCCAGAAAGCTGGATTTGAAGATGTCCTGAAAGGTGGTCATGGGAAGGCCACTCCTTACCTTAATTTAGTCGTACCGGCGGCACAGGGCGTACTTGGAACAGGCGGCCGCCCTGCGGTTGGGGATCTGGACGGCCATACGCACCAGATCGGGCAGAAAGGCGTCGTACTTGACCTCCAGCACCGTGAGGCCGGAGAGGGGCTTGAGGAAGAACCGCTCCGGGCGGAAAAAATCCAGCGGGCTCAGCCCGGTGCGGACCTCCCGGTCCAGGGTGATGCGCACATTGCCGGGGGCGTACAGAAATGCCTCCCGGTCGTAGCAGACCGCCGTCCGGGGGGCCAGGAGGCTCCCCCGCAGCTTGTGGTACAGCTCGGCCAGCAGGGGCTCCTCCCGCTCCAGAAGGAAGTCCGGCTCTCCGGCCAGCAGCCGCTCCCCCTCCTCCCGGGAGAGGCGGGCGGAGCGCTTGCCGCACAGGCCGTTCACCTTGAACTTCTTCTCCAGCTTCAGCCAGTTGGGATCATCTCCGTAGTACCGCAGGCGGAACTTCTCCCGGCGGTCCACCCCGTCCAGCTTCTCCCGGAGGGCGGCGTCATAGGGGGTGTCCAAATACAGGCTGGTCACCCGGTAGGAGCCGTCCGCCCCCGCGTGCTTATCGTGGGGAAACAGGCGGCGCAGCCGCCCGGAGAGCACCAGATCCTCCGGGGGAGAGATCTGGTGCTTGAGCTCGTGGCGCATTGGGGCGGGCTCAGTCGTCCCAGTCATCGTCGTCGTCATCGTCGTCCCAATCGTCGTCGTCATCATCGTCCCAGTCGTCGCTGTCACTGGGGTAGTCGGAGCCGGTGGGGTCCCCGTACCAGTCGTCGTCATCGTAATCGGTGACGCCGTCCGCATTCGGGCCGTAGTCCGTGTCGTCATAGTCGGTCACCCCGTCCGCGTTGGGACCGTAGTCGGTGTCGTCGTAGTCAGTGACGCCGTCGTTGTTGGGGCCGTAGTCGGTGTCATCGTAGTCGGTGACCCCGTCGGCGTTGGGGCCGTAGTCCGTGTCGTCGTAGTCGGTCACCCCGTCGGCGTTGGGGCCATAGTCCGTGTCGTCGTAGTCGGTCACCCCGTCGGCGTTGGGGCCGTAGTCCGTGTCGTCATAGTCGGTCACCCCGTCCGCGTTGGGGCCGTAATCGGTGTCGTCATAGTTGGCGGCGGGGACAGCGGTCCCGGCAGAGGCATTGTAGTCGGTGACGCCGTCCCCATAGGGACCGTAGTCGGTGTCGTCGTAGTCCTGGTATTCGGCGTCCATCTCGGTGACCTTGCCGGTGACGGCGTTCACCTCGTACTCGTACTCCACGCCGTCCATGACAAACTCCACCTCGTACTCCCCGTCGTCCAGGTCGTACTCCTTCTCCACAAACTGGATGTCATCCCGGCCCAGCTGAGTGGAGAGGATATTCTGGGCGGCGGCGGCGTTGATGTAGCCCTTGTCCCCGTAGGTATCGTCGTAGTCGTCGCTGTCCAGGGCCACGGTCTGGGAGCCGATCTGGTCGGCCTCCACCACCAGGCGGACGGCCTCGGCCAGCTCGTTCAGGAACTGGTCATTGGGGTAGGCGGAGCCCCGCTCCAGCTTGAGCACGATGTTCTTCTCGTGCCCGTCGATGGTGGCGTCAAAGTAGCCCCCGGCGTTGATCTCATCCACCAGCTCCCCCACCACGGTGGCGCAGGGCTTTCCCTCATAGCCGGTGTAGGAGGCCAGCACCGCTTTTCCGTCCTCATTGAGGCCGGTGAGGGCCACCACATTGCCCACCTTGTCGTAGTCCATCTCGATCTCCGGGTTGACGCTGAGCAGCACGGTGCCCACGCTGCCGCCGTCCCCGCTCTGGAGGGCGGACCCGGAGGCGGTTCCGGAGGAGGCCGCCGCTCCGCCGTTCCCACAGGCGGTCAGAGTGGTCAGGGTCAGGGCGGTCACCAGGGTCAGTCCAAACAGCTTGGCGGTGAAGTTCGTTTTCATAACATTCATCTCCTTAAATTTGTCATGTCTGTATGAGCTGCCGGTTCCGGGCCAGGGATGGCTCCGCACACGGCGCGCCGGGAATTTCCCGTCTCTCTTTGTTTTACATCCGAAGAATACGGGGGCCGGAGGGAAAAACCGGGGTCGCTGGAAAAAACTTTTTATTTTTTCTGTCAGTCGTCATCGTCCCCATCATCGTCGTTTTCGCCGTCATCATCGCGGTCGTCATCGTCATCGTCATCCCCGCCGTCGTCCTCCCGGTCCTCATAGTCGGTCACGCCGTCATAGTAGGGGCCGGAGGACGGTTCCGTGTAGTCGGTGATTCCGTCCGCATTGGGGCCGTAGTCCGTGTCCGCGTAGTCGGTGACCCCGTCCGCGTTGGGGCCGTAGTCCGTGTCGTCGTAGTCGGTCACCCCGTCCGCGTTGGGGCCGTAGTCCGTGTCCGCATAGTCGGTGACCCCGTCGGCGTTGGGGCCGTAGTCGGTGTCCGCGTAGTCGGTGACCCCGTCGGCGTTGGGGCCGTAATCTGTGTCATCGTAGTCGGTGATCCCATCCGCACCGGGGCCGTAGTCCGTGTCCTCCTGCCCGCCGGAACCGGCGCTGGGGTCCGCCGCCGTCCCCGGGGTCTGCTCGGGGACCTGGGGCGTGACCGGCACCACCACCTCCGCCGGCTCCTCCGGAGAGCCGGCGGGCTGCGTCTGATCTGCCGCGCCGCCCAGCTGAATGACGATGGCCGCGCCGTACCGCTCCTCCAGCTGAGCCTGGACCTGGGCCTCCTCCCGGGCCTGCCAGTCCGCGTCCGAGCTGCTGACGGTGATGGAGATGGTGTCCCCATCGGAGAGATAGCCCATGTCGATGGCCCGCTCCACCAGCTCGCCGGCGGCGGTCTCCCGGTCCTTGCCCCGATAGTCGTACCCCTCGATCAGATCCTCGCCGTCGGCGTTGAGCCCCTCCAGGTCCAGCACCCGGTCGGTGCGGCTGACGGTCATCTCCACGTCCGGGTTGATCTGGATGCGCAGGGTGCCGTAGGCGGTGTAGTTGGGCTGGTAGTACCCAAAGAACACCAGGCAGAGGCAGGCGGCCGCGGCGGCCAGCCCGGACAGGGGCTTCCACAGGGCGGGGGCCCTGGGCCTCGCCTGCCGGAGCTCCACGATGTGCTGGACGGTGTCGCCCACCCGGTATTGCAGGTTGGCCGCCTTGAGGAACCGGCCCTCCTCGTCCAGCACCACCGCGTAGGCGGGGTGGGTCTCCATGACCAGATACTTCATTTCCGTTCCCCTCCTCTCCCGGGGCCGATTTGACACAGGTGCCCCCGAATGATTTCATATCCGTTGGTGAAGGCCAGCAAAATGGCCACCAGGTACTTCCGGTGCCGCTCCAGGGTCTTCCGCTCCGTACCCGAGCCAAGGGCCAGTTCGTTCATGGGCAGCTTTCCGGTCTCCGCCACCTTGTTCAGCAGCTCCGGGTTCGCCCGGGCGTAGTCCAGCACCCGGCGGCAGGCGGCCAGCGTCCGGTCCTGGCGTGGGCAGTTGTCCGCCACATCGGAGAAGGAGAGCCCGAACCGGGCCAGCTGGGCGCCGAACTCCTGGATCTCCGCCTGGCTGGCGGTGCGCTGCTCATAGGCGCCGATCTCGTCCCGGTGGTCCGGCAGGGCGTCCAGCAGATGCCCGCTCTCCTCGTCGCCCCCGGCGGGCGCGTGGAGGGAGATCACATTCCCGTGGCGGCGCTCGGTCCGGTAGTGGTCGATGAGCCGGTTTTTGATGGCCCGGGCCGCGTAGGGGAGAAAGGCCCCCCGGTGCTTCTCATAGCTCAGGACCGCCTCGTAAAAAGCCAGCATGGCGATGCTCAGCTCGTCCTCGTGTCCGTCCTCCGGGGCGGCGTGGATGAATTTTACCGTCTCGCTGCGGATGAACCCCATGTACTGCCCGATCAGGGCGTCCGCCGCCTCCGGGTCCGTCTTCGCCGCGTACACCTGTCCCACGATGCTGTGTTCCGTGCCTACCATACCCTATCCCTCCATCCCCCTCCAGCAGAAGAATACGGAGCCTCCGCCGGATATTCGGGGTGGCGCCCTGAAATTTTTCTCAGGGGCGCAACAACCTATTATGACAGTATAGCAGAGCGGGGACCGGCCCGCGCTCCTCTCCCTGTCAAATTTTTGTAAAATGTATGTAAAAATGGATGTCGGCATGGGCCGCTGTCCCCCGAGCCCCCCGCCCTGTCTCAGGCGGATCTGATTCTGCGCAGGTTTTTCCACAAACTGAGCGCCGGACGGAAAGATCAATCTTCCCGTCCGGCGCTCAGTCCGTTCCGGTCCTCCCCAGAGGGAGTCCTCAAATATATCTTTCTCCGCAGGCCCGGGCCGGATTAAATGGCCTCCGCAAAGCCCTTGAAGCCCAGTCCCAGCACCTCCGTCGTCTCATTGACCATGACAAAGGCGTTGGGATCGCACTGGCCGATGATGCGCTTCAGCCGGACAAATTCCGACTTGCGCACCGTGCACAGCACCACATTGGTGGGGCTCCCGCTGTACGCCCCTCTGGCCGGGAGCACGGTGGTCGTGCGCTCCAGCTCCTGGATCACCCGCTGGGAAATCTTCTGTGGATGCTGGGTAATAATGACCGCCTGGCTGCCCGCGTCGCTGCCGTAGAGGATCATGTCGATGACCTTGGTCTGCACGTAAACGCTGATCAGGCCAAACAGACCGGCGTCCACGTCCTGAAAGACAAAAATGGACATCAGGAGGATGATCCCCTCAATGATCATCAGGGCGTGTCCAATGGAGTAGTGGGGAAATTTCTTCTGGAGCAGATACCCGGCGATGTCGGTGCCGCCGGTGGTGAAGCCGGCCTGAAAGATCAGGGCCATGCCGACGCCCACCACAATGCCGCCGTACACGCTGCTCAGCAGCCGGTCCCCGCCGTACATGGGACAGATGGGGGTGACCAAAAAGTCCAGGACCACGCTCACCAGCACCGTGGCGACCGCCGTGCGGACCGTGAACCGGTGGCTGAGGTAAAACCAGGCCAGCACCAGCAGGGGCAGATTGATCAGCAGGGTCAGCGTACCGATGGGCAGGCTGGTCAGGTGATTGATCATCAGGGCGATACCTACGGCTCCGCCGGGGGCAATCTGTGCCGGGACGATAAAGTACTGGGTTCCAACACTGTACACAAATGCGCCCGCCAACAGCAGCAGCACATTTTTGACCGATTCTTGTTTCATGGCAGCTCTCCTAACCGGCGCAACCCTCCGGCGAGCCTCACACGCCAGGCCCTGTTTGAAAATTGGAAATGTGTCCAACGGCAAGGAATCTTTTCGCCAGACCAGGCGATTTGACGCGGCAACACTTTGTGTATTGCAAGGAAAATCAACGCAGTATGGCGGAAAAAGACCCGCCGTTTGGGCATATTGACATGTTTCAAACATGGCCTAGGAGCTCCGGCGGCCTCCGGGCCGCAGGCCGTATTCCTGAATCCTCCGGCAGAGCGTCTGCCTCGGAATGTCCAGAAGCTGGGCGGCCCGGGAGACGTTCCCGCCCGCTGCCCCCAGCGCCCTTTGAATCAGCCCGCGCTCATATTCCTGCACCGCCTGGCGCAGGGGGCGGAGGGTTGGGATGGACTCCGGCCGCGCCCCCTCCTCCGCCAGGGGGAAGGGCGGCTGGGCGCCGGACGCGGGAAGCTCCTCCAGAGCCTCCAGGCCCAGAACCTGGGAGGAGGGCTCCACCCGGCTCATGGCCGATACGATCCGGTGCTCCAGCTCCCGCACATTTCCGGGCCAGTCGTATGCCTCCATCCACTCCGCCAGCTCCCCGGAAATATACTGAATGTGCTTGTGGAAGGTTGCGTTATGCTTGTTGACATATAGATTGATGAAGGGACGAATATCCCCCTTGCGCTCCCGCAGGGGCGGGATGCGGATGGACATCATGCTCAGGCGGTAGTAGATGTCCTGGCGCAGCTGGCCGCTGCGGATGGCCTGGAGGGGGTCCACATTGATGGCGGCGATGACCTTCACGTCCACGCACTTGGTCCGCCGCCCGCCCAGACTGCGGAAGCGTCCGTCCTGAAGGACCCGGAGCAGCTTGGACTGAAGCTGGACCGGCATGGCGTTGATCTCGTCCAAAAAGAGAGTCCCGCCGTCCGCCAGCTCAAAGAGCCCTTTGTTTTCCTCCGCGCCGGTGAACGCCCCCTTGGCCGTGCCGAAGAGGATGCTCTCCAGCAGGGTCTCCGGCAGAGCGGCGCAGTTCTGGGCAATGAACGGCTTGGCGCTGCGTCGGCTGGCATTGTGAATGGCCTGCGCCACCACTTCCTTTCCGGTGCCGGTTTCCCCGTAAATCATAACCGGAAGGTCGCAGGACGCCGCCACCGGAATATAGTCCCGCACCCGCTTCATGGCCGCGTCCTCCGCAATCAGGTCGTCCAGTGTGAATACGGCGGCGTCCCGCATGGCCATTTTTCGGGTGTCCCCGTGAAAATAGCCGGAGACGTCCACCTGGAGCAGCCCCTCCGTGGCCTCCGGACGGACGCCCGGCTCCTGGGTGGACAGGTCGATGGCCCCCACAATCCGCCCCCCGCATTTGATGGGGATGGACAAGGAGGTGATGGTGATTCCGTCCCGCCCCCTGGTCTTTAGAAACTGGTTTTCCACGTAGGCCGGGGCGCCCCGCTCCATCGCCTTGATGGTGGTGCTGGTCTGTGGGGTCAGGTTCTCATAGACGTCCAGGAAATTCTTCCCCACCAGCTCCTCTGAGCCCTGGTCCTGGCCCAGCTTGTTGTTGAACTTGGCGGTGAACAGAATCTCCCCCTCCAGGTTGATGATGGTGATTCCGTCAATATAGCCCTTTCCGTGAAACAGCTCCTGCAAAAACTTCATTGCCGCCCGCCGCCTTTCTGATGGACCTGTTTTCTCCTATCATATCAGACGGAGCGCGGAACCACAAGATTACTTCAGCTCCCCCTCCGCCGGGCGGTTCAGAGGCAGCTTGATCCACCACCACTTGAAGATCAGGTTGACGACGATGCAGGCCGCGAAAATTACCAGGTACAGCCCGATGAACTGCCAGTGCTGCCCGTGGAGCAGCATGCCGGGGGCCATGGACCAGGCGAACATCTCGAAGGGGGTGGTGAGAGGGCCGGTCAGGGCCGTGTCGTTGAGGGTCTTGGACTTGTTCTCCGGGTCCACAATGCGCAGCAGGATAAAGCCGATGGCAAATACGCCGGTGGAGTAGCCCCACACAAAGAGGGAGCGCTCAAACCAGCTGCCCTTGTTCATGGCCGGGCCGAAGTACATGAGGGTTAGCACCACCAGCACCATGCCGAATACCAACAGCATCAGCAGAGGGACGGCGTACTCCACAATTACGGAGATCTTGATGGAGGCGATGCCGAAAAACACCAGGTAGTCGGTGGCTGTGCCGGAAATACGGCTGATCACCGTATTGTCGATATAATGCCCCACTCCCGTCTTTTGAAAACACAGGAACATGACAATGGCGATGATAAAGGCCAGCAGATAACTGGGCAGATCCAGCCCCGTGGCGTTTTTGATCCAGCCGTTGGCCAAAAATCCGGCGCCGGAGGCCACCAGCAGCAGGGCCAGGTGCCAGGCCAGGGGGTCCAGCACCACGGATGCCACCGTCTCCCTGCCCATGGAGCCGCGCTTGTCCTCATCCCGGATCAGGCCGGTCTTCAGGTCGCCGGAGATGTACTGGAAGCTCTCGATATACTTGGTCCAGCCCCGCTTTGTACCGATCTTGATGAAGAACAGCCCGCCGAAGATCCCCGAGAGGATTCCCACCGTGGCGCAGGTCATGCCGATGTCGGTGGCGTCGGTGAAGCCCAGCTCCGCCATTTTAGAGCCCACCGCGGCGGCGGTGCCGTGGCCGCCGGAGAAGCCGGAGGCCAGCAGGAATCCGAAGCCGTAGTTGATCTCCGGGAACAGCCGGGAGATCACCAGCACCCCGAACAGGGGCGCAAAGGCGAACTGGATCGCCTGGGCCAGCACTTTATAGGAGAAGTAGGAGCCCACCCGGTCCAGCTCCGACTTGAACTCCTTCTTGGAGAAGGAGAAGCCGTTCATGCCCACGGCGGCAAAGATCAGGATGATCAGAGCGCCGGGGTAGTCCCCGATGGAACCGGAGAAGGGCAGGATATTCAGACCCTGGTTGCCCAGGGCCAGGGCGATAAAGCCGGCAATCATGCTGGCGGGGACAAAGAACTTCTGAACCAGGCCCACCTTGGCCCGGATCAGCTGTCCCACCATAATAAAGAGAGAGGCAATGGCAAAATCGAGCAGAAAATCGTTGACAGTCACTTGAGTTCCTCCTAAAGTTCCCCCATCCCCTCCGGCGGAGGACCCGCCGGAGGGGCACAGGATCAGAGTTGGATAAAGTTGCTGGACTTGGTGCCGGTGGCGGCGGGAGCCGGGTCCAGCTTCTCCCCGGCGATTCCCAGAATGTCCTCCGGACGAATCCAGGGCCGGTTCTGGATGGCGCTGGTCTCCTCGTGGGTCAGATAGCCCCGGTAGGCGGTGAGGCTGCGGCGGAGGAAGCCGTCCTTGGCGCAGGCGGCGGCCACCCCGTTGTTGAGGATGGAGCGGAAATGGGGCAGCATGGAGGCCGCGTAGGCGATGGAGGTGGACTGGGCGATGGCGCCGGGGATGTTGCTGACACAGTAGTGGACCACGCCCTCCTCAATGTAGCGGGGATCGTCATGGGTGGTCTCATGGAAAGTTTCGATGGCCCCCACGTCGTTGCTGATGTCCACAATGACGGAGCCCTTCTCCATGGAGCGGACCATCTCCCGGTCGATCATAAACTCGGTGGCGTCCTTGGGCCAGCGCACGCAGTTATAGACCACATCGATCTCCGGCAGCAGCTTTTTCAAGTTGTAGCGGTTGGAGATCTGGGTGTTGACCTCCTCGTTGAACTGCTTGCCGATATCCCGCAGCGTGCCGATGTTGATATCCATAACCGTCACCCAGGCCCCCAGGGCGTGGAGCACGGACACACAGGCCCGGCCCACGGTGCCGCCGCCGATGACCAGGGCCTTGACGCCGGGCGCTCCGCCCAGTCCACTGACAAATTTTCCTTTTCCTCCATGGATGGACAGCAGGGAGTCCAGCCCCATCAGCGCCCCCAGCTTGCCGGCCGCCTCGCAGTTGGGGGAGCCGTACCGGTGGGCGTCCTCGGCGGTAAACGCGATGCACTTGCTGTCCAGCAGCGCCTGCACCTCCTGGGGGTGGGCGGCGGGGTGGATGCAGGTGAGCACAATCTGATTCTCCCGCAGCAGGGGGAATTCACAGGGCTCCAGCTCCTTCACCTTGGTGACAAAGTCGCAGGTCCCATAGATCTCCTCCATGGTGTCCACCAGCTTGGCGCCCTCCTGAGCGTACTGCTCGTCCGCGAACCCGGCGCCCGCGCCCGCGCCCCGCTGCACATAGACCTCGTGGCCGTCGCGCGCAATGGCCTCCACTTCCGCGGGAGTCACGATGGTGCGGTACTCGCCCGGCTTAATATCCTTTAACAGTCCAAATTTCATAGGGAATCCCTCCATTTTTCTTTGCCGCGGCCTGCCGCAAGCAGCGTTTACCGTGTGGCCGCCTTGGCGTTCTGCTTTCCATAGCGTGCAAATTTCATACCAACTTCAGACCAGCCGTCTTGCCCGCCCCAGAGGAGTCCCAGGCCCATTGCAGGCCCGGAATTCTCCCAGGCGGCCGGGAACTGCCCATAATTGAGGCAAGCAAAGCGCTCAATTATGAGGATTTTCTCAATTTTGGTCATTCGGGGGGCATTCCCCCGGACACTCCGGGCGGGCGCGTCCCTTGGAAGCCGGAGCACTCCATGTCAAATTTTTGCCTTCCGATTTTACCATAACATCCGCAAGAATACAAATCCAAATCCGGCGGAAGGACCGGCTCGCGCCGCAGTTTCCGCGGCTTCCAACGGTCCCAGGAGGACCGCGCCCGTACATCAGAGCCGCCGCGTCCGAGGCGCAGGCCGGAAAAATTATGTGTTTCGCTTTCAGTATTTTTTCTCTACATGGGCAAAATAAGAATCACTTTGACCGTTGGAGGGAAATTACATGGACAAACGGAGCATCACGAGCACGGAGCTGGCCGCCTTTGCCCGGCAGCTGCGGGAGCAGGAGCGCGCCCCCGGCACCATTGAAAAATACATTCGGGACGTATCCGCGGCGTCCGCCTGGCTGCGCGGAGCGGAGGTCACCCGGGACGGGGCGGCGGCCTGGCGGGACAGTCTGCTGGAGCGGGGATACGCCCCCGTCACCGTCAATTCCATGGTGGCGGCGGTAAATCAGTTTTTCACCTTTCTGGGCTGGGAAGACTGTAAAATCAAGTCCCTGAAAATTCAGCGCAGGCTGTTCCGGGACGACCGGCGGGAGCTCACCCGGGAGGAGTACCAGCGGCTTCTGGACGCCGCCCACGGGCTGGGGCGGGAGCGGCTGGCCCTGCTGCTGGAGACCATCTGCTCCACCGGCGTCCGGGTGAGCGAGGTGAAGTATATCACCGTGGAGGCGGCGAACTCCGGGAAGGCGGAGATTTCCCTGAAGGGGAAGCTGCGGACGATTCTGCTGCCCGGCAGGCTGTGCCGGAAGCTGAAAAAGTACGCCAAAGCGCAAAAAACCGCCTCCGGCGAAATTTTTCGAACCAGAAGCGGAAAGGGCCTGTCCAGAAGGCAGATTTGGGGCGAGATGAAGCGGCTGTGCAAGGCGGCGGGGGTAGCGCCCTCAAAGGTGTTTCCTCACAACCTGCGCCACTTGTTTGCGCGGACCTTTTACAAAGTGTGCCGGGATGTGGTGATCCTGAAAAGCCCTTATCTCAAGTGCGGAGAAGGAAACTCTGTCAGTGGCTACATGCGGCACATCGGAATCAGAGAGCGAGTGGAACTGCTCCCGGATAATCGTCCTCCCACCAGAAAACAGGAGCAGTTGATTAGAAAACTGGTGAAGGATTTCCCTTCCTCCAAAAAGTTGGACGAGTATTTTGACTACGAAACCAAACCCACCAAGGCTCATGCCTCGGCTTTTATCGCCCGAGCATTGGAGGAAAACTGGCCGGAGATCCAACAGTCAGAGGGCTACATGAAGTACATTGCCACCCGCCCCAGAGCAGAGCGGCTGGGAGATCACGGGCTATTTGATGATGAAGATGCTGTGGATTTGGAACAGGCCATGCGGGAGTTGGATCAGTACACCGGCAACGTGTGGACGCACATCATCTCCCTGAAACGGGAGGACGCGGCCCGTCTTGGCTATGACAACGCCAGGGCGTGGAGGAACTTGCTCCGGGCAAATTGCAACGACATCGCCGCCGCCATGAATATCCCGCCGAATCATTTCCGCTGGTACGCCGCCTACCACGACGAGGGGGATCACCCCCATGTCCACATAATGGCGTGGTCAACGGTGCCCGGTGAGGCATATCATCCCCGATCTGGGACAGTTCCAGTTAGACAAGCTGACCACCGGGGACATTCAGGGATTCTACACCGATCTCAAGAAAAACGGCAGGCTGCTTCGCACCGAGCTCTATGGCGAGGGCCTGTCCGACCAGACCATCCGGGGCATCCACACCACTCTCCACGCCGCACTGAACAAGGCAGTGGAGGAGAAACTGATCTTCCGCAACCCTGCGGACAGCTGTAAACTCCCGCCCGCAAAATCCAGAGAAATGAAGGTACTTACTCCCGAGGAGATCCAGCGCCTGCTGATTCAGGCCAAGGAAGACGGCTGCTACGAGCTTCTGCTGCTGGAGTTGGCCACCGGCCTGCGCCGGGACGAGATCCTGGCGCTCCATTGGGATGACCTGAACTTCCGCACCGGGGCGCTGCGGGTAGAACGGCAGGTACACCGGGTAAAGGGCGAACTGGTAGTGTCTCCGCCCAAAACCAAGGCGGGCAACCGGACCGTGCTTCTCCCCGCCCCGGTTCTGAATGTGCTCCAAAGCTACAAGCAAACTGTCCGCTCCCGTTGGATGTTCCCCTCGTCAGTTAAGGAGGACGCCCCCATGGACCCCGCCGCGGTAAGAAAAAGGCTCCAGACCGTGTTGGATCGGGCGGAGTGCAAGAGACTCCGCTTCCACGATTTAAGGCATACCTTCGCCACAGCCTCTCTGGAGCATGGGATGGATATCAAGACCCTGAGCACCATCATTGGCCACGACCCTGAACACATACGCTCACATCACTGACGCCATGCGGCAGAACGCGGCGGACAAGATCGACCAAGGAATCGGGAGAGCCGAACCGAAACCCAGGCGGGAAGCGGCACCCCAGAAACCAGCCCCCAGCACCTTCCAAGCCCACAAGGGACAGCGGCGCAAACCAGGCACCGGATGCGTTAGCCAAATCAATGACCACCTGTGGGAGGGCCGCTACTCCCCCATCGTCAACGGCCAGCGCATGGCCCGGAACGTCTACGCGAAAACGGAAGCCGAGTGTGAGAAAAAGCTGGCAGAACTGATCCGGGAAATGAAGGCAGAGATCGTCGCTGGAAAAAACCGTATGAAACCGGAAAATATAGCAGGTTGACCAAGCGATACTGACGTATTGCACAAACGGGCCTCCGAAGGCAAAATGCCCTCGGAGGCCCGTCTTTTTCCTGTCTGTGGCTGGTTATGTGGTCAAAGGCAAAAGCCGAAATTCGAACCATCAAAAATAGTTGCAAAAAGCAAAGAAAACACCCGCTTTTCGCCTGGAAAGCGGGTGTTTT
>NZ_NFKI01000027.1 GCF_002160305.1 Pseudoflavonifractor sp. An184
CCGCCCGAGGATATCAAAAAACGGGGTCCCCGCCAGCGTTTACGCTGGTGGGGCGGGACTGCCCCCCCATGGCTCAGGAGAAGGCAATCGCCGCCGCCAAGGCGCTGGCTGAGGAAGGCTGATCCCAAACGCAAAACAGCCGCCCCAAACGGGGCGGCTGTTTTTATGGGGGCGGTCCTCAGGGCGCGGGAGCGCCCCGGCGCATTTGCGCCGCTCGAGCATTTTGCCGGAGGCAAAATCTCGCCTTTATTCCGCCGTCTGCCTGAGCCCGCAGGCGCATTTCGGAGGGCAGCCGCCCATAGGGATAGCTCTTAGCACGGAGATGACGGAGGGCTCTTTTGATAGACTGAGACTGTGCCGCCCACGGGCGGCACAGTCTCAGCTTGTCAAAAAACCTTTTTTGTTGAGATGAATCCGCTCAAGTTGGAGCGGGGGAGCTCGAGGGGGCAGCCGCCCGCCTCGAATGGAATCAAATGCCCCGGAAGCCTTGCTGTGCAAGGATTCCGGCAAGCGAAGCGAGGACTTTTGCGCCGCGCAGCGGCGCAAAAGTAACGGCATTTTTACAGGCTGTCGGAAAAGTCCTTGGACTTTTTTGACAGCCTGAGACTGTGCCGCCCACGGGCGGCACAGTCTTTTCGGTCAGAGGAACGCGGGTTCCTCCTCCTTGGGGCGGATCAAGTCGGCCAAGGTCACGCCGTCCAAATAGTCGTTGATGAGCTTGTCCAGCTCTCTCCACATGGGGAGGGTCCGGCAGTCCTCCGCCCGGTCGCAGCTGCGGCTGTCCAGTCCGGGACAGCCCACCGGGGCCAGTCCCCCTTCGGTCAGGCGCAGGATGCTGCCCACGGTGTACTCCTCCGGGGAGCGGGTCAGGCGGTAGCCGCCGCCTTTTCCCCGGACGCCCACCAGGTCGCCGTTTCGGGTCAGCAGCTTTACGATGCTTTCCAGATATTTCTCGGAAATATCCTGCCGGGCGGCAATCTCTTTCAGGGGGATGTACAATCCGTCATCGTGCTCCGCTAAGTCGATCATCACCCGCAGAGCGTAGCGGCCCTTTGTGGAAACCATCATAGCAGTCGTCACTCCTTTGGTGTCGAATGGTCGGTGTTATTATGCCATATGGTTTTTTGAATTTCAAGAGCCTTTTCCAGCCAAATTATGCGAGCAAAAGGGAGAAAAACCCCGGCGTTCAGCATAAATGTTCGCAAAAAGCGGACGGGGCGCTGTGCGGGGCCGCCTGCCGGGCTTTCAAATTTCACACGGAAGCGCAGCGGATTGAATCAGGGCGAGCTTCTGCCCCCGGGGGAGCCGCTTGATGGCGTACTCCCTGCGGAGGGCAGAAGATTTGTTGGAGAAACTTTCCCAGTATACCAGCTCCACCGGACGCCGTCCGCGGGTATATTTTGCCCCCTTCCCGGCGTTGTGGGCCGCCAGGCGGCGGGCCAGGTCGTTGGTGAAGCCGGTATACAGGGTGCCGTCCCCACAGCGGAGGAGATAGACGTAGTACATTACCCCGCCGCCTCCTCCTCCGGGGGTGTTTGATCGGCGGGCAGCAGGAAGGAGATCCGGGTGCCTACCCCTTCCCGGGAGACCACCTCGAACCAGCCTCCGTGCCGGTCGACGATCCACTTGGCAATGGACAGCCCCAGGCCGGTGCCGCCGGTCTTTCGGTCCCGGGACTGGTCGGTGCGGTAGAAACGGTCGAAGATGTGGGGGATGCCTTCGGGGGAGATGCCCATGCCCTCGTCCTGGACGGTGACCCGGGCGTGGCCGTCCAGCACCATCACCCGCAGATAGATGCGGCTGTCCGGAGCACTGTATTTCACGCTGTTGTCCATCAAAATCCGCATCACCTGCTTGATGAGTCCCTGGTCGGCGTACACCGGCACCGGTTCCTCCCCCCACCGGGGCAGGAAGAGGCGGTCATCGTGGATCATCTCCTCCTCCCGCAGCACCTCCCCGGCCAGAGCCGTGAGGTCGAAGTGGGTGCGCTTCACCGGCTGGGTGTCGTTGTCCCCCCGGGCCAGGAACAGCAGCTGCTCCACCAGGTTCTCCATGGACTTGGCCTCGGAGCGGATGGCGTTGATGGACTCCTGCAAAGCCTCCGGGTCGTCCTTGCCCCACCGGTCCAGGAGGGCGGCGTAGCCCTGAATGACGGCGATGGGGGTGCGCAGCTCGTGGCTGGCGTCGGAGACGAAGCGCATCTGAGCGCTGTACGCCTTGTTGATCCGGTCCAGCATGGCGTTGATGGCCTGGGCCAGAGAGCGCAGCTCCTTCTGGGTGGCGGGCAGGTCGATGCGGCTGTCCAGATGGGTGGCGTTGATCTTCTCCAGCTCCCCCGCCAGGGCCTCCAGCTCCTGCCGGGACATGTGGGTCATGGAGTTGAGCCGGGAGGCGGTGGCGGCCAGATCCTGTATGGGCTTCAGGATCTTGTGGATGGACCGGTTGTTCCGGAACAGCCCGGTGAGCAGGGACAATCCCTGACAGGCCAGCAGGACGATTCCCGCCCAGTAGAGCGTGCTGGAGATGCCGGACAGGTCCACCGTGATGGCGTAGGGCTCCCCGTTGTTGGGCAGCACGATGGTGTAGTAGGAGGACAGGTCCCAGGAGCGGGTTCCGCCCTCCAGTTCCGGATACTGAGGGAGGAAGGGGAGCGGGAGGAGCGAGTACCCCACCGCCTGGCCGTCCGAGCCATAGGGCGCGGGTTCCACAGCCATGCTCCCCGAGCCGTCGATCCCCAGAGGGACAATGGTGTAGTCGCTGGCCTCCATCCAGGGGATGGTATCGGCGGAGGGGACGCCCCGCTCCTCCACCAGGGCGGCCACCGTGGCGCACCGGTTCTCCGCATAGAGAAACAGCCCGGCGGTGGCCATGAAGAGCAGCAGCAGATCCATCACCAGAAAAATCACCAGCTGCCGGAAGAAAAAGCCGAAGTTCAGGCGAAAGACCAGGGAGGACTTGGCCCCGCTCAGAGGGTCCTGGGACGGGGGGGCTTGAAAGCGGTGCTTCCGCTGGGGCATGGCGTTCCCTCCTTTCTGTTGAAATCCAGGGGAAAATTACTGCTTGGACAGCCAATTCTGAAGGGAAGGCAGGTTGTCCGGGGAGACGAAGCTGCCCCCGTGGAGCAGCATATCCAGCATGGCCTCCTCCTGGGGCGTGCGGTCCGCTCCTCTGGCCTGGAGCTCCCTCCGGGTGGAGCGGGTCACCAGATTGACCATGGCCCGGGTCATGGGATTCACCCGGTCCGGGGCCCAGCCGCCCTGGAGATAGAAGACAGGCAGGTCCCCCAGCTGATTGCCCTGGCGCAGCTTCTCCGGCAGCTCCGGAGAGGGCAGGGACATCCCCACCCCGCACACACCCCGGAGAAGGAAGGCCTTTCGGGCCCGCTCCAGGCCCACGATCCGGCCGGCGGACAGGGGACCCAGGAACAGGACCGGCGTGCCGGAGGAGAGCTTCTGCTCCGCCTCCTTCAGGGGGAGGACCTCCACGCGCTCCGAGTCCCCCAGCATTTCAGCGTACTGTTTGGTGAAGCCGGTTTTGGACTGATAGACGATGACCATTTTGTTTCTGCTCCTTTCGGCAGGGATTTCGCCACTTTCTTCTCCTTTTCGCACTTCTGTATGGCGGGGGCTTGCCCCCGCCGCCTTCGGAGATTTTATCTCTTCCGTAGGGCGCGACGACTCGGCGCGCCGTGTCAGGAGGGGCTTTTCTCAGGGGGATTTCGCCGCCTGCGGGCGGCGAGTTCCTTTGCCCATGGCGGCAAAGGAACCAAAACGCCCCCGGGGACGGCTCAAGGTGGGCACTTCGTGCCCACATTCGCCCACCCTACCCCCTCTGGCCCTTCGGGCCATCTCCCCCTGACAGGGGGAGTCGGCCCCGGACCCCTTTTACGGGAGACGCGCTATTGGTAGTCATTGTGTCATTTCCGGCGCGCAAAATCTGAGTGGGTGTCTAAATCCCCGCCGGGCCACCGGGCCCTGGGTTTGCAAAAATTGGTGCCGTTGCGGTTCATCTTCTGCGCCTGGCTTTGCCGAGCCAACGCTCCCGGTTTGTGTTCCGCTTTAGGGGCGGCCTTTGGCCGCCTGAAAGCCTTCCCCCTGTCAGGGGGAAGGTGGCTGGCCGATAGGCCAGACGGATGAGGGTGACTTCTTGACATGCACAACATCGGCGCGGGAGCCCCAAGGGGCTCCCCTACCCAAACCAGGGAGATTTTCCCGAGAACCGTAGGGGAGGCCGCCTCCCCTTATCAAGGGGAGATGGCCCGAAGAGCCAGAGGGGATAGGGAGTTGCCCCTCCCGCCGCCCTTCGGAAAGGTCCGTTGTCCGCCGCAGGGGCGGCACGTTGGGCCGCCCGGCGGCGCCGGTCTCGTTTAGGCTTTGTCTGAGGAGAAGGTAAGCTCTTGGTGGTGAATTCCTCACAGACCGGAGTTGTCCCGCCTCACGAAACTGACGCTCCCCCGGGCCTGTTCTCCGGTGACGGTAAAATAAGTTCAAAGGTCAGTCCTCCCGAATCACATAGCCCACGCCCCGCACAGTGTGGATGAGCTTGATGCCGAAGGCCTCGTCGATCTTGCTGCGCAGGAAGCGGATGTACACATCCACCGAGTTGGTCTCCCCCACAAAGTCAAAGCCCCATACGCTGTCCAGCAGGGCCTCCCGGGAGAGGACCCGGCCCTTGTTCTCCAACAGGTGGTGGAGCAGGTCGAACTCCTTCTTGGTGAGCTCCACCCCCTGACCCTTGACGGTGACCGAGTGCTTGTCCACGTCCATCTCCAGGGGGCCGGCCGAGAGGACCGCGCCGGCCCGTGCGCTGGAGCGCTTGCGCAGGGCGGCCCGGATGCGGGCCAGCAGCTCCTCGATAGCGAAGGGCTTGGTGATGTAGTCGTCCGCTCCGGAGTCCAGGCCGGACACCTTGTCGATGACGCTGTCCCGGGCGGTGAGCATGATCACCGGCATGTCGCTCTCCCGCCGCAGGCGGCGGAGCACCTCCATCCCAGACAGCTGGGGCAGCATGATGTCCAGCAGCACCAGGCCGTACTTCCCGGACAGGGCCTCCTCCAGGCCGCTGCGGCCGTCAAAGGCCTTGGTCACCTCATAGCCCTCATAGCGCAGCTCCATCTCCACCATGCGGGCCAGTTTTTCCTCATCCTCCACCAGAAGGATCTTCTCTGCCATTTCCATCTTCTCCTTGCGGCGGCCGCCCGGCAGGCGGCGCACCCGTTGATTTCCCAGCCCGGCGGGCGGGAACGATACAAAATGTTATTTTTTGCGGTTATTATACTTTTCGTGCTGGTTTTTCAGCTCGTCCATCACCTGACGGCCCACATCGGCCGCCGTGCTGGCCGCCGAGTCCATCATGCCGTTGATGGTGTCGTTCTCCAGGTCCGGCCCGGCGATCTGATACCGGAAGCCCAGGAACAGCCCCAGGACCAGCAGGGGAATGGCGATCCAGTATAAAAAGATCACAAAAATCAGCAGAATCAGCATGGGGACGGCGGTGATGGGCTGCCCCTTGCGCCAGATCTCCAGCTCATTGTCCAGCAGGATGCGCCGCAGCCAGTGGAGCAGATGGCGCACGCCCCGGCGCTTGTGCTTTTTCTGCTTGGCCTGTTTGGCCTCGGGCTTCACCTGGAGGACCGGCAGATCCTGGGGCGGCGGAGGGGGGGCCTCATTCTTGGTGGAGTAGTAGGCGTCCTCCGGCCGGGGGATGACCCCCTGCTCCTCCAGATAGATCAGCGCGTCCAGCAGATTGCCGCCGCTGTACTCCAGGGCCGCCTTGGCCTGGCCGTAGGACACATCGGCCTTCTCCCGCAGGCGCTCCACTTGTTCCAATGTGATTTCCATGGGATTGCTCCTTTCCCTTGGGGTGGATGACGGCCCTGGGCCGCTTCATCGTCTCTCAGTATACCGCGGCGGTCTTAAAGGGTACTTTTCTCTTTCTTAAAATCCGATTAAATGCACCTTTTTCCGAAAAAGGGACGCTTGCCCAACTGATTATACTATGTTATAATCCCGATAGCAACCCAGGAACCAGCGCGGGAGAGCGTCCCGCCCGCAGCGGCGGGCGGGATTTTTCAGCTGGGCAGCCTGTGAGGAGGATACCATGGAGGAGCGGAACATCGCCTTAAAACTGATGTATAACGGGACGGCCTACCACGGCTGGCAGGTGCAGAAAAACGCGGTCACGGTGGCGGAGACTTTGGAGAAGGCCCTCTCCACCGTGGTGTGCCACCCGGTGAAGTGCACCGGGGCGGGGCGCACCGACGCCGGGGTCCACGCCGAGGTCTATGTGGCCAACTTCCGCACCACCTCCACCATCCCCTGCGACCGGATTCCCCTGGCGGTGAACACCCGCCTGCCCCGGGACATCGTGGTGGTGAAGGCCACCCAGGTGCCCATGAGCTTCAACGCCATCGGCTCCTGCCAGCGGAAGGAGTACACCTACCGCATCTACAATTCCCGCCTGGGCAACCCCTTCTATGTGGACCGGGCCTGGTTCTACCCCAAGCACCTGGACGAGACGGTGATGCAGCGGGCGGCGGACCAGTTTGTGGGCACCCACGACTTCCGGGCGGTGCGCTCGGTGGGGACCGAGACCCGCACCACGGTGCGCACCGTCCACTACTTCCAGGTGTCCCGGGCCGGGGAGCTGATCGAGTGCCGGGTGTGCGCCGACGGCTTCCTCTACAATATGGTCCGGGCCATGACGGGCACCATTGTCTACGCCGCCGAGGGCAAGCTGTCCCCGGAGGACATCCCGGCCATCCTGGCCTCGGGCAACCGGACCCTGGCCGGCCCCACCGTGCCGCCGGGGGGGCTCTATATGACCAAGCTGTGGTATGAGGAGGACGTGCTGTAAGGGGCGGCGCGGGGGACCTCATCCGCGGGGGAAAATGCCCGGCACAAAGTTTCCAACCATCCTGACGCATCAAACAGATGCCCAATGCAACGATAAGGAACAGGCCCATGAAAGAACAACAGGAATCAAAACCGAAAAAACCGAATATCCTAGTTCGTCTGATCGCCCTGCTGGTGACGGCGGCGCTGCTGCTGGGCGCCCTGGTCCTGGTGGTCTACCGGGACCGGCTGAACCTGGACGCGCTGGCCCGGTGGTTTGAGTACCGGAACCTGGAGACCAGCGAGAGCGGCGAGGCGGTTCCCTTCTCCCACGCCGGAGGCAGGCAGGCCAACTTTGCATACCTGGACAGCGGCGTGCTTCTGGCCTCGGATACCGGGGCCCGGTACTACTCCTTCTCCGGGGAGCTGTACGCCGAGGAGGTGCGGAATCTGGAGCAGCCGGTGCTCACCCACTCCAGCGGATACGGCGTGGTCTACGACGCGGGCGGCCAGGATCTGTTCCTGTTCAGCGGGGTGGAGGAGGCATTCCACCTGACCCTGGACAGCGGGGAGCTGCTCTCCGCCCGGGTGAACGACTCGGGCTGGCTGGCGGTCACCTCCCACGGCGGGGGCTGGCGCGGCCTGGTCACGGTGTACGACAGCTCCTACAACACGGAAGAGCCCCCCATCCAGATCCGGCTGTCCACCACCTTTGTTGTGGACGCCGCCGTCTCCCCCGACTGCAAGACGGTGGCCGTCGTCACCATGGGGCAGGAGGGCGGCGCTTTCCAGAGCCAGATCCGTTTTTATCCGGTGGACTCCCAGGAGCCCTCCGCGGTGATCTCCCTGGGCAACACAGTGGTGCTGGACCTGGACTATGAGGATGGACTGCTGTGGGTTCTGGGGGAGGACCAGGTCTCCGCCATTCAGGAGGACGGGACGGCGTCCGGCGTCTATACCCTGGGCCGGAATTATCTGAAGGGGTGCAGCTTCAGCGGGGACGGATACGCCCTTCTGCTGCTGGGCCGCTATCAGGCCGGCTCGGCGGAGCAGGCGGTGATCGTGGGGCCGGACGGAACGGAACTGGCGTCCCTGGACCTCACGGCCAACGTGCTGGACTTTGACGCCGCCGGCCGCTATGTGTCCCTGCTCACCGGGGACCGGCTGGATATTTACACCTCGGATTTCACTGCATATAGTAGTTTGGACCAGACGCAAAACGCCCGGTATATCTCGCTGACCGATTCCGGGGCGGCCCTGCTGGCCAACTCCCAGCAGGCCTGGCTGTATCTGCCGTCTTGAAAACAGTGACCCGCAGAAGAGGAGGATTCCATGGGATTTTTCATCTTTGATCTGATTGTTTTGATTGTACTGATCCTGGCGGTGGTCCAGGGCTATCGGAAGGGCTTTGTCCTTACGCTGTGCGGCTTTTTGGCCGTTTTTGTGGCGTTTATCGGAGCGAGCATTCTCTCCGACGCCCTGGCCGGACCGGTGAGCCAGGCCATCACCCCCGCCATCGAGAGCGGCATCCAGGACACCGTGGGCAGCTACTACCAGTATACGCCCCCGGTTGAGAACAGCGGGGACGGCAGCACGCCGGGGGACGCCTTCTTTGACGAGCTCCCCCTGGAGGATGTGCTGGCAGCCCTCCAGGACTCCTCGCTCTACCGCAGCCTCACCCAGAATTTCCAGCAGGCGGTGGAGGACGGCGTGGAGACCGTCGCCGCCAACGCCGTCCGGGCGCTGGCGGAGTATGTGGCGGTGCAGCTGACCCGGACGGTGCTGTTTCTCCTGTGCTTCGTGCTGATCCTGGCGGGGTGGTTTGTGCTCAGCCACGCTCTGGATCTGGCCTTCAAGCTGCCGGTGCTGTCCACCCTGAACCAGTGGAGCGGGGCGGCTGTTGGGCTGGTGAAGGGCGGCGTGCTGCTGTTTATCGCCTGCTGGCTGTTTCGGGGGTTGATTCCCCAGGAGGCGGTGGACCAGTCCATCCTGCTCCGCTTTTTCTGCACCACCAATCCGTTTCTGTTCATTGCCTCCATTTTTTAAAAGATTCATAACCAGTTCACAATTATGGTGTATGGTTTCCCACGAGACGAAGTTTTCTCCGGAAAGGAGTGGTATGTATGCAGCCGACTATGTGCAGCCGCTGTCACAAGAATGTGGCGGTGATCTTTATTACCAAGCTGGAGGGCGGCGAGACCAAGAACGAAGGTCTCTGTCTCAAGTGCGCCCGGGAGCTTGGCATCAAGCCCATTGATGATATGATGAAGAAAATGGGCATCTCCGACGAGGACCTGGACAACCTCACCAACGAGATGATGTCCGCCTTCGGCGGGGCCGAGGGGATGGAGGGCCTGGTGGCCCAGCCCAGCGATCCGGACGGGGAGGAGGACGACGGGCGCACCGCCACCTTCCCCTTCCTGAACCAGCTCTTCGGCGGGAACGGCGGCCAGAACGGCCAGCCCAACCCCGGCGGGGATCCCAACCGGGGGGATAAAACCGCCCAGAACGGCAAGGGGGAGCGCCCGGCCAAGCGCAAGTTTTTGGAAAACTACTGCATCTCCCTCACCAAGCGGGCCCAGGAGGGCAAGCTGGACAAACTCATTGGCCGGGACCGGGAGCTGGAGCGGGTCATCCAGATCCTGAACCGCCGCCAGAAGAACAACCCCTGCCTCATCGGCGAGCCCGGCGTGGGCAAGACCGCCATCGCCGAGGGGCTGGCCATGAAGATCGCCAAGGGGGACGTCCCCTATAAGCTCCAGGACAAGGAGGTCTATCTGCTGGACCTCACCGCCCTGGTGGCTGGCACCCAGTTCCGGGGCCAGTTTGAGAGCCGGATGAAGGGCCTCATTGAGGAGATCAAGAAGCTGGGCAACATCATCCTGGTCATCGACGAGGTGCACAACATCGTGGGGGCCGGGGACGCGGAGGGCTCCATGAACGCCGCCAACATCCTCAAGCCCGCCCTCAGCCGGGGGGAGCTCCAGGTGATCGGCGCCACCACCCTCAACGAGTACCGCAAGCACATTGAGAAGGACACCGCCCTGGAGCGGCGCTTCCAGCCGGTCATCGTGGAGGAGCCCTCCATTGAGGACAGCGTGAAGATCATCGAGGGGGTGGCCCCCTACTACGAGGCCTACCACCAGGTGTCCATCTCCCCGGAAATGTGCCGCCTGGCCGTCACCATGAGCGAGCGGTACATCACCGACCGCTATCTGCCCGACAAGGCCATCGACCTGCTGGACGAGGCCTGCTCCAATGTGAACCTGAAAAACCGGACTCTGGCCCGGGAGGCGGAGATCTCCAAGGAGATGGCCGATCTGGCCAAGGAGAAGGAAGTCATGATGGCCGCCGACACCGAGGAGGCCTACGCCCGGCTGGCCAACATCCGCAGCATGGAGCTGCGCCTGGAGGCCGAGCAGCACCAGCTTCAGCAGCAGGGCGTCCCCGCCCTGACGGCGGAGCACCTGGCCAATGTCATCGAGCTGTGGACCAACATCCCCGCCAGCCGCATCCAGGAGCAGGAGTTCGAGCGGCTCTCCAAGCTGGAGGACCGGCTGAAGGAGCACATCGTGGGCCAGGACGAGGCGGTCCACGCGGTGGCCGCCGCCATCCGCCGGGGCCGGGTGGGCATCAGCCCCAAGCGCAAGCCCGTGTCCTTCATCTTCGTAGGCTCCACCGGCGTGGGCAAGACCGAGCTGGTCAAGCAGCTGGCCCAGGACCTGTTCAACGCCCCCGAGTCCCTGATCCGGCTGGATATGTCCGAGTTTATGGAGAAGTACGCCGTCTCCCGGATCATCGGCTCCCCCCCGGGGTATGTGGGCTATGACGAGGCGGGCCAGCTCACCGAGAAGATCCGGAGAAAACCCTACTCCGTGGTCCTCTTTGACGAGATCGAGAAGGCCCACCCGGACGTGCTGAACATTCTCCTTCAGATCCTGGACGACGGACACATCACCGACGCCCACGGCCGGAAGGTGAACTTTGAAAACACCGTCATCGTGATGACCTCCAACGCCGGCAGCAACACCAAGGTGGGCTCCGTGGGCTTCAACCGCACCGCCGACGAGCAGGGGAAGGACCGGGCCATGAAGGCCCTCCAGGACTTCCTGCGGCCCGAGTTCATCAACCGGGTGGATGAGATCGTCTACTTCCACCAGCTCACCGAGAACAACTTCAAGGCCATCGCCGGCCTGATGCTCAAGGAGCTGAAGGACTCCCTGGCCGAGCGGCACATCTCCCTCACCTGGGAGGACAGCCTGCTGGACTATCTGGTCAAGAAGTCCTACTCCGCCGCCTACGGCGCCCGGAACCTGCGCCGCCTCATCCAGAAGGAGCTGGAGGACGCCATCGCCGAGCGGATCATCGGCAGCTGGCAGCACCCGGTCAGCCGGATCAACGTCTCCTCCGACGGGGAGAGCTTGATCTTGACCACAGTCTGAGCCATTTCCAGCAGGCCGCCCGAGGGCGGCCTGCTTTTCTTGTGAGAGCAGCGGTGACGGCGCGTACGGGAGGAGAATTCTCCGAACGCGGCGGGGGCACACCCCAGGGTGGCTTCTCTCGGCCTTCGGCCGATTCACCTTCAGCCCCCGCCCTACATTGGGGGAAACCATCTCCAGCGGACGGACACATGGGGGCGCCCCTACGGCGCACCCGGAAGCCGTTCCTTCCTTTCGCAGGGGCCGGACACTGGCCGACCCGCTGAGGGGTTCCTGCCATTCCGGAGCCCACCCTCATCCGCCCCCTTCGGGGGCACCTTCCCCCTTGGAGGGGGAAGGCTTAGGGCCCGTCAGGATCCGCACCGGAAGCGTTAGCCCGGCAAAGTCAGGCGCAGTCCTGGAATCGCAGCGATTTTAAATTTTGCAAACCCAGGGCCCAGTGGCCCGGGAGAAATCGCAAACCGCCACTCAGATTTTGCGCGCCGGAAATTTTGCAGAACCTATCAAGAATGCATCCCCCGTAATGGGGTCCGGGGCCGACTCCCCCTGTCAGGGGGAGATGGCCCGAAGGGCCAGAGGGGGTAGGGTGGGCGACTATGAGCACGAAGTGCTCATCTGGAGCCGTCCCCGGTGGCGTTTTGCCTTCTTTTTCGCCATGGAAAAAGAAGGTCGCCGCCCGCAGGCGGCGAAATCCCACTGCGAAACTCCCCAAGGAAACAAGGAGGAATACCATGATCCATCTCTACTGCGGCGACGGAAAAGGGAAAACCACCGCCGCCATGGGCCTGGCCCTGCGTATGGCGGGCCGGGGAAAGCCGGTGGTCATCGCCCAGTTTTTGAAGGGGGCGGACAGCGGAGAGAGGTACGCCCTCTCTCTGCTCCCGAAGGTTACCCTGCTCCCCGCCCCGGAGCACATTAAATTTTCCTTTCAGCTCACCCCGGAGGAGCGGGCGGCGGAGCAGAGGCGCTACCTCCGCCTCATCGCCCAGGCCCGGACGGCGGCGCGGGAGATTCCGGATGGACTTCTTGTGCTGGACGAGGTGTGCGCGGCGGTGAACACCGGCCTGCTGCCTCTGGAGGAGGTGCTCTCCTGCCTGGAGGCGGCGGCCTGCGAGGTGGTCCTCACCGGCCGGGACCCGGCCCCGGAGCTGCTGGCGCGGGCCGATTATGTGACCGAGATGAAAAAGCTCCGCCACCCATACGACCGGGGGACGGCCGCCCGCCAGGGGGTGGAGTGGTAGTCCCTCCTTTTGGAGGATGCCCGTCATGCAGAAAAAAGTAACGATTTTTCACAATGTTCGGCGGAATAGAATATTTTTCACTCGGGCTGGGAGAAAAACCGTGAAAAATACCCAGGAAGTTGTTGCAATATTTCCTTCAAATAGGTATAATGGAGAATGCGATATCCCGGCGGAACAGGACCGCCGGACCATCGGCGTGGGGCGGGGACCTCTGCTTCCGGGCTGCTCAAGGTGAGAAGGAGACAAGCCATGGCATGGGCGCCGCCGCCGTGTTAAGCAACAGAAAGGAATGAAGGAAATGGCTAACAAGTACGTGTACCTCTTCTCTGAGGGCAACGCCAACATGCGCGAGCTGCTGGGCGGCAAGGGCGCCAACCTGGCCGAGATGACCAACATCGGTCTGCCCGTGCCCCAGGGCTTCACCATCACCACCGAGGCCTGCACTCAGTACTATGAGGACGGCGAGAAGATCAACGACGAGATCCAGGCCCAGATCATGGAGTATGTGGGCAAGCTGGAGGAGATCACCGGCAAGAAGTTCGGCGACAAGGAGAACCCCCTGCTGGTTTCCGTGCGTTCCGGCGCCCGCGCCTCCATGCCCGGCATGATGGACACCATTCTGAACCTGGGCCTGAACGAGGACGTGGTGAAGGTGTTGGCCGAGAAGTCCGGCAATCCCCGCTGGGCCTATGACTGCTACCGCCGCTTCATCCAGATGTACTCCGACGTGGTCATGGAAGTGGGCAAGAAGTACTTTGAGGAGCTCATCGACAAGATGAAGGCCGAGCGCGGCGTCACCCAGGACGTGGAGCTCACTGCCGACGACCTGAAGGAGCTGGCTGAGCAGTTCAAGGCCGAGTACAAGGAGAAGGTGGGCGCCGACTTCCCCACCGATCCCGTGGACCAGATGATGGGCGCCGTCAAGGCCGTGTTCCGCTCCTGGAACAACCCCCGCGCCATCGTGTACCGCCGTATGAACGACATCCCCGGCTCTTGGGGCACCGCCGTCAACGTGCAGTCCATGGCCTTCGGCAACATGGGCGACGACTGCGGCACCGGCGTGGCCTTCACCCGCAACCCCGCCACCGGCGAGAAGAAGCTCATGGGCGAGTTCCTGACCAACGCTCAGGGCGAGGACGTGGTGGCCGGCGTGCGCACCCCCATGCCCATCCAGGAGATGGCCGAGAAGTTCCCCGAGGCCTTCGCCCAGTTTGAGCAGGTGTGCAAGACCCTGGAGGACCACTACCGCGACATGCAGGACATGGAGTTCACCGTGGAGCACGGCAAGCTCTACATGCTGCAGACCCGCAACGGCAAGCGCACCGCCGCCGCCGCTCTGAAGATCGCCTGCGACCTGGTGGACGAGGGCATGATCGACGAAAAGAAAGCCGTGTCCATGATCGATCCCCGCAACCTGGACACTCTGCTCCATCCCCAGTTTGACCCCGAGGCCCTGAAGAAGGCCACCCCCGTGGGCAACGCTCTGCCCGCCTCCCCCGGCGCCGCCTGCGGCAAGATCGTCTTCACCGCCGACGACGCCAAGGAGTGGGCCGCCCGGGGCGAGAAGGTGGTCCTGGTCCGTCTGGAGACCTCTCCCGAGGACATCGAGGGCATGGTCGCCTCCCAGGGCATCCTCACCGTCCGCGGCGGCATGACCTCTCACGCCGCCGTGGTGGCCCGCGGCATGGGCACCTGCTGTGTCTCCGGCTGCGGCGCCATCAAGATGGACGAGGCCAACAAGCAGTTCGAGCTCTCCGGCAAGGTCTACCACGAGGGCGACTGGCTGAGCCTGGACGGCTCCACCGGCAACATCTACGGCGAGGCCATTCCCACCGTGGACGCCTCCATCGGCGGCGAGTTCGGCCGCATCATGGCCTGGGCTGACAAGTACCGCCAGATGAAGGTCCGCACCAACGCCGACAACCCCCGCGACGCCAAGCAGGCCATGAAGTTCGGCGCCGAGGGCATTGGCCTGTGCCGCACCGAGCACATGTTCTTTGAGGCTGACCGTATCCCCGCCATCCGTCAGATGATCTGCTCCGACACCGTGGAGCAGCGCGAGGCCGCTCTGGCCAAGCTGGAGCCCATGCAGCAGGGCGACTTCGAGGCCATGTACGAGGCCATGGAGGGCAACCCCATCACCATCCGCTTCCTGGACCCCCCGCTGCACGAGTTCGTCCCCACTGAGGAGGCCGACATCGCCCAGCTGGCCCAGGATATGGGCAAGTCCGTGGAGGACATCAAGGCCATCATCGCCTCCCTGCACGAGTTCAACCCCATGATGGGCCACCGCGGCTGCCGTCTGGCCGTCACCTACCCTGAGATCGCCGTGATGCAGACCAAGGCCGTCATCAAGGCCGCTCTGAACGTCCAGGCCAAGCACCCCGAGTGGAACATGGTCCCCGAGATCATGATCCCCCTGGTGGGCGAGGTCAAGGAGCTCAAGTACGTGAAGAGCGTGGTGGTGGCCACCGCCGACGAGATCATCAAGGCCGCCGGCTCCAACATGACCTATAAGGTGGGCACCATGATCGAGATCCCCCGTGCCGCCCTCACCGCCGACGAGATCGCCAAGGAGGCCGAGTTCTTCTCCTTCGGCACCAACGACCTGACCCAGATGACCTTCGGCTTCTCCCGTGACGACGCCGGCAAGTTCCTGGACGCCTACTACGAGAAGAAGATCTACGAGTCCGATCCCTTCGCCCGTCTGGACCAGACCGGCGTGGGCCGTCTCATCGAGATGGCTGCCAAGCTGGGCCGTCAGACCCGCCCCGACCTGAAGCTGGGCATCTGCGGCGAGCACGGCGGCGATCCCTCCTCCGTGGAGTTCTGCCACAACACCGGGCTGGACTATGTGTCCTGCTCCCCCTTCCGTGTGCCCATCGCCCGGCTGGCTGCCGCGCAGGCCGCCATCAAAAATCCCAGAGCGACCGAGAGCAAGTAATTTGTTCTAAAAAACGGGTAAATCGTTAGGACTGATACCCTAAATTAAAAAATAGGGCCTACGACCAAAAGCGAAAGCAGCTGGTTGTAGGCTCTATTTCTTTGCCTTTTGAAGTATGACACCAGGGATTTTTGGCACTTCGGAAGGCTTATCTTCTAGGTCGATATCATAGCCGTTCAGGGCATTTTGCGCAGGGGGCAGCGCCCATATGAGGGCGCGGTTTCGGGCAGCGGATTTGTTCTACTTCTTTTGCGCAAGATAGGTACTGACAGCCTCCAGTCCCTTCTGGAGAGTCTCTCTGTCGCAGGCGTAGCCGATGCGCATGGAGCGCTCCTGCTCGAAGCAGTCCCCGGGGGTGACGAAGGCCCCGGTAGCGTGGTACATCTCCCTGCAGAAGTCATAGGAGGGGACGTCCAGGTCATAGGACACCAGAGCGGTGGTCCCCGCCTGGGGCTTCACATAGGAAAGGTGGGGCTCTCTCTGCACCCAGGCGTCCAGAATGGCCAGATTCTCCCGGACGATGCCCCGGTTCCGCTCCAGCAGCTTGTCCGCATGCTTCAGGGCCAGGGCGGCCACCGCCTCGTCCAGCATGCCGCAGCTGATGAGGTCGTAGTCCCGGTGGATGCGGCATTCCTCCAGCACGCGCTCGTCCTTGGAAGCGATCCAGCCCAGCCGCACCCCCGCCAGGGAGAACACTTTGGACATGCTGCTCACGCTGATGCCCTTCTCGTACAGGTCCACGATGGAGGGGCAGTACCCCTCCTCCTGGGTCAGGTGGCGGTACACCTCGTCGCACAGGATGTAGGCCCCGTGCCGCCGGGCGACGGCAATAATCTCCTGGAGCAGGGCCTCCGGCATGAGGGCCCCGGTGGGGTTGTTGGGGTTGTTGAGGCAGATGAGCTTCACGCCCCCCTCCGCCAGCCGGGCGAGCTCTTTCGGGTCGGGCAGGTATTCGCTCTCCTGGGTCAGATGCAGCAGCTCCACCTGGGCCCCCAGGGAGGCAGGGATGGAGTAGAGCTGCTGATAGGTGGGCAGGACGGAGATCACCTTGTCCCCGGGTTCCACCAGGGAGTAGAACAGGTGGTGGTTGGCCCCCGCCGCCCCGTGGGTGGGGATCACCTGCTCGGGCTTCACGTCCCGGTACAGCTTGCAGATCCCCTCCTTGAAGGCGGGCAAGCCGAAGATGTCCCCATAGGTGAGCCGCCGGGCGCACAGCGCCTCCAGAAAGGCCCCCTTGTCCTCGCCGGTGAGGGCGAACAGCTCGTCCAGGGACACCGAGTCCACACAGGTCTCGGCGATATTATATTTGGCCCCCACCTCGTACTCGTTCATCCACTCTTCTACCAAAAACGGTTTGATGTTCATAAAACTGCTCCTTCTCAAAATTTGGACTGAGGAAATTTCGCAGGGGCGGATGTCATCCGCCCGTTTTTTGGAATTTCGCCCCCTTCATGCGGGCGGCTGATAGCCGCCCCTACCTGGAGCGCCCCCCACAGAGGCGGGCATCCTCACCCGCGGGCCGATGGGGACATCGGCCCCTACAAGATTCCGTTCCCTGCCGACTCAGGCTTTCTTCCTTTTCGTAGGGGCGGCACACTGGGCCACCCGCCCTGGGGTTTCCTTCCCTTTTGTGGGGGCGCACAGTGTGCGCCCGCCTCAGAAGATCACGGTAACAGCTCCGCCAGCTTGGCCAGACGGTCCAGGGCCTCCTGAAGGGTCTCCTCGCTGCGGGCGAAGTGCAGGCGGATCAGGTGGTTCACCGGCTCCCGGAAGAAGCTGGAGCCGGGCACCGCCGCCACCCCGATCTCCCGGATCATCCACTCGCAGAACTCCATGTCGCTCCAGCCCTTAAACTGGTCCAGGGCCAGGAAGTCGGAGATGTCCAGCAGCACGAAGTAGGTCCCCTGGGGGCGGTTGTGCTTCAGACCCAGCCGCTCCAGCCCGCCGCAGAAGAAGTCCCGCTTGCGGGTGTACATGGCGTTGAGCTCCCGGTAGTAGGACTCCGGGAAGCGAACCCCCACGCAGGCCGCCTCCTGGAGGGGGGCGGGGGCCCCCACGGTGAGGAAGTCGTGGACCTTTTTGGCGTTCTACACCACCTCCGCCGGGCCGATGAGCCAGCCCAGCCGCCAGCCGGTGATGGAGTAGGTTTTGGACAGGGAGTTGCAGGTGATGGTCCGCTCGTACATCCCGGGCAGGGAGGCCATGCGCACGTGCTCATAGGGGGCAAAGACGATGTGCTCGTACACCTCGTCGGTGATGACGAAGGCGTCGTACTTCCGGGCCAGCTCCCCGATGAAGGTCAGCTCCTCCCGGGTGAACACCTTCCCTGTGGGGTTGGAGGGGTTGCAGACAATGATGGCCTTGGCCCCTTGGCGGAAGGCGTCCTCCAGGGCGGAGCGGTCAAAGTCAAACTCCGGCGGCACCAGTGGGATGTAGATGGGGTCGGCCCCCGAGAGGATGGCGTCCGCCCCGTAGTTCTCATAGAAGGGGCTGAACACGATGACCTTGTCCCCGGGGTTGCACACGGTCATCATGGCGGACATCATAGCCTCGGTGCCGCCGCAGGTGACCAGCACCTCGCGGTTGGGGTCCACCCTCCGGCCGATGGCCTTCCCGTGCTTGTCCGCCAGGGCCTCCCGCAGATTCTGGGCGCCGAAGGTGATAGAGTACTGGTGGGGCCCCTCATAGGCCACCTGGGCCAGGCGGTCCAGCATGGGCTTTGGGGGATCGAAGTCGGGGTAGCCCTGGGACAGGTTGATGGCTCCGTACTGTTCGCTGATCCGGGTCATCCGCCGGATCACGGAGTCGGTAAACAGCTCTACCCGCTGACTGAGCTGGGGCATAGGGATGCGCCTCCTTAAAAATCTGGTATGTCTGGAAACTCCTCTGACTCCTCCGGATAAAAACAAAAGGCATTCCAAAAATTGACCTTATAGCGCGAACATCGCGCCGTACCTACGGCCAATTTCTGAATGCCCTCACGATCTTCTCTATCCGGTGATAGAGGATCAGCAATATCTTCTTCATTATAACAGGCCTCCTCCGCCCTGTCAATTTATTTTCGCGTCCCCTCCGGCTTTGCATTCCCCGCTTTGGTTTTACCAAGTTTTTACCTCCCGCCGGTGGATGGTTTTACATCCCATCCGTAAAATAAAGCCGTCTGAACCAGACGAGGAAATTGTTATGGAGGGAAAACATCACATGAAACGTATGATCGCCGCGACCCTGACTTTGGCGCTCACCACCGCCGCCCTGGCGGGCTGTGCCGCCAATGCCGCTGCGCCCACCGACGACCAGAACACCGTGGCTGCCGCCACCATGTCCAACGAGACCGGAAAGACCCCCAAGTACGTCTTCCTGTTCATCGGCGACGGCATGAGCTATCCCCAGATCCAGTCCACGTCCGACTATCTGGGCGCCCTGAACGATGAGGACTACTGGCAGGCCCAGCCCAGCCTGGACGACAACCAGGGCGCCATCCTGGACGGCCCGGAGTACCTGAACTTCATGAACTTTGAGGGCGTGGGTACCGCCGTCACCTACGACTCCAACTCCTTCGCCCCCGACTCCGCCTCCACCGCCACGTCCATCGCCACCGGACACAAGACCTACTCCGGCTCCATCAATGTGGACGAGACCGGCACCGTGGAGTACGAGACCATCGCCGAGCAGCTGAAGGCCCAGAAGGGCTATGAGATCGGCGTCATCACCTCGGTCAACCTGAACCACGCCACCCCCGCCGCCTTCTACGCCCACCAGGCCAGCCGCAGCAACTACTACGACATCGGCCTGGAGATGGTGGAGTCCGACTTTGACTACTTCGCCGGCGGCGGCCTGCTGGACCCCACCGGCAGCGAGGGCGACCAGACCGACCTGTACCAGCTGGCTCAGGAGGCCGGCTACACCGTGGCCCGCACCTACGCCGAGGCCGACGCCATCAGCGCCGACACCGACAAGGCCATCATCATTGAGGAAAACCTGGCCGACGACGACGCTATCCCTTATGAGCTGGACCGCACCGACGACATGTGGTCCCTGGCCGACTATGTGGAGAAGGGCATCGAGGTGCTGGACAACGACACCGGCTTCTTCATGATGTGCGAGGGCGGCAAGATCGACTGGGCCTGCCACGCCAACGACGCCGGCTCCTCCATCCACGACACCCAGGCTCTGGCCGACGCGGTGCAGGTGGCCATTGACTTCGCCGCCGAGCACCCCGACGAGACCCTGATCCTGGTCACCGGCGACCACGAGACCGGCGGCCTGACCATCGGCTTCGCCGGCACCGACTACGACACCTATCTGGACCTGCTGGAGAACCAGAAGATCTCCTACGCCAAGTTTGACAGCGACTATGTGGCCTCCTACAAGGAGAACAAGACCCCCTTCGAGGATGTGCTCTCCGACATTGAGGAGCTCTTCGGCCTGAAGGCCCAGGGCGCCGCCGACGACAAGCTGGTGCTCACCGAGTACGAGATGGAGCAGCTGCGGGCCGCCTATGAGAAGAGCGTCAACGGCACCGCCGCCAGCCAGTATGAGCAGGAGGAGTATGTGCTCTACGGCACCTACGAGCCCCTGAGCGTCACCATCACCCACATCATCAACAACAAGTCCGGCATCTCCTTCACCTCTTACAGCCACACCGGCCTGCCCGTGGCCGTCCTGGCCGAGGGCGTAGGCGCTGAGAGCTTCAGCGGCTACTACGACAACACCCAGATCTATGAGAAGATGGCCGACCTGCTGAACATCGCCTGATGGCCCTATCACTCTGAATCCTTCAACTTCCTTCTTTTCTCTACTGCCGGCCCGCTCCTGGCTCTCTCGTCAGGAGCGGGCTGCGCGGCTGTTCCCGTACATGGAATCGAGGTGTTCTCTATGCGTATTTATCACGTCTCGCCCCTTTGGATCGTCATTCCGGACGCAGTGCTCACCGCCCTGCTGCTGATCGGCTGGTTCCTGTTTTGAACCGCCGGTCCCACTAAACTGCGAAATTTCACTCGAAAAAAGGAGTTTTTGATACATGGGAAACCATCTGACCCCCCAGGCCCTGCGCTACCACGCCCCGGTGCTGGTGTGCCTGCTGGCCATTCTCGTTTTGATCTTCCTGCCCACCGGCTTTGAGGGGGCCCTTCTCTACCAGGAGGCGGAGCGCTGCAAGGCCGAGGTACTGTCGGTGGACGACTCCGCCATCATTGACACCGGCCTGGTCCGCTCCGGTGAGCAGCGCTGCCAGCTGGAAATTCTGGACGGAGCCTTCGCCGGGCAGACCGTCACCGGAATCAACATGCTCAATGGCTCTCTGGAGCAGGACAAGATCTTCGCTCCGGGGGATGTGGCCCAGGTGGTGGTGAGCCACGACGGGGACACCGTCACCAACGTGACCATGACCGACCACTACCGCCTGGGCTGGGAGGCCCTGATGGCGGTGGGCTTCGCAGTGTTCCTGATTTTGTTTGCCGGGCGCACCGGCGTCCGGGCCATTGCCTCCTTCGCCCTGACGGTGCTCACCCTGTGGAAGGTGCTGGTCCCCCTGTACCTGAAGGGCTGGAACCCCATCTGGGTGGGGCTGGCCATCACCCTGTTCCTCACCCTTATCATCATCGCCCTGGTGTACGGCTTTGACCGGCGGTGCTGGGCGGCGGTGTCCGGGTCCTTTCTGGGCATCCTGGTCACCTGCGTGCTGGGCATCCTGTTCACCGACCTGTTCCAGATCCACGGGGCGGTGATGAGCAACTCGGAGAGCCTGCTGTACTCCGGCTACGCCCACCTGAACCTGACCCAGATCTTTATGGCCTCCATCTTTATCGGGGCCTCGGGCGCGGTGATGGACCTGTCCGTGGACATCACCTCCGCCATCCACGAGGTGGTGGAGAAGCGCCCCGACCTGGACTGGAAGGAGGCCGCCAAGTCCGGCGTCAACGTGGGCCGGGCCGCCATGGGCACCATGACCACCACCCTGCTGTTCGCCTACTCCGGGGGCTATATCGCCCTGCTCATGGTCTTTATGGCCCAGGGCACCCCGGTGGACCACATTTTGAACTACAAGTACGTGGCGGCGGAGATCATCCACACCGTCATCGGCTCCTTCGGCCTGGTCACCGTTGCCCCCTTCACCGCCCTGTGCGCCGGCCTGCTCCTCACCCGGAAAAGGAGGGAGCAGGAGCATGCCATGCCCCTCTCCCATGAACCGGAACTTCAGCCGGCTGAGACGAATGAGTAATTTTGCCTCCCATCCAATGGGCCCCACAGCCGTCGGCTGTGGGGCCCTTCGGTTTGGGTAAGAGGTGTGCGGACTACTCTTTCACCGCAAGAAACAATGTTCCGTATCTTTCATCCCTTGTATTCCAGCGGCGGTCCGTGGTACACTAAAACCATCCAAAATCTGAATGGGAGGTTTTCTGCCATGGAACTGCATGTTGTCACCGGAGACATCACAAAATTAAAGGTTGACGCCATTGTCAACGCCGCAAATACCTCTCTGCTGGGGGGCGGCGGGGTGGACGGGGCCATCCACCGGGCGGCGGGCCCGGAGCTGCTGGCCGAGTGCCGCACCCTTCACGGCTGCCAGACCGGGCAGGCCAAGGCCACAAAGGGCTACCGGCTCCCCGCCAAGTATGTGATCCACACGGTGGGCCCCGTGTGGCACGGGGGTGGACACAACGAGGCGGAGCTGCTGGCGAGCTGCTATGAGAGCTCCATGGCCCTGGCCCTGGAGCTGGGGTGCAGAACGGTGGCCTTCCCCGCCATCAGCACGGGGGTGTACCACTACCCCCTGGAGGAGGCCGCCCGCATTGCCGTCGAAACGGTCCGCCGCTTCCTGACAGAGCACCCGGAGGGCCCTGCGGTCACCTTCGTCTGCTTTAACGAAGCAGCCAAGGCGGCCTATGAGCGGGAGCTGAAATAAAAAAATGCCGTTACTTTCCCGCCGCTGCGCGGCGGAAAAGTCCTCGCTGCGCTCGCTGAACGCCTTGCCAAGCAAGGCATTCAGGGCATTCGATCCCACTCGAGGCGGGCTGCCGCCCCCTCGAGCTCCCCCGCCAACGCTCGGGCGGATTCGTCAGAACAGAGGTTTTTCGACAAGCTGAAATGGAGGCCCTTTGGCCTCCATTTTTCACACCTCCAGCGCCTCCGCCGGAATTTCGAAGTCGGGGGCGGAGTTGATGTCGGAGCAGGTCATGGTCATCTGTACCTGGGGATACTGAATGGAAACCCCATCGGTGGACTGGCCCATGTCCTCCAACACCTGGAGCACATGTTCCATCAGAGTGTTGCACACCTGGGTCATATCCATCTCATACCGCACCGGGTAGCAGATCTCCGGGTCAATCCACATCTCAATGGTCATGTCCCCCAGATCCTGGAGCATCCCCTGGAGGTTCTCCGTGCTCACCCCCAGCTGCTGCATGGTGCCCAGGCTGTCCAGCACGCCGCTCTCCTCCATCAGGGCGGACACCTGGCTGCCGGTGACGGTACCGGAGAATTTCAGGACCGTCTTTCCGTCCAGCTCCTCCTCCTGCTGGAAGGCCCACTGGTCGGTGCTGGACAGATAGGAGTTCATCTCCGCCGAGGCGTTATACTGCTCCAGGAGCTCGGCGCTGGCGGTCTCCTTGAACCACTGTCCGCCCACGTCGGTGTAGGTGGTGTAGGTCTCCCCCTCCTGCTGGGCGTAAACGGTGGCGGAAAAGGAGCCCAGCTCCCCCATGTCCATGGAGGTCTCCGCCTTCAGCTTCAGGGGATCGGAAAAGCATACCATATCCATTGCCGTGGTGTTCTCCATGGTCTGAGTCTGGTCCCCCACTTGGATCTCCATGTCTATCTGGGCGGTGACGGAGGCGGACAGGCTCTCCAGCCCCTCCTGGCTGTTCTGCAGGGTCTGGTCCAGAATCTCCTCCGGGGTAGGCTCTGAGCCGCCGCACGCCGCCAGAGACAGGGAGAGTACGGCCGCCAGGATCAGTGTTCCGCTGCGCTTCCAATGCTTCATACTTTCTCCATCCTTTCCGCGCCTCCCGCCGAAGCGGGGCAGATGTTCTGTTTTGTTTTCCTGCTGTCATTATACCATATCCCCGCCCGCCCGCATAGATTCAAGGGCGGAACGGGCGCGGAAATTTTTTCTTTTTCCAGGGAACCTTTTCTCCGCTCCGCCGTCTAAGCAAACAAACGGGGAAATTCCCCTCGCTGTAAAAGGAGTGTTGACGTATGAAGCGTACCCTATCTGCTCTGCTGGTCAGCAGCGCCCTGCTGTGCGCCGCAGTCCTGCCCGCCATGGCGGCGGAGTCCGCCGATCCCGCGCAGACCGATTCTGCCGCAGTCCAGGAGGAGACCATGTCCGACAGCGAGCTGTACTACGGCCAGGTCCAGGAGATCGGCCGGGATGAGGCCGGAACCATCACCAGCCTGCTGCTCACCTCGGAGCGCTATGGGGAATATGTGATGAACATCTCCGGCGAGACCGTGTGGATCGACAGCGGGGAGCGCACCGCCTCCGATCCCGCCACCCTCCAGGTGGGCGAGTCCGTCTACGTGTACCACAGCCCGGTCTCCACCCGCTCCCTGCCCCCCCAGTCCCCCGCCTTCGCGGTGGTGCGCAATGTTCCTCAGGATGTGGGCGCGGCCAAGTACCTGGAGGTGGAGGCTGTCACCCAGAATGAGGACGGCAGCGCCACCATCACCACCAATAACGGCGGTCTGTGGCTCACCGTGGAGGCGGACGCCTCTGTGACCACCTACGCCGGGGAAAAGGCCTCCCTGGCCGATCTCCAGGTGGGCAGCCATGTGATGGCCTGGTATGACATCGTTCTGCTGTCCTACCCCGGACAGGCGGGCACGGACCACCTGATGCTCATGCCCGGCGCGGCGGAGGAGCAGAACGGCGAAACCGCAGAGACTTCCGCCCCTGCTGAGACCACCGATCCCGCCGGAACGCTTCAGGATGGGACTGAGCTGTCTATCGTGCTGGAGGGCGACATGGTGCTCCCGGTGACCGGCAAGGTGGAGAACGGCGCCGCCATGGTCCCCGTGGCCGCCGTGGCCCAGGCCCTGGGCTATGAGGTGACCTACACCCCCGGCGAGAACGGCGAGGCCGCCCTGGTCACCGTGGAGGACGACTCCTTCCGGGTCAATCTGAACATCGGCGATAACCTGATCCAGGGCGTCACCAAGATTGAGGGCGCGGTGGGCATGACCTCCCCCATGGACTATGGAATGGCCCCCTATATTGTGGAGCCCGGCACCACCTGGGCCCCCGCTCAGCTCTTTGAGATGCTGGGCCGGACGGTGACCGTAGACGGCGATACCCTGTCCATCCAGTAATTTATTTACACATCCAGTCAGCAAGAGCGGCCGCGCAGATGCGCGGCCGCTCTTGCTATGTCTCTATTTCGCCCGCCAGCCGGGCCCGGAGGCCGGAGTACCGGCGGGTCTGCCGGTTGTTGGCCACCATCTGGGCCACCGCGCTCTCGTCCCCCACCACGATAAACAGGCTCTTGGCCCGGGTGATGGCGGTATAGAGGATGCCCCGGGTCATGAGCATGGGGGCTCCCTCCAGGGCGGCCAGGATCACCGCCCGGTATTCGCTGCCCTGGGACTTGTGGACGGTGACGGCGAAGGCGGGCTCCAGCTCCCCCAGCATGTCCGGGGTATACTCCACGATCTTGCCGTCGAAGTCCACCACCACGCTCTCCTTGTCCACCGACTGGATGACCCCGATGTCCCCGTTGAACATCCCCATGCCGGAGGCGGAGCCGTCCTCCTCCCTCCAAAGGATGTCGTAGTTGTTTTTCACCTGCATCACCCGGTCCCCCGCCCGGAAGATCCAGTCCCCGAAGCGGCGCTCCCCCTTCCGCTCCGAGGGGGGATTCAGGGCGGCCTGGAGGGCCTGGTTCAGCACCGTGGTGCCGGTCCCCCGGCGGCGGGTGGGGGAGAGCACCTGGATCTGGTCTGCGGGGATGCCCATGCGCTCAGGCAGCCGGCGGCGGCACAGGTCCACAATGGTCTCCACTGCCAGCTGGGGGTCCCGGCGGCGGAGGAAGAAGAAGTCGCTGTCGTTCTGCCTCAGGTTGGGCAGCTCCCCGGCATTCACCATGTGGGCGTTGCGGACGATGGCGCTCTGGGCGGCCTGGCGGAAGATCTCGGTGAGGCGGACCATGGGCACCGCCCCGCTGCGAATCAAGTCGGAGAACAGGTTGCCCGGCCCCACCGACGGCAGCTGGTCCGGGTCCCCCACCAGCACCAGCCGGCAGTCCCCCCGCAGGGCGGAAAGGAGGGCGGCCATCAGGGGCACGTCCACCATGGAGACCTCGTCCACAATGACCGCGTCCACCTCCAGGGGGTCGTACTGGTCGTGGGTGAAAGCCAACTGCCCCGTGCTGGGGTCGAAGCCGGTCTCCAGCAGCCGGTGGATGGTGGAGGCGTCGGTGGAGCACAGCTCCCCCAGGCGCTTGGCCGCCCGGCCGGTGGGGGCGGCCAGGGCGGTGTCCAGCCCCATGGCCTCAAACAGGGCCAGCACCCCCCGCAGGCAGGTGGTCTTGCCGGTGCCCGGCCCGCCGGTGAGGAGCATCACTTGCCGGGAGGCGGCCATCTCCACCGCCTGGCGCTGCTGGGGGGCGTAGGTGATGCGCTGCTCCCGCTGGATGCGGGCGATGATCCGGTCCAGCCCGTCAGGGGGCAGCAGCTCCGCCTGGCTCATCTCCCCGATGCGGTGGGCGATGTAGGTCTCCGCCTCGTACAGGGCGGGGATGTACACGGCGTCCTGGCCGGCGATGGTCTCCCGGTCCAGTTCGCCCCGATTGGCCAGGGCCTCCAGCCGCTCCTCCAGCAGGTCGCCGGAGGCCTCCAGCAGCTGAGCCGTGGCGGAAATGAGCTTCTGGGCGGGGAGGAAGGTGTGGCCGTTGTTCCAGTTGTTGTGGGAGAGCTCAAAGAGCAGTCCGGCCTCCAGCCGCTGGGGGTCGTCCGCGGCGATGCCCAAAGAGAGGGCCAGGGCGTCCGCCTGGGAGAACTCCACCCCAAATTCCACGGAGGCCAGGACATAGGGATTGGCCCGCACCACCTCCAGGGCCACGTCCCCGTAGGCCCGGTACAGGGGGCCGGACAGCTCCGCGGGGAGCTGGTGCTCCGTCAAAAATTCCAGCAGGCGGCGCATCCCCATCTGTTTTCGGAAGGCGTCGCTGATGGTACGGGCCCGCTTGGGGGAGATCCCTTTCAAGGTGGTGAGTTTCTCCGGCTCCTCCTCGATGACCCGCAGGGCGTCCTCCCCGAAGGTTTCGATGAGCTGCCGGGCAGTTGCCTTGCCGATGCCCTTGATGGCTCCGGAGGCCAGGTAGTGGAAGATCTCCTTCAGCCCCTGGGGCAGGCGGCGCTCCACCACGTCGGCCCGGAACTGGGTGCCGTAGGTGGCGTGGCGCACCCACTGCCCCCGGACAGTGAGGTACTCCCCCGGGGACACCCCGGGCATGGAGCCCACCACCGTCATCTCCTCCTCCCCCGCGTCCAGGCGGAGAATCGTATAGCCGTTTTCCTCGTTTTGAAAGATGATGGAGGAGACGGTCCCCTCCAGGGTGGATTGTTCCTCTGTGAGCTGGGGCACTGCGGTCCCCTCCTTTCTTTTGTCTGCTCCATATTTGCCTGGATTTCGCCGCTCTTTTTAAGCCTTCCCCTCGGGGAGAAGGTGGCACGGCGAAGCCGTGACGGATGAGGGGGCAGGTTTCGGATTTGGTTCATTATCCGCAGGGGGTATTTCGCCGCCTGCGGGCGGCGAGTTCCTTTGCCCATGGCGGCAAAGGAACCAAAACGCCACCGGGGACGGCTCCGGATGAGCACTTCGTGCTCATAGTCGCCTTTCCCCGGACCCCATTACGGGGGTTATCCCTTTGGCCCGGCAATGGATTTCCGGCGCGCAAAATCTGAGTGGCGGTCTGCGTTTTCTCCCGGCCCACTGGGGCCTGGGTTTGCAAAAATTGCTGCCGGTGCGGTTCCACTTCTGCGCCTGACTTGGCCGAGCCAACGCTTATGGTGTGGAAACTTTGTAGGGCGGGGGCTTGCCCCCGCCGCTTTGGAGGTTTCTACTTTCAGTAGGGCGCGACGACCCGGACGCGCCGCTCGTTTCCAAGTCGCGTTCTCTCACCGCCCCAGCCACTCCTCCAGCGCTCCACTGGGACAGCAGGTGACCCAGGACCACCGGAGGGACAGGCGCAGGGCCAGCTCCCGGCCCTCCGGGGTGAGGCCGGCGTCCCAGATCACCGCCTCCCCCCGGAACAGGCCCGCCCGGCGCAGCCAGGCCAGCTGCCGGAGGGCGGCCTCCAGCAAGTTGCCATTTCCCCTGCCGGGGATCACTATCCAAAGATTATGTACCGAGGCCGGACGGACCAGCCAGCCAAACAGCAGCCAGAGCAGCGCGGCCGCTCCCACCGCGCACAGCAGAGCCAAAATCGCCTCTGTCACAGGACCCACAGGGCACCACCTCCGGGCCATCCTATGCCAGAACCGGGGCGAGAGTGCCGGAAAAACGGTCCAGCTCGGTCAAAAGCGCCTCACTCCTCCAGGGGCGGCACGCAGTCGGACATGACCGTATTTTGCAGGTACCCCGCGAAGCGGTCATAGGCCTCCTGGGTCAGGGCCCCCGGGACGGACATCACCACCAGGGGGTGGCCCTGGAACCCCTTCCGGTAGGGGGGATGGACGTGGGGGAAGGGATTTTTAGAAAATCCGCACCGCTCATAGAAGTGCTGCCGCCGGACGGAGATCTCGTCCACCGGCGGGTCGATCTCCAGGATCACCGGGATTCCCTGGCTGCACAGCTCCGCCAGGGCACGGGCCCCCACTCCCCCGCCCCGCAGCTCCGGGGCGATGGCGAAGTGCTCCACATACCGGAAGCCGGGGCCCTCCCAATAGAGGAGGATGCCTTGGAATTGGTCTCCCTCATACAGCAGCATATAACGGTACTCCGGGTGGGACAGTCGGACCGCCTGGGCCGGGCGGGTGCGCTGCTCGTGGACGGGAAAGCTGACTTCGTACAGGGCAAAGGCGGTCTCAAATTCCGGGCCGGCGGGGTCGGTCAAACGAATGAAATCCATAGAGGGTTACTCCTTTTCCTGAGCAGGGGATTCGCTGCGGCCCAGCAGGTAGTCGGTGGTGACGCCGAAGAAATCAGCCAGCTTGATTAAGGTCAAGGACGGCACATTCACATACCCATACTCTATTTTTTGATAGTGCCGGTCAGTGCATCCCAATAGTTCAGCCATTTCGACCTGCGTAATATTCCTGTGTCTCCGCAGTTCTTTGAGTCGGAGGCCAAAAGGTTCCATGATTTTCTCCATAAGCGGTATCTCCCATTGATACGAACTTTAAGATGGTGTATAATCACGAACTGTAAGGTGGTGTTATTGATGTCAGACCTGATGAAATGGCTCTACGACCATTATATCCATCCCCAAATTGAAAACCAGCCCCAGGACGACGCCGACGAGCTGCACTTCGCCATTCTGGATTCCGCCCTGATGGAGGCGGAAAAACAGGATCTGGAGTACGTCTGCCGCTTCTACGCCGTGCAGGGGTTCCGGGCGGGGGTGAAGTTCGGGCTGGCGCTGGGGGAGGACTTGAAAGGATTATGAGCTCTCCCAGGGGATTCCGCCGCCTGCGGGCGGCGGGTTCCTTTGCCCATGGCGGCAAAGGAACCAAAACGCCACCGGGGACGGCTCCGATGAACACTTCGTGTTCATAGTCGCCTTTCCCCGGACCCCATTTTACGGGGGCCGCCAATTAGGCCGCATGGTCCGTTATCGCAAAGGCGCGGGTGGCTCAACTGATTGGCTGCCGTTCTATTACCGCTGCCGCTGAGGATTTGGTAACCTTTCGGTTCTGCTCCTCCTGATAGAAAGCGCGCCTTTTGGCGTGTTTGGGCTCAAGTGCGGCTCAGGGGGACGCGGGCGGCCCAGGTGTGCCGCCCCTACGGCGAGAACCGAACCGGGAGCGTTGGCCCGGCAAAGTCAGGCGCAGTCGTGGAACCGCAGCAGCGGCAATTTTTGCAAACCCAGGGCCCAGTGGCACGGCGGGAATTTGGACCAGCCACTCCATTTTTGCGCGCCGGAAATATTCTGCCTAGCCCAAGGGGTAACCCCCGTAATGGGGGTCCAGGGGGTGGGCGGCATGGAGGCAGGGGCGGCAACGCCGTTCCTGCCGATTGCGCCCACCCCTTGGCGGCTCTTTGGTTCCTTTCTGTCCGGGCAGAAAGGAACTCGCCGCCGGGGCGGCGAAATATCCCCCTGCGCACAACGAATCCAATCCGAAATCTGTCCCCTCATCCGCCCCAGTGTGAGCACTGGGGCACCTTCCCCCCAGGGGGAAGGCCAAATGAGAGCGGGCGGCGAAACACTCCCCTGCGAATAAACGATCACACCAGCATCCGCTTCAAATACTTCCCGGTGTAGGACTGTTCACACTGTGCCACTTCTTCGGGAGTTCCCGCACACACGATGGCGCCGCCCCCGTCGCCCCCCTCGGGGCCCAGGTCGATGAGATAGTCGGCGGTCTTGATGACGTCCAGGTTGTGCTCGATGACCACCACGGTGTTGCCCGCGTCCACCAGCTTCTGCAATACGTCAATGAGCCGCTGGACGTCGTAACTGTGCAGGCCGGTGGTGGGCTCGTCCAGAATATAGATGGTCTTGCCGGTGGAGCGTTTACTCAGCTCGGTGGCCAGCTTCACCCGCTGGGCCTCGCCGCCGGACAGGGTGGTGGAGGCCTGGCCCAGCTTCACATAGCCCAGGCCCACCTCCTCCAGGGTTTTCAGGCGGTTGTAGATGCGGGGCAGGTTTTCGAAGAAGGGCAGGGCCTCGTCCACCGTCATCTCCAGCACCTCGTAGATGTTCTTGCCCTTGTAGTGGACCTCCAGGGTCTCCCGGTTATAGCGCTTGCCCTTGCACACCTCACAGGGGACGTAGATGTCGGGCAGGAAGTGCATTTCGATCTTCAGCAGGCCGTCCCCCTGGCAGGCCTCGCACCGGCCGCCCCGGGTGTTGAAGGAGAACCGCCCCGGGCCATAGCCCCGGGCCTTGGCGTCCTGGGTGGAGGCGAACAGCTCCCGGATGTCGTTAAAGAGTCCGGTGTAGGTGGCGGGGTTACTGCGTGGGGTACGGCCGATGGGGGACTGGTCGATGTCGATGACCTTGTCCAGAAACTCCTCCCCCTCGATGCGGTCGTGTTTGCCCGGACGGACCTTCACCCGGTTCAGGTCGGCCCCCAGCTTTTTGTAGAGGATTTCGTTCACCAGGGAGGACTTGCCGCTCCCAGACACACCGGTGACGCAGATGAAGGCGCCCAGAGGGAAGTCCACATCGATGTGCCTCAGGTTGTTCTCAGCCGCCCCAATGACCTTCAGGTGCTTGCCGTTCCCGGTCCGGCGCTCCTTTGGAACGGGGATTTTTCGCCGCCCGGCCAGATAGTCTCCGGTGATGGAGCCGGGGGTGTTCATCACCTCCTCGGGGGTGCCCGCCGCCACGATCTCGCCCCCGTGGACGCCCGCCCCCGGGCCCACGTCGATGATATAGTCGGCCTCGCGCATGGTGTCCTCGTCGTGCTCCACCACCAGCAGGGTGTTGCCCAGGTCCCTTAGATCCTTCATGGTCTTCAGGAGCATGTCGTTGTCCCGCTGGTGCAGGCCGATGGAGGGCTCGTCCAGGATATACAGCACCCCCATGAGAGAGGAGCCGATCTGGGTGGCCAGGCGGATGCGCTGGCTCTCGCCGCCGGACAGGGAGCCCGCCCCCCGGGACAGGGTGAGATATTGCAGGCCCACCGACTGGAGGAAGCCCAGCCGGTTTTTGATCTCCTTCAAAATCCGCTCGGCGATCATCATCTGGGTCTCGGACAGCTCCAGGTGGTCCACAAAGTCCAGAGCCTGGGTGACGGATTTGTGACAGAAAGCGTCGATGTCCAGGCCGCCCACCGTGACCGCCAGAGACTCCTTCCGCAGGCGGCGGCCCTGACAGGTGGGACAGGGGCACTCGCTCATGCAGTCCTCCAGCTCCCGGCGCATGGCGTCGGACTGGGTCTCCTTATAGCGGCGCTCCAGGTTGTTGCAGATGCCCTCGAAGGGCTGATGGAGGGTGCCCTTCCCCCGGGGCTGGTCGTAGTGGAGGGTGAGCTCCTCCCCCTTGGTGCCGTAGAGGATCACGTCCATGACCTCCTTGGACAGGTCCTTCACCGGGGTATCCAGCTTGAAGCGGTACTTTTTCGACAGGGCGTCAAAGTACATGCGGGAGATACCGTCGGACTTGATGTTGCTCCAGCCGGAGGCGGTGATGGCCCCCTCCAGAATGGACAAGTTCTTGTTGGGGATGACCAGGTCCGGGTCCACCTTCAGCTGGCTGCCCAGGCCGGTGCAGGTGGGGCAGGCCCCGTAGGGGTTGTTGAAGGAGAACATGCGGGGAGTGAGCTCCTCGATGGACACGCCGCAGTCCTCGCAGGCGTAGTTCTGGGAGAACAGGATGTCCCGGTCCTCCCCCACCACGTTGATGACCACCAGCCCCCCCGACAGGCCGGAGGCGATCTCCACCGAGTCGGTGAGGCGGCGGGCGATGTCGTCCCGGATGACCAGCCGGTCCACCACGATCTCGATGGAGTGCTTCTTGTTCTTCTCCAGCTTGATCTCTTCCGAAAGGTCGTAGGTGATGCCGTCCACCCGGCAGCGCACATAGCCGGAGCGGCGGGCGTCCTCAAAGACCTTGGCGTGCTCGCCCTTCTTGCCCCGGATGACAGGGGCCATCACCTGGATGCGGGTGGCCTCGGGCAGCTCCAGCACCTGGTCGATGATCTGGTCGATGGTCTGCTGCTTGATCTCCTTGCCGCAGATGGGGCAGTGGGGGGTGCCCACCCTTGCCCACAGCAGGCGCAGGTAGTCGTAGATCTCGGTCACCGTGCCCACGGTGGACCGGGGGTTTTTGCTGGTGGTCTTCTGGTCGATGGAGATGGCGGGGGACAGGCCGTCGATGTAGTCCACGTCGGGCTTCTCCATCTGCCCCAGGAACATCCGGGCGTAGGAGCTGAGGGACTCCACATACCGCCGCTGTCCCTCGGCATAGATGGTATCGAAGGCCAGGGAGGACTTGCCGCTGCCCGACAGGCCGGTGAGCACCACCAGCTTGTCCCGGGGGATGGTCACGTCCACGTTTTTCAGGTTGTTCTCCCGGGCGCCTTTTACATAAATATGATCCTGCATGGTTTTTCCTCTTTTTTGTGTTCGTTTTGCCCGCCCCGCGGGACAGGCGCGTTCTCTATTGTATCGTAGTCATAGCCATGTAGTAGAACAGCAGGCACGCCAATGCCAAAACCACCCACTCGATTTGCTCCATGGCGATGTAGAAGTCGGAGGGCTCCGCGTCGTGGATATTCCGCACACGGCCCAGCAGGCTCAGGCGGAAGAAGAGGTGGGGGAAACAGATCTGAATGATGTTGAACAGGGCCAGCAGGGTGACCGTCAGATAGAACCCCATGCTTCCCCGGTGGGTGAGCGCTGGCTCCAGAGCCACCTGAACCAAGGTGGACAGATCAGGCTCGTGGAACTCCTGCGGTGTAATGACGCGGCCGTTTTCTCCCAAAATAGTCCCGTCGCTTGCAATTGCGTAGGAGGAACTTCCCCAGAGAGGTTCCCCGTCCTCCTGAATCAGCGACAGAGTGGAGCCGGGGAGATAGCACCCCCGGAACAGCACCTCATCCCCCAGGCGAATCTCAATGCCCTGACTCCCCTCATAGCCGTCGGGGACGGTGGCAGGGTCCTCTGTAATCTGATAGGGACCGTAGGTATAGTCTCCCCACTGATAGGAGACTTCCCACTCCGGGGACACGGCAAAGCGGGCGGTTTCTCCGTCCACCGCACCCTGGTAAATCTGGATATCTCCCTCGGTGCTGGAGTAGAGCAGGGCGTCCTGATACTCCAAACCGGGCCGGTTTATCATCACCAGAGTAGCAAAGAAAAACGCAAGGATTTCTATGACCATCACGATCAACAGCACCCGGCGGTACAGGGACATTTCGCTCCACTTTGCTTTCAGCGCGGTCATGGTAAGCCCTCCTCGACAGAAGTGGATTTTTGCCTGGTTTTCAATGGAGCGCCAGCGCGCCCCCCGCGTCTCGCAAAGCATCCGGAGTCAACCCCCGTGCCAGCAGAAACTGGTCGGGCACGCCGGAGGCATTTTGGAACCCCAGGGAGACGGCGTTCTGGAAGCCGTACCGGCCGTAGTAGTCCGGGTCGCCCACTAAAAACAGGGCGTTGTACCCCAGCTCCGCCGCCCGGCGGCCCCCCTCGTGGAGAAGCTGGCCGCCCAGGCCCCGGCTCCGGTCCTCCAGCCGGACGCACAGGGGGGCCACCATCAGCCCCCACAGCCCCTGGGGAGCGCCTTGCACCGGCAAAATGGTGAGGAGGATGTGGCCGATGAGCTGTCCGTTCTCCTCGGCCACCAGCTCCAGCTCCGGGCGGTAGGTGTCCCGCCGGCGCAGCTCCAGCACAAAGTCCTGCTCGGTCCCGTCGCTGACCTTCGCCGTGGCAAAGGCCGTCTGGACCAGGGAATAGATCTCGGAATGATCGCCCGCTTGGGCCGGTCGGATGGTCATGGTCTCTCGCCTGCCTCTCGGTTATTCTGTGGCCGCGGTCACGTCCGCCGCGGTCCCCCGCACCAGCTTCATCAGGTCCGCGGGGGAGAGCTCCACCTGGAAGCCGATCTTCCCGGCGGAGACGAAAATAGTCTCCTGGTCCAGGGCGCTGTGGTGGAACACGGTGGGAAACTGCTTCTTCATCCCGATGGGGGAGCAGCCCCCGTGGACATAGCCGGTGAGGGGGAGCAGCTCCTTGCTGTGGAGCATGGCGATGGACTTCTCCCCCACCGCCTTGGCGGCCTTCTTCAGGTCCAGGGTGGCCGCCACCGGGATGTCAAAGACATAGTATCCCCCGGAGGCGCCTTTTGTCACCAGAGTTTTGAACACCTGGGCCGGGTCGATCCCCAGATTCTGGGCCACCGTCACCCCGTCCGGGGCCTCGCCGTCCCCGTGGGGGTAGGTGTGGGGGGTGTAGGGGATCTTTTTTTGATCCAGTACCCGCATCACGTTGGTTTTTTCTTCTTTTTTGGACATGTGGTTTTCCTCATTTCTATTATGGGGGATTTCGCTGTCTTTCTCGCCGTTTCGCACCTTTGTAGGGCGGGGGCTTGCCCCCGCCGCCCCGGCAGAGATTTGCTGTTTTGGCGGGGAGATTTCGCCGCCTGCGGGCGGCGAGTTTCTTTCCCAGCGATGGGAAAGAAACCAAAGGATCGCCGGGGGACGGCTCAGAATGAGCGCTCCGCGCTCATATTCGCCCTCCCTATCCCCTCTGGCCTTCGGCCATCTCCCCTTGACAAGGGGAGTCGGCCCCCGGTCCCCCGTTACGGGGGACGCTCTTCTGAGAGTTTGTACATCATTTCCGGCGCGCAAAATTTGAGTGGGTGTCTAAATTCCCGCCGGGCCACTGGGCCCTGGGTCTGCAAAAATTGCCGCTGTTGCGGTTCAATTCATGCGCCTAGGTTCTCTAGCCAACGGCACCGGGTCCGTTGACGGCGGGAGCCCCAAGGGGCTCCCCTACCCAAACCTAGGTAGCTTCCCGAAAACCCGTAGGGGAGGGCTTGCCCCTCCCGCCGTTCCCCCAATAGTCCGTGGCCCGTCGTAGGGACGGTACACTGGGTCGACCGAAAGCCTTCCCCTGGGGGCCGACTCCCCTTATCAAGGGGAGATGTCGCGCAGCGACAGAAGGGATAGGGAAGGTGTCGCGCGAAGCACGACGGATGAGGGGGCAGGTCTCGGACACGTTGTAGGGGCGGCCCCGTGTGGCCCCCCGCCAGCGTCCGGGACAGAATCAGCAGGCGTGCTTCACGGTGAGACCGCCCCCTCGGCTTGGCAGTAGTAACAGTCCTCCCGCCACTTGGCGGGGTTGGTGTCGATATAGTCCCAGATGCGGAGATAGTCCGCCTCGCTGCGGATGATATGGTCGTGGTAGCCCTTTTGCCACAAGATATACCCAGCTCGTTTCGTAGCGGAGCCTTTGAATTGGTTGATAATTTGCGAGAGCGTAGGGGCGGCCTGTGGCCGCCCGCTTTCTGAAAAGCGGATTCTTATCAAAAGATGAATGTGATTTGGCATTACCACAAATTTATCCACACAGACCATTGAGTATATCTGGGACAACCGGTGGATTTCTTTCTCCACAATGGTGCCAATTGGGGATAGGCGCGGGCGGCCACAGGCCGCCCCTACGCGCCAATCAAACTCGTCCCAAAATAAATAGCGGCGATTTTTGGCGCATATTGTCACAAAATAACACCCCGGTTGGCTGTAATCATATCCGGCCAAGCGATTCGTTTTCGTTTTGGGAGAGAATCCATAAAATTCTCCTTACTTCCCTCTCAACTCGATGATCTGGTCTCTTAACGAAGCCGCCAGCTCGAACTCCAACATTTTTGCCGCCTCTTTCATGGCCTTCTCCAGGCGGGCGATCTCGGCGGCCTTCTCCTGTTTGGTCATGGCCTTGACCCTGCCCTGGCGCTCGTCGGAGGCCACGTCCTCGGCGGTGGCGGAGATCTCCAGCAGCTCCCGCACCGACTTGACCACCGTCTTGGGGGTGATGCCGTGGGCTTTGTTATAGGCGTCCTGCTTCTCCCGGCGGCGCTCAGTCTCGTCCATGGCCCGGCGCATGGAGGGGGTGATGGTGTCGGCGTACAGGATGACCATACCGTCGGCGTTTCGGGCCGCCCGGCCGATGGTCTGGATGAGGGAGGTCTCCGACCGGAGGAAGCCCTCCTTGTCCGCGTCCAGGATAGCCACCAGGGACACCTCGGGCAGGTCCAGGCCCTCGCGTAAGAGGTTGATGCCCACCAGCACGTCAAAGGTGCCCAGACGGAGGTCCCGCATGATCTCCATGCGCTCGATGGTATCGATGTCGTGGTGCATATACCGGACCTTGATGCCGGTGTTCTGGAGGTAGGCGGTGAGGTCCTCCGCCATCTTCTTGGTGAGGGTGGTGATGAGCACCCGCTCGTTGCGCTGGGTGCGGGTGTTGATCTCTCCAATCAGGTCGTCGATCTGGCCCTCCACCGGGCGGACCTCCACCTTGGGGTCCAGCAGGCCGGTGGGCCGGATGACCTGCTCCACGATCTGGCCGGAGCGGGTGCGCTCGTACTCGCCGGGGGTGGCGGAGACATAGACCACCTGATTGAGGCGTTTTTCAAACTCCTCAAATTTCAGGGGGCGGTTGTCATAGGCGCAGGGCAGGCGGAAGCCGTAGTCCACCAGGGTGGTCTTTCGGGCCCGGTCCCCGTTGTACATGGCCCGCACCTGAGGGAGGGTCACGTGGCTCTCGTCGATGAACAGCACGAAGTCCTTGGGGAAGTAGTCCAGCAGGGTGTGGGGGGGCGACCCCACCGGCCGCCCCTCGATGACCCGGGAGTAGTTCTCGATGCCGGAGCAGTAGCCCAGCTCCTGCATCATCTCGATGTCGTACATGGTGCGCTGCTTGATGCGCTGGGCCTCGATGAGCTTGCCCTCCCTCTCAAAGAAGGCTACACGCTCCTCCAGCTCTTTATAAATCTCCTGGATGGCGGCGTCCATCTTCTCCTTGGGGGTGACGTAGTGGGTGGCCGGCCAGATGGGGATGTTGTTCAGCCGTCGGATGGGGGTTCCGGTGACCACGTTGATCTCACTGATGCGGTCGATCTCGTCCCCAAAAAACTCGATGCGCAGAGCGGTGTCCTTCCAGTAGGCGGGCCACACCTCCACCGTGTCCCCCCGGACCCGGAACATGTTGCGCTCGAAGGCGATGTCGTTGCGCTCATAGCGGATGGCCACCAGGCGCTTCAAAAGCTCGTCCCGCTCCATGGTCATGCCCACCCGGAGGGCCACCATCATGGCGGCAAAGTCCTCCGGCTCGCCCAGGCCATAGATACAGGAAACGGAGGACACCACGATCACGTCCCGCCGCTCCAGCAGGGAGGCGGTGGCGGACAGGCGCAGCCGGTCGATCTCCTCGTTGACGGCGGAGTCCTTCTCGATGAAGGTGTCTGTGTGGGGGATGTAGGCCTCCGGCTGGTAGTAGTCGTAGTAGGAGACGAAATACTCCACCGCGTTATTGGGGAAGAACTCCCGGAACTCGGCGCACAGCTGGGCGGCCAGGGTCTTGTTGTGGGCCAGCACCAGGGTGGGGCGCTGGACCTTCTCGATGATCTTGGCCATGGTGAAGGTCTTGCCCGAGCCGGTGACGCCCAGGAGGGTCTGCTCGTCCAGACCCATCTCAATGCCGTTGGACAGCGCCTCAATGGCCTCCGGCTGGTCGCCGGAGGGCGTATACTCGGAAACCACTTCAAATTTGGGCATCTCCGCCCCTCCCCCTGTTTGGATTCTCTTTATTATATCAGAACAAATGTTCCCCAGCAAGATGGTTTTGCTCCTCTCCAATGAAAATGGAGAGGAGCATGCCCGTCACACATTACACGTACTGTAAACCTTTGAGGCGCTCACTGTCTTTCAGGGAGACCATATCCCCGTCCACAAACACCAGGTGGTCGATGAGCTCGATGCCGATGGGGCGCAGAGCGCCCCGGAGGGTGTCGGTGGTCAGCCAGTCCGCCTGGGAGGGGATGGCCAGGTTGCTCACGTGGTTGTGGGCCACGTAGATCTGGGCGGCCCGCAGGCCGATGGCCTCCTCGGCGATGCGCCGGGTGTTCACCTCCGCCAGCTCAATGCTGCCCTCGGCCACCTTCCGCACCCCCAGCACCTGCCGCTTGCCGTCCAGGCACAGGACGTAGACCATCTCGTTCCGGGCCCCGAAGAAGTAGGGCTCCAGCCAGGCGTAGGCCTCCTCCGGGCTGTTGATGATGGCGCTCAGCCGGGTGCGGGCCCCCTGGTACCGGCCCAGCACCGCCGGGAGCATGCGGAGAAAGACCGCCGTGTGGTCCCCCACTCCCTTCACCTTCTTCAACTCCTCCACCGAGGCGTCCAGCACCCCGGCCAGGGAGCCGAACCGCTCCACCAGCTCGTGGGCCAGGTCGTTCACATCCCCCTGGGGGATGGTGTAGAACAGCAGCAGCTCCAGCACCCGGTGGTCGGGCCAGCCCTCCAGCCCCCGGGCCAGAAATTCCGCTTTCATCCGCTCCCGGTGTCCGGTGTGGCGGTGTTTGGGCTTATCCGCCATGGGAAGCACCTCCCTTCTCTATCGTTCACGGGCGGCCCAGGTGTGCCGCCCCTACAAAGAAACACAGAGTTCTACAGGGCGGGCTGGTCTTGGCCCAGCCCCTACGGCGATAACAGCCCGGGAGCGTTGGCTAGGAACCCCAGGCGCATTTCCGGAACCGCATCAGCCACAGATTTTGCAAACTCAGGGCCCAGTGGCCCGGTTGGAATTCAGGCCCATCACACCTGATTTTGCGCGCCGGAAATTTTCCGCCCACCCAAAGGGATACCCCCGTAATGGGGCCCGGGGAAAGGCGAATATGAGTGCGGAGCACTCATCCTGAGCCGTCCCCGGTGGCGTTTTGCCTACTTTGCCGCCACGGGCAAAGTAGGTCGCCGTCCGGAACTACATCCCATTAGAGCAAAAAGAGTATCCCTGACGGCGAAATCACGGACCTTTCAGTTCCAATTTTCGATATATCAGCCCTTGGCCCCGTACTACTCCAGGTAGGCCTCCATCCAAAACGCGGGCGGTCCCTGCGGGGACCGCTCTGCGCGTTCGCGCGCCGCGTTTTCCGGGGGGCACCAGTTCCCCCCGGAGGCCCCCCTCCGCTCTCCGAGAGGGACGGGGGATTTTATGGCTCAGCCCTTGGCTCCGTACTCCTCCAGATAGGCCTCCATCTTGGCCTTCATGTCGTCGTCGATATACACCTTGCCGTCGATGGGGTTGTTGTGGAGGAAGGAGATGACCTCCCGAACGGTGACGATGGGGAATACCTGGATGCCGTAGTCCTGGCGCAGCTCGTCCAGGGTGGAGCACTCCCGGGTGCCCCGCTCCATCCGGTCCACGCTGACAAAGAGGGCCTTCATGTTCACGTCGGCCACGTGCTTGAAGAGCTCGATGGACTCCCGCACGGCGGTGCCGGCGGTGACCACGTCCTCGATGATGGCCACATCGTCTCCGTCCTGGGGCTTATAGCCCACCATGGAGCCCCCCTCGCCGTGGTCCTTGACCTCCTTGCGGTTGAAGCAGTAGGGCAGGTCCCGGTTGTAGTTCCGGTACAGGGAGGCGGCGGCGGACACCGCCAAGGGGATGCCCTTGTAGGCGGGGCCGAACAGGCAGGTGATGCCGTCAGGCATGTGCTCCTGGATGCAGGCGGCGTAGTAGTCGCCCAGCTTGGCGGCCTGGGCGCCGGTCTTGTAGTTGCCGGTGTTCACGAAGTAGGGGGTCTTCCGCCCGGACTTGGTGGTGAAGTCCCCGAAGGTCAGCACGCCGGAGCGCACCATAAAGGTAATAAATTCTTCCTTGTAAGTCATAACAGCAGCCTCTCAATCGGTAGTATGGTCCATTTTGTATGGGAAAACTCGGAAACCGTCTTATTATATCACGATTTTTCCCCGGATACAAGGAGCAGCGCGGCGGGGAAAACGCCTCTTTTTCCGCCCCCAGCCTTCCCTGTTTCGCCCCGCCGGAAACGCCCCCCTTTCTTTTCCTGTATCATTTCCCCATCCAGGCAGATACTAGGGGCACATCCATTCAATAAGGAGGTCATCCCCTTGAAACAGTTTCCTCTTTTCCGGCGCGGACTGGCCGCCGTGCTGACCCTCTTGCTGGTCTGCGCCCTGCCCCTGTCCGCCTCCGCCTTCTTCTGGGACAAGAAGGAGGAGGTCCCCGCCGTGGCCGACTTCACCAAAAACGGCCTGGTGGGGGACACCATCGCCTTCTCCCCCCAGGACTTTGCGGTGGAGTCCGGCGCAGACGCCGTGCTGTCCCACATCACCCTGGTCTCCCTCCCCGACCCCGGGGCGGGCTCCCTCACCATGGGCGGGCAGGCGCTGACCGTGGGCACGGTGATCGACGCCACCGCCCTGTCCGGGCTGGCCTTCCAGTCCAGCCCCGCCCCCACCGTCACCACCACCAGCTTCACCTTCACCCCCGCCTTCTCGTCCTCCTCCGCCCAGCCGGAGGACACCACCGTCACCCTCTACCTGCTCACCGCCGCCAATGAGGCCCCCATCGCCCGGAACATGGATCTGTCCACCTACCGGAACGTTGCCATCACCGGCTACTTTGACGCGGTGGACGGGGAGGGGGACACCCTCACCTTCCAACTCACCGACACCCCCGCCCGGGGCAGTGTGGAGCTCTCCGAGGACGGCTCCGCCCGGTTCGTCTACACCCCCTATGAGAACAAGACGGGCAAGGACTCCTTCACCTATGTGGCCATCGACTCCGCCGGGAACACCTCTCCCGAGGCCAGGGTGACCATCCGGATCGACAAACCGGACACCAAGGTGGACTACGCCGACCTGGACGGCAGCCCCGCCCACAAGGCGGCCCTCCGTCTGGCGGAGGAGGACATTTTCGTGGGCGAGTACCGGAACGGGCAGTTTTTCTTTGACCCGGACCAGGCGGTCTCCCGGGCGGAGTTCCTCTCCCTGGCCATGGCTGCCGCCGGTCTGGAGCCCATGGAGGATGTGACGGTCACTGGCTTCTCCGATGACGAGGCCATCCCCACCTGGGCCAAGGGCTGCGTCTCCTCCGCCCTGTCGGCGGGGGTGATCCAGGGCTCCAGAGACGGCAGCGGCGCCCCCGTCTTTGGGGCGGAGGAAGCCATCACCCAGGGGGAGGCCACCGTGATGCTCAACAACCTGCTGGACGTGGCCGACGTGCCTCTGGAGGTCTTTGCCTCTGAGGGGACCGGGGCCCACTGGGCCAGCCAGGCCGCCGCCAACCTGGCCGCCTCCGGCGTGCTGCGGGAGGAGGAGACCAACTCCGCCGCCCTGGGCGATACCCTCACCCGGGCCGATGCGGCCGGGCTGCTGGACGGCGCGCTGGACGTGCTGGCCGCCCGGGAGGACGACGGCTGGTTCCCCTGGTAAGCAGGGCCGTTTCCCAGAGCGCTGAACTGCCCTGAGTTGCGCGGGCAGCGCAAAAGAAACAATAGGTTTTTCCTGGGAGAGACGCCGCGCCAGCGCGCCTCTCCCGTTTTTCATCTGGATGCGCGCGCAATAGGGGGGGCTTCCTCCTTTTGCCGGGCGGCTTGATGCAAGAGCCGGACGTATGCGTACGAATTCTGACAATTTTGCTCTGCCGCATCGCTGTCCCGCGGATTCAAAAAAATTTCTGAAAAATTTTTCTTGGAGCGCAATAAAATTCCCTGCCGCCGCATTACATAATTGAACGCACAAAACAACTGCCACAAAACGACAGGAGGAATTGGATATGAAAAAGAATTGGAAAACCTGGATCGCCGGCGGCGCGGCTCTCACTCTGCTGGTGAGCGCTTTGACCCTCCCCACTCTGGCGGCTTCCGGCTCCCGAATCGCCCATCTGGGCTACGCGAACATGAAGGTCACCCTGAATGGACAGACAGTCGATCTGCGGGACGCTTACGGTAACGAGGTGGAGCCCTTCACCATCAACGGCACCACGTATCTGCCTGTGGCCTCTATCGGAAAGGCCCTGGGGTTGAACGTGTCCTGGGACAACAGCACCAAGACCGTTATTCTCACTACCAGCTCTGAGTCCCAGTCCACCGGAACAAGCGGCGGCGCGGCCAACGCCGGCTCCTATCTCGGCGAGGCCAAAGCCAGGGAGATTGCCCTGAACCACGCCGGTATCTCCGCCGCTCAGGCTACCTTCGTCCGGAGCCAATTTGAGTACGACGACGGCCGGGCCGTGTACGATGTGGATTTCTGGAGCGGAAACAAGGAGTACGACTACGAGATCGACGCCCGGTCCGGGGCCATCGTCAGCTACGACTTTGACATTGAAGGGTATGTCCCCGGTTCCTCCGGCGGCACGCAGTCCAGCGCCGACATCGGCGCGGGGAAGGCCAAGACCATCGCCCTGAACCATGCCGGGGTGTCCGCTTCCAACGCAGTGTTTCTCCACGCCAAGCTGGACTACGACGACGGCCGCCGGACCTATGAGGTTGAGTTTTACAGCGGCAGCAAGGAGTACGACTACGAGATTGACGCCGCCACCGGAGAGATTCTGAGCTACGACTTTGACGCGGAGCGCTACACGGCCGCCGACTCCTCCGGCTCCTACATCGGCGAGGCGCGGGCCAAGCAAATTGTGGAACAGCGGGCCGGTACTACCGGCACTTACCGGGAGTTCAAGCTGGAACGGGACGACGGCCGCATGGTCTATGAGGGGGAGCTGCGCAGCGGTCAGACCGAATACGATTTCACCATCGACGCCTCCACTGGAACGATTCTGGAGTGGGAGACGGACCGCTGAGCTCGCAGCTCCGCTCCACAAGAGACAGGTTCCCGGACCAGGCCTTTGGCCCTCAGACGGCGGGTGGACATGTGAAGTACGACTTGACGGATGAAAAAAGCTGTGATACACTACAAATACTTTCCCGTGGGGAACAGGAGCTATACGACTGACGGAAGTGGATGGAAACCACATGAAGTATAGCGGGCGCCAAAGCCGCCTCAATGCCGACCGTCTGGGCGCACCGAACTGAGGGTGCGCCCTTTTTTTATGCAGGGCTCACCGCTTTCTATGACGAAGGAGGAATTTGGACATGTTGACTGACATCGAAATCGCGCAGAGCACCCAAATGAAGCCCATCCAGGAGATCGCAGAGACGGCAGGCGTGCCGGAGGAGTACCTGGAGTGCTACGGCCGGTACAAGGCCAAGGTGGACTACAAGCTTTTAAATGAGGTACAGGCGGAGGACGGCAAACTGATCCTGGTGACCGCCATCACCCCCACCCCCGCCGGCGAGGGCAAGACCACCACCTCTGTGGGGCTGGCCGACGGCCTGCGGAAGATCGGCAAGAAGTCCATCGCCGCCCTGCGGGAGCCCTCTCTGGGCCCGGTGTTCGGCATCAAGGGGGGAGCCGCCGGCGGCGGGTATGCCCAGGTGGTCCCCATGGAGGACATCAACCTCCACTTCACCGGCGACTTCCACGCCATCGGCGCGGCCAACAACCTGCTGGCCGCTATGCTGGACAACCACATTCAGCAGGGCAACGCCCTGGGCATCGACGTCAAGCAGATCACCTGGAAGCGGGTGGTGGACATGAACGACCGGCAGCTGCGCCACATTGTGGACGGCCTGGGCGGCCGGATGCAGGGCGTGCCCCGGGAGGACGGCTTTGACATCACGGTGGCCAGCGAGATCATGGCGGTGCTGTGCCTGGCCACCAGTCTGATGGACCTGAAGCAGAAGCTGGGCAGCATCATCGTGGCCTACACCTACGACGGCAAGCCGGTGACCGCCCACGACCTGAAGGCGGAGGGTGCCATGACCGCCCTGCTGAAGGACGCTCTGAAGCCCAATCTGGTCCAGACCCTGGAGGGGACCCCCGCCTTTATCCACGGCGGCCCCTTCGCCAACATCGCCCACGGCTGCAACTCCATCATGGCCACCCGCATGGCCCTGAAGCTGGGGGACTATGTGGTCACCGAGGCCGGCTTTGCCGCCGACCTGGGGGCGGAGAAGTTTTTGGACATCAAGTGCCGCATGGCCGGCCTGACCCCCGCGGCGGTGGTGGTGGTGGCCACGGTGCGCGCCTTGAAGTACCACGGCGGCGTGCCCAAGGCGGAGCTGAACCAGGAGAATCTGGAGGCCCTGGAGAAGGGCCTGCCCAACCTGCTCCAGCATGTGGGCAACATCAAAAATGTGTACGGCCTGCCCTGTGTGGTGGCCGTCAACGCCTTCCCCACCGACACCAAGGCCGAGCTGGACCTGGTGGAGGCCAAGTGCCGGGAGCTGGGGGTCAATGTGGCCCTCAGCGAGGTGTGGGCCAAGGGCGGCGAGGGCGGCAAGGCCCTGGCCGAAGAGGTGGTCCGCCTGTGTGAGGAGGAGAACCGCTTCCAGTACGCCTACGACACTCAGCTCCCCATTGAGGAGAAGCTGGAGGCCATCGTGAAGAAGATCTACCACGGGGACGGAGTGGTCCTCACCCCCGCCGCCAAGAAGCAGGTGAAGCAGCTCACCGACCTGGGCTTCGGGGGCCTGCCCATCTGCATGGCCAAGACCCAGTACTCCTTCTCCGACGACCCCGGCCTGCTGGGCGCGCCCCAGGGCTTCACGGTCACCGTCCGAAATGTGAAGGTGTCCGCGGGGGCGGGCTTCCTGGTGGCCCTCACCGGCGACATCATGACCATGCCCGGCCTGCCCAAGGTCCCGGCCGCGGAGAAGATCGATGTGGACGAGAACGGCCGGATTACCGGACTGTTCTGAGCCGGGCATGGGCATGCTTTCGCCGCAGGTGCGGCGTACAAGCGTTTTGCGCAGCAAAACCTTGGCGCAGGGCGAATTCATTTCGCCCGAGCATTTTGATCCCAAGGGGCCCCCACGGGGCCTGACCCGTGGGGAAGTCATGCCCGGCCTGCCCAAGGTCCCGGCCGCGGAGAAGATCGACGTGGATGAGAACGGGAAGATCACCGGCCTGTTCTGATCCCCCTTTCTGAACACAAAGAGGAGGCGGGGAACCAGTTCCCCGCCTCAGGCTGTCGAAAAAGTCCAAGGACTTTTCCGACAGCCTGCAAAAATGCCGTTACTTTCCCGCCGCTGCGCGGCGGAAAAGTCCTCGCTGCGCTCGCTGAACGCCTTGCCAAGCAAGGCATTCAGGGC
>NZ_NFKI01000028.1 GCF_002160305.1 Pseudoflavonifractor sp. An184
GGCAGGGCTTTGGTTGGTGTTGCCTTTTGGCTGCTCACATAGCTCTCCTATGGCGTTTTCTTCTGTTGTTTCCGTGAATCACCCTCTTGACTTAATACCATTGGACTTAGTAATCAAGCAAAATGGGCACCTGCTGTTCCTCGGCAAACCGCATGGCCCGCCAGAACATGGAGAAGGCAAACTTGGCCAGGGATTGGGTGTCATACTGAGTGTGTTCCGGGATGTCCGCCTTGCTGTACTGTCCATCTGCGTCTATGGTTCCGTCTACCGGGTATCCCTCTGTATCTGCCCAATCAAGGATGGCATCCTCATCAGCCTGCCATGCCAGTTGGTTCAGTTTCTCCAGCTCCTTTCGCAGTCCGCCCAGGGTGGCGATCATTGCCTGATCATCGGTGGGCAGAGGCGCCTGAAAGAAGAAGGGGTCCGCCAGAGGCAGCCACCAGGTAGCCCCATGGAACAGGGACCACACCCGCTCCTCGTCCGATGCAAGACGGGCGACCAGGGGATGCTCCCCGAAGTTCCAGCCCTTCTCCACAGTGGGAGGCACCGGCTCATTGTATGTATGGCAGGCAGCCACCAGAAGCATAGCGCCGAAGGCATCCCAATCCGGCTTGTCGGTGTAATAGGGCTTCTCATTATCTTCCGGCCATGGGGTGTAGGGGGGCTGGCCCGGTTGAGAAATGGCGCTCAAGATCTGATCCCGCCAGTTCTCCACTGCAGTCTGGACCTCAGCTGGGGACATTTCTTCCTCGTTATCAGCAGCTTCTCCATCCGGCGTGATCCGGTTAAAGGCGTATCCGTTTTCCTCCGCCCACTGCTGAACAACAGTTTTCCAGTTGTGAGAATAGTACCGGGTCAGTGTTCCGGCGTAGATGTCAAGTCCCATAGCATTGCCTCCCTCAAAGTTCCCCGCAGGGTATCCTTGCATTTTCATAGCAGGAAATCAGTTTCTTCAGCCATTCGTCCGAGTAGTTCAGCCGTTTGCTATCTGCAATCAGTCCAAAGTCGTCAGAGATGTACCCTGCCAACTCATCATTCTCCGATTTTTCGTAGACGGTGATGTATGCTTTCTTCTCTATTTCTCGGGTATCAGCAACCGTTTTTCCCTTTTTCAGTTCTTCGAGAGCCTGATAAACCCTGACCCATTCGCTATCAAAAGGATCACTGTCTCTTTGATCTAAGAAATCGTCTATATCGAGTTCTTCATAATTGATTTGGCTCAGTTTATCAAGCAACTCATACATTTGCTTCTCCCACATAGATTTCACCTCTTATTCCCACTCAAAGGGTTCCTTTAAGTCAAATTCCTCCATAATTTTCTTTTCCAAAGCTTCATAGGCATCCATATCTTCTGGCTGTGCTGGAATACCCTTTTCCCACCAATAACCGTTCCCATAGTAGAAAAACATAGCCCAGTAATAAGGCAGGTCATGACTGAATACCGCCACTCCCATGACATTGGACACTGGTGCTGCCAGCGGTGAGCGTTCCACTGTCTGGGAGGCTTCCTCATAGGAGATCCCCACCAGTTCCACCAGCAGGTGCTTCACCAATTCGCAGAAGCTGTACTGGTTGAATATGACCTGGCCATCCTCATCTTTGAACACAAGTCCATCTCTCACCATGGTTTTCTCTCCGTTCCTTAACCTGTATCCTTGGCATGGGTATAGTCCCGTCAAGTCATTTCATACAGCAGGGCAGCGTCGCCCTGTACCAGTTCCAGATGGGAGCGCAGCGTTTCAAGCCCGCTTTGCACCGCCTCGGTGGGCAGATCCCAGTCTGGGGCAATTTCAGCGGCCAATTCCGGGAGGTCCTGCTCCCGCAGAGCTGCCAGCACATTAGACGCCAGCTCTCCCTCCAGCAAAGCGCAATCCAGGGTGTCCTCCGTCTGGGGAGCAGGAAAACGGACATCCAGATCCAGCTCGCTCTCACACCAGTCCCAGATGGCCATATAGACCGCGCCGGAGCAGTCGCCGTTGGACAGTTCCTGCCGCTGGCCGTCTTTGAGAAGATAAAAGGATGCGATCTGTGACATAGTGGTTCCTCCCGCATGTTATTCTTTTTCCATCAGCCCTTCTGCCTGCATCCGAATCACATAGAAGGCCCGCACCCAGTCCAACTCCTGTTCCATGGATTCCTCCAAAGCCAGCAGGCGGCGCTTTCCCAGCCTGCGGTCCAGGAGGGCAAAGATGCGGACAAGAGGATTCTCGCTGGCAAGGCTTTTCTCAATGCTCTGGTTGTCAAATTCATGAAATGCCTCATAGAAAAAACCGTTGTCAAAACAGCCATCGTTCAGTGTTCCTTCATGGGCCAGCCGGAAAGGGGCCTTTGGATCGTCCTGGCCGATGCCCTCCCGCCGCAGGGCCTGATATCTGTTCCAGTAGTTCTGTTCATAGGCATAGTAGTTACTTCGCAGCACCTCCACGCCGTCCAGTCGAATGGCCGCCCGGCCTGTTTGGTCATGGCTTTCCCAGTAGCTGGTGGCAAAATACTGGATATGGCCCCGGAGCGCCGGACACAGGTAGTCATTCTCCAGCTTGTTCCGGATTCCGCTCCAGGTTGACATAGGTACTTGTCTCCTTTCTGATGCCGCTGCGGGCGTTGCCCCTTCCGCAGAATTTGCCTTTTGTGTTTGAAGTGTTATCCGTTGAATCCGCCGACTTCAATTTTATATTTGCAGTCGACCTCGATACAAACTAAATGCCCCATGAAATAGTCGGGTTCCGCATCCAAATCGATGTAAAAGCCAGTTTCACTTCCATTTACAAATACCGTTACATTGTTTACAAACAGTGCTTTTACAAACTCATCTTCTGAAATCTTCCCATCCGCTTCCAGCGTTCCATCTTCGATCATTTCATTCACGATGTCTATACAGTCATCGTTCTCATCCAAAAATGCTCGGATAATGGTATCTTTATGGTCATTGACCCAATTTACCCTTTTCAAAACGATATCGCCCATATTTCCCTCTGTGCTCTGAAACTCAAGGAGAATTTTAGTCTTTCTATCCCATACGGTCCATTCTCCAACATGAAAGCCGAGTTTGCGATCAAATACAAATTCCGTATTTCCCAAAATGATTTTATCCGGCATTTCGCCCCTTTTCTTCTTTGAAAATAGTCCCATATATACCTCCATAACTTTACATGTATTACTGTGCCCGCCAGTCTCGATAGCGTTTTTCATGGGCGATGTTTTCAGTGCTCATTGAGATACCTCGCCAATTTCTTCTCCAGCAGTTCTGTCATATCATTGCAGAGGCGTTTTACCTTGTCCTGCTCATGGGCGTAGTACCAGATGGTTTCCTCTCTGGGGCGGAGCAGGAGCTGGTCGCCGTCCGCTTCTTTCCAGAACTCGCCCAGCACACAATACCGCTCTCCATGGATGGTCAGATCAAACATCCCGGAAAGGGTAAGGATCACGCCTGTGGATACATTGATACCTGCGGTCAGCAGGAAGAACTCCCGCACCTGGGACGGGAGTGTGAAGTCCAGCGCACTTTCTTGATTCCCAATCTGCTCCTCCGTGGCGGCAGGCTTGATCTCATCAGAGGTGTCCAGCACCTTTGCCAGCGCCTTGGAGAACTTGGGGTATCGGCCAAACAGCTCCGGGTGGCTGGCCTTGAATTCCTTTTGCTTTTCCCGCTGCACTCGCTCCTGCTCCTTGCAGAAAGCGTCCAGTTCGGCCAGATACCGCTCCTGGTAGAGATTGCTGGCTTCAAATGCTAAGCCGCTCTTTTCCAGAATGGCGATGGCTCCCTTTTGGCTGCCAAACACCGGGACCCACTGAAAACCGTGTCGGCAGGGCTTCAGTTTCAGAAATTCACCCCGACTCAGCAGGGCTTCCAACTCCGTCTCATGTTCGTCCCACCAGTTCTGCCAGGTTTCAGGTGTTTCCCGTCCCTCAGCCAAGTCCAGGAGTTTTTCTGTCAATGATTCTTTGCTCATGGGTGTCCACGCTCTTTCTCCGCCATCACTTCCACATTACTCGGTAGCACAAAGCTCATTCATTTTTGGAATCAGTATTTTATCCATCCATTGACAAACAACCTCAAAGGCATTGTAAATCTTTTCTTCATTTCCTATATCAAGATATATTTCATTGTCTCTTAAACTGTAAAACAGCGGTTGTGTGTTGATGTCTGGTTTGGCATAACCATAAGGGTCGTATGGACGGGTGTTGATTATATAGCAAACCTCTATGCTTATGCTATCCTTTGTGTTCCCGCCGAATGAGGAAAACGCAATCATATAGGTGAAATTTTTACTGTGCCTCGTAAGTGTTTTGTCGGATTTTTTATACTTGAATCCTAAATGCCCGTACTTTCCTTGCAACTTGGTTCCAAGCATTTGCATTGCTTCGCTAAAGTTCATTGTGCCCCCTCCATTTTCTCATCGTAAAAATAAATATAGTTCATTTCTCCGTTTCAGAGGGCGCAGGAATAGATGCTCATGGCCCCGTAATCGGTGTGCAGGACAAGTCCGCTCTTGGTAAAGGCAAAATTCACCTGCCGCACCACAAAGGGGTCGTCAATGGTGGCCAGCAGCTGGCCGCTTCCGGTATCCCACAGCTCTATGGGGGAGCTGCCACGATCCTGCTGAACGGCCATCAGGCTGCCCCTTGTCCTCACCGTACAGGTATCCGAAAAACTCAGCCCCTGCCGGACAGAAAACGGGAAAGGATTGTCCATTTCCTCTCCGTTCTGGGTCAAATAGAACTTGCCGCCCACAGAGAAGCACTGGTCATCTGGAGAGAAGAAGGGATGCCAGCCCTCATTGGGAATCACTACTTTTTGGGCGGACTTCAAATCGACCAGCACATACTCACCCTCGGTGACGCGGTAGGCCGCTTTGCTCTGCCGGGGAGAAAGCATCCCGAAGCAGTAATAGGCAAAATTCGGGTCTTTTGACTTCTTGCATTTTACCGTTTCCCGCCACACCTCTGTGTTGCTGCCAAAGTCAAAGACAACAATCTCCTCGCCCGTGTACCACAGGGCCAGGTCGCCGCTGACATCCAGCATGGTCTTCATGCTGTTTTTCTTGTTGGCAAAGGGTGTGATTTCATGGGAGCGGAGTGAGAACTGCTGGAGAAGATAGCTGTTGTTCAGAAGAAGGGTGTCATTGGGGCAGAGGACCTGCTCATAGGTCATCCGCTTGGCGCCCAGAGAGACCGTTTCAAGGATCGCCCCGCTGCCATCGAAGTGATAGAGGGTTTCGTCCTCAAAATCTCCGACCACCCTCGTCAGGAAGAAGTCATCCCGTGTGAGGGCGGTAGCCAGGGGCATAAAACCGTTACTGTCCTTACCGACAAACCGATGGCACCGCGCCTGCCCAACAGCGGCATCCGGATTCTGATAGACAAATCCTTTCCGCATTTGGCTCATCATGGCGCTGGCAGTCTTGCTCTTGACCTGGAAGGCGGAGTCGCACAGGATCTCCTTGACCTTCCCGCCATTCAAGCAGGTTCGGATGGTATGTCCGTCAATTTCAATCCGCCACTGCTTATTTGTGGCGGGGTTGAGGAAGGTTTTTTCAATCATGGTTTTGGCCGTTCCTCCTTTCGGATCAGGATGCTTTTTCCCTCGGAGTTGATGCTATACAGGTCATCCAGATGGATGTGGAATCCATCCCCGCGAAGAGTTTCTGCCATACCCAAAGCGGCTTTCGCCAATAGAAGCAGCCCCGCCCGGTTTCCCGTTAGCTCCAATTCATTTCCATCAGCATGAGTGGTAAAGGAGAGGTGGGCTTCCGGCTCTACCGGAAGGATGGGCAGTTGTTCATCATTCAGTTGAATGGTCAGTGTTTTGGGTTTCATCGCTTGTATCCCACCTTTTGAAAACTCCTCAATCAAAATCCATCCATACCAGGTGCTTCCCGCAGTGGAGGCACTGGAACAGATAGCATTGCAGATGCCCGCCGTTGACGGATTCCTGGATCATTTCTTTTTGCTCATCGTCCCACATGGAATCGTCCAGCACCTCCTCCAGCACACCCAAGGCCCGCAGTTCTCTGGCACCCACAGGGCCCAGATAGGCGCAGTAGTCGCCGCAGTGGGCACGCCAGTATTCCTGCTGCCAACCGGAGTAGCCGGGAGTTCGGTGGATGAGCTCGTCCAACTGGGCCGGATTCTCCACGCCATCGTCCACGGAGCAATCGTCCTGGAAGCTGCCGTCATATTTCCGGGCCGCCTCGCCGCTGGCGATACACTCCGGGCACAGACACTCAATATCCTCCACAGCGTAAAAGGGGCCTGTATAGAAAATATGGGTCGTCTTGCCGCAGCAGTCGCAGGCAACGCCATCCGCGGACTCCTCAAAAGCGCCTGTTTCCAGAGGGTTGGGGTGATACCGGAAGGTGGGCAGGCCCAGCTGGGCCTGCCGCTCCTTCTCTTTCTGCTTCTCCTCCGGCGTTTTGGGTCTGGGGAGGGCGTAATGATTGCCCCAGTTTTCCGCATATTCCTTCAGCGTGCCCAGCCGCTTGAGGGTCTTTTTATCGGAACGATTTCCGATTTGGCAGAGCAGTTCATAGGCATCCTTCTTGAAGTCCAGCAGATCATACACATCCACCAGCACTTCCTTGGCCTGCTTGTCTTCCGACTGCTCCAGTTTCTCCTTGAAGGTATAGAGAGCGCGGACACTGTCCGGATTTCCTTTTGTCTCCCGAAACTGCTTTTGGAGTTCAATATATTGCTTCAGGTATTCGTTCATGGTCACAATCTCCCATCAATCCCACCAGAAGTACCAGACGGTGGACTGCCGCAGCACATCGGCCAGTGCGCCAACGGTGGCGTCCTCCGGCTCCTGATCCACAATGTCTGGACAGAAACCGTACTGTTCCAATGCCACTTCCATGGCCTTCTCCTTGGGGATGGGGGCCGGGAGCAGGAATTCTAATTCATCGTGGCTCATGGCGGCAGGCACCGCGCCGTACTGCTCGAACCAGTATTTGGCCGCTGCCATCAGCTCCGGTGTGTCGGGGCAGTCATTCCAGTTTCCGAAGGGCAGGTAGGCGAAGATCTCCCAGGGATTCTTCACCGGGATTTTGGCCAGAATAAGGGGATAGGTCATATCGTTGTCAGAATTCCAGTAGCAGGAGAAACGGTCATTGTCATAGCCGCCCTCCATCTCGCCCAGGACTTCCTCATCCCAGTCCATATCGTCATCCTCAGCTTCTTCCTTGCGTTGGCCGATCAATTCATCCATAACCGCCGTTCCGTCTTTGATGGGGGCGGAGAGCATCTTCTTCCGGTACTCCGTTACGGTTTTGAGGTCAAATTCGTAAATGTCCGCATCATTCTTCAGGTCGGCGTTCATCACCAGACACTCCAACAGCGTTTCATCATCTGCCTTGATGAGCACCGGCACAAAGCCTTCTTTGACACTTTCCCGTTTGGCATAGCTGTATGCCGACATGATGGGATCATCGTCCTTCATGGAGGGGAAATAGGTGCATTCACAGTCCAGATACTCCATCAACGCCTCAGCCAGTTCGGAGGGTTCCAGCGTGTCCTCGTCGAAGTCCTGTCCCTGCCAGTTGGTGAAGCGTTCCTCGATCACCTTTGCCATGGCCTGGTAGTAGTCCTCGTCAAAGGGGATAAACAGGTAGGCTTCATCTTGGAACTCATTGGAGTGATACCGTTCCGGGCCGAAGAAGCGGAGGGCGTTGTCATCAACATCGGCAGGATAGTAGGGGCTGTCGCCCTCTCCATAGTAATAGCCTGCAAAAGCACGGCCTTGCTGATTGAATAGCACAGAGAACAAGCAGCCGTCCAACTCATTCTGGATGAATGCCCGCAGGTCCACACTGGCAGGGTCGGCTTTGACCTGTTTGACCACTTCGCCGTATTCTTTCAGAAATTCCTCGCCCATCAAATCATGCTCCATGCACCAACGCAAGTAGATGGCCATATGGTTGTAGGCATTGATGGGGTCAATGGGCAGACCCTTCTCCTCAATGCTCTCGATATGATAGGAGGCATCGTCCATCTCACCGTCAAAATCATCATTGGAAAGGGTGCCACGAGTGATAGCATCCTGACGATCAGGCTCCACCACAAAGCTGATGCCGTTCATTTTGTCCAGCAGGGCGTCCGCGTCATGGGCCAGCTTGTATTCCAATTCATCCCGGTAGAGAGGGATCACCTGATAGAAGTTGACCTCCTCGCCACTCGGCAGGATGCAGACCTCGCTTCCATCTTCGGTGTCCTGGGGACCGGTCAGCATGGCGGCGCACAGCTTTGTGCCCTTTGCAAAGTCCTCCTCATTGTCCATGGTATGGCCGAAGCCCAGCCAGGTATCGCTGGCAATGGGCAGGCGGGCCAGGGTTTTCAGCAGGCGGATAGGCCAGTACCACCGCTCATTCTTCAAATCCTCACGCTTCAGCTTCCAGTTCCCCGGCAGCGCGATGGCCAGCTCCGCCCGCTCCAGCTTATATTCCGCCAGTTCCTTCGGGACATTCATCCGGTGGGCGCCCATACCCATGGTGACCAGGGTGTAGTAGTCCCGCTCCTCGGAGGGCGGCACCACGCAGATGTCCACATGGATGTCCGGGGAAGAAAGCTCGTGGAACACATTCTCGAACTTGCCGAAATACTGCTGGATGTGCCCCTCGATGGCTTCCATCTCCTCCTCGGTGTAGACCTCGGGAACACCGGATTCCTTATCCTCGGGCACTTCACCGTCCGGGTCATCATCATCGTCAGGGTCACCGTCCGATGACGCCCAGGAGATTTTCAGGGTCATCTGCTCCTCCGGCAGTCCGACGCCAGGGCTGCGGGTGATGGTGTGCTTATCATCTGCATCAAAACCGATGGTTTCCCCATCGTGCAGTTCCACATCATTCTCCAGCACATAGGACACAAGGCTGGCCAAAAAGTCCCGCAGATCGCTCGGCTTGGCATCGGTGCCCAGCACCTCCATCTCTTCCTTACCAAACGAATCCAGGCCATAGGTGTAGCCGTTCATGCCATTCTCATTCCGCCAGAGGCCGAACCAGATCCAGTTGAAGATGGGCAGTTCGTCATCCCGCATCATGTCGGCAAAGCCCTCATAGAACCGGGGCTCAAACACCACGCCGCTGGTGTAGATACCGGTGGCATATTCCTGGCGGCAGCAGGCGGCAACCACCTTTGTGAACAGCTTGCCCTTTTCCAGAAGATCCTCCTCTTTACCCAGCACTGCTACCATCAGGTGGGCGCGGTGCTCTTTGGCTACCTTGACCGCATCCTCCCACATATAGTTGTTTTCCGCATTGCCCTCGGCCTCGCCGCCGGGGATAGGATAGGAGGTCAAGCTGACAGCGGCCAGCATATCGCCCACCTCAAACACCAGGGCGTCGTCGTCCTTCTCCTCGCTGGCGTCGTATTCATCCACAGCGATGTCCCACTTTTCCTTCATGTCCCGGATGAACTGCTCTTTATCCCATTCTCCTTTGGACAGCAGCACAAAGCCGGTGAAGACGCCTGTGTGGTCACTCTCGTCCTCGACTTCTGCTCCAGCTCGCTTTGCAATCTCCTCCTGACACGCTTGAATCACCGCCGGGGCGTCCTCGTCCTCCGGGTCCAGCTCCGCCCACCGCTGGGCGTAGGGGATGGCCTTTTCCTCCTGATGGTAGAGATACTGGTATCCATAAGCCATCCGCATATTCCACTGGGACTTCTCCTGGCCTTCCTCCCGAACCAATTCCAGTAATTCAATGGCTCGGAGCAGGGCTTTTTCTGCCTTGTAGTAGGGTGGTTCCTCTTGATGGTCGCCCAAAACTGCGTAGTTTTCCAGCGCCCGGGCCATGGCATAGACGATGCGGTAGTTCCGCCAATCCTCCGGGATGGCGTTCAATGCCTGGATACAGCGGGTGTACTCGTCCTCATCATTCCACTGCTCCAGCTGCTGGAAGAATTCCTCTTCGTTCTGCGGGGTGTAAGGGATATAGTCCACGCCCGTCAGCGTCTCGTCCAGCTCGGGGATCTGATCCTCATCGTCCGGTTCCTCCTCGGGCGGCGTTTTCAGGTTCACAGTGCCTGCTTCTCGACGGAAGGTGTGGAAGCTGGCCCAGGGGATCTCACTGTCCTCGAAGAACTCCTTTGCCATCTGGAGCGCCGTCTGGATGTCCCAGGCAATGAAATCCACATAGCCGCAGAAAAGGCCGGTGGCTCCACCGGTGAGGGTGAGGATCTCCGGTCCGTCGCCGGTGGTAAACACTTCTTCCAGTTTGTCCCGGAAGTCGAAAATCTTCTCCGATCCTTCCTCCTCCCGGAGGGTATCCAGGGGATAGCAGAAGAAGCCCGCCACTGCGCCGTCGGCATGGAGATCGTCCATGAAGTCATTGTCGGCATTCAGATAGCCGTTGATGAGCGGTACACAGCAAGTGGAGCCGACCATCACATCCAGCCGCCAATCGGCGTCGGGATCTTCATTGGGTTTCATTTCGTAGCCAAGATAGCGCTCCAGATAGGCTTCCGGATCAGTGGAGAGTTCCAGCCCCCGCTCCTTCAGAGCGTCGGGAAGCTGGGACATAAGCATGGACGGCTCCGCCTTGGGTTCCTCCAGCACATCAAAACTGTCTATGTATCTCATGTGGGGAATCTCGCCCAGCACTTGGTCGGTGAGGGTGGTGAGCATCCACCAGACTCGGCCTTCCGCCTCCCGGAGCATGGGCAGCAGTTTTTCACAGTAGGCGGAGATAGCGAAGCTGTTTTCGCCCTGTTCCTCCAACCAGATCTGCACATCATCTCCAGAGATGTCCCAGCCATCGTCGGTGCGAAGGCCGATGTTTCGGATGGGCTGACGGCCCACAAGGATGTTCCAGTGCTCCAGCACCTCCCTGGAGGCGTGCTTCTGGAAGTAGACCAGCTCAAACAGCTTGACCTTGTCACCCTCCGGGGTGAGGATCAGCTCGTACTTCTCGCCGTTGAAGCCCATCTCGAAAGAGATCTCATCAAAGACCTGGTTCAAAGCCCCTTCCATTTGGGCCACGATTTCGGCGCCGCGGGTGTGGTCTTTGTCGTCGTCCATCATTTGGCGCAGTGACCCTTCCATTTCGGCAAAGGTCTCCCACCAGTTCTCTGTCCGCTCCCGGAAGCACTGCGAGAACTGAGGCAGAGAAATGCCCTTCTTGCACCAGTCGATCAGCTCCATGGTGTCCTCGTCACCAGGGCGGGCCTCCAATGCCTTTTCAAAGTATCGCAGGGCACGGTCCTCCTGATCCAGATAAAAGTAAGAGTAACCCATGCGGAAGTTCCAGCAGTGGTCTCCCTCGAAGTATTTCTCATGGGGTTTCAAGAGAGCGATGGCCTTTTTGAGCAACGCACGGTTGGAAGGTGCCCCCAGATTGTTGTAAGCCCGGGCCAGCTCGCTGTCCATCTCCGGGGTGCGCTCCTGGGCAGGAATAGCCTCCAACGCGTCGATGATCTTCTGGTACTCGCTGTTTTCATTCCACTTCTGGCACTGCTGTAAAATATCCATATCCGGGTCCTCCTCGTCCTCATCCGGTTTCCAGTCTTTGATCTGCTGGAACACGCCATTCTCATCCCGCTCAAAGGCGCAGGGGGCGGGGGTGTTTAGCAGAGGGATGATGTCGGGATCGTCGTTGCAGATGGTGTTGAGGCCGTAGATTCCGGCGTTATTAGGGTCGTCCATGTACTCGTCACTCTCATCACCAGCGGTAAAGCGCCAGCCGCTGTCCCAGTCGCCGTCCGGCTTCTCACGGTAGCAGTAGCCAACCTTGCAGCCCTCCACCGTGATGCGGTTGGTGGCGATGCAGCCGGTGGCTTCCTCCCAGTCGGGGAGCAGATTCTTCATGTCCTCTGCCTTCACATGGTAGTCCCGGTTGCGGCCAGCGGCCTCGTACAGCTCCTTACGCAGCGCCTCCACATCCCGAGCCATCTCCTGGATCTCCTCGTCGTCCATCATCTCACTGAGGTCATATTCCAGCGGGTTCTGGGCAAAATCCGCCAGGGTCTTGTTCATGGCGTCATGCTCCTCTGGCGTAGCGGTGATGCGGATGCGGCGGGAGGGGGTGTTGTACTCGTCCAGATCCTGGAGGTTCACACTGCCGCTGACGCTGCACTCCAGCAGGATGGCGGCCAGGTCGGTGACCACATCAATGGCGAAGTGGAAGTCCATCTCCACGCCATCGGAGTGTGTAAACTCCAGATACTCCACGGTTTGGTGGAAGTCCCAGTTCTGCTTGTCCAGCCCGATCTTGGCGAAGATCTCGCTGAGGGGGATCTCCTCCTTCTTCTGATCTACCAAAAAGGCCACAAGGTTCAGGCTGTCATCCGAGCCTCCGATAAAGTTGCCCCAGTATTTTTTGATATACATGACCATCCTCCTCACTTGCGCGTCAAAGTTCCGTTATCAATAAGGGCAGCCTCCCGGATGCGCCGGAGGGATTCCGGCTCCAGCAAAAACTCCCGCAGGTTCGGGTCCTCAAAGAAGGACATGGGACGCACCTGCGTCGGCCCGGCAACCGCCCACAGCCGCGATGTTGCCAACCGCTCCGCTGTCTGGAGCGCCTTCTCCTGCTCGCCCAGATAGAGATAGCGGGCGATTGCGTCCCGATAGGAGGAGTCAGCCATGGGCACGCCTTGAATCTCCTCAAAGAGATCTACGGCATCCCTGGCGGTTCCGAACATACAGCAGTGGTTATAGAGCTTCCGCCTGGCATCGGGATCGTCTGGCGAGAGCTTTTTATTCTGTTCCACCAGCTTTGCCCAGAGCTGCTCCTTCGTTTGAGGTTCCTCCGGTTCATGGTAGGGGTAGTTCTTGTCGTTGTCCGCAAAGGGCATAACGCCCCGCTTGAGGTAGTCCATCAGAATGTCACAGAACCGATCCCGCTGGGGGAGGCCGTTCTCAGCCCGGATGCGAGCCTGTTCTTTCATCAGCGCCTCAATCAGTTCCTGCTCCCGGTGGAGCTGGATGGCGGCCACCGTCATGGCAATCATGTGTTCATCGCTCACATTGCTGTAATACCACTCCTCCAGCCAGGGAAGGATGGTCAGATCCAAAGCCAGCGCCTTTTCATAGTCCAGGTTGAAATAGGCGACCTCAGCCTTGACCGCTGCTACCTGATGGGGGTATTTATCGGAAAAGGATTCCAGGGTATCCAAGGCCCCTTCTTTGCCATCCATGATCTCATAGCAGACCATGCGGGCTTTCTTGGGAAGTTTCACGACATCCATGTTGACGCCTCCTTCAGTCTTTTTTCTGTAAATAGTAGGTTCCACACCGGCCCCACAGCCGGGTGTCCAGATTTTCCTTTTTGATATCTGCCATCTGCCGAAAGACCGGCTTGATTGCCTATCAGCAAAGACAGTCGAGGCTGTCAGCGGCGGCTCATGAAATGTGCAGTTCATCTTGACCGTTGCTGGCTCGGTTGGCTTTGCTATCTCCCCGATAAATGGGAAGTTATCGACCTGTTTTTGATAGTCTGTTCTGCAAGAAGATAACAGCGGCTTCATGCACTTCTTCTCTTAATTCGCCCTGTGTAGGACTTTTTGCAATCCTCTGTATATCTGAGAGAATACAATTTATGCTCTCATCGGAAAAAAGAGGTACCAGACAGGTGATAATCCAATACCTCCATATGTCGTCTTTTTCATGTGGACTTAAAACTCTATGAATTAAAGGGACGAGGGCTGATTGGTGTAAAGCGAGCACCGGCAAAATATCACCAGCAACAGGCCAATTACAGTCCTGTATCCACTCCAAAAGAGAGGATAATATCGGCTCAATCTCATTGTCAGTAAGGTGTTTTAGCCTCTCTATATTTGAACTATCAAATTTATTTTTTGGCACTAAGTCGTGAATATCTGTCATATTAGCTCTTAATCTCCATCTCAAATATTATTTTGTCGTTCTCCAAATACTTTTTTCTTTCTTAAAGAAGACGGAGCGTGTTGTTCACCTTGTCTGTACCACACGCGGTACGCATGGCATTCACTCCTCTAAGCGTTTCAGGTACGGAGCAGGGACCACCTTTGTCAGCCACACTCCATTGGCGGATAAATAAAAGAGATATCCGTCGCGGTGCATCTGTCCGGCATCCACCAGGTAAATCACAGGCTGGCCGTGCCGCTGGCCTACTTTTTCGGCGGTTTCGGGATCTGGGGACAGATGGACATACAGGCGGCTTTGGGGAAGCAGTCCCTGGACCTCGATGGAGGCGGCAAACCGCTGGGCTGTTCCGTGGTACAGCGTCTCCGGTGGTTCAGTCACGGGGAGTTCCACATCCACCTGAATGGAGTGGCCCTGGTTGGCCCGGATTTTTGTCCCGTCCTCGCTGAAGGAATACCGCTGCTTTTCATCACTCCGCACGATTTCCTCCAGAATGTCCCGGTTGATGGGGTATTTTCTGCTGATACCCGCCAGCAGCGCATTGACATCCGCCCAGCCGTGGGCATCCAACTGGATTCCAATGACCTCCGGCTTGTGCCGAAGGATCAAGCTGATATACTTGCTGATCCTTGTAAGATCGGGTGTTGTTTCTCTCATGGTGCCCTCCGCATTCTCAAATTGCCTCCACCCGGATAATAGGCCGGTAGAAGTCATAGTCGCCGTTTAGTTCCTTGTCTTCCTGCACTTCCGGCTTGCAGTGGGGCGAACAGGGCAGGAAACCGAGGAAAATTCCAAGTCCGCCGCAGATGCCGCGCCCGCCATCACCGCCGCAGGTGGTAAACTGTTCGGCCTTCACGACCTCCCGCATATAGGGGTCATAGGCGATGGACACTCCGAAGAAGTTAGGCTCCTCCATATCGAAGGGCTTGTCCTCATCCTCCGGGCTTTCGAAGTGGTGCAGGTGCATGGAGTAGTCCATTCCATCTCCCCAGGGGAACAGGGTGCGGCACCCGCCGCCGCACAGATAGGCCCACTCGTCCGCCGTGGGCAGGGAGAGGCCCTGCTGTTCCAGCCCGGCAAGAAGCGCATCGTAGTCTGTGCGGTTATAGATACAGATCTGAAAGCCCTTTTCCGTCCGCTCAATGCGGGCTGACTGGTGCATAGTAAGGCTGTCAAGGTCGCTCCAGGCAAACTCCCGGAACTGCTTCAGCCAGTCAGGATGGGCGGTCAATCTGGGATCGTCCATTGTGACCAGCTCCCAGCACAGTTCCTCCAACTCCCGGCCCACCAGCATAGGGCCAATAGCTACCTGCCGAACGGGAGCCATGCTTTCCCGGATCATCTCCTCTGGGTCCTGTTCCATCTCCCATTCCTGGAACAAATAGTCCAGTTCCTCCCGGCTGTCCTGACTGAGCCCTATGGCGAACCGTTCCCAGCCCAGGGTGACGGTATCGCCGGGAACGAAAACATACTCCCGGCTATCTTTCTCGAATATGCCGGTGGTACAGTTCTGGCCCCAGCGATCAAAGGTATGTAGACCGAGAAAGGTCATATTATAACGAGCAGCCAGGCGTTCCATCAGCGCCTGTTTCTCGGTGGTTTCCATTTGATTGAATTGGGTGCGAAATAGTCTTTCGTTCATAGCAAGTCCTCCTACAGCCTATCCAGATTCTCCTGTAGATCGCCCTGCATCAAGTGTTGGGCAATGGCTTGGTTCAGTGCCTTATGGGGGTGATAGGCTGCCTGCCCTACATCGTGGAGGCACTCCGCCATCAATACCTCTGGCGAAATGCCTTCCCGTTTGCCATAAAGATGGCCGAAGGCATAGCACACAGACTTTAGAAAGTCAAAAATGTAGTCGTGATTTCCGCGCATACTGGGCAGATCATTGAATGAGCCCATACCACCGTATGCCCGAAGATGATGGGCAACCTCCCGCCGCTGGTTCCAGTCCTGAATGTCCCGCTCCAACCAGTCAATCCAGTTCTTGAATTCCGGATGGTCTGCCTGAAGGATTGAGCGCAGACAGATCAGAGCCTCAGTATAAATATCTGTCTGTTTCATCAGATTCCTCCCAACTATTTTCCGAAATGCTCCAGATACAAATCCCGCACAGAATAAGGGCCTACAAGGTTCGTTTCCTGTCGGCCATCCCAGGAATACACATGAATTTTGCCCTCGTCCCCAATGTACTGTTGTTCCTCAAAGGATGCGGGGAATGGGAAACTTTCTACCATGCTCCAGTTGATCTTGGATTTCAGCTCATCAAATTCCTCGCGCTTGAGCCTTTTGAAGTTAAATATCAATGCTGCCCCAATCCCATCGAACAGCAAGTCTGCGTATTCTCTGGGGGTGATGCTTTCGCTCACATTGGCGGCATCAATATTGACATCCAGAACCTTGTTGCCGCAGTTTGTCCAGATTTTATCGGGAGAGAACCAGGTGGTGCGTTCCTCAGAGTCTGCAAAGTCCTCACGGGGATACCATCCGTTTGCGCTGTCCGGCTTGACGCCTTCCCGAAGCGTCCCGTTGTACGGGGAAAGCGGATAATATCGGTGCCGCACCAGATCAAATCGGCCAAAGGCAATTTTCAGCAGATACTTGTGCTTTTCACTACGCATGAGCTTATGGGGCTTCACGATATGTTCTTCGATCAAGCTCCAAATGTACTCATCTACACGGATGGATACACGGGGACGGCTGAATAGTGTGATTTTGTTGGTGTCTGTATCCACATTGAGCCAGACACGATTGATTTCAACCATTGTCATTCCTCGCTTTTCAAAAACGATCCGCTATAAAATCGGCTTTCCCAGATGGCCTCAAATTCTGCTTTCTCTATCAAGCAGGCGTGGAACTCCTCGCCCCAGACATGGGCGTTCAATTCCTCCACGGTGGGGATCGGCGTAATCTCAATGGCACCGTCGTAAAGGTCGGGGATGTCGCGGGTGCAGCCATCCGCAAAGATGTCAATGGAGCGGAGGGCCAGCCGCTCATTTTCGGTATCCACTTCATAGAGGATGACCGATGGTTCACCCTCCGGTGCGCCCTCCCAAAAGAGCTTGATGTACTCGATCATTCCGTTTCCCTCATTTGAACCAATGCCACCCCGTCATGGTGCCGGTTACCTCATCTATCTGTACCGCAATATCATAATTGCCGCGACAGCCCAGCAAGGCCGCAAGATGATCATTTTCCATAATCAAATCATAAAACTCAACCGCTATACCTTGGAATTCCCCTGGGATCTCCAGCACAGAAAAGGAATCCACTGACTGAGCATTTTGGAAAAATTCAATGGCCGTTTTACTGCATTTTACTATAATCCCTGTTTGAGTGGTCAACTCTTTCATGCTTTCGCTGCCTCGCTCATGTTCAGATACATCCCCATCGTTTTTTCATCGGCACAGGCTACTCGGATCATTTTGGCCAGCATCATCAAATCGTCGATGTATTGGGAATACACGCAGAACACATCCTCGTCAGAGTCAAAGTGAAACAGATCCTCACCACTATTGTTTTCCTCAAACTCCCGGATCACGCCCCGGACCAGCCGTTCCCAGTCTCCGCTGCTGCCGGTCAGTCCCAGCCGGCAGAATTCTTCTGTCCGGAACCCGTCACTGATCTTCAGCAGAAGGGAGATGGCATAGGGGTGGTGGGGAATGAGAAAGAATGGCGCGATCTGCTCCGGCTTCACCCAGATTTTGAAGGGCGGACGCGGATCGGGTATCCAGGGCAGCATCTCCCACTGGTCGTCCGGTCTGTTTCCGTATTGGGAAAAGTCTTTCATGTAATCCCTCGCTTCCCGGCACATCAGCAGCCTAGTTGTCCTCCGTTTACCGGGCGGAAGATCCTTCGGCCCGCCAGCAGTTCCTCCAGCTTTTTGGCCAGCGCCTCCACAATGGCGTGGCAGGGATTCTCAACCCCCACGATCTCCAGCTTTTGCAGCTCGACGCAGTGGAGCGTTCCATAGAAGCCCAGCATGAAGTCCGTCAATTCAGCAATCATCCCATAGCCTTCCATGTTGCTCACATCCGTCTGACCTTCTTTTGCGGTCATCAGCCCAATGATCCCCACCGCCACGGTGAAAGCGCCGCAGCAGGAGTGCTCAGTCTGCATCCCAAGGCCCATGACGGAGAACATTTTCCGGGTCTCCTCGGACAAATTCAGATGGTAATATTCATTGCAGGCCATGAACATCGCCTCGGCGCAGGTCAGTTCCGTGCCGATGTGGTAGTGGTTGACCAGTTCATAGAGTTTCATTGTTGCCATACCATACTCCAATCGCAAAGCATTTCATTCTGTGTCACTCTGCGCAGCTCGTCCCGCACCTCCATCAGCGCAAAGCCCAGCAGGTTTTGTCCACGCCACTTCGTGGGGTCCTGAGCCTCCGGGGAGCTGGCCGCGAGGCGGATGCCCCAGATGTTGTCATAGGGGCTGGCCTCCACCAGTACGCTGTCCCCGGTGGAAAGGAGAAACTCCCGCAGTTCGCGGTTCTGGCTGAATTTGTGCCAGTTGCCAAGCAGCACAATGGCGTACTTGAACTTGTCCCATACCTTCTGCTCAAAGCCCCGCACCTTGCGGCCCAGAGCCTTGATCTGCTTTTGGTCGCTGCATTTCAAAATCTGGTCCCGGATCTCTTTGTCGCCGAACAGCTCGGCCTTAGCAGCCATCATATACTGCTCCATGCAGAGGTAGGAGTCAGCCGTCGTATAGAAGTCCTCCATCCACCACTGGCTGAGGCAGCTTTTTGTCAGCTGGCCGTCCTCGGATAGCTGATGGCCCCAGAACAGGCACAGCTCCCGCTTCCGCCCGGCGGCAAACTCCTGCTGGAGCCACTGGCGGGTGTACTTTGGCTGGCCTTCCGGCTGCCACGCATCCACCAAGAAGTCACCATGCTCCAGTACCTCGCTGCTGTCCTCGTCATCCCACCAGCCCTTCCAGGTCACCGGCTCGGGAAAGAGAGTGCGGTATTCCGTCCGCTCCTCCGGGGAGAGGGTGTCCAGCCAATCGCCAAATCGGTCTATGTAATCCTCCCCATAGCCCATGCGCCAGCCAATGGAGTATCGCTCGATCTCCCGGTGGGCCAGCCAAGGGGGAGGCATTATTTTCTTATCTTGTAGTGCCATATTGTTTTCCTCATTTCTCTTGCAGCTTCTTCAGCAGCTTCACGATCCGCTCCCGGTTCTTTGCGGTTTTCATGAAGGTGGGGAGGTGGTCGGCCTGAGTCTTTTTCTGGCTACCCGATGGCTTTTCCCGCAGGTCGGCGCTGAGATAGTCGATCAGATAGGCAAGGTGTTCCCGGTTTAGGGCCCAGACTGGTTTACCCTGGAATGAGGTCAAAAACCACAGTTCCAGGCCGAACCAGGGGTCCTTGCCGCCCTGAATCTCCGCGCCATAGGAGAAAGCCTCCGCCGTCTTGTGTACCTCGCCCGGCATGGTTGCCCCGCAATAGGGGCAGGCCACATGGAGGACGGGAAAGTGTTGTTTTGCCTCATCTTCAATATCCACCCGGTAGTATCTTCCGCAGTTTTTGCACTGGTTATGGACATCGTAGCGGTAGACCGTCCGATCCTGCGTCATCCGATAGCCGCAGCTCAGGCACCGGAAATAGGCGTTGTCATCATCCGCTGTCACCACACCTGCGCCGTGGCACTTGGGGCATTTCACCTGGATGCCGGTGGTGAGGGCGCTGTAGGCACTGTGGGTGAAATAGGGTTCATCAACGATTCGGCTCATGCGCCCACACACTCCTTTCGGGTAATTACTTTCACAGCCGAAACCGGAATGATTTCAAATCTTTTGTTTTGATTGTCAGATCCGAAACGCTCTCTTGCAGGAGCTTTACCTGTTCCAAATATTCCGCAGGTGCGTGGATCTGCTCCAGATAGCCTGCATAGCGGATAATCTGATCCAGCGCCCGTTTCCTGTATTTTGCGATTTCCCCCAAATGGGAATAACTGCGGCCTGACACATAGCTTGGAACATCGATAGACCGAATTGTTTCTATATCAAGCGCCCCATGCTCCTCTTTCTCAGATTTAATGGTGGCCAGCATATCTTCCGCGGAAAAACGGATGCCGCGCTCGCAGAGAAACCGCAGTTCATCAAACAGGTGGTTCGCCACAAAATGTTCAGCCAAGGGCTCAAAAATTACATCATCCTGATACCAGCCTCCGTGGGCGCAGGAGATCAGTTCACGGTAACGCTTATCTGCGATCCACTGGCGCAGTATCTCTTTGCTCCCGCGCATCCATGCGTCCAGTCGGGCTTTTGTTTCTTCGGGGCTATCATAGGCTGTTCCATAGCAGGGCAGACCATTGGCTTTCAGCCACTTGGTCACTGCCTTGCTGAATTTCGTGTAGCTCAATGTACGCCCCTCCAATCAAAAGCCCACACTTATTGTCTTATGCTTTCAGTTTCTCTTTCTCCTGACTTATTGTTCTTTCGAGTATATCGATAAACCTTCCTTCATCGAAATCGCTCTCATAGAAAATTGCTTGCGGGTCACCACTCTTGTTTAATTGAAAAGCAATTCGTCCCCGTCCTCGATCTATTTGGTAATACTTTGGCCAAGGCATATATGGATTGGTTTCCTTATTTGCAACGCCATGCTCAATATAATAATAGCTTCCAAAATCCGAGTGCTGCAGGCCGAAAATTAGGAGGAGCGATCCATAGTCAAAATAAAAATTATTTCCGCGAGCCAGAAATCCATTCCTTTTGAATATATCCCTGCACAGTTTTTGAAACTCTTTTTTGTTCATGCTCGATTCTCCTCAAAAATCACGAAGTTCCTCAAACTTCTCGATCAGCACATCTTTCTGGAGCGTGTCGCCTGGCAGGGCATCCAGGATACCCCGCAGGGCTATATAGATTTCATCCCGCTCCTCGGTTTCGATAAAGCCCATCTTGTTGAAGGTCTGGGTGTAGGCTGTCACCGCATCCATCGCCTGGGCCTGGGCGTCCTCGCCCGGTTCAGCGGCCAGTTTCATCAGCTGGGAACGGGTCTTGCGGTATTGATTGGCTGCCTTTTTCGCAGCGGAGGCGGGGATATGCTCCGCACCGTCCCAGCCTCGGAATGGATTATCCAGGTTTTGCGCCAGCCACTCCGGTTTCCGGGGCTTGGTGATCCACAGATCCATTCCCGGCTTGCCTTTCCAGAGCTGCTTTGCCGCTTTTGCTGCCGTCTCCGGCAGGCTGGTCATCCAGAACCAGCGAAGTTCCGGCATCTGTTCCGGGGTGGGGATGTCGTCCGCCCCGAAACCGAACAGGTCGAAGGTGGAGAGGTTCGTCAGTTCCCGGAACCCTCGCACAGCGGAGAAGTTCCCCAGGTTTCCCGGCGCACCCCAGAGCCTCAGTTCCTTCAGGTGGGGATGAACAGCAGCCAGTCCGGTCAGATCAAAGTCCTTCAGCTCGATGCCATGCAGCCCCCGTAGGTTCGGCAGTTCCGTGTGCGGGCGGTATTCCCCGATAAATTGGAGGGTCAAACCGCTGCCATCTTCGGGGGCATGGATGGTACAGGCGTCCAGCCCCTTGTTCTGGAACAGGAGCTGCTCCGTTCCCTCACACAGCCACAGCTCCTCCAGCCCGGTCATGTCCAGCATCAGCTTTCTGATGCTGGTGCCCCGCAGATCAAGTGTCCTCTGACCGTGGTTCAGCAAAGTCACTTCATCGACAAAGGGGTTTTCCCGCAAAAACTCCAGCAGATCCGGGTGCCATCGCTCGCAGATGAGGGTGGAGAGGCAAGGCAGCGCCTTTAGTTCCAGCGCCGAATCGAATGGTTCGTACTGGTCCGTCACCCGATGGCTGCTGACCTTCACCGGGATACCGCCGATCTCCGTTTGCTCGTCACTGTCCATGGCCACCTTGAAGGCCCGCCGCCGTTCCTCCGGAATGGCCTGCCACCGGATCTGGAGGTACACATCATAGCCGTCACTCCAGCCTCCATAGGAGCGGCAGGGCTGGTCGGTGAAGGGCGGAAGTGTGCCCACCAGCTTATACTGGGGTGGGACCTCCAACGGCACCCGCAGCAGGTGAAGGTTACGGGGCCAGTACATGAAGTCCTTGTAGAGCGGGCGGAGATGGGGCAGTTCCTCCGCAGTCAGAGGGGCGTCGCCCACCCAATCCAGAGAGAGGACCACCGCCCAAGATTCTTTGCTCACCGTGTCCGGCGGCGCAATATAGGCCACCTGGCAGGCGGTGTAGCGTTTCAGATATTGGTTATAGACTGTATAGACCTCTCCGGCGCTGGCTTTCATGGCGCTACGCTCCTCTCATTCGTTCTTTTCCAGATAGAATCCCCATACACAGTTGGAGAACTCCCCGGCGGCAAAGCGGTGGATCTGCCCGTCAATCTCTACCTGCCAGACCTCGAAGGTATGGTCTTGGTGATAGATCGGGTCTTGGACTTTTACTCGCTTGCCGGTGGTTTGCCAGTCGTAGTCAAAAATGTTCACACCGAACAATTTGCATTGACCGTCTGGGCCAAAGGTTTCATATTCCCATGCCATGTGATGCCTCACAATCCCGTGCGCTGCCAGCCGTCCAGCCGCTCCTGCACCGCGTCGATCCTCCAGCCCTCGCCCACACGCTTCATGAGAAAGCGGCGGTCAAAGCCGGTGTTTTTCTCCCTGGTGTAGATGTAGAGCTTGTTCTTGGTGATCTGCTCCGCGTCAAGGAATTCTTCCCCGTTGTAGGTGCCCTGGGCGCTGTATGAGAGGCCCAGAGGCCGGTAGCCCGGACGGGGCTTTTCGCTCACATACTTTTCCCAGATCGCCAGCAGGCGGGGCACAGCCTGGGCATCCTCAAACCCGGCCTGCTCCATGTACTGCTCCCATTCTGTCATTTCCGAAAAGAAAGCGGACAACACCCTGCGGCATTCCGCCGCCGCCTGTTCGTCCAGCGGGACGGGCTTTTTGGCCTTTTCCCGCTGGAGCTGGGAGAAGTGTTCCATCTGCTCCTTGGTGAATTGCACATGGGCCACCGGCTCGATGCGGTTGTTGCCAGCGATGGCCAGCAGGCCCTCATAGGTAACGGCGGTATGGTCGATCTGGATGTGGGAGAGCTTGGGGATGGAGGCCGCCTGGAGCAGACCGGCATCATCCAGCCCGGTGCGGTTGAGTGTCAGAAGGTCCAGCTTGCAGCCTTGCAAGGCGGGCAGGCCGCTACCGTGGATGGCGGCGTTGCCGTCCAGCAGCAGATAGCGCAGCTTGGGCATAGCGGAAAAAACGGGGAAACAGGCATCAGTGAGCGCACTGTCCTCTACGCCGAAGTTGGCCATGCTTTTATGCCCAGCAAAGGGGGCAAGCAGTTCATCGGTCACCGGATAGCCTTTCACATGAAAGCCCACCAGGGTGTAAGCGGCCAGCTGCTCCATGATCTCTGCGGTCAGCTCCGGGACTTCAAATTGCTTTTCTCCGTCTAAGGTCAGGACACCGCTCTCCCAGTTCACTGTCCGCGCCCGTTTTGGCCAATCCATCGCTGCTTCCCTCCTTACGCCTGCTCCTTGTAGCTGGCTTCAATGTCGATGAAGCGCACATACACGGCGCAGATTTCACCTTTCGCGTCATAGCCGAAGTAGACCGGATAGTAGCCGTCCCCCCAGCCAGAGGCAAAGATGGGCAGATTGCAGTCCGTGTCAGGCACCGTCCAGTTGAGCCAGTCGCCGCAGTCTCCCTGATATTTGGGGTAGGCTTTGGCGTTTTCCTCCAGGAGATCGCAGAACAGGTCGTTGTAGGGGTCAATGTCCGGGTCTTCTTCCAAACGCTTGGCCCAGTAGGTCTTGAAGGCCGCCTGGGTCTGGATGTCCGCAACACAGCCCATTCCAGCGTCTACGCCAAAGCCAAAATACTCGTCCTCGCCCAATTCCTCGTCCAGATCCTCTTTGCCGGTCATGCCCAGCTCATAGCGGACAGGCTTTTCCCGGCTAACTTCCACCTTGACACAGGCATAGCGGTCACCATATTTCTCACTGGGCACCACACAGATCTTTACAGGATAAGTCCCGGCGGGGATTGTCTGTATAAAGGGCGGTGTGTCCTCCAGCTCCACCAGCGGATCGCAGGCGAAAATTGTTCCGGTAGGAAAGAGGACGGCCCCGATGTCCAGCACATCCACGCCCATATTCCCAATCACTTTCTCAGTGAAATGAGCGTCCAGGTCCGTTTTGCAGGCCAGTTTGTCCTTAACGGATTCATATTTGTTCAGCCATTCTGTTGTCGGCATACTCGTTTCCTCCTGTTGATTTGGTTTGAGCATAGGTCAGCTCTCTACGATGCGAACCTGTTTTCCTCCAATTTCAAATTCCAGCTTTACGCCATAGTCCGCCGCCCAAGCAGGGCACTTGCTGAGCAGGGCCAGGATGTGCTCATCCGGCTCCCGGCCAAGGGTCACACGCAAGATTACGGGCCAGCCACCATATTCCTTTTGAAACTCCTCACTCTGGGTGTGGTTCAGATAGCCCTCCATCTTGTCCAGCAGGGCCTTCTGCGTTTCCGGGGAGCCGTCAATAAAGCCATTGCAGACCAAAACCATTACCACTTCTCCCGTTTTGGTTTCTGCCAGAATGTCGATCTTATCCAGGTCGCCAAACATATTTTCAATGGACATTGTTTTCACCAGTCCCTTTCTCGGATGGCCTCCTCAATATCAATCGGAATGCCGAACCACTCCAGAATGTAGGCCACAGTGACTCCAATACAATCCCGGGCCACCGTTTCGATTTCGCTGTCGTTCTCGTCAAACTCCTCCTGGAGATCATTGATGCCGCAGACCGCCTCGTCCAGTGTCTCCTGCACCACTTCGATGTCGGTTTCGCCGCTCTCCAACAGGTCGATGACCTTCTGGAGCTCGTCCTTTACCTTATCCACCAGAAAAGCAGGATAGTAATCGTCCTGATACATCTCGTCCAGCAGTTTGTAATTGGGGTCAAATGTTTTCATGGAAGTGCTCCTTTCATTTTTCCTGTATTACTTGAAGCCTTTCCCGCCACAGCGGTTCTTCAATCATCTCATCGTTTTGGTAAAAATGTTCCTTGTCACGGGCCAGATGATCGGCAAGCGGTGGTGCGTCTGGCGGGGTGCATACCGTAAAACTGTCCCGATCCGCCCCCTTAATCTCCCGGTTGAGGTAGTACACCCGCCTGGCATCGCGGGAATACCAGTGACTGAGCAATTCCCATGAGGGCAGATCTGCCTTGGAAAGTTGCTTACCGTAAGCATAGAGTCGTTTCTCATCCCTGGCAAAATAGGTATCGCCCAACGAGAGAAAAGAGGAAACTTCTGCGCCTTTGATGATCTTCACCTTGCCGTCTCCGTTGTGGAAGTAGACCTGCCGGCTGTCCTTTGCATATCCCTGTGGCGCACCCGAATCGTTCTGGCCATTGTCCAACACCTGGAAGGTTGCCAGCTCTACATCTGGGATTCTCCCGCTGGTAGTGTAGACGGCTGTTTTGTCCATCGCGTAGGCATAGTTTAACACTCGAAACGATGCCGGGTCTGCTCCACGCAGGCGAATCCCACCGAGAAAGCAGTCCGCAGAGGACTTACCCCAGTAATGCCAGCAGCAGAAGTCTTTGGGCAAAACACCCTTCAACAAGCCGTTTTCATATAGGCCAGAGAAATAAATGGCTCCATCTTGAAGGAAAAACTCATTGTCCACCGGCTCTGTATTGGTAATTGGGTGCATCATTTTGGTTGCCTCTTAATAACACTGAACCATACCCCAGGCGTTTTCAAACTTTCTGGCAGTCAGATCTTCTTTTTTTATAAACACATAGAGCCGCCCACAGTCGCCAAACATCAGCTCAAAGTCATCCGTTTCCACCATGTCCAGCTGGAACAATAGCTGCCAGCGATCCATCGCTGTTTCAGCAGCCTGTCTGTCATCTGGAGTGATTTTGGCATAGCCTTCTGGGTTTCCCAAATAATAGCCCTTGGTCACCAGATCGCACTCCTCATACATGGAGTCCTGGATGACATCCGCCCAGCCCAGTAGTTTAGAGCACTCCTCTGGTTCCTCTATGTTCAGCTCTTTTTGGACTGATTCAAAAGCCTCATCATCGTCTTCCTCGGGAAATTTCTGGATAAAATCACTCCAGCCGGGATAGGACAGATCGGTATGGGCTTTTATATTTATCGCGGGGAATTGGAAGTCCTCCTCCATATCTTCAGGAAATTCTGCTCTGGACAATGTGGAAAGGTCCTCAAACCAATAAACCTTCAGCCCGCCTTTGTGCTCCGGGGCAAATCCCCAAGGCTGGGAGTCCATCTCATAGAAGAAGGATAGAAGGCCATGGTCAGGCAGAATATGGCGGGCATCCAAAGCAGTAAACTCAGCACAGTTGAACTGAGCCAAAAAGGTTAGTGGGCGCTCCTCGCACTCATAATTATAGCCCTTGCCTTGATAGCGCGGCCACTGGAAGTCCGCTGGCACATCGGGCTGACCTCCAAAATGGGTGCTGTAAGCCTCATACTTCTCCAACTCTTCTGAAATGTCCAATACAATACTGTTCTGCACCAAAGATTGTAGTTTTTCTTTCATGTTCATAATCAGTTCCTCCATTATTTCTCAAGTGGGTAATACCAATCCTGCATAAATTAACGGGTCTGCGTATCTGTCATAGCAAAACCTCCAGCGTTTTAGCTCTCATGGGTGATACAGAAAATCTCCTTGTTCAAGTCAAAGTAGATTACCATCAGCTCGTCGGTGATCTCCGGGTTGAAGGACAGATCCATAATGAAAACTTGCTGATTCATCTCGTCATCCACCAGACTGCCGAACCGCTTGAGCTTCAAAAAGTCCACCATCTCGGCAAAGGACAGCTTGGCCGGGTCGGTTCCCGGAAAAAGTTCCGCCGCAATATCCGGGCCTACATCGTCCCGGTGGAACTCCATGAAAAATGTCACAACGCTATGGTAGCGGCTGTCCTCGTCCGCCAGCGCCGCTTTGATGGCGGCTTTGGCCTTCTCCGCCAATTTCTCCGCCTCATCCAGCATTTCTCCCACCGCATCCATGGCAGCAGGATCGCCGGTCAGTTCTTCCTCTACATCGAAGATAAAGGGTAGTCCCGATTCCTCGGGAAAGTTGAAGATTTCCTCGCCGGGTGTATATGTAAAATCAATGCGTTTACAGTTCAGTTTCATAATGTTATCCTCCTTACCCCTCAATGTTGGCAGTTTTTAGGCCCTTTTTCAAGGAGCCGTAGACCGTCACAGCATGGTCGGTGAACATCTCATCGCAGTCAAACCAGGCGGTGAAGCTGCCGCCAGAGGTGACGGACAGGCTCGTCAGGCTGATTCGCCGGGCAAGTTCGTTCTCTGTGATGGGGTCGGTTTCCGAATTGCGAGGGTTTTCCTCATCTTGGGAGAGCCAGTTGTTGGCCAGCTCGGTCAGGTTCTTGGCTGCAAGCTCCCGCATGGCTTTGTCCCAGGTGTCACAGTCGGCCAGCAGCTTCTTGGCGGCACTGCGAGCGCGGGTCCAGGAGGGCTTGCTCTCGGCATTGACTTCCAGAGAAAGGCTCACATCCTTTCCGCACCACTGGATTTCGCCCTCGAAGGTATCATAGTCCTTGTCCAGTGTCAGTTCTCCCAGCACCTGGTCCTGGATTACCACCGGCTTGTGGTACTCGTCCAGAACGGCCTGGAGTTCCGGGCAGTCCTCGTGGGCCTTGACCACCTGGGAGATACACCAGGGCTGCACCACCAGATCCTTTGCCCATTCTTCCTTCATCCGGCGGATCTTCAGGCGGCAGATCTGCTCGCTTTGAAAGCGTCCCCAGCCCTTGTCGCTGTTACGCTCCTCGTCGGTGACCGGCCATTCCAGATGCTCCTCTTTGGTGCTGACCTTGCCGGTGTCACAGAACACCATACCCAGTGTCACAACGGTCATTTCCCAAAACTTGCCTTTCCAGTTATATCCGCCCCCAATGCAGCGATTGATCAGCGCGACCACTTCCTGCTCCTCGGACTCATACATCTCATAGAATTCTTCAAACATTGGTGCAGTCCTCCTTATCCCGCTGTATGGCTGAGGTACTCCTTCTCCAGCGCGGTGTACCACCGATTCAGCATGGTTTCCAGACTGGTTTTTCCTTTCCGATCATAAAAAGCAAGGAACTTGTCCAGCAACTCAGGAAACAAATTCTTACCGATATTTGTCAGATCCTGATTGAGGTAGACCATCCGCAGGATACGGCCCTGCCGGTCCAGAGGGTTCTTTTTCAACAGCTCCTTTTCAAAGCAGAAGCGCAGGAAGACTACATTCTCATCGTAAAAATCCTCCACCACAGCCGCACCAATGCTGGTGTATGTGATGTCGTACACCAAACGGCTCCAGTCAAATTTCTCGGCATAGAGCAGTTTCAGCGCTTTTGCCCAGTGTTCCTCCGGGATCACCAGCATCCTGTGCTGGGCGGTGCTGGAGTATCCGCGATAGACGGGGTCCGGCTGCCCCAGCAGCTCGCTCACACTGTCGGCGTAGACGAAGCACAGTTCCTCATCGAACAGGCCGCCGATGAAGTTGCCATTGCAGTACAGCATATAATTCTTGGACTTGGCCGGAGAATAAGAGAGGCTATATTCCTGCGAGTCCAGGCTTTTATGTACCTTGTTCAGAAAGTCTATTGATGTCATGGCTTTACTCCTCAAACTCACCCTCGATCATCCCGTTCAGATACCGGCCGGGATCTGCGATGAAGTCATCCCATTTGGCCAGAGGGTGGAATTCCTCATGCTCGATGTCCAGATACCACAGCTTTTTGTCCCTGGGGCTCCACAGCAGCAGGTAGTCGCTGTAGTTGTCCATCTGCACCATGAGGGAGAGCAGCTTCTTCCGTTTCCAGGTCATCTCCTGCACATCCATGAAGGAGTAGAGCTCCGCCCACTTCACCCATTCCTGATCCGGAAACTCCAGCCGCAGGGGGCCGGTCTTCAAGTATTCCACCAGCTTGGCGGGTAGCTTGTAGGGCATGAGCTGCCGGATCTTTTCCTGCTCGTTGTGCCATTCCTCCGGCTCCAGCGCCTTCAGGTAGTCGGCCAGCTCCTGATTCTTGTTCTGCACCGCCACACTGTAGGGACGGTCGCCGTATTTGTCAACAAGAGTGATGTCCGCTCCCTGTTCCACCAGCCAGCGTACCATGGGGAAATTGTTGGAGCGGGCGGCCTCGGTGACAGCGGTGGAGGCGTTCGGAAACACCATGTCCGGCTTGTGATAATTGATATCCGCCCCTTTTTCCAGCAGCAGTTTGGCAAGCTCGGCCTGTCCATCGGACACCGCCGCCCGGAATGCCTCGCTGCCAAACTTGTCCACAGTGATCCCGGCTTGCTCCAGCACCTGGATATTCTCCGGGCGCTTGCCCCAGCGCACTTCCTGGAAGGCCCGCTCTTTTTGCTTCGGGCTGAGTTTTGCGGCCTGTCCAGCAAAGAGCGCCACCACCTCCGGCCCGCAGCAGCGGGCGGCGGTAAGCAGCAGGGGCTGTTCCTCTGCCAGACCGGGATCGGCTCCATGCTCCAGTAGGAAGTGAATCATGGGTACATCATTCCGAAAAACCGCGATCTCCAATGGCATCAGCTTGATGTATTCACTGAGCTGGATGGGAACATCTAAATCCAGACCGCCTTGGAGCAGCGCCTCCAGCTTGGGAGTGTCATGGTCACAGATGGCGGCAGCCGTTTCCGGGAGGGTCTCCCAGCGGCCAATATATGCAATTTGGTACATAAGGCACCTGCTTTCTCTATCCCACAATGGTGGTTTCCTTGACGGCCAGATTGTCGTAATTCATGGCGATCAGTTTCTCAGCGGTCTGTGGGGTACACATGAACCAGGTGCTCACGCCCCAGGCGTCCATCCTTGTAACGGTGAAGAGGTCGGTTTCAACTGGAGTCGGATCTCTTGCGTCAATATAGTGGTCGGAGTAGAGATACACCAGATCCACCTCACGCTCCGGCAGCCACTTAGCCCGGCGCACACGCGGTTTGCCGTTTTTCAGAGTCTTTTCTCTGGGGTTCTCAAACCACGCCAGTTCCTTAATCTTCAGGCCGGTGAAGGTATCCATAAGTCGCTGGGCAATCTCCCGATGGGTAAACACCCCACAGTTCCAGGAGCCCATTAACCATGTCTGTATAAAGTCGCCCACCTTGCTGCCAGGGGCAGGCGGCCCGTAGACGCTCTCATCCGCCCACATGACCTCTATCTTTTCACATTGATCTGGCTGAGGACAGGACTGCTTGTTGCCATAGCGGTACATGATATTTACATAGCCATAGTCTTCGCCGGTTCGGTCATGACCGACGGCTTCCACTTTATAGGCAGTTATGGACATTGCAGTTCCACCTCCTGAGCCAGTACAAATCCGCACAGCCCAAGGGAAGAGTCGATGACAAATACCCGGATGTGCTCCCGTTCCATGCGCTTCCGCAGTTCCTCGATGCTGCAGCAGGCGGGAAAGCCGTAAGAGATGGTCCCGCCCAGCAGGTCTTTGTACTGTTCAAAAAAACCGTCCACGGTGATCTCATCCATGCCGAAGAGGATGTTGTCCTGGATCACATTTTCAAACCAGTGGGCCAGCAGGCCGGTGAAGCGAACGGATACTTTCTCTCCGGCCTCAGTCTGGGTATCCATGTGCAGGGTATGGGCTTCAAAGTCAGCACAGTAGCGCAGGACTCTGTTGTCATGCAGGCCATCAAAAGAGCAAATCAGCGTACTCATAGGGATTCCTCCTCGTCCATGAGCTGCTCCTGGACCTCTTTGGGCAGGTCGTTCCATAAAATGTCGTATGTAAAATCCCGAATCTCCGGGTAACACTCCCGCGCGGTCTTTTCTGCCGTTTCCCGATCCAGGTAGTGCATCTCTTGGTGGAAAAACCAGTTGAGCTTTTCCATCAGCCGATAGAGGCGGATTTGTTCTTCTTGGGTCATGGGACACAGCCTCCTAATTCAGTGCCATTACAAGGCTCCAAATGCTGACCACGATCAGCACGATTCCCAGTAGGAAGAAGATCACCCGCCTGGAGCCGCGGCCATAGCGATGAGAGTCCGGCTTACCGGTGGGGTCGCAGAGCCAGTTCCAGTTCATGATGGCCCCAATCAGCAGGACAGCACCGATGATCAGGGTTACCCAGTTCCAATGTTCCTGTAAAAAACCCGTGATCTGCTCGCTGTTCATTTAGGTTTCCTCCTCTCCTTATCCCTGTATATCAGCGTCAACGGGGCCTTTTTTCAGCGTTCCATTCACCGTGACCACATGGCCCCAGAACATATCGTCGTCCTCATACCAGGCGGTAAAACGCCCACCCGGAGATACTGTAAACTCAGTGAGCAGGATACGCCGGGCGAACTCATCCTCGGTGATGGGGTCTTTCTCCGGGTCCCGGTTGGTCTGGTCATTGTCCGCCAGCCATTCGTTGGCCTGAGCAGTGAGCTTCTGGGCAGCCATCGCTCGCAGGGACTTATCCCAGACTTCCTGATCTGCCACCAGTTTCTTCATCACATTGGTGACGCGGGTCCAGGACGCTTTCTTTTCAATCTCCACATCCAACGAGATCTGGACTTCTTTTCCCATCCACCGGCAGATCCCGGTGAACATACTCATTTCACGATCCAGCGTGAGGGTTCCCAGCACTTCGTCCTCTAGAAGAATGGGCTTTGTGTACTCCTCCCAAATCTCCTCCAGTGCCGGACAGGATACGCCTTCCTCCAGTACCTCCGTGACATACCACTGAGGTTCGTAGAGGGAATCACCTTTCCAGCTGCGGGCTTTGATCCGGTAGATCTGGCCCTTGGCAAACCGCTTGGAATAGTCGCCGGCTTCCCGCTCCTTGTCCGTCAGCGGCCAGCTCAGGTAGCATCGACCGGAGATCACCTCTCCGGTCTGGACATCCGCCATGGCGAGGGCATGGGTATGCGCCGCCCAAAAGGTATCCAGAAAGGTTTTGTCCGCGCTGATACCGTCCTGAATCAGTACCAGCTTTTCCTCATCTTCTGGGGCGTACAGGGCAATAAAGTCCTTGACCGTTCTCTTTTTCATGGCGTTCTCCTTACGCAAATACTTGCTGGTATTTCTCTTTCAGTTCCTTCGGCGCCGACTTGATGACTTTGCTGCCGCCGTTTTCGGAGGCTGAACCCCAAATGGCCCAGAGCAGACTCTGCCAAGCGATGGCCCGGAATTTCGGGTCCTTGTCCTCTTCCGGCAGGAGATAAGCGGAAAAGCGGCGCTTGACTGTCAGCAGCGCATCCAGGCTTTCCGCATTGGCAATCAGGCTGTGGAATCCCTTGGCAGGCTTCAGCCACTGCATAGACAATGCGCCCCGTACCAATACGCCCAGTGTCCATGTTTGAAAACCAAACTTCCGGATAAAGGCATGAAGGAATTTCTCTTGCAGTGAGGAGTGCTCGTCGTCGCAGAGATCCAAATACTCCGCCACCAGCGGCGCCCACGGTTCTCCCTCCAGCCCCAGAGCGAACACAGCAAAAGAGCCGGGCATGGCGCAGGCTTCATCCGCGAGGTTTTGGTACCACTCATACTCCCGCATAGCCAAACGAGCATATCGCTCTATAGCCGGATGCAGATTGGGGTGTTGCACAGCGCAGGCAAAGAGCTGATTGACGCCCTTCTTGGGCAAGCCGGGAATGGGCAGATAGATTTTCTCCTTTCCTCTGAACTCCACCGAGTAACTGCGGGGGAATTCCTCCTGCTCCAGCACCGCACACAGGTAGTCCAAGATCTCGGCATAGCACTCCTCGGTGGAGTCCTTGGCGGTGATTCGGATGGCAGCAAACGCATCATTGGCCGATGCGGTGAAATGCTCCGTCTTACGCTGCTGGATGTCCTTTGGTAATTTGCCGCTGCCGGCTGTTTTCAGTTGCTTCACCATATCTGGGCGAAGCTGGGAGACCAGGCCGAGGATGTGCTCGGTGGTGAGGGATTCAAAACTCTGCCCGTACACCGTATGGCAGACCGCCACATAGCAGGCAAAGCGCAGCAGGCCTTCATCCACATCCTCGGGGCGCAATTCCGGCCACACGGTGCAGGGTGGAAAGACGGTAAAGCCATCATCCCGCTCTCCCACAAGGAAGAACCGCTCCTGCACCTGCTTTTCTATGTATTTCTCCAATGTATAGCGGATCTCCTGCCAGCCCACCAACCGCCGCAGGGCATCGCAGAATATAACAGCTTCCTCATAGGGAAATCCCTTCAAAGGCAGTTTGGACAGATACCGATCCAACAGCTGGCTGGGAAGAAAGGGTGTCCCGTTGTGATTTCGCACCACGGTCGGGTAGGCGGAGTGATTTTCACGAGCGGTTCCGTTCAGCACATCCTGAATGCAGAGATCCGCCTCCGCCAGCACCTCCGGGGAAGTGTCCGGCTTGTGGATCAGATAGTAGCGGTCATGCACACCATCACGCTTTGGCAAACTCATGGCAGGTTACCTCTTTTTTCCGGGTTCTCCACTATCGGAATAAAAATCTGTTGGTAAAGTTCTCTCAGTTCCTCCGGAGCTGCTTCTACCACTTTCTGACCACCCTTGGCGCTGGCTTTGCCCCAGATCACATAGCAGACCGTTTCCCATGCGTATTGCAGCACTTCCTCCGGGCTGGCTTTTGATTCCTCGGCGGGTTCCTCGTCCTCCTCATCATCGTCATCTTCGTCGGAGGAAAAACCGCTTGGAACGATCTCGGACAGATGGATTTTTGCCTCCAGCAGAGCGTCCAGGCTTTCTACATTTGCCATCCACGCGGCATAGTCCTTGGAATACTTCATGTTCTGCATGGACAGCACACCCCGGACAAACATAGGGACGGTGTCGGCAGTAAATCCAAACTGTTTCACATACTCCCGGAGGAATTTTTCCTGTAAGTGGGAGTGCTCATCATCGCAGAGATCGAGATAATCCCATACCAGCTGCCGCCACTCTTGCCCCAGCATTCCCAGGGCGAACACGGCAAAACTTCCGGGGAGCGCGCACTGCTCATCGCTGAGATTGGTGTACTGCTCATATTGCTTCATGGCAAGCCGGGCGTACCGTTCCATCAGGGAGTGGAGGCCGGGGTACTGCACGGCACAGGCAAAGAGCTGGTTTACTCCCTTTTTGGGCAGGCCTGTGATGGGAAGATAACTCTTTTCCGGCCCTTTGAACTCCACCGCATAGCTGCGGGGAAAATCCTCCTGCTCTAGAAGCTCATACAGGTAGTTCAGCACTTCACGGCAGCATTCCTCCGTGTTGTCCCTGGCAGTGATTCGGATAACCGCAAAGGCATCGTTGGCCGATGCGGTGAAGTGCTCTGTTTTCCTCTTTTGCAGAGAGATGGGTAGCCTGCCGGTTCCATTTTCCCGGAGCTTTTTCACCATATCAGGACGGACTTTCTCCACCAATCCAAAGAGGTAATTGGTGTCCAGATACTCAAAGTCCATACCATATACCTTATAGCTCACTGCCACATAGCAGGCGAAACGCAGTAGCGGCTCCGGGACCTCCTCTGCACGGATACCTGGTTTCAGGGAGTACTCCCGATTCCAGCGGTGGTCATCTTCACGACCGGTCACGACAAAATACTTCTCCTGCAGCTCCTGTTCCAACAGGCCAAGTAAATAGTAGTCAATTTCACCCCACCGGCTCTGGCGGCGCAGGTTTTCGCTGAAAGCAATGGCCTTTTCCGCGTCAAGGGTCTCGGTCTGCTGCGCTTCGGTCCATTTTCTCACCAGAGCGTGCACCTCAAAGGGTGCGCCTTCGCTGCTGACCACTACCGGCGGCCAGAGGGAATCAAGCCGCGTGATTCTCCCGTCAATGGCATCCTGGATACACTGGTCAAAGAGCGGTTGCAGTTCTTCCTGTACCTCGGGCTTCATCCAGTAACAGCGTCCGTCCGCACTATTGTGTTTTGGTAAACTCATGAGATGCTCTCCTCTCAGGTCTGCTGATGCTGCATGGATACGATATGGCAGTCCGGGCAGAACTCCACATAGAGCGTGCCCTCCGCGCAGTCAAACACTGTATCCCACTGAATTTGGGCCAGATATTTCATGGGCTTGCCGCAGTGAGGACAGGTCGTATATTCCGCGTCCTGCACCCAGTTGCCAAAGCCGCCAATGGTATTCACATCCTGGCAGGCCGCGCCATAGAACAGGGGCGCCGGCGCCTTACCCAGCACAAAGGGATTTTCGGTGAGAGCCTTGTAGTCCTCGGGACTGACATAGCAATCCGTCTTCTCCGCCCCGTCAAAGAGTTCGGAGGGAAAGACCTCCACGCCGCCATCCAGGGTGAACCGGTTGAAGGCGGGGCCTTTGAGAAATCCCACACAGCTGGGGCAGCAGGTGGCGGTCAGGATGCCGTCCAGTCCCAGGAACCGGAGCCGCTCATCCCGGCCGTCCAATACCAGCATGTCCACCATGCGCCCGCCACAGTGGGGGCATGTGTCCTCCCTTGCCCGGCCAATGCGGACGGGAGATTTCTCACCGGTGGTTCCTTTGACCATAGGATAGCAGGTGTCGAAGTTGAGTTGGATTTTCTGGCCCTCCTTGTTGAAGGTCCAGCCTCCGATTTGCGCATAGCTGGATGGGTCCACATAGAGGCCCTTGCGCCAGGGCCGGGGATTTCGCTCCAGCTCCAGCAGAGTCTGCATTGCCTTGTCATCTCCCTGCATAGCAAGGCAACTCATCAGGTTGGAGGCCTCGCTGGAATATTCCGCGGACAATAGCGCATGAATCAGACCATCCCGCACATCGGCAGGAGCGTGATAATAGATCTCACAGGGCCAGAACACCCCTGCGGCCAGTGCCGCCCGCTGGATCTCCGAGTCGATGGCGTCCCGATACCCCAGCAACTGCCAGAAGTCGGTGAACTCCGGGTCCTCCATATCAGCCAACCTCTGGATGTTCTGGATCAGGTTTCTCTGCTTCTCTGCGATTTGTTCCGGCGTCCAGGACAGCGCAGCTTGCCGATCCTGCTCACACTTACATTTCCAGCACAATCCCTCATAGCCCAAGGAGGTCCCACAGCCGGGGCAGGTGTATTTCAGGCTCATATTCGTTGACTCCTTTCCAAAGATAGAAAAACGCCCTGCGACACCATGTCACTTGGACAGGCTGACGCAGGGCGTGAAAAGGCCGCAAGAGAGGAACCACATCTACCCCCAGATGTGGTTTCCTCCACAGACAAAATAATTTCCTCATATATAAAAGACACAGTGATCAACTGCTCTGGCTTTTCTTTCATCGCATAACCTCATGATTCATTATTATGCCAAAAATCAAGGGCCTGAAAAGGGTGCAATTTGAATAAATTATATCATACTACTGTGCAATCGAAAAGGTGTATTGATACCGCTTATCTGTAAGGTAAAGTTGTAAGTATTATATGCGTTATAGAAAACTCATATTTTGGGACCTTTCAGAGTAACTGTTTCAATCTGTGATAAGTTGTCTTGTCTCTTCATAGCTGTTTACTTGTGTAAAAGTTAATCTTTTGCACAAAGAACATTATTAAGGAGAACTGTTTCGCCGCATACAACGGCTTGTTTGGTTTGGCTCAATGTTGTGAGCAACGAGAAGTTCGTATACTGTTTGTGATAACAAGTTACAACTGCATGAGCCAAACCATACAGCACAAGGGCGCAAAGCAAAAGGCAATATTCCCCCTGCTTTTTGTATAAAAGAAAAACATTAAGTCTTTAAAATTCGATTGATTTCTTCTTCAGAATACCCAGTAATACCCGATACTTCCCGAATACTTGCATTGGCAAGCATTCTTTGTATCAATTGCCGAATCCCCTCCTCGCGACCTTCTTCACGGATATTGTAGCGTTCGATCTCCCATACTTTTTCCTGGTCAAACAGCGTTATCACGATGTCTACAACCTCCTGTGCATCAATGCTTATCAGTAATGAGACAAGCCAACTACTTATATCTAAAGAGGCGTGAAGCGTCCGCAATTTCCAACTTATGTTCTTTTTAATCGCAGACTCAGTATAGCATTCTAAGGAAGCTTGCGTCAATGTGAGTACAACAATTGCAGCGATCTATATCACCAATCGAGATCTAACCGCATGCAGACCTTGGGCACAATTATATTGCGTCTAGTTCCCGACAAAAGTTTGTGGCACATAAGAATCAAGCATTTGTAAAACAAAAGGCATTCAATTGCGCACAATGGGACTGAATGTTAAAATGAAGTTGAACCTTTAGAACCAATGGCTATGACTAATTCGTTTGTGGGGGACAACAATGTCGAAGCTAACAGATATTAAAAATCGAATCGATCAAATGGACGGAGGAGCCTTCCAAAATCTTTGTGATGCCTATTTAAGTTATAAAGGCTACAAAAATGTTTATTCGTTGGGCATGCGCACAGGAACAGATAAAACGGCCAAAGGAAATCCAGATACTTATTTTTTGACGGCAGAAAATAAGTATGTCTTTGTGATGTATACAACACAAAAAACTGACTTCTTAAAGAAAGCAATTGAGGACATTGACAAATGCTTTGATTCTCAAAAGACTGGTGTTTCTGCGGAAGATATTGTAGAGATCATATATTGCCATACATATGGCCGCTTAGGGCCTGGCGATGATCAATATCTTAGACAATACTGCGAGAAGCGCGGTGTCGTACTGACATTAGTTGGCTTGGATCAATTGGGAAATGATATCTTCCGTGAGTGCCCAATTTTAGCCAAAGATTTCTTCGGAATTAGTATCGACTCGGGACAAATTCTGTCAATGGACATATTTGTGGCAAAACATGATGCAAACAAGATGTCCGCTCCGTTGGGAACAGAATTTCTTCTTCGAGAAAAGGAATTGGAAAAAGCAAAGTCCGCTCTGCGCGATAACGATGTTTTGCTGATTGCTGGGCCTGCCGGTGTTGGAAAGACCAGATTTGCGCTAGAATTATGCCGGCAATTAGCAAAGGAAAACGGCTACACTGTGTTTGTCATAAAAAACAACAACTTGCAGCTGTATGAGGATCTGGTATCTGCAATTGAAGAGGGAAAAAATTATCTGGTTCTCGTTGATGATGCAAATGAGCTTTCTGGATTGCACCATGTGTTGGAGTATCTTCCCAAAGCAGCGATGGGAGCACGGCATATTTCAAAATTGATCTTGACCGTACGCGATTATGACCGCAAACAAGTGATGCAAAGGGTTATGGAGATTATTCAACCAGAAACAATTAAAATCTCGACATTTAGTGACGATGATATCCGTAAACTTATAGAAACATGCTACGGAATTACAAATCGAGTTTACACGGACCGCATTGTGGCTATTGCGGAAGGGAATGCGCGCCTTGCTATGCTTGCTGGAAAGCTTGCAGCAGATTCCGAAAGCCTTGCAGCAATTCAGGATGCGTCAGGTCTCTATCATAACTATTATAGCAAGCAGCTAAATGCCCTCGTTGAAAGTGATACGGGTGTGAGCTCGGCTGGGATCATTGCATTTGTTCAAGCAATCCATCTAAAGCATCTCGAAAAGCTTGCCCCAATTTTTGAGGTTACGGGAATAAGCACCAGTGATTTTACATCGGATTTGAAACTGCTCCACAGAGCGGAAATTGTAGATCTGTGCAATGACGAGGCGGCAAGAATTTCAGATCAAAGCTTCAGTAACTTTTTGATCAAGTATGTTTTTATCGAGGAAAAGACTATTCCCCTCAGCACAATGATTGAAACATGCTTTCAGATAAACCAAAGCAGAACGATTGAGGCTTGCAATATCCTCTTAAATGTCTTCTCGGACCAGGGTGTAAGAGAATATGTTGAAGCCCAAATTAACCTTGTGTGGGATAAGTTAGAAAGCAATGTAGAGAAGTTTCTTCCGTTCTTCAAAGCTTTTCATATGGTGCGCCCAACACAAACTCTTTTGTTGCTGCAGGAATATATTGAACAAGAGTCATACCATCCGTTTGATGTGAGAACATTGCCATTTAAAGATGACCGGCAGGGAAAGAGTGTTTCGGATGATATTCTCCAAATTCTTGGCAGCTTTGGAGACCATCCTGAACTGCCAAGTGCGTTGGATCTGCTATTGCTGTATTATAAAAAACGCCCGGATTTGTTCGAACAATTTTACAGCATATATGCCCAACAGTTTGAAGTTAATTTGGACTCCCCTCGCCTTGAATATTTTACGCAGAGGGCGGTAGTCAAAAACCTCTGCGAAGCCGTCAATGCGACCCCAGAGGATATGAATCTATTAATCTTATTCGTTCGCGTTGCGGGCCATTTTTTGAAGCTTGATGTTTCAAAAGCGGAGGGCGGCCGGCACAATACCGTGTCGATTTACACACTGACACTTTCTCCAGATCAGCCTGTTTTGGAATACCGAAAGATGCTTTTGTTGCAGCTCTATCAGATCTACCAGCGTGGAGATGGGCAGGCTGAAATTGAGCAAATCCTATATAAGTACGGTATGCTTCATTATGGCGTTGATACAGGTTTGGATGTGGTGAGGGCCGAGTTTGAAGAAGTATTAAAATTCTTTTCCCTATTCCAGCCAGAAAACTTGTTTCACTGCGTAATCGCGGCACGCATTAAACAAGTTGCAAAGCACATTGATTATTGTGCGCTGGATATGCTGGCCCCATTTCTTAACTCAGAAAAGTATAGGATCTATTCTGCACTTGCGTCCCATTTCGCTGAAGACTATTCGGAGGGATATGAGAAAGGGGTACAGCGACATAAGGAAAGAGTTTGTAGACTTGTGGGGGGATATACACCTCAGGATATAGACTGTTTGATCCAAGTGTGTTTGGAGAGCTCCCAGACTTTTGATAAAGAAGAGAGAGAATTAGGAGCAGGGCTTGGATATGTGTTTGAAGCACTTCAGGATCAGCAACAACTGTACCTATATTTAGCAGAAGCCTACATGAGGGCGGACACTCCGTATCAGATATATGCTGGACAGATCTTAGAGAGACTATTTGAGATCAGACCCGTGTTAGAAGTAAAGAAATTTATCACTCGATATAGGTATAACCAGCAAAATGTATGGCTGTGGTCCTTTTTCTCACTAATGCCCGAACAACAAGTGTCCGTACACTGGGCAGCAGAGCTGTTGCAGTATTTGGACACACCGGATGTAGAGATAAAGGCATCGCCTTACCGAAGAATAGATTCCTTGCGCAAATACGAGATCGTGGAGCCTAAAATAATGGTGAAAGCGCTGCGCACTATTTCAGAGCACTATGAAGAGTCGCCGTTTATTTTCAGCCTGTATGTTTTCTGGATTTTGAATCACAGTAACCAGGAAGCAGATGAAACTTTGCGGGAGTTTTATAATGAACTTCCTCTTCTGGAAGAAATCTATCTGAAAGGGATCTCTTATTCCAATCATGAAGATTTTGACGGAGCGTTGTTGTATGCAATTATCTCAGTTGACACCTCATTCCTATACAGATACCTTGACTGCTTGATCATCGCACAGGAAGGTCACTTCAGGGTACATGACGATTATGATATTGCAAGGCTCCTGAAAATATGGGACACAGAACAGTATATCGATTTGGCGGATGGTGTGTTTGATTATTGCTATGACAAACGAGAAGAATCAATTCATTGGCTATATTGGTCACCAGTAAATATGATGCTGCATCATGAAGCATCTCATCAGGAGATCATTGTAAAGCAAGACCTGTGGATCCAGCATACGATTGAAAAATATGGCCATGATGGGGAGCGAATGCATCAACTATTTGTCGCAATAGAAGAATTATCTTGTGAACGACGAAAAAAGGCAGTGGAGAAGTTCTTATCTCTCAATGCCAATCCAGATGTTTTTGAGCAACTACCTTTAGAACCGTCCCATTGGGGAGGAACCGGCAGCATGATTCCGTATATGCAGGAACGAATTGAGTACCTGCGTTCTCTCCTTCCCCTTGTATCTGGCATAAAGTATTTGAAGCAGAAGCAACGCATTGAGCGGGAGGTAGACTGCTGGAAACAAAGAATCCATTCCGAAGAAGTTCGTGAGTTGCTGGAATCTTGGTATCGCTAATTTCCTAATCTCTGGTCTCACTATATAGTTTTCTTATCTTTATGTTTGGCCGATTGGGGCGACAGAGTTCGGGGGTATGGTTTTCGCGGAGGGTCTCTCCATACTTGTTTGATGTTGAAATCTGGGTAAGCGTCACTTGCCCAGCGACTTGTTAGTGAAGAATTCCTCTGCAAAACCATAAGCGTCTAAAATAGCACAAGGTATGTCGTAAAATAATTGGTTTTGCGGCATATCCTTCTTTGGACATTGGGCATACATCCCATTAAAGATATCCTCGGATATATTGTGCCAAAGATATGGCAGTCGAGCTTGCTCACAAGCATCCCTTCCCCCAAAAGTTCTTTTGTATAAAAGTTCCCACCCATTTCTTTCTCACAAAAAGAATATGATGAAGCTTTAATTATTCTGCCGATATGACGCAGCAATATCTTTGGCTCTGTATCCCACCAATTTAACGACACGAAGAAGAATACAACATTCTTTGTTATCTAAAACATTGGCCTGTGGCATCATTCTGTGGTCAACTTGACGATAAAGTTATTTGTACCTATATATTAGTAATGTAACCGCAGATACCACGGTTTTTTGCGTTTTGCCTTGGACACCATACGGTTTTACGCCGGGATTATGCCGGTGCGGATACCATTTCAGTACGGATGGCAAAGCAAAAAAACAAGATTGCCGGGGAGGTAGGGGTGTTCGGCGAAAATAGAAACGGGTGTAAAACTCTCATTGTTGTTTCAAACACAATTCTCAGTTGCCTTCTGTCACGGGACCGGATAAGTATCCCCGCTGGATCACCTATAGATTGGCCAATTTTGTCGTCCCCCCTCTAGGTCTGTGCAGCTATCAGTCGCCTGCAACAGTAGACCGGCCCGAGTCCCCATCCCCTGCTCTTAGATACACCAGATACATTTTGCCTATTATCTACATATTATCTGCATATTTCACATATTGTCTGCTTATTAGTTAAGTATTAGCTAAATATTAGATACATATAAAACGCATATTACAAAATCAAAAAACATATTGGATGCATATTGAAATTGATCAAAAAAGCCCCACTATATTCCTGGGAGCGAAATCTATGCCATTGGCGGCCAAAGCGTGTTCTATGGCAAACTGTTGGAAATCACGGATTACGATGCGATTGTCCAGCCGGAACCAAGATCAATGACAGCGGATGCGGATAATGGGCAGATATGGCGCCGGCTCTCTGATGGAACTCTGCTTCTGGAGAGGAACCAGGTCATTGTGCAGCGCATGAAGAGCAAATAACACAGGAGAGCCACCAAAAGGCCGGTCGTTGCGAAAGCAAATAAAATAGGCTATAATCAAATCGACCCTATGGGTAAAGGGGGCACCTATGCAAACGCTGTTTCATGGAAGTCGGGTTGCCGTTGAGGTTCCTGAAATCCGTATTCAAAAGTATCATAAAGACTTTTCCTGGGGTTTCTATTGTACGCAGCTTGAAAAGCAGGCTGCGCGCTGGGCAACCAGGTTCGGAACCCCCGGTATCGTTAATGTCTATTCTTTCGATGATGCATCGCTGAACATCAAACGATTCTCTGAACTGTCTGATGAGTGGCTGGATTTCGTGGTGGCCTGCCGTACTGGGGCGACACACGCCTACGATGTAGTGGAGGGTCCTATGGCAGACGATACCATCTTCAACTATGTCCAGAGTTTTTTGGATGGAGAGATCAGCCGGGCGGCTTTCTGGGCGCTTGCTAAATTCAAGTATCCGATGCACCAGATCAGTTTCCACACAGAAAAGGCTTTAGCAGCCTTGCGCTTCGAAAGGAGCTATCAAGCCCATGTGTAAGAAAAACAACAGTTCGCTGTTTTTTGTCTGCTCGCTGATCGAGCAGATCGGCCGCACTCTGCATCAAAAGCGCGGAAAGGTCGTCTCCTGTTTGGGCATAGATCGCATCAGAATCCTCCTGAAAAATGCAGATATTCTCCACTGCGAACCCATCGCAAAGGTCGCAGATGATGTTGTGGCAGAGTTCGGATTGCAACAGGACGACTATGATAATGTTGGCCAATCGAAATATCTGATCCCTGATGTTTGGACGATCGGAAAGGTATATGCGCGGCTGATCGAGGATGTTTCTTCCGATTCCAATGTAGCGGAAACACTTGTTGCAGTCTACGAATCCTGGATCGACGCCAGGCTCAGTGATTACAATTCGGTTTTTTACTTCCAGCCGCGGGAATATATCTCCGAAAGTTATCGCAGCGGGGCTATGCTGGAAGACTAAGATGCCGCCACCGCTTTTGGATATTGTCAGCTGGGGCTAGAATCTCCATATCTCTTACAGTCTGCGCAAATTACATGATCAACAAAGAGAGCGCCGCAGTTTTTAGCTGCAGCGCTCTCTTTTCTCATGGAGGTATAAGGCACACCGGAACCTACCCGAGCCAAGAATCCCCTGCCTTTCTCAATTTGCTAAGCGCCGCCGGCAGCGGTCGCTCGCTGGATGCGTAAGCGTAAAAACAGTCGGCGACTTGTCAGGGTAAAATGCCTTTGCCAAACTATAAGAGTCTGAGGAAGTGCATGGTAGTACAAGGTAGTACCAGAGAGTATCCAAG
>NZ_NFKI01000029.1 GCF_002160305.1 Pseudoflavonifractor sp. An184
CTCCTCCGGCGCCCCGAAGTCCAGGCCGCTGTCCAGGTGCATGTGGGCCTTCACCTGGTCCCACTTGACGATGTACCCGGCCCCGTGGTCGCAGAACACCGAGTCGGGGGTGTTTTCCACATCCCGCTCCACGTCGTAGCCGGTTTGAGCCACGATCTCCGCCTGATTGGGACAGGGCCGGTACCCGGACGGAGTGAGGGTGAGCCGCCCCATCCCCCGGGTGTAGGCGGCCACCTGGGCGGCGTAGTCCTGGAGGCCGGACACGGGAGCGGAGCCGGTGAGCAGGGTCATGTCCCCCAGGACCTCCGGGGCCTGGAGCTCGCCCCCCATCCGCTGGAGGTCAGACATGGCCCGGCCCACCTGGTCCGGGGGCAGGAGGAGGCGCAGGTCGTACCAGGGCTCCAGCAGAACGCTCTCCGCCTGCATGAGGCCCTGGCGCACCGCCCGGTAGGTGGCCTGGCGGAAGTCGCCCCCCTCGGTGTGCTTCACGTGGGCCCGGCCGGTGAGGAGGGTGATGGTCACGTCGGTGAGGGGGGAGCCGGTGAGCACCCCCAGGTGCTCCTTCTCCATCAGGTGGGTGAAGATGAGCCGCTGCCAGTTCCGGTCCAGCACGTCCTCGGGGCAGGCGGTGGCCAGGCGGAGGCCGGAGCCCCGGGGGGCGGGCTCTAGGAGCAGGTGGACCTCGGCGTAGTGGCGCAGGGGCTCAAAGTGGCCCACCCCCACCACCGGGGCGGCGATGGTCTCTTTATAGAGAATGCTGCCGGTGCTGAAGGACACCTCCAGGCCGAACCGGTCCCGGATCAGGCGGGTGAGCACCTCCAGCTGCACGGGACCCATGAGCTGCAGCCGGATCTCCCGGGCCTGCTCGCTCCAGGCGATGTGGAGCTGGGGGTCCTCCTCCTCCAGCTGGCCCAGCTGCTTCAGGGCGGTGTGCACATTGGTCCCCTGGGGCAGAATGACCTGGTAGGAGAGGACCGGCTCCAGCAGGGGGATGGGGGACTCGCCCTCAAAGCCCAGCCCCTCCCCGGCGTGGGTGCGGCTCAGGCCGGCCACGGTGCACACCGCTCCGGCGGGTACCTGGTCTACCACCCGATATTGGGCCCCGGAGTAGATGCGCAGCTGGTCGGCCTTCTCTTCCCACACCTGGTCCTCGGGCAGGCCGGGGCGGCGGTTGGTGAGCAGATCCTTCACCTTCAAGGAGCCCCCGGTCACCTTTAAATAGGTGAGGCGCACCCCCTGGGGGTCCCGGGCGATCTTAAAGACCTTCCCGCCGAACTCCTGGGGGTAGAGGGGCGGGACGGCGTACCGCTCCACCCCCCGAAGAAACTCGGTCACCCCCTCCAGCTTCAGGGCGGAGCCGAACCAGCAGGGGAACACCTTCCGGTGCCGGATGAGGGAGATCACGTCGGGGTCCTCCAGAGCCCCCGTCTCCAGGTATTTTTCCAAAATGCCCTCGTCGCACACGGCGGCGTCCTCCTGCCACGCATCCTCCGGGGCGGAGAAGTCCACACAGCCGCTGCTGAGCCTCTGCCGGAGCTGCTCCAGCAGGGCGTCCCGGTCGGCCCCCGCCAGGTCCATCTTGTTGATAAAGAGAAAGGTGGGGGTGTGGTACCGGGACAGGAGCCGCCACAGGGTGAGGGTGTGGCCCTGGACCCCGTCGGTGCCGCTGATGACCAGAATGGCGTAGTCCAGCACCTGGAGGGTGCGCTCCATCTCGCTGGAGAAGTCCACGTGTCCCGGGGTGTCCAGCAGGGTGATGGTCATGGACTCCAGGGGGAGCACCGCCTGCTTGGAGAAGATGGTGATGCCCCGCTCCCGCTCCTGGGCGTCGGTGTCCAGAAAGGCGTCCCCGTGGTCCACCCGGCCCAGGCGGCGCAGCTGGCCGCTGGTGTACAAAAGTCCCTCGGACAGGGTGGTCTTGCCCGCGTCCACATGGGCCAACAGACCAGCACATATTCGTTTGATTGGCTTTTCTTCTTTCTGTTCGCCCACAAAAAGCGCCCCCTCTCATAAGAATATACTTAACATAGTATATCATAAGAGGAGGCGCGAGTCGAGGCATCGTTTTTTCTTTATCTGGGAAGTTTGGGATAGAGATGCAAGCTAAATTCACCCTCTGGTGTGCGAAACACTGTAATCTTCTCCAACACAATCTTCCAAAGACTATTTTTTCTATAACAGACAGATGCGGATAGCTGTCGAGAATACGCTGTGTTGTTGGAATAAGTTCTTCCACAGCTTTTTTCTCACCATTTCTTGTTGCGTGCTTTTTTTGCAAGTCTGCTTCCGCTTCCTGAAGTTTATGCATTTCTCTGGTCAAAGCATCATTGCGTTTTGAAAACATCTCCACCGTATAGACACCTTTTTCGAGATATTCGCAGATTTTATCTTGCTGGCATTGAAGCTCCAAAAGCTGCTGCCGAATCATGTTTAGTGCAGTTTCAGTTTGATCAGTTTGTGGGGGCTGCTCTGTTTCCACCTTAATCGTATATTCAGAAAGCCATTCTCGCATCGCATTTACTACAGCTTCCTCAACGAAGTCGCATTTCATTGTTCGACAGTTACATCCTCGCGTTGGGCAGCGATACCACGGTGAAGTATGCTGAGATTTTCCGGGGACATTTCTTTTTAAAACTGCTCCGCATTTCTCGCAAAACAAAATTGAAGCAAAAGGGTTCATCAATCGCTTGTCTTTATGAACAGATGCGTGATTTCTGCTGTTTTGTACAGCTTTAACGCTGTTCCATTGCTCCTGGGTAATGATTGGTTCGTGTAAGCCTTGGTATAACTCATAATCACGAGACTGAACTCGCTTTTTTACAAGCATTCCGTCTTTTACAATTCGCTTTGTAGGCTCGTGCCGCCAACGAATCACACCCAGGTAAACCTCATTATTCAGGATGTTTGTGATAGAAGTTTGTCCCCATGTGCCAGTACGAGAAGGAATGTGCATCTGGTTTAATTGATATGCTATGGTGTTATACCCAATGCCTTGCCTCCCATACATATCGAAAATCATTTGTACGATTTTCGCTTCGCCTGGTTCGATTTGCAAGCTGCTACCCTTTGTACCGGGCAACTTGTAAGAACGATACCCGTAAGGAGCCATAGATCCAAGGAATTTTCCTTCAGATGCCGATTGGTTACGGCCTCTGACCAGACGCTTGGTGATAGTTTTCAGTTCGTATCGGCTGAACATGAACTTCATGTCTGTAAACTGCTCATCCGACTCATTTTGAAGATCGTATGTTTTAGATGGTGTGATAATCTTGCAGCTGTTTGTCTGTAAAACCTGCATGATGTAGCCAGACTCCAAAGACGAGCCCCTGGACAGTCTCTCAATATCTACACAGACTACGCCTGCATACATCCCTGTGTTGACCAAATCCAACAGACGAAGCATCTTGGGGCGTGCGGAGAGTGACTCACCAGAAACCACTTCCTCCAGCGTCTCAACAACATTCAACCGCCGTTCCTTGCAAAAAGCCTCCAAGATATGCCGATGTCTATTTAATGTTTCTTCAACAGAAACATCGTCAAAATCGGTATCCATCCGGGATTTCCTTAAATACATCAAATATCGCTCCAAGTCTCACACCTCCCTTCTGCGAATCACTATGTCATCATTTTACGCAACACTTTGTGATTTCGCAAAGGTGTGACAGCATTCATCCATATCCTTGCTTACTTGAAGCGATTAAGCTAATATTTAAGTTTCGCTCTGTATCTGCTCTATGCTGCGATAGGCATTTGAGACGAGATTACCAATTTTCAGTAGGATTTGTGCAATCTCCGCTGCCTCAATGCGTTGGCAGTAATCATCGTGAATACAGACAACAGTTTCATCTCCATGAATAGCTGATGCAACCATTGTGTCCTCCGTTTTCTTATATCACAAAGCAGACAGCCGTACTGGAATGTTGTTCAACAGTTTCAGTACGGCTGTCATTATTTCATTGATAATAAGTACGCCACATTTGCCACGCACCCCTGACGCCGGGGACAGAACAGGTCTCCGCTGGCGCGGCTGTCATAACTCCGCAGCGTCGTTCGTAGCGTGCGCCGCAGGGTTCCCCCCAAGTCTTTGGCGGGCCGTGAGGAAGTATCTTTAAGCCCCCCCGTCCTCATCGCGCCGGATGTGCCACTATCCGGGGTACAGGGTCGTTGATCGCTCCGAAACAGCTTGTCCATCACCTCCTGGCTGCTCCATCTTCGCGGCGTCCTGCACTCGCTCATACGCGGGTTATGTACCTGTTCTGCCGTGTATTCGGTTGTCAATGTACCTGTGAAGGGAAAATAGCCTTCTTATAGGTACTGACAAAAAACAGTTCAAACAGGCATAGGCAGAGAAAATTAGCAGAATTTTTTTGCCAACCGCTTCAGCCCGTTGCGGATACTGCGGCGGACGCTGCCAGGATCAACGCCTTCAGCGTGCGCGATCTCCACCGGCGTCATGCCGAGATAGAAGTGGGCATAGAGCCGTTTAGCCTGCTTCTCCGGCAGGGACATCACCGCAGCGTACAACCGTTCCTGCTGCTGTCTGGCCTCAAAAATATCTTCCGGGGTCGGCACATGGGTCACAGTTGCCTTTTCAATGCCATTGCCATAGTCAAAGGAGTAGTGTGCCTTATGACGGTACATACGGCGCTCATAGGCCGCGTCCATCCGCTGGGCGGCCTGGATAGCGTCCAGCACTTCCTCAGTTACTTCCACATAGGTATCTGTTTTATAAACATCGGGATACAGTTCCCGAAGATTGATGATTTTCATTATGGACCTCCAGTTCGATTCAAGCGTTGTAAACGGGTGAATCGAATGGAGGCGGGGAACGGCAGCCGGGTAAATTACCGGCTTCTTTTAATCTGTATTGGAGTACAGGTACAAGGGCATACCGCTTTCGAGTGAAACACTGAAATTCATGTAAAACTGGTTGGTTTTATCCAATGTACCTTGTTTCAAGTGCATCCCCTTTCACTGCATTTATACATTACAATACAGTTTTAAGGTGGTACGCGGTGAATTAAAATGAACGAAAGTGTATTGTAGAATATCCTTGAGGTGAATCAGGATGCAACAATACGCACAACATTTAGCTGATGTCGTAAAGACTGCCCGGTTAGAACTCGGCCTCACACAAGAAGAAGTAGCCGAGCGATGCGACACCGACGTGCGAACTATCATCAATATGGAGAAGGGGCGCGGAAACCCTAAGCTCGAAACGCTATTCAAAGTCGTCCGTGTTCTGAAAATAGACGCAAGAGAATTATTTGAGGATAGACCACAGGATGGCAGCCCATCAATCCATCGTGCGTGTCTGCTCATCAATGAATGCAGCGAGGACGAAGCGGCTACTTTGCTTCCTGTGATTGAGGCTGTTTTGACCGCGCTGCGCTCAAGGAGCGGTATCACAATTCAATAAGTAAAAAACGCAGAGCCTGCCTCCCGATCATCGGGTAGCAGGCTCTGCACTTTAAGCGTCTGGCTCTTTGCTGGGCACCATTTTCAGCTTTACTACGTCAATCAAAATTTCCCGTTTGCACTTTGGGCAATAGAGCGGGAATTTGATCAAAACGGTATCTTCATACACTTTTGTTCGCGTTTTACCGCCGCAAATCGGGCAGTGTATCCATCGTGACTCTTTTCTATGGTTCATTTTGCTTGCCTTATTTCATATTACGACTCTGCATGGTATGTCTGGTTCTGTGAACATGAAATAGTTGTCCCTTTCCAGTCCGGCAGACATCCTGTTCCACCGAACCAGATCAATGGCCGAAACCTGTTACCAACTGTTCCAATCCTGGAATAATCGTCTTTACCTCTGGAAACCGTGATGTATTGATACAGAGGTCATAATTCGCTTTGTCACCCCATACCTGCTCAACATAAAATTTATAATATCGTGCCCGTTTTTTATCCACAGAAATGATCTTCTGTCGAAGCTCTCGGTCATCCAGAGCATCTACATCGCTATTTTTGCTCCGGCAACGGGCAATTTTGCTCTCCATATCTGCATAAATAAAAATCCGAACAGGGTTCATCTCTCTTAATGTGTAGTCCGCACAGCGGCCAACGATCACGCAGTCGGATTTCTCGGCAAAATCCCGAATCACCTTGCTTTCCTGCATATAAAACTTCAAATTTTGTTCCACGACATAATTTGTCGGTGAGCCAAAGGTGTGCGCCGTTGTGATGGGAAGAAGCGGGATCGGAGCCGTTTCCTCCATGTGCCGGACGTACTCCTCAGCAAAATCCGTCCGTTTCATTAACTCCGTGATGATCTCCTGGTCGTAATAGGCGATCCCCATTTTCTCCGCTAAGCGGCGTCCGATTTCCCGGCCTCCACTTCCAAATTCACGGCTGATTGTTATAATACGGTTCATAAAAATTCTCCTTTTTGATGTTGAGTGAGCCGATCTAAAGCGTTTTTCGCCTTTCATACAGATACCCTATTCTTTATGTGCATTGTAAGCATCCCGCAGACGCTCGAAAGACTGCTGGCTGATCATGTGTTCCATCCGGCAGGCATCCTGTTCCGCCAATGCCGAATCAACGCCGGCACTTGTGAGCAGTTCCGCGAAAAAGCGGTGCTTTTCGTATGTCCGTTCTGCGATCTCACGGCCAAGATCCGTTAAAGATAAGAGATAGTCGCTGTCTTTAATCAGAAAGCCGCCTTTTTGCAATAGATCGACTGCGTTGCTGACACTGGGCTTTGATACTCCCAAAAAGCGTGCTACATCAATAGAGCGCACAACGCCCTTTTCCTTTTGAAGAACCAGAACAGCCTCCAGATAGTCCTCGCCAGAGGAACGGATCACCGAATCATGCCTCATGCGATCCGCCTGCTTTCTTTCCCCCCTCCGATAAGCCTTTCCACGCTTTTCTCAAAAACGCAACGGCCACGATAGCGGTCAGCCCCATAGACACTGGGCCGGACCAGAGCAAGCCTTCCACACCGAACCACCGGCCTAACAGGAACATGGCAGGCAGCACAATGATGATCTGCCGGATCAGGGTAAGGATGGCGGCCCGCACCGGCTGACCCAGGGATTGCAGGAAGATGCTTCCCGTCATTTGGAACACGTCCACAACGATCAGCAGCAGATAGATCCGCAGGCATTTCACCGCAAATTCCAGATAGAGCGGGTCGCTTTCGCCAAATAGCCGGACAATGCTCATGGGCGCAAGCTGGAACCAAAGCGTGGCCGCCAGCAAAAAGATGGCAGACGCTACCAGAATTGTCTTGTAGGTATCTTTGACCCGCTGATACAGTCCCCGGCCATAGTTGTAGCCGATGATGGGCTGGCTGCCGCTGGAGAGCCCCAGTGCAAAGCACTGTACCACTACAAAAATCTTAACCGTAACACCCATTGTGGTCATGGGAATATCGCTTCCGTAGATGCTCTGTGCGCCATAGTAGACATACAGGTTATTCTGAACAGCGGACACAATGACGATGGTGAACTGGCTCATAAAGCTGGACAGCCCGCCTTTTGCCACGGCGGGGATCAGCCCCACACAGCCGGAGAAAGAACTGCGGTCCAGAGGAATCGTGCGGCAGCGGCGCAAGGCAACGATGTTGACAACAGCGGTAGCCATCTGCCCCAAAATGGTGGCCCAGGCGGCACCCTTTACTCCCATGCCCAGCAGGAAGATGGCAACCGGGTCGCCAATGATATTCACGATGAAACCGGCGATCATGCCTCCCATCGCCATGCCGGGCTGTCCGTCCGCCCGAACCAGGGAGGTAGAGCCGATGGAAAAAACATTCCAGATCATGCCGAGGGAAATGATCCGTCCATAATCCAGCGCATAGGGCAGCGTCTGTTCCGTAGCCCCGAACAGCATACAGAGCGGTTCCAGAAACGCCAGATAGACTGCGGCAAGCACGATACCGCATCCCAGCAAGGCGGCAATCGACGCCGCTGCGGCACGGGATACCTTGTCCCGCTCTCCCGCCCCCAGATGCAGGCTGATGTAGTTGGCGCCGCCTTCCCCAATCATCAGGCCAAGCGCCAGCGCCACCTGGGTCAGCGGGTAAATGACATTGGTTGCTCCATTTCCCAGGTAGCCGACGCCCTGGCCAATGAAAATCTGGTCTACCATGTTGTAGACTGCGGTGATCACTAAGGAAATAATGCTGGGAACAGAAAAGGTAAGCAGCAGCTTACTGATCCGTTCCGTCCTGAGTCGTTCTTCTACGTTCATAAAGTACCTCCATTGATTTTTGATTTTTATTGCATCACAGCCGAATGAAAAGTCCCTTATGAAACATTTTCAAATTGGCTGTTATACAACTCCGCGTAAAAACCGTTCTGCTTCAGCAATGCTTCATGGCTGCCGCTTTCCACGATGTCCCCGTCTTTCAGAACCAAAATCAAATCTGCGTTCTTAATGGTGGACAGGCGGTGGGCAATTACAAAAGAAGTCCTGCCTTTCATGAGCCGATCCATAGCCGTCTGGATCTGCTGCTCTGTACGAGTATCTACTGAGGATGTGGCTTCATCCAGGATCAGCATGGGGCGGTCGGCGATCATGGCCCTGGCAATGGTAAGCTGCTGTTTCTGGCCTTGGGACAAATTCACCTGGTCGTTCAGTACGGTGTCATACCCATTTGGCAGGGTGCGGATGAAGTGATCCAGACCGACCAGCTTGCAGGCGGCCTCCATCTTTTCATCGCTGACCCCTTGTGTGCAGTAGATCAGGTTCTCCCGCACCGTTCCCTCAAATATCCAGGTATCTTGAAGCACCATGCAGAATTGAGCGTGGACCGTGCCGCGGGTCATATCCTTTGTGGACACGCCGTCAATGCGAATGTCGCCGCTCCACAGCTCATAGAACCGCATCAAAAGATTGACCAATGTGGTTTTGCCTGCCCCGGTTGGCCCAACGATGGCGATTTTCTGACCTGGCTTTGCCTGTGCGGAAAAATCGTGAATGACACATTTGCCTTTTCGATCGTCCCCGTAGCCGAACTTCACATGGTCAAATTCCACGCTGCCACGCACAGGGCCGATCTCCGTTTTCTTTCCGGCTTCATCCGGCATTTCTTCGGCATCCAGAAACTCAAACACCCGACCTCCTGCGGCAGCAGCTGATTGGAGCGTCTGAAAGGATAGGGAAACCTGGGAAAGTTGCTGGGTAAAGTAGCGGACATACATCATAAATGCCACAATGGTGCCAAGGCTGGCGCGTCCGGTCAGAGCCAGCACGCTGCCCACTACGCAGACCGCCGCATAGGCAAAATTGCCGACAAAATTCATGATAGGTGTCATCAGCCCTGACAGGCATTGCGCCCGGAAATGACTGCCTGCGAGGCGGTCGTTGTAATCGTCAAATGTCCGCTGAGCCGCCGCCTCACCGTTGTATGCCTTCACGACTGTGTGCCCGGTGTAGATTTCCTCAATGTGGCCGTTGAGCTTTCCCAGGTTCTGCTGCTGCATCCGAAAATATTTCTGGCTCCTGCCGGTCAAAAATGTCATGGCTACAAAGCCGACGCTGCTGGCCGCTACGGCGGTCACCGCCATCAGAAGATTGGTATAGGCCATCATGATGAGGCTGCCGGCGAACAGGATCACCGCCAGCACCAAATTGCTGACACTCTGGTTCAGCGACTGCCCCACCATATCCACATCGTTGGTAACCCTGGAGAGGATGTCCCCAACCGTGGTACGGTTGTAATACTGCATGGGAAGGCGGTTGATTTTGTGGGAAATGTCCGAGCGCAGCCCGCGGGACAGCCGCTGGGCCACCGTAGCCATGATCCAGCCCTGGGCTGCGGTCAACAGGTAGCTGCCGCAGTAAAAGCACACCAGGGTCAACCCGATGGAGGCGACCTGATGCAGATCGATTTGGGACGCGATCCCGTCCGTGATGCAGTCTGTAAGGCGGGAGAGCTGATCCGGCCCCAACAGGGTCAGGACCGAACCGGCGGCCTCCAGAATGACGGCAGACGCAATCAGCCAAAGGTAGCGCCTGCAAAGGGAGAATAAGTGGCTATATATTTTTTTCTGTTCTTTCCAGCTCAACGGCCGGTGAGCGGTTTTATTATTCCATGTACTCATGCCAACTCCTCCTTGGAAAGCTGGGAGAGGGCAATTTGCTGATAAACGGCACAGCTTTTCATCAATTCCTCATGGGTGCCTGTGCCGACCAGCCTGCCTTTGTCCAGAACCAGAATTTTATCAGCGTCTCGGATGGTGCCGATCCGCTGGGCCACGATGATGCGGGTGGTGTCTCTGCACTCCCGTTCCAGCGCGCGGCGGAGAATCTTGTCCGTCTTGTAATCCAGTGCGGAGAAGGAATCATCGAAGATAAGGATCTCCGGCTTTCTGGCAATGGCGCGGGCAATGGAGAGCCGCTGCTTCTGCCCGCCGGACAGGTTTGCTCCGCCCTGGGCAACAAAGCCGTTGTAGCCGCCGTCCATTGTTTCGATAAATTCCGATGCCTGGGCAGTTTCGGCGGCCTTGCGGATCGTAGCATCATCAGCGGCTTCCTTCCCGTTCTCCCCAAAGGCAATATTGGAGCGTATGGTCCCCGTGAACAGGGCGGCGGTCTGAGAAACATAGCCGATCTTGTTCCGCAGGGCACGCTGGGAGTAGTCCTTCACGTTGATCCCATCCACCAGCACCTGGCCCTGCGTAGCCTCATAAAACCGGGGGATCAGATTGACAATGGTACTCTTGCCGCAGCCGGTGGAACCGATAATCGCCACCGTTTCCCCAGGCTTTGCCGTAAACGAAATGTGGGACAAAACGGGCTGCTCGGCGTCCGGGTATTGAAAGGTAACATCCCTAAATTCCACCTCGCCTGCCTTCCCGCTTACTCCCTGTGTTCTGCTGCCGTCCAGGATCGTAGGCTTTGTTTCCAGCACTTCCAGGATACGCTTCGCAGATACCGCAGCGCGGGGCAGGCTCATTGAGATAGAAACCAGGATCATAAAGGACATGATGACCTGCATGGCATATTGGGAAAACACCACCATGTCCGAAAACAGGGTGATTTTTTCTGTCATGCCCGCCTGATTGATCAACACTGCGCCGATCCAGTAGACCGCCAGGGTCAGGGCGCTCATGACAAAATACATGGTGGGCATGACAAAAGCTATCGCCCGCATGGCAAAAAGCTGGTCGTGGGTCAGCTTTTCATTGCAATGCTCAAATTTCTGTTCCTGGTATTCCTCAGCGTTATAAGCCCGGATGACCTTCAGACCGGTCAGATTTTCCCTCGTGACCCGGTTTATTTCATCCGTGAGAACCTGGATGTTCCGATACTTAGGGACCGCCAGCCCCAGGCAGACCAGAAGCACCGCCAACAGGAGCAGGACAGCGATCCCTGTAGCCAGCGTCCACTCCCAGCCCTTTCCGGCAATTTTCCAGATGGCCCACACCGCCATAATGGGAGCCTTTGCGATGGTCTGCAACCCCATGACCAACAGGGTCTGTACCTGGGTCACATCGTTAGTGGAGCGTGTAATCAGGCTGGCAGTTGAAAATCGACCGACCTCCTCCATAGAAAAGGACTGTACCTTCGCAAATAATTTTCCGCGCAAAATGCGGCCGCAGCTTGCGGAAATGCCGGCGGCGCAGACTGCCGTGACCATAGCGGCAAAAAGGCTGCCCAAGGCGCACAGCAGCATCATCCCGCCGGAGCGCAGGATCTCTCCCGGTGTACTGCCACCGCGCTGCAAAAGCGTTGTGATCTCTGACATATAATCCGGCATGGTCAACTCCATCCAGACCTGCGCCACGATAAACAAAATGGAGACAGCCACCAGCGCCCATTCCCGCTTTGTCAGGTATCGCAGTAGCCTAAGCATAAATAAAAAAGAACTCCTTTCCGGGTTTGCCCTTGATTTCTTCTCCCCTCTGTGATATTCTTTCACCAGAGATGAAACATATTGTTTCATTTGAGTTATATCATATATCGTTAGCCTTGGCTAATCAATAAACCTCGCACAAATGGTACAAAAAGGGGGAATGTTGTATCATGACAGTATCAGAAGGGAAAACCGTAAAGGAGCGCATTGAGGTCGCGCTGGTTCATTTGATGGAAGAAAAGCCATTCCCGGAAATCACCGTAACCGACCTGATCCAAAAAGCGGAGGTGGCCAGAGTTTCGTTTTACCGAAACTTTTCCTCCACAGCGGATGTGATCGAAAGCCTGACGGACAAAATGGCAGACACCTTTCTGGAGGACCTGCGAGAGCTGCTGGCCCATCCGAATGAGCGGAAAGCGCGGGAGTTCCTGTTTGGCTATCTGTATGGCTTTCAAAAACATTTCCGCAGCTTTTGCCCGGAAAACAAATTCAACCAGGAATTTATCACGAGCAGCCTCCACGCAAAAATTGCACAGTTAGAGCGAAACAGAGGGACTGCCACACTTCATGAAAAATATGACACAGCAGCCAAGCTGTCCATGATCGAAGGGATCATCCATAAATGGTGCTCCACCGGCTTTGTGGAGACGCCGGAAGAAATGGTGGATTATATGATGGGGCTGCTGAAGAAAATTTGAAACAGGCAAACCCTTCCTTGACATTGCGGGGCAGCCGTGTTAAGCTAAAATTGCTTGTCAGAGGACTTGCAATCCAATGAGATTGTTGAAGTGGGATAAGCCCGTTGGGGCCTGTCCCGCTTCTTTTTTATGCCGTTGGGGACAGCGCCGCAATCAATCAAACGATGGAGGTGCTTTTCACAATGACAAACACACAGAGAAAAGAGATCCCCCGGTATGTGTTCCCCGCAGTAGGCGGCCTGTTCATGACCTATCTCTACAATGTGGTGGACGGGATTTTCGTAGGCCAGGGAGTGGGAGCCGCCGCCCTGGGCGCGGTCAATATCGGAGTGCCGTTTATCACTTCGGTGGTCGCCATTGCCGCTATGTTTCCCATGGGCGGCGCTACGGTGGTCGCTATCCGCATGGGGCGGGGGGATGAAAAAGGAGCCAACCAGGCGTTTATGACCTCAGTGGTGCTGACGTTGCTGGTATCGGCCATCCTGACGGTTGTGGGAATGGTATTTGCCGGGCCGATTGTGGATCTCAGCGGCGGCGCGCAGCTCAGCCGCGAGATGCGGGATATGGCAGTGGATTATCTGTTTTATTACTCCGCCTTTTCCATCCCCATGCTCATGAGTACCTGCCTGTCCACCTTCGTGCGGAACGATGGTTCGCCGGCCCTCTCCTTCCTGGGTATGGCGGTGGGTGCGGTAGCCAACATCTTTCTGGACTGGCTGTTCATTTTCCCCTTCCAGATGGGAGTGATCGGCGCGGCGGTCGCCTCCGGCCTGGGGCAGATCTCCGCTGTTTTGGTTCTGCTCACCCATTTCATCCGCAAGCGGGGCAGCCTGCGGTTGAGCGGGTTCCACCTGTCTGCTCCGCTCATGGGAAAAATCTGCAAGCGCGGCGTGCCGGAGGCGGTCTCCCAGCTCAACACGCCGGTCACCGCGTTCTGCTATAACCTGGTGTTGGCCCATCTGGTGGGGGACATGGGCGTCTCCACCTTCAGCGTCCTCAGCTTTATCTATTCGCTGGCAAACGCGATCCTCTCCGGCGTGGCCCAGGGGTTGCAGCCTCTGTGGGGCAATCACTACGGGCAGAAAGATACGGGCGGCCTGAAATCACTGCTGCGGGACGGGATAACCATCAACGCGGCGCTGTCGGTACTGGTATATGGGTTCCTGTTCCTGCTGGCGGTCCCGGTGATCCGCATCTTCAACCAGGAACCGGCGCTGGTGGATGCCGCGTCCAAAGCCCTGCCCCTGTTTGCCCTCTCCTTCATCCCCATGGCGCTGAACCTGATTTTTACCGCCTATTTTTACTCCACCAAGCGAACGGTTCAGGCGGATGTGATCGCCGTCAGCCGGGGAATCGTGGTCAAAGCGGCGTGTATTTTCCTGATGCCGGCGCTGCTGGGAGAGGGCGTGATCTGGCTGGCGCCGCTGGCAGCGGAGTGCATCACGCTGGTGTTATCAATATTTTTTAATAGATGTTCGCAGCTTGCTTATCGGTAAAAAATTTGATTGGAAATCAGCCACATATTTCAAATTCGGGATAAAATCGGCAAGCAATGCCCCTGGATAGCCATCCGGCTTCCGGCGCTGCTTGTTGAGGGTATCCCCCAAGCCCCCATGAACGCAGAATTTCATTCTGCGGCTGCGCGTCCGATGGACGCTTTTGACCATGACCAGCTCACCGCTGGTCGCGGTCTTTTTCTTTTTCGGCATCGTGTTCCGCCTCCATGTTTAAGAGCCGATCCACATTGGCCTTTGCTGCCAACAGCTCCCGCATTTCCTCGCGGGAGCGCCGGTACTCGGCATAGGTCTTTTTCTTTTTCTCCAGCAGCCGAGCATACTCGGCTTGCAGCTCCTTGACCTTGGGCAGCTTCTTGACCCCCATATCGTCAAAGGCTTTTTTGGCCGCCTGATGGAGCAGGAGTTCCTCCTCATGTTCCTCGCGGAATTTCTTGGAGTAACCGGCCTTCCGGTAAGCCACATAGGTGTCACGGGTCTTGGCATAGTTGATGATATGGGTCCGCAGCACAGCAATCTCCGCCATGCGTTTCTCCGCTGCCTTGATTTTTGAAGATAGCTCATTGTGGTGGGCCGTGGCCGCCGCAGCCTTTTCCTCCAGCACAGCATACTCCAGCAGGTTATGCTCGGTGAGATAGTTCACGGTCTGTGCCATCTGTTTCAGATTAAAAACCTTGGCCCACCGCACATACCCGGCACCTTTTCCGGCCTGGAGCTTTGCCTGGATGTCAACTAGCAGATTGACCTTGGACGGATCTGCCTGCTTGACCGGTTTCTGACGGGGCGTATGCTCCTTTTGACCGGCGAGGACAGCCAGCAGGTCCTCCAGGGTGTAGCCATCACCCAGACTGTCCAGACGGGCCACTTTGCTCCAGCCGGGGAGTTTCAAGCGGTAGGATTTGCCGCGCCCGGATACTTCGCAGCCGGATTCCCGGAGCAGCTTCAGCAGCTCGTCCAAATCAGCAGGCTTTTGTGCCAGGGCTTTATCAATGGCAACACGGAGCAATTCCCGATGGGACGGTTTCGCCTGGTCGCCCAGCCACTTGTTGTAGCTCTTTCCGTGGGGCTTGGGATTCTCTACAATGGACAGCCCGTTCTCAATGCAAATGGTGTCGCTCAAACGCCGGACAGCTTTCGTGCTGCCCCAAAAGTTGCGGAACTTCCGGTCACAGTCCAGATTGACCGAACTCCAAATGATATGATTATGGACATGGGCTTTGTCGATGTGAGTGCAGACGATAAAGGCGTGTTTGCCCTTGGTGAACCGCTTGGCAAACTCCACGCCCAACCGGTTGGCCTCCTCCGGGGTGATCTCCCCAGGACAAAAGGACTGACGGACATGGTAAGCGATCACATCGTCCGCTCCACGAACCCGTCCGGTGGCGGCGATATACTGGCGCTTGGCCAACATAAACTCGGCGTCGGCCACACGGCTGTCGCACTCGTAGCCGGTGATGAGCTTGCCGTGGTCTGTCTTTTGCGGATTGGCCACATAGTCGATAATCGCGCTGATGGCACGGCTCTCGGTCCGGCCCTTGCCGATATGCAGCGGCATGATGCGTGTGGTTGCCATTACTACGATACCTCCCTTGAAAAAGAATAGCGGCCTGCCGAAGCAGACCGCCGTGTGAATCATTATTACAAAAAATGTTGTAATGAGTTACCAATATTGAATTAGTTCTTCAACACCTTCCTTTATGAGCTTAATAATCAACCTTCTCTTGTTTTGAGGGATTGGCCCCGTATACTGATGAGTACTCTTGATTTCAGAATGTGATAAATGTGAATGAAGTCGTAGTTGATGTAACTCCATGCACATTTTGTGAAATTTAGGCATATTGCTGATAAATCCTCTACTTTGCACTATCGCTCCAATCTTTCCAAGTGTGTAGCCGCCCAGTTCCGGATGATCCTTTGTAATTAGACTACAAATCCTATCGTCCATCGTGTCCCAAATGTTTACAAATGCAGTGAGATCTGTTTTCCAATAGCCTATTGCAGTAAATAATGTCCTCTCAATTTGATCATGATCTTTCCCTAACTTCTTTTTCCATTGAAGTTTTTGCTGAATGTTTGCCAACTCCTTCAAATATCGTTGAATCTGACTATTGGAATATCTATTTCGTTTTATTACTCCAGCTTGTTTAAATATGTTTTGAGCATATGGAGAAAGCGTATTAACTGGGGGCAAATTATTAGGCATCGGGGCCAGTAAATAGCAGTATGCACCAGATGTAGCTAACTCGCACTCTTGAGACTTGATATATTCTTCAATAAAAGACGGTCCAAGTTTATTTAAGGAACCATTTTTTTGCGCCTGATAAACCACATTGCTTCTAACCCACCAGTTACTTTTCTTAATGTAGTTTTTCTGCCTACTTCCAAATTTGGAATCATACAAAAGGATGAATGCGATTAGTTGTAAACGGTATCTACTATCTATAATAAAGCTACTCTTTTTATCTGCATTAAGTAACTGTTTTGCAAGTTCTGTAAATCTGTGTGCATCTTTATCATTTAGATTACCGATAACAGCCTGCAACAATATGCCTGAAGAGAATTGTTGGGTCTTATCTTGACAACATTTATAAATATAATTGCTAATGGTCGGAGGTATTCTTCTAGGATACCTTTGCACATAGGATGCAAACGAGTGAATCATATTAGGGAATTTTTCAACCGCAGCAATAGCTAGTTTATTTGATTTTGTGTCTTGCTTTACATATTGAAAATAGCGTTTGATCGTTGTAAGATCAGCGGGTTCTTCCTTCATCAATAACTTTATTGCATTTACAGCTATGTCTGGTTTTTTCTCATCATCAAGTTCATCTTCGAATAATGGTTTACTGATGCGTTTAATTTCATCATCAATATTTGAAATCTCATGAATAGCAATTTTAGATGACTGAGGAAATAATCCTAGCTCTTTACTCTTTTTGTCTAAAAGAAATAACACCCAGCGAACAGTTTCCTCATTATCAGCAAGGATACGAATATCATCTACATATCGAAAATAGCGAAAGGGAATCTGTTTTTGTAGTCTCTCAATATATAAATCATATTCTTGTAAAACTGCCTCTGCTACTATCCCAGATGCTTGGGGGCCTTGAGGTATTCCAGTAGCAAGTTCCAAACCGTCCGATGACTCCCATCGAGCCAGTAATTGAATAAACAGATCAGCACAATTATCACTAAAGTGGCATTTGTCCTTTAATATAGTTCGTAACAGATGATGATTTATACTGTCATAACAAGCCGTAAGGTCAAATGAGGCAATATATTTGTTTCCATTTTCATATGCCTTAATTATAGCTTTCGTATAAGCTTTATAGGAATCTTGCCATTTCTGATAAAAGAACAAACTATCAGCATTGGAATATAAATTGCCAAATACACTTTTCTTGTATCGCCTTTTTACCTTTGGATTTGTTACTAAAGCTTCTGCTAAAACATTCGCATATGCTTGATATACAATTTGATCCTCGATGGACATCAAAGTATACATTCTACTTAAGCCATTTGCTTTGGGCATAAATACACGAACCGTATCAACCGGCAAATATCCAGATTTTACTTTCTTATGTAATAAAGCAATATTTTTACTAATAGCCATTCCATACGCAGAATAAGTATCTCTAAAAAAATTTTTATAGGTACTCTCTGGATTGGTTAATAGACGATTATATGCTAGGAGCAGGTTGTCCTGTTTGGCAATATCTCTCATTGAAAACAACTAATCCACCTCTTTTGCAGCTTGAACAACGATCCTGACAGAATATTTATTGTCCAAGCTGACTCGGACAAAATTCTTGTATTAATATTATCTTTAGATGAGGTTGCTATTTTCAGATACATCAATAGTTCTAGGCATTCTGATACATTTCAACCTATTTTTACAGTATATACCTTTAAGGTATCTTCTTCAACATATTGCGTTTAATCAAATAATTTAATCATAGATAATGTGACAGGTTTATATTAAAACACCCCATATGATCGGTTTAGATACCGTACCAAATGGGGTGTTTTGTTCATCTATAGATTGAATCTTGCAATAAATACCGAAAATCCTGCACCTTGCCCAGCAGCCAAAAGGCCAGCTTCGGCAGCCCAAAGGGACTTATGAGAAACGCAATTACCAGCAGGATGAGACCGTTCTGCGGGGAGTATGTCACCAGGACGGCCACGCCCAGCAGAGCAATCACCGTACTGAGCAGTCCCAGCACCAAGCCGGACACATAGACCAGCCCCACGCAAATCCAGATGGCCAGGGTGAGCAGCAGGATCACCGGCGCAATCACAATCTTCAAAATCAGTTTCAATACGGTCATTTCATGGCCTCCTCTCGACGATCCAAATACTTCTGGCACAGACGGCGGACCTGATCCTCGTCGGCCTCGTTTTCTTCCCGGCGTCCCTTTGTCAGCTGAATGGAGGCAAAGGATTCGTACTCGACCAGCAGATGGTCAAATAGTTCCTCCGGGGTCCGGCACACATCACCCTCGCAATAGGGCGGGTCCGGGGGCGAGCCGTTGAAGGACACACAGACATATCCGTACCGGCTCTTGTAGACTTCCAGCTCCATATCCTGCGCCAGATAGTCCTCGAAAATCTCTAAAACCTTTTCAAAGGTCAACATCGGTATCTCAACTCCTTTGTGAGATGTGAGAACATTTTGCTATCTGCCTTTATTATCCGGCAAGCCCTGTCAAAAGGCAAGGATGCGGACAAAAAGAAAAAGCGGAGGGAGGCGCGGCGAAAAGAACGCCGTTCCTCCCTCCGCAGATGGAATATATACCCCTGTCACGAAAGATTGGAGAGCTGGGTCAGGATTTCCTTCACGCCCTCCCATAACTGCTCCTGCCGCTGGGCTATATCCTCCAGGTCAGCGTCATAGACACGCCCGGTCTCATGCACCCGGCGGGTAAGCTGGTTCAGATTGTTGCTGCTCCGGCGCAGCAGGGACACCAGCCCCTTCAGCTCCGGCAGGTCCAGCTGCACCACATAACCGTCCAGGGCCATCTTCCGCAGATAGGCTTCCCGGTTCTTTGTCCCAAGTTGGGACATTTTCTGCTCGATCAGCGCCAGCTCCTCCGGGGAGACCCGGAAATTCACTTGGACCTCCCGTTTGCGCTTCGGGGCACTCACCGCTCCGGCTCCCGTTTCTTATGGGCCGGAGCTTTGGGGGCTGCCTGTTTCGGCTCCTGCTTCAAATGCTCCCGAACAGAGGGCCGGGGCTGGCGCAGCTCCTTGGAGCGGTCCTCGCTGGCCAGGATGGTAGCATAGGTCCCAGGCAGTCCTTTCATGCTGGTAAAAGCCAGACTGCGAAACGGCAGGAGATTCATCAGCCGATCATGGTCTTTGCTCCCGGCACGATTCAGAAACTCCGGGGAAATGCGGGCCATGTAATGGGTCCCGTGGGGGCTGTTCGGCATATCCGGTGCGCGCAGCTCCCGCAAAATCCGTTCTGCCTCTGCCTGGATGTCCTCTGCCGTCAAGGGCTGGCGGCGCAGATGTTCCTCGCGCACCAGATCAATAAACCCGTTCAAAACAGCGGGGTGGCTGTTCAGGGCATACCCACACCGGACGGTATCGGAGTTGTAGTTGGGGATGGTCTTTGCCCATTCCTTGTTGCGGGGTGAGTAGCGCCCATCCCAGTCCTGGAGCTGGACGGTGTTGGCAAGGACCAGCATGACCCGGTCCATGCCGTAGGTCTCGATCACGCCCTTGGCGGCATCGTGACTGAGATACATCCCGTCGAAGTGTTCCCGCGCCGCCGCTTCAATGGCCTCCTTGCATTGGAGATTGGCGTTGTTGGAGGCCCTGTACTGCTCCAGCTCTCCATGCTCTTTCGCATAGGCAGCGGAGTGAGGGTAAATGGCGGCTTTCCGAAGCTCCGCCTGGGCCTTGCAAGCATCATCGGCCCGGTTCTCAATGCTGTCCCGGACCACATCCATGTAGCCGGTCTCCAATTTCTCAAAGTAACGGTACACATCGGCCAGCGGCGTGGGCGAATCCAGCAGCGCCTGGGCCTGGGCAGCGGTCAGCTCCAGTTCCTCCATCGCCATCACGATGTCCTCCCGGACGGTGTATTCGTAGGCGTGGTTCAGGACCTCTGCCGGGGGCTGGCTTTTCAGCCAGTCCCGGTATTTGTCCTGTTCAGCGGCCATCTTCTCATAGAGGGCCGTATTCAGATCGTTGGTATTCATGTTATCGCACCTCCTCATGCTGTTTCGGTTTCTTTTCGGGGCTACGGGGCGGCACCGGACGCTTCAAGCTGTCCAGCACCGAGGGCCGTGCGCTCTTGGCGATCACGGACTCCGGCTGAGAGCGGCCCTTGCCGTCCAGATTCAGAAGCGTGTCCAGCTCCACCAGACGGGCGGACTTTACCCGCAGATCATCCTCATAAGAGAAAGGCTTGCCCACTTCCTCCTTGGCGGCGGCCTGCTGCTGGTACAGATTGTCCAGTTGGGCCTTGGTCGCCTCCAGGCGCTGGGGCATTTGAGAGAGCGCATTGTCAATGCGGGTCAGGTTGCCGCGTGGGTCTGTGCCGAGGCTTGCCCGGTGGGTTATCTGGCCTTTCAGCAGGAGCGTATATTCCTGTTTCCAGGCCGAAAACTCCACGGACATAGTGAAGCCCCGGTAGCTGCCGATCTGCACAGGCTCGGAGCCTTTGACCTCCTTACAGGCGTCCAGCAGGGCTGCACCGGCGTTTTCTTTGTCGGTCAGCACATCGCCCCGGATCTCCATCCCGGCAAAGCCATCCTCCGGGTGAGGATGGGCGGCCAGGGTCTCCAGGTCTGCCTCAAACCCCTGGATAAAGCCCTTGTGCTTTTCAATTTCCTCCGGGAAGTATTTCAGCAGCTGGTCCTCCAGACGATACTGCTTGCTCTGGTGGTCAGCTTTCATCAGCTTCAGCTTGGAGACCTCCACATCCAGGTCCATGCGCTCCTTGATACGGGGGTCTCCGGCGCACAGGGCCTTGATCTCGGCAAAGGATAATGCCGTTTCGTCCACATCGTCGCAGCTTCTCACCGGCGATTTGGAAGTCATAATCTGGCTGATGAATTTCTGTTTGTTCTCCACCGTCTGCCAGAGATAAGCGTCAAAAGTCCCTTCCGTTACATAGCGGTACACATGGACCAGGGGATTTTGGTTGCCCTGGCGCTCAATACGGCCCTTGCGCTGGGCAAGGTCTCCCGGCCGCCACGGGCAGTCCAGGTCATGGAGCGCCACCAGGCGGTCCTGCACATTGGTGCCAGCGCCCATTTTGGCGGTGCTGCCCAGCAGGACACGCACCTGGCCGGTGCGGACCTTGGCGAACAACTCTTTTTTTCTGACTTCGGTGTTGGCCTCATGGATGAACGCGATCTGATCGGCGGGCATCCCCTGGGCGATGAGCTTTTGCCGGATGTCCTCATAGACGGTAAAGACCGGCTCCGGCTCGTCCAGCGGCACAGCCTGTTCCAGCGCATGGAGCGTGGGGTTGTCCAGCGCCTTGGCCGCCTTTTTCGCAGGGGCCGCCTGGGGTGTGGAAATATCGCAGAACACCAGCTGGGTCAGCTTGTCGGCCTCACCGTCCCGCCAGATCTGCATGATATTTGCGACACATTGGTTGACCTTGGTGCCGGGTTCATCTGGCAGCAGCTGGTTGATGATACGCTGGTCCAACCCCAGCTTGCGGCCATCGCCGGTGATCTTGAGCATATTGTCCTCCGATGGGTCAACGCTGCCGCTGTGTACCTTGGAGGCGCGCTCGGAGAGAACCTGCACCATCTCTTTTTGGTGTTCAGTAGGCTGGGCCACAATGTTGTGGTATTCCACCTCCGGCGTGGGCAGATGGAGCTGATCGGCGGTTTTGATGTCCGCCACCTCTTTGAATAGGTTCATCAGTTCCGGGAGATTGAAAAACTTGGGGAAGCGGGTACGCGCCCGGTAGCCGGTGCCTTCCGGTGCCAGCTCCAGCGCCGTTACCGTCTCACCAAAGCGCGACGCCCAGCAGTCAAAATGGACCATTTTTAGCTCTTGCAGCCGTTCATACTGGAGATACCGCTGCATGGTGTAAAGCTCGGTCATGGAGTTGCTGACCGGCGTGCCGGTGGCAAAGATAACCCCCCGGCTGCCGGTGATCTCGTCCATGTAGCGGCACTTGGCGAACATATCGCTGGACTTTTGGGCGTCGCTGGTGGAGAGGCCCGCCACATTCCGCATCTTGGTGTATAAAAACAGGTTCTTGTAGTTGTGCGCTTCATCGACGAATAGGCGGTCCACACCCAGCTGCTCGAAAGTCACCACATCGTCCTTGCTGCCCTCGGCCTGGAGCTTTTCCAGTCTCGCCTCCAGGGATTTCTTGGTGCGTTCCAGCTGCTTGACCGTGAAACGCTCACCGCCGCTGTACTTCACCTCGGCAATGCCCTCGGTGATCTCGTCGATCTGCTCCTGAAGGAGCCGCTCCTGGCGCTCCCGGCTGATGGGGATTTTTTCAAACTGCGAGTGGCCGATGATAACGGCATCGTAGTCGCCGGTGGCGATCCGGGCGCAAAACTTCTTCCGGTTATGGGTCTCAAAGTCCTTTTTGGTCGTGACCAGGATTTTGGCGGATGGATAGAGCCGCAGGAACTCCGACGCCCATTGTTCGGTCAGATGATTGGGAACAACGAACAGGGACTTCTGGCACAGTCCCAGGCGCTTGGCCTCCATCGCAGCGGCCACCATCTCAAAAGTCTTGCCCGCGCCCACCTCGTGTGCCAGCAGCGTATTGCCGCCATAGAGAATATGGGCGATAGCTCCCAGCTGGTGATCCCGCAGGGTGATGGCCGGGTTCATGCCGCCGAAGGTGATGTGGGACCCGTCGTATTCGCGGGGCCGGGTCGAGTTCATTTCCTCGTTGTACTGGCGCACCAGGGCTTGGCGGCGCTCCGGGTCTCTCCAAATCCAATCGCGGAAAGCGTCCCGGATGGCCTGCTGCTTTTGGGCGGCCAGCGTGGTCTCTCTGGCGTTCAGCACCCGGCGTTCCTTGCCGTCTGCGTCCTCTACGGTGTCATAGATACGGACATCCCGCAGATTCAAAGCATCCTCCAGCAGCCGGTAGGCGTTGGCGCGGCTGGTGCCGTAGGTGGTATAGGCCGCCACATCGTTATCAGAAACAGAGCTTTTGCCCGTGACCTGCCATTCGGCGGTGTAAGAGGCGTAATTGACCTGGATGGCGCGCTGGAGGTAGTACGGGGTGTTGAAGGTCTCATACATGAATTGCTGAATGTACTCCTTGTCGATCCAGGTAGCGCCCAGGCGCACCTCGATCTCCGAAGCGTCCAGGTCTTTGGGCTGCGCCTTTTCCAGCGCCTCCACATTGGGACGGAAAATCTCGCTGACCTCCAGCGCCCGCTGTGCCTGACGCAGCTTGCGCCGCACATTGCCGGACAGGTATTCGTCGGCGGTCACATAGGCAGGCCGTTCTCCCTCCGGCACCGGCCCAGGCAGGCGGAAGATCACGCCTTGCAGCTCAGAGGCCAGCTCGTCGCTGGTCTTGCCGGTAAGCTGTTCCATGTACTCCATATCCACACGGGCCTTTTCCGCGATGGATACAGCCAGAGCTTCGCTGGCGGTGTCCACGGAAGTCACCGCCTCATGGGGCTTGATGGTCCGCTTGGTGAACATATCCGCCTTGCGCTCCAGCCTGCCGTCCTCGTCCACGATCTCCAACGCGCAGAGCAGATAATAGCTGGAATCATCGGCAAAGGCCAGCCGGTTCGCCCGGTCATTGATAAGGCCGTACTTGGCGGAAAACTCGTCATAGAGCCGGTTCAGCTCCGCCTGCTTCTCCCGGATTTCGCTGTCCGGCGTGGCGGCGTCCATTTGCAGGTCGATCAATTCCTGGACGCAATCCCGCAGCCTCACCATGCCTTTGACACGGGCCTCGGCGGTGGCGTTGAGGTCAGGCCGCACCATGCGGCTGTTCTCCCGGAAATACACAGCTCCGTCCACCACGGTGTAGGAGTAGTTCTTCACATTGGGGTCGGCGGGGATGGAAGTGTCGATGGCTTCGCCTTCGCCCAACTCCGGCAACTCGGCCTCCTGGTAGGTGCCGCGAATGTACTTCACGGCATCATGCAGCTGATCGGCCAGCTCCAGCCCCTCGATGGGGGCCACGGTGTAATCCTGCTTGCCGTATTGGGTGCTTTCGGCGGTGGGACGCCCCAGCACCATCTCCGGGTGGTCCAAGAAATAGCGGTTGATAGTAAAGCCATCCTCGGTCTGGCCAGTCTGCGTCCACTCCGGCACAATGTCCAGCGGACGATCCCGCTTTTGCAGGAAAACGATGTCCGACACAACCTCAGTCCCGGCATTGGCGCGGAAGGCGTTGTTGGGCAGACGGATGGCTCCCAGCAGCTCGGCGCGCTGGGCCAGATACCGGCGCACAGTAGAATCCTTGGCGTCCATCGTGTAGCGGCTGGTGACAAAAGCCACCACGCCGCCGGGACGCACCTGGTCCAGCGCCTTGGCGAAAAAGTAGTTGTGGATGTTGAAATTCAGCTTGTCATAGGCTTTGTCCCGGACCTGATACTGGCCGAAAGGTACATTGCCGATGGCAAGGTCATAGAAGTCCCGCCTGTCGGTGGTCTCAAACCCTGCCACGGTAATGTCAGCCTTGGGGTAGAGCTGCTGGGCGATCCGCCCGCTGATGGAATCCAGCTCCACGCCATACAGACGGCTGTTTCGCATTTCCTCCGGCAGCATACCGAAGAAATTACCCACACCGCAGGACGGCTCCAGGATGTTGCCGGTCTCAAATCCCATGCGGCCCACGGCCTCATAGATGGCGCGGATCACCGTGGGGCTGGTGTAGTGGGCGTTGAGGGTAGAGCCTCTGGCGGCGGCGTATTCCTCCGGGGTCAGCAGCTCCTTCAGCTGGGCATATTCCTTGCTCCAGCTTTCCTTGTCGGGGTCAAAGGCATCGGCAAGGCCGCCCCAGCCCACATACCGGGAGAGGACTTGCTGTTGCTCCGGCGTTGCCTGCCCGGTGGTTTCCTCCAGGTATTTCAGCAGCTTGATTGCTTCAATATTGGCCTGGAACTTGGCTTTGGGGCCGCCTTCGCCCAGGTGATCGTCGGTGATGTGGAAATTCTCGGCGCTGCGGCGCAAGTTCTCCTTGTACTCCCCATAGGCGGCTTCCTCGGCAGCCCTGGCATTGGGGAAAGTCTGCCACTCGCCATTGACCTGAACGGATACAGGGTGTTCGTCCAGCACTTCATCCGGGGCTTTCTCCGGCTCAGCGGCAGGTGCGGGCGGCTCCGGCTCATTGGTCCGCAGGGTCTGAACCACCACATCATAGGGCAGATGGTTCTTATCGCCCGGATAGACAACCACCGTCTCGGCGTGATAAGCCGGGGGTTCGGCAGCCGGTTCCGGGCGTTCCTGTCCAAAACCGTCCAGCTGACGGGCATACAGCCCGCGCAGCAAAGGCGCAACTTCGTCCCAGCGGAAAAACAGCATGGCCAGCCGCTTTTCCTCTGCGCCCAGCACTTCCAGCTCGATACCTTCAGGCATTGTGCGGTAGTCGGCGGTGTCGCCGGTCTCCAGCTCCATCGTTTCCACAATGTTGGGATAGGCCCGGCTCAGCCACAGGGCAACCTCCCGGTTGCTCTTGCCGTTGTGCAGCAGCTGGGAAAGCTCCGCCTTGTCCGCCTCACCGATCAGGCCATGTGCCAGCACATCCCGCAGGTCCTGGTCCACCGCATCCGGGTTTGCCGGAAGAAACTCGGTATAGAAGTCGTTGCGGTTATCTGCCCGAAGAAGCTGCTCAAACTGTTCCTGACGCTCGGCCCGGTAGATGGGATAGCTCATGCCCGTGGGCAGCAGCTCCACCGTGTCATCCCGCAGCTCTGTGATCTGGTGAGTGCGGTCATCCAGATAGACAATATCCCCCACATGGTAGGGAGGGACTGTTGGATCATAAGAAGTCCGCTCCCTGACCGTGCCACGGGCCGCAGCGTATTCTTCGTCTGACACGGGAACACGCGAATTGCCGGAGGAAGGCTGTTCCGGCTGGTCTGCTTGGGCGGTCTCCCTGGATATGGCCTCCACATCCCGCATGACCTGCTGAATAAAGGGATCGTTGTCCAGCTTTTCCGGGTCCACCACATGACCGTCCACAATGCCGCGCTGGGCCAGGGCCTCCCGGATGGCGATGGGGTCCACATCGTCCAGATTGTCCTGTTCGACCTGGGTGTAGAAGCGATCCTCCTTGATGAGCTGGGCAATCCGGCGCTGTACCTTGGGCCAGGGAAGCGCCGTTCCTTCGGGGCTTTCCGGGCGAACCGCAAACGGAGTTTTGCCGTCGCCGCCGTCAAATTCACGAGCCAGCCATGCGGCGGTGTCTTTCTCCCGCGCATGGTCTCTCATGTAGCGGACAACGGCGTGTTTGCTCTCGATCCTGCCATTCCACTCCTGGATAGCCCGGTCAATGTCATTGTCCGAGAGAGGACGCAGCAGCTCATGGAGCTTGGGATAGGTTTCGTCTGCCACTTCTCGGTGCAGCCGCTGGCGAAATTCCGGCACATCAGAGAACAGGCGGATCAGCTCTATATCGTGGGAATCAAGAATGGCGCGGCGCACAGCAGCATTACACTCGATCATAGCGTTTTCATAATCACTGTGACCGCAGGCGTTCCGGTATCTGATGTCCTGGGTAACGGCCTCCAGCACGATGGGCTTGTATCGCTCATGCAGCTCCCGGAGGGTGGGTTTTGCCGTCTCTGCCGCATGGCTGACAGTTTCCGGCTGCGGCTGTTCTTGGGCAAAAGAAAAAGCAGAGGATGTTTGCACATTCTCTGCTTCGTCTATTCTTTGGATTTGTTCCGCTTCGGAGAGGAACAGGTTTAAGGTCAGCTGTTGATAAGCTCCGCCATCAGAATCTCCTCGGCCTGGGCCTTGCAGGTGTTCATCAAGCCCACCCAGCGCATCGGATCGCGGGCTTTCAGCTCCTCCGTCGCGCCCGCCGACTCCGCCAGCTGGGGCATCATCTGCTCCAGACGGCTGTTCGCCGTCTCGTCGATCTCGATGAGGTGCGGGTACAGCTTCTCGGTCAGCAGCAGCTGGTTGTAGATCAGGGGCCGGTGTTCCTTCAGGTACGCTTTCCGCATCCTGCCGTACTTGCCCAGGGGCTTCTCCGGCTGTTCGGTCAGCTTCAGGTCGGGAATCTGATAATCTCCGTTCATCGTGTAAGTCAGGTTGTTCTCCATGTGTAACGCTCCTTTCCGCGAGTTGTTCGCGCTCATAGTTCTGGATGGTGACGCCGATCTGCCGCAGCACCTGCTGGTTCATCTGGCTGACCGCCGCTCCCAACGCCCCAACCGTGGCCGGGGTATTGAAATCGAAAATCGGCATGAAGTCCTCATGCTGGAAATATTGCTCCGTATCCAGCCCACAACGGGACATCAGGGCGTAGGCGATGCTGACGGTGGCGGCGGACTTAAATTGGACTTCGATGTTGAGATCATCGTACTCCTCCAGGAACGAACCGTCAACGATGTAGCGGAAGTCCTGCTGGTGCTCGTCCCAATACTCACTCGCCAGCTTTCCGGCCACATCGGTGAGCTGCTGCGCAAGATCGTCACCGGCAACACCGTAGTTGCGCTCCAGCATGGCCGACACAGGCCCGATGTGTTGTTCCTCCAGCTGCCACAGCCAGGGGGTACGGGAATGTTCACGGGTGCCAGTGTCGGAAATATCGAACACATAGCGCAGGCGGGGCCTGTCGCCGGAATCGTCCACCAGGGCGATACCCTTGGAGCCACGACGCACATACCGGCCCATTTTCTCATTCCACAGGTCGTACTCGGCACAGGCGGTGGCGTCCGGGCGCTGGGCGTAAATCATCATCTGTTCATGGAACGGATATTTGTAGAGACGGGCGGCAGTCGTGAGAAAGGCCGTCCATTCCTTCCAGCTGCCCACAAGCCGGGTCGATACCTGCTCGGCCATCTGCCGGTAAAATTCAGCTTTGGATGGCATGGTTTTCTGTCCTCCCTTCATGTTAAATAGAAACGGGGCGGCACATCAGGCCGCCCCGCTGGGTCTTGGTGTGGTTTTTACTCGTCGAAATCCGGGTACAGCTCCAGCTCGGCAAACTCGGCGTCGCTCATGGTCTGGAGCTTCATAAGGGCGCTGTCGGTCAGCTCCCGCAGCTCGGCTTCCTCCGGCGAAAGCTCACCGCACATCTCCGTCAGGGCTTCGATCAGCCCGGTGCGGCTGCCGGTGTTGTAGATACAAAGCAGGTTCGTTTCCTCAAAAGTGAAGTTTCCCATATCAAATCTCCCTTTCCGCGCTCTTTTTGGGCGCTGTCTTTTTGTGTTCCGCCTTGGGCTGGCTTTTCAGCTGCTCCATGACGGACTTTTTCTTTTCCCGTTCCTCCCGGTGGGCGGCGGCAGCCAAATCCATGAGAGAAATCGGCTGGCCGCTGCGGGCCTGCTGTTCCAGCTGGATCACTGTCGGCTCCTTGGGTCCGTTGTTGATGATGCCGTCGATCATACCGTAGTCATCCTCCACGACCATTTCCGCATTTTTCAGCGGATTGTCCGGCAGGAATCCGGGAACCTGCTCAAAGCCGAAGCTATCGCAGTAATGACAGGATACCTTGCCATCCCGCTTGATGGCAACGATGTCGCTGACACTCATGGACGGGTGGCCGTAATCGGCGGGATGTTCGTTGTTGAAGCGGTAAAAGAGCTGTTCGGTGGTATCGCCTTTCAGATCGGAGGGCTGCAACGGGGCGGTATAAACCAGCTCATAGTTGTTCCGCTGTACTGTCTGCCCGATGGACTTGATCCATTCCAGGCCCTCGTAGCGGATGTCCCGCAGCTCGTCGGTGTGCTTCACCTGATAAATAGCGAAGCAGTCCCCCTTGTGGGAGAGAAACGCCTGCTCCCGTTCCTCCTGGTGGGCCATGCGGTCCTTGACCAGCTTATCAAACTCCGGGCTTTCCTCCCATTCCTCGCGGGGCAGGGCAAAGATACCGTCGTGGGCATCCAGGTCAGCGGTGTCAAAGGCCATCACCGGATTTTCGCCCTCCTGGATAATGTAAACGGTCAGGTCACGCTCCATCAGCTCATAGGCTCTCTCTTTGGAGAGGGGCAAAAGATCGCTGTCTAGGCAGCCGCATTTCTCCAGATCGTCCTGGGTCAGAACCGGGTCCGGCATGGGATATTCGTCCAGCGCCTGTTCCTGAGCATCCGGCAGCAGGGCGGCTGCGGCTTCTGCGGTCTGCTGGCTGGCCTGTTCATACAAAGTCTCGATCATGGACAGCGGCGCATACTTGATGGATTTGTCACCCAGCCCCAGGTCCTTGCAGATGTGGCTGACCGCTGCGGAACGGCCCATGTCCGGTCCATCCAGCTGGCCGCCGTCCATCTGCTTCATAGTTGCCACATCGTAGAGCGTGTAGTCCCAGCCGGTATCGCAGGGCTGAACATGAAGATATGTGGCATCATCCAACACCAGCAGGGCCTCCTGGTACTCGGCGCTGGGCCGAGATACTTCTTCCGCAGCCTGCGGGGGTGTCTGCTCCGGCTCCGGGACGGCAGTCAGGTCAATGCCGCGCTCCTTGCAAATTTCCTTGTAGTTGCGCTCGATGTCGTTAATCAGCTCACAGGAAGTCTTGTTGATGGTCTCCAGGCTGGCCCGCAGCTCCTTCAGCTCCTTGTCCTTGGACCAGGAAGCGATGTAGCCAAAGCTGTTTTCACCGGTCTGGGTGCCGAAATACTGGCAAACCGCATAGGAAATGCTCTCGGCCTCCACTTCCTCGGTGTTGCGGTTCTTGGCGGCCTGTTTCACCGCCGTCAGATCTTCTTCCACTTCCAACCGCCACTCAAACCGATTCTCGTCCACAAAGTGCCAGCCTTCCTCGGCGGCGGCCTGTTCCGCCTCTGCTTCGGTGGCAAAGTCCAGGCGATAATCGTGCTTGACACCGCCCGCGCTCACCATGACGACCTTCCAGCCCGGTTCCACCGCATACTTTTTCGGGTCATGGAGCTTGCTGTGTGCAACCTCATGGACGGCAGCGGATACGGTCTGCACCTCGCTCATCCCCGGACGGATGGCGATGCGCTGCTGCTCGGAGGAAAAGTAGCCGTCCATGTTGTCGGCCATCGGCTCAAACTCGATGGGAACCGGGGCGGAGCGCCGCACCGCCTCCAAGAACGCTTCATAGTGCGGAACCGTACCGGACAGGCTGGACGCCAGCTCCGGCAGGGGCTTGCCATCGGTCTGGCTTACATCAAACACCTTGACCGGGCGGAACATGGGGATTTCAATTTCCTTTTCCTCCATGACCGCCTTGCCGTCTGCGTCCAGGATGGGGGCTTTGGTGTCGGGATCGCGCTTCATTTCCTCGATTTTCTTCTTGTAGGGGGTGGGCGCGATAATGGTAATGCCATGCTCGCCCTTTTTCACATGGCGCTCAAACTGGTTTTTCCACTTGTTGAACCCGGCCACCAGGGTGGCGTCCGGGCGCTGCATATAGATGAGCATGGTGTTGTTGACGGAGTAGCGGTGGAACTTGGACATGACAGACAGGTAGCGCATATACTTTTCGCTCTCGAACAGCTCCTTGATACCCTGTTCAATGCCTGCCGTGATTTCCTGCAACCGCTCCCGGTTGGTGGGCTTATTAGCCATGACTTTCACTCTCCTTTCTAGTTTTCAAAATAAAAAAGGATGACCTCTAAAGGTCACCCTTTTATGATTCGAGTTAATAGAAATGATAGTTTTTGTGCCGTACCGTGTCCAAAGCCTTTTTCAATTCGGAGGATAGCTGTCCTTTTTCGTTACACAGCCCATACGATCTAGCTAAACGATATGCGCGGTTAGAACTCTGAATCCTCCCACCGCATCGCAAAAGGTAAGTTAATTCTTTATTACTAAGTTCTGCAAAAAAGCGTAACATATCTTCTGAAACGCTGTTTGGCAAAATAGTCTGCAATGTTTTTACATAATGCGATGCTTCCTGCGCCTCTTGCCGTATCTCTTGTAGGTTTTCCGCTAATTGATTGTATTCAGCCTTTTTCTCAGCTAATTCTATTGCGTATTTTTGAATTTCTGCTAACAATTCTTCTGTTTTTTCAGGCTGCTTATGGGTAGTAATGGTTTGCACTAATTCACTGACAATATCTGAAATTTCTTCCGTTTTACCATGTAGCTCAGTTTCTTTTTCTACTTGCCCTGCATCTAAGTGATCTATGCGAGAAAATAGATTTTCAAATTTTTCGCCAAAGCGTTCTTCTATCCGTCCAAGCAATTCTGATTGCTCTTTCATGAACTCATATGAGCTGTCATAAAATCTGCTACTTGTCTCATCTGCTTTGAAGTAAAAGAAAATAGAGATAAAAATTGAAAAAAACGCCAAAAGCATGGATAAAATGCTTTCTGCTGTAAGGCCATTGCTGTATATTACAAAGCAGATTAGCAAAGCAAATGCCAAAGAAATCAAAGAAACTGTTACGGCTATGATGATTTTTATAATATCTTTAGATGTAAAACCATTGCTTAAATCTGATGGATTACTTGTTTTATTCTGATTGTCCATAAGCATACCCCCGGTTACACATATATTGAAAATATTATAACACAATCTGACACCTTTTGGTAGCCGATTCATTGCTTTTTAGGCGGTCTGTACCCGGCAGCCTTGGCTCGTTCACTGGCTGCCTTACGGCGCTCGGTGCTGTACGGTTCCCGGACGGACACACAGCGTTTGGGAACGAGAAAGGTCTGGCGGTCCTTTTTCGCGATTTGATCCGGGTACTTTTCCGCCAGCCGCCGCAGCTTTTCCAGCAGTCGGGGGTCATGGGTATAGACCTCGGCGGCGGCTTCGGCCTGGTTATAGAGAATGATGGTTTCCTGTTCATAGCGTGAGAGCTTCATCGTTTGCCACCTTTCTGCTGGTCAAACTCTAGCTTGAAGTTGGCGTACTGCCCATCATCCGCCAACACCACAGTGGCATCGTAGGTTTTTCCGGTCTTTTCGGAATAGCAGCCGGTGATCCTTGCACGACCATCTTTGAGAAGCGCCGTCATCACAGCCTTGGTGGGCTGTTTTTTCTTGGCGGCCCACCACTTGTTGTTTTTCCAGATGGCGAATTTACAGCCCTCGTTCTGGCAGAAGAAGCCCTTTTGCAGCTCCGCCACATCGCCACCGCAGCGGGGGCATTTGCCCACCACCTCGCGGGGCGGCGTGAACAGATACTCGGTGCCTTTAATCATCCGATAGGTTCCCACCAGCTCCTTGAGCATGGTGGAAATTCCATCCATGAAATCCTCCGGGGCCAGCTCACCGCGCTCAATCTCACCCAGTCGGTACTCCCATTCAGCGGTCAGCAGGGGCGATTGCAGCTGCTCCGGCAACACGGTGATAAGGGATACCGCATCATGGGAGGGCATGAGCTGCACGGTTTTCTTGTTCTTTTTGCGCTCCAGAAAGCCGGTGGACACCAGCTTTTCCAAGATACCGGCGCGGGTGGCCGGGGTCCCCAGGCCCTTGCGCTCGGCATCCTCCGGCATATCGTCCTTCCCGGCAGTCTCCATCGCAGAAAGCAGCGTATCTTCGGTGAAGTGCTTGGGCGGGGTGGTTTTGCCCTCCTTAACGGCAGCACCAGAAAGGGGCAGCGTCTGACCTTCAGACAGCTCCGGCAGAGCCTTGTCCTCGGTTTCCAGTTCCACATTTTTCAGCCCTGCACGGTATGCAGCGTCCAGCGCCCGCCAGCCGTGATTTTTCGCCGTGCGGCCTTTGGCGGTAAACTCCGCTCCGGCGCACTCCACCGTGGCGGCGGTTTCCGCAAAGGTATAGGGCTGGGCCACGGCGCACAGCAACCGCAGGGCCACCAGCTCCAGCACCGCCTTTTCGCCAACCGGCAGGCCGGACAGGTCTGCGCCCTGAAGGTTGCGAGTAGGGATTACCGCATGGTGGTCGGTCACTTTCTTGTCATTGATGACCTGTGCCGCACTGCAGGCAAGCTCCATACCAGCGGCAAAGGGCAACGCCCCAGCGGTGAGCCGGACCAGTTCCGGCAGGCTCGCCGCCATATCCGAAGTCAGATAGCAGCTGTCCGTCCGAGGGTAGGTACAGAGCTTCTTTTCATACAAATTTTGCAGGTAGTCCAGGGTTTGCTGGGCGGTGAACCCCAGCAGCCGGTTGGCGTCCCGTTGGAGGGTGGTCAGGTCATAGAGGGCGGGCGGCTTCTCGGATTTGTCCTTGCGTTCCACCTTTTTCACCGTGGCAGACGCGCCCTGGCAGACAGTTTTCAGCTGCTGGGCGGCGGCCTTGTCCGCCATGCGCTCCCCGGAAGCGGAAAAACCGGGCAGCTCCAGCGTGACCGTGTAGAACGGCACCGGCTTGAAGGTGTCGATCTCGGCCTCTCGCTGGACGATGAGAGCCAGCGTCGGGGACATGACGCGCCCGATGTTGAGGGTCCGGTGGTACAGCACCGAAAACAGCCGGGTGGCATTGATACCCACCAGCCAGTCCGCCTTGGCGCGGCAGAGGGCCGCATCCCGCAGGCCGTCATAGTCCGCACCGGGGCGCAGGTTCGCAAAACCCTCCCGGATGGCGGAATCCTCCATCGAGGAAATCCAGAGCCGCTTCATGGGCTTCTGACAGCCCGCCAGCTCGTAGACGCTGCGAAAGATCAGCTCGCCCTCGCGTCCGGCGTCGCAGGCGTTCACCACCTCGGTCACATCAGGGGCGTTCATCAGCTGTTTCAGCACATCAAACTGTTTCTTTTTGTCCTTGCCCACCACCATCTGCCAATGGTCCGGCAGAATGGGCAGATCGTCATAGCGCCACTTGGCGTAGTCCGGGTTATAGGCGTCGGCATCCGCCAGCCCAGCCAGGTGGCCCACACACCAGCTGACCCGCCAGCCGCCGCCCTCCAGGTAGCCGTCCTTGCGGGCGGTGGCCCCGATCACGGCGGCCAGACTTTGGGCAACGGACGGTTTCTCAGCGATTACCAGCTTCATGTTTTTTCATCCTCCTTTCCCGCAGCCATGCGGTCAGCTGTCGGTGGCAGAATCCTACACAGGGTTGTCCGGGACGGTAATTCCCACAGCCATAACAGGGGTGGCCGGGAGATAACGAAGGAGGACGGGAAGTTTCCTTCCCGCCCTCCGGCCTGCGTGTCATCATGCGTTCATAGGGGCTGTCGGTGAAGCGGGTCAAACCGTCTTGTCCTCGCTTTCCTCGTCGCTGCCCCCGTCAGCGTCCAGCTCGTCAGATTCCTCAGTCTCCCAGGAGTCCTCGTCCTCCTGGTCGGTATCGTCCTCGCCGTAGTCGTAATCGTCCAAATTGTCGTTGCCCTTGGTCTTGGGTTTGTTTTTCACCAGCTTAAAGTAGACCAAAGCACCGCCGCCGCCCAGCAGGGCCAGCACCGCCAAAAGAATGGCCGGATTCAGCCCGGCAGGTTTCTGCGCCGGTTCTTCCGGCTCTGGGGTTTCCTCCGAGGTCTCCGGTTCCGGCTCTTTTCCCGTACAGCCGCTCATATTGGTGGCGCACACCGGGCAGGCCGTATTCACCGTACCGGCCACACATTTCTCCGTACAGGTACAGGTGGCGGGCTGCTCCTGGGTGGTCTGACCGTCCTCCATCAACGCCATCAGGTCTGCCTCGTCCACCTGGTTCAAGAAGTGGACAGCGGTTTCCTTGTCCTCGTTGGCCCGGTCAATGAGGATGTAGAAATAGTTGCCCGCCTTGGTGGTGACGGTGATGAGCTGCTTGTTGCCGCCGAAATCATCTACCAGGGCGGCGTTGCCCTCCGGGGTCAGGGCCGGACTGTCCTCGGTTTCCTCCACCACCACATTGGCGTCATTGGTGGCGTCCTCTGCCGGGGTCTGGTCCGTCCCCTGGGCAAAGGCGGTCACGGAAAGGCCCAACATCAGCACCAGGGCGGCGCAGAGGGCCGAAAAGGTCTTGAAAATTCTCTTATTCTTCATGGTCGGTGTCCTCCTGTTCGTCGTAGTCAGCGGAGGCAGCGGCCATGCCGGGGACCGTGCCACCGGAGAGCATGGCGTTCAGCTGCTCCGGGGTCAGCCGCAGGGCGCGCACCATCTGGACGATCTCCAGGTTCTCCGCCTCGGTTTTCTGCGCCTCCAGGGTTTTCAGCTTGTCCTGGCACTCCGCGATCTTCTCGCGGACCTTGGCAATCTCCTGGTCAATGCGCTGGATTTTGTTCTTAGCCATAATCAATCACTCCTTCTTGAAAAAACTCTGTTACCAGTTCATCAGGCCGTAGCCCTTGATACATTCGTAGGTCAGGGAATAACTCTTGATCTTGCAGGCGTCGCCGGAATTGCCCTCCACGGTGTAGACCCGGCTGCCATCCGTGCCGACCACAAGGCCCACATGGTCGGCGCTGCCGTCCAAATCCCAATCGAAAAAGATGGCGTCGCCGGGGGCAATATTGGCGTAATCACGCCCGCCCCATTGTCCGTGAGACTGGAACCACGGAATGCCCTGGGACTGGCAGGCGGCAAAGCGCGGCTCAGACAGCCCCATCTGGCCGTAGCACCAGGACACGAAGCAGGCGCACCATTCCACACGGGAATTGAAGCCGTACCAGCTCCAGTAGGGCTGGCCGCCCACGTTGCCCACCTGGCTCTTGGCGATGTCCACCACCGCCTGGTTGCCGGGCCGGGTGCCGTTCACAAACTCCACACCGGCCAAACTCTCGGAATCGCTGGTGTCGGCGGACCCGCCGCCGAAAATCAGGGGCTTGTTGCCCAGCGTCTGCCGGTACACCTGGTACATCTCCAGCTGGTCCGGCGTCAGCAGGTCTGCCGCCACTTCCGAAATCGGCTTGCTGGTGAGGGTCACATTTAAGATGTAGTAGTTGTAGGGCACTTCAACGTCATACTCGTTGCCCTCGCTGTCTGTCCGGGTCTCGGTGCGGTAGCGCACCTCCACTTCCTCGGTCAGCGTCAGCTGGTACTGCGCCGCGAAGATACGTTCCAGCTCCGCCTGGGCGCTTGCCCGCGTGTAGCCCTGCAAGGCAGCGGACAGGTAGGCCGCCAGCTCGTGGGGGTCGTGGCCGATCATGTCCAGGTCGTAGCGGTACTCGTCGTAGCCGGGGTGGCTGCTCTCGATGTTGTCGATCTCGGCTTGCAGCGCGGCCTCCTTGGCGGCGTAGTCCGCCTCCACCGCTACCAGCTCCGGGTCATCCGAAGGGTAGGTGGTGCCGGAGATCATCGAACCGATGCTCTGCGCCATCATGGAGCAGGAGGACATGGTGTTGAGCAGCAGGCAGACCAGCAGGAAAATCGCCAGCAGGATGCCGAATCCCTTTTTGTGGCGCATCACATAGGCCCCGGCCTTCTGGGCTTTCTCTTTGACCGTTTTGGCCGCCTTGCCGGTCTTTTGCGCGGCACCGGCGGCAGTCCCGCCGGACTGCGCGGCCCGTTTGGCGGCGGCGTACTGCTTTTTGATCTGCTGTTTCTGCTGCCAGCGGGACAGCGGGTTGCTGGCAAGCTGGGGATTTTCCTGCAACGACTTCTGATACAGTGCGTTTACATTGGCCTTTTCCAGCTGCCGCTCCGCCTGGGCGGCCTTGCGGTAGGGCTTCAGCTTGTGGCTGCGGTAGCCCTCCTGCGCCAGATGCACGCCGGTCTCCACGGCTTTCTCGGACCTGTGGGCGCTCTCCACACCCACGTTGTCATCCTCGGTTTCCCGTATCTCCTGGTGAATCCTGCCTGTCACCGCTTTGCCCGGCGCATCCCACAGGGAATGGGACAGCTTGGAGGGCGGCCGGGGCTTATCCTCCAGCACCAGCTTGGTGGTGACCTTGCCGGTCTTGGGGTCCACCTCGGCCCGCTTGACCTGTTTTTTCGGGATTTTTGCCTGCGCCTTGTCCGCTTTGGCGGCGGCCTTCTCCGCCTTGCGGATGGGCTTTTCCAGCGCCGGATCGGCCCGTTCTTCCTCGGTGAAGCGCAGGCGCGGCTCCTTAATCAAACCATTCCCCCAGCATGAGGGAGGCCATCATGCCGGAAAGCTCCGCATAGGCCGCCAGCCCCATCGGCCCCACGAAGCGGCACTCGGTCAGGCAGGCGTAGAGCTGGGCCACCACGTCGGCCAGAATCTGGACTTCGGTGCCCTCCAGCATGGCCCCTCCGGCCTGCCCCCTCTGGACCTTGGCGGCGCACAGAATCTCTACCAGCCGCAGCAGGCCAATCTCGCCGGTTTCGGTCAGCTCTGCCGCCTGGTCCGCCGCCGTGCGGCACTCGGCAACGGCGTCCGCCATCGCCGTCAGCAGCGCAGCGCGCTGGGTGTCCAGGGCGCGGTCCAGAAACATCATGTGGTCATTGTTGAGAATTTCGGGTTTCATAATCAATCAGCCTCCTTTGTTTGTTGTGACAGGTCGGACAATTTTGTGGTCATGATTTTATACAGCTCAGTATTTTTCGGGAAGTGATCCACAAACGGCAGGATGGTGGAGCCATAAAACAGCAGCCCCTCGCCCTCGCCGGAGTGGGTCACATAGCTGAGTTGGTGCGGGGAAATGCCCAGCTGCCGGGCCAAAATCTGCCGGTCGCCGCCCGCCTGGTTGAGCATATACACGAAGTCGGAGTTTTCAAAGATGTTCTCCACCTCGCGGGAAGAAAGCAGGTCCTTCACGTTCTGCGTGATGCCGGTCGGGATACCGCCCCACTTGCGGAACCGCTTCCAAATCTCCACCGTGTAGGCGGCGGTCTGTTCCTCTTTCAAGAGCAGGTGCATCTCGTCGATGTAGTAGCGGGTGGACTTGTGGGCGGCCCGGTTGATGGTGACGCGGTTCCACACCTGATCCTGCACTACCAGCATCCCGATTTTCTTGAGCTGCTTGCCCAATTCCTTAATGTCGTAGCAAACGATGCGGTTGTTGATGTCCACGTTGCTGCGGTGGTTGAAAACATTCAACGAACCCGTGACGTAGATTTCCAGCGCCGTGGCGATGTACTGGGCCTCCTTCTCGTCCTGGGCACGCAGCAGGTCGTACAGGTCCTCCAGAATGGGCATATTCTCCGGCCTAGGGTCGTTGAGGTAGTTCTGGTAGACCAGCCGCACACAGCGGTCGATGATGGTTTTCTGCACCGGCTGCAAACCGTCCTTGCCGCCCACGATCAGCTCGCACAGCGACAAGATGAAGTCAGATTTCAGCGACAGCGGGCTGTCCTCGTCCGAATAGTCCAGGTTCAGATCCATCGGGTTGATGTAGTTGCTGCTGGTGGGCGAGATTTTGATGACCTGCCCGTGCAGCCGCTCCACCAGGGGCGCGTACTCAGTCTCCGGGTCGCAGATAATGATGTCATCGCTGGTGAGCAGGAAACAGTTGGCGATCTCGCGCTTGGCCGAAAAACTCTTGCCAGAACCGGGCGTGCCCAAAATCAGGCCGTTGGGGTTTTTCAGCAGCTTGCGGTCCACCATAATCAGGTTGTTGGACAGGGCGTTGATGCCGTAGTACAGCGCCTCTTTTCCATTCTGAAAAAGTTCCTGGGTCGTGAACGGCACGAAGATGGCCGTGGAACTGGTGGTCAGCCCCCGCTGGATCTCCACCTGGTTCAGCCCCAGCGGCAGAGAGGACATCAAGCCTTCCTCCTGCTGGAAGTCCAGCCGGGTCAGCTGGCAGTTGTACTTCTGTGCGATGGAACTGGCCTGGAAGATGTTGTTGTCCAACTGGCGCGGGGTATCGGCGGTGTTCAGCACCAAAAACGTCACCAGGAACATCCGCTCGTTGCGGCTTTGCAGGTCCTGCAACAGCTTCTTGGCCTCGTTGCCGTAAGTCGCCAGGTCGCTGGGAATGATGTCCATGTCATACCCGGCGCGGACGGCTTTTTTCTGTTCCTCGATTTTGGAACGGTCCAGGTCGGTGATTTTGCGCTTCACCGTCTTGATGGCCTTCACCTGGTCCACCGACTGGATGTGCAGGTTCACGATCAGGCTGCTTTCCATATCGAGAAAATCCGCCAGCATCCGGTCGTTCAGCTCCGGGGCCAGAATCTGCACGAAGCTGACAGCCCCGTACTTCCTGCCCATGCGGAACTGCTTGCCGGTGCGGAACTCGAAGCCGGACGGCGCAATGAAGTCCTTGGTGGAGAGGCCGGAGGGGGCCAGCCAGTCCCACTCGAACTGGAAGGGCACCTGCTCATCCATATGGAAGATGGCGTGGAGCTGGGCCAGACGGGCTTTGCCGTCCAGGACCTCGGCGGCCACGCCCAGCCGCTTGAAGTTGTTCAGCACATCGGTCTCGATGCGCTCCAGCCGGGGTTTGGCGGTGCGGATACTGTCGGCCTCGATGGAAAAGGTCAGGTACTTGGCCTTAATAAGGCCGTTGTTGCCCCGCGCCAGCTGATCCTGGAGCATCTGGCTGTACTCGGTGCGGATGCTGTCAAAATCATCGCCCTGGAGGGGGATGGAAATGGTGTTGGCGAAGGTCCTCTTGGACGCCGCCAGGTTCAAAAAGGACAACTGGAAGCGGATGGAGCTGTCAAAGTAGTTGAGGAAATCGCACCAGCCTTCAAAGATGGCGGTCTTGTCCTCGTTCTGGCTGAGCTGATAGTTGATGTCCTGGAACTGGATGGTCTTGGTGTAGCGGCCATCCGCCACCTTGCAGATACCGTCCGGCCACATCCGTTCATACGGGATGCTGTCCTGGGCGGACAGCGCCTTTTTGTCCGTGCGGTTGGCGCGGGCAATCGCTGCCTCGATCTGTCTGCGTTCGGCACGGGTCAGCTTACGCCGGGGTCTGGTCTGCGGCTGTGCCGGTTCGGCCTGCCGCTTTGTCTTTGCCGCGAACAATGTCATACACCTCCTTGTCGAGATTTGCCTGCCGTTCCAGCACGGCATAGAAGTTGTTGGTGCGGTAGGGGCGCTGCTTGGGCCGGATGACGGCCACCTTGAGGATGTTGCCGACGATCTTTTCCAGGGGCTGGCCGTGTTTTTCATACATTGCCAGCATGAAGAAGGGCAGCATGACGAGCATCATGCACATGGCCGCCACACTGTTGCCAGCAGGCCCCCGGAGCAAAAAGAAAAGCGGCACGCCGATGAGCGCCCCGCAGCCGAAGCAGACAAGCTGCCTCTTGGTCAGGTTGAATGCGACCTTGGTTTTCACCCTGGTCAGATCTTTGGGTACGGGTACATAAGCCATACGTTTTTCCCTCCTTTACGGAAATTCGATAGAGCTATTTACTTCATTGCCCCAAACGTCCCATCCAGGAGAGGCTTGGCGGGCAAACAGCTCAATTCTCGGCAAATCGCCCATTAGTTCCAAAATGCGATCTCTCACAATATCAGGTTTCTTGCTGTGTTGCTCAATAGGTGCAAAAACCAGCTGCCGGACACTGGCATTCTTCCTTTTGGGTTTTCCTTTCACAGCCAACAGACAAATCTCTGCATTGCTTCTTGTCCACCAGCCAAGCCCTAAGAAGAATCCCTTGCCGGATTTATTTTGCTTGAGCCAGACAAACGCAACCGTTTTGAAGGTGAATCCCCACGCTTTAATGAGGTTCAACGCTTCCGGCAATTTGGGAAAAGTACACCATAAAAATAAAACACTGGTATCAGCAGCCAGCGTAGATACCGGAAGTTGGTACAGCTGTTCGTCCGACATGGTTGGGTAATGATTTTGGGCTGCCCCCTGCACCTTGCCGCTACGGTAGCTCCAGGGCGGGTCTGCATAAATAATCTGATATTTTCCCATGCGGAAGCCTCCTCAGTGCGCCTGAAACACTGCCTTTGCGAGACTGCCGGTCTTGAACAGCGTGAAGCACAGCAGCACTGTGTAGCCCACGCAGGTCCAGATCGCCATGATGATGTCATCCTCAGTGGCGATGTTTTGCACCAGCACGGCGTAGATCGCCACACAGACGATAATCAAAAACGCCTGAAAGCCCAGGGCCAGCAGGCTACGCAGGTAGTTCTGGCCCATGCCGCCCCATTCCTTGCCCATCATGGTCGCCATCGGGATGGGGGCCACCGATGTGACCAGGTAAATTTCGATCATACGGCCATAAATCACGATAAAAATGCAGATATACAGCGCCCACATGGTGATGCCGATAAAGAGTGACTGGAACCACAGGCCGAACAGCGGTCCCAGGTCCATATCCATCAGCCGGGACTCCATATCGGTCATGACGGCGGAGATGTCGATGGAAGCGTCCGAGCCGATGATGCCGGACGCCTGGGCCACCACGCTCTGGGCCATGTCGAACACGGCCATGACGAGGTTCCAGGTGTTGGTGACGAGCAAAATCGCGGCGGCGGATTTGAACACCCACTTGAAGATCATCCAGGTGTCCACATCATGCAGGTTGTTGCGGTCGGTAATCATCTGGATCAGCTCCAGCGTCATCACGATGGCCAGGATCACGCCTGCAATCGGCACCATGATGGAGTTGGAGAGGTTCTGGATCATGCTGAAAATGTCGCCGTTCCAGCCCTGCGGGGTCTGGCCCACCTGTACGGATATATCCGCGACCTGCTGGTTCACGCTGTCGAACATCCCCGTTAAGTTTCCCATGATGCCGCCCACCAGCATTTCTTTCAGCCAGTTGGTCAGGGCATCCAATAAGAAATCCATACGGTGTCAAACCTCCTTTCTGCCCCTCCCGCTGTGCGCGGGAGGGGGCGAGGATTTCAGCGGGGTACGATCAGACGGTAAACAGGCCGGACAGCAGGGGCACCAGCACCATGCCGACGATAGCGACACCCGCGCCGGCCATGAGCTGTTTCATGCCCTGGCTTTTTACTGATGTGCGATAAAGAAGTAATAGAAGTGTAAAAAATTTTGCCGTTCCTATCCGGCACTTGGCCATTGTGTCGGATAGGTCGGGCGTTAGGCTTCGGGCAAGTCAATCTTGCCGACAAAGCTGTAATAAATCTCAATGTCCTGCCTGCGGGTGCCGTTCTCGTCATAGCTGCACTCATGCACGACGATTTTTTCAATCATTTCCCGCAAGAGGGTGGGGGTCAATTCCTCAAAGGCAAGGTGCTTTCGGACGATACCCATAAACTTTTCCGCGTTGACGGTGGCGGCCTGCGACTTGTCCAGTTCGGCCTGCAAAGCGGCGGCGCGGTCTTTCAGTTCCCGCTGCTCCTGCTCATAGTCTGCCGACAGTTCCATGAAACGCTCGTCGCTGATTTTGCCGTTTACATTGTCCTCATACAGCCGCTTGATAATGCGGCTCACTTCGGCAATGCGCTCCTGCGCCTGTTCAAGCTGCTTGGTGGCTGCGGCGGTCTTTCTCTTGCCGCCGATCTCGTTCTGCTGGATAAGCAGCTTCACAAAGCGGCTCTCATGCTTGGCGGCATATTCCGTTACTTGCCGGAGATTGGAGAGGACACCGGCGGTCAACAGGTCGGTGCGGATAAAGTGCGCCGTACAGTCGCGGGTGCGCTTCTTGTAGCTGCCGCAGATGTAACAGTCCTGCTTGCGGGTTTTGTTCTGATACCGCTGCTGGTACATCACATGGCCGCAGTCGGCGCAGAACAGCATACCGGAGAACAGCCCCACTTCATCATAGCGGTTCGGGCGTTTGCGTTGCTTGCGTAACTCCTGCACGCGCTCCCATGTTTCCCGGTCTATGATAGGCTCATGGTGGTTCTCAAAAATGGCCTGCTTCTCCACGGGGTTCTCTACACTGTGCTTGACCTTGTAAGAGGGCTTCTCCGTCTTGAAGTTCACCAGACAGCCGGTGTACTCCCGGTTTTCGAGGATATGCACGACGGTGTTCGTCGCCCACTTGCACTCATAGCCGGGGTGGTAGCGGCGGGTGCTGCCCGTCCTGCGGTATTCCAGCGTCCCCGGCGTGGGGATTTGCTGCTCCGTAAGCATACGGGCAATCTTGGTCGGTCCGTTCCCGGCAAGGCAAAGCTGGTATATCTGCTGGACAACCGGCGCGGTTTCCTCGTCAACGATATAGTTCTCGTCCTCGTCCATGAGGTAGCCATAGACCGGCTTGCTGGTAACAGGCTTGCCGCTCATGCCTTTTGCTCGTTTTACTGCCTTGATTTTCTTGCTCGTATCTCTCACCAGCCATTCATTGAACAGATTTCGCAGAGGGGTAAAATCGTTGTCCATGCCGCCGTTTGCGCTGTCCACATTGTCGTTGACAGCGATAAAACGCACTCCCTTTTGGGGGAACAGCATTTCCGTGTAAAACCCTACCTGCAAGTAGTTTCGCCCTAACCGGCTCATGTCCTTGACTATGACCGTACCCACTTTCCCGGCTTCAATGTCTGCAAGCATGGCTTGAAAACCGGG
>NZ_NFKI01000003.1 GCF_002160305.1 Pseudoflavonifractor sp. An184
CCGGTTATTACAATCCTCGACCGGGCTGAGCCCGGTCTCCGGCAAGGTTTTGCCTTCGGCAAAACGCTTGGAATCGAAATTGACCACTTCAGATCTGGAGCCCGGCAGCACCTTCCGCCTCTTTTACATTGATTTGGAACGTATTCCGCCCCGCCACGGAGCGGTCAATTACCCACGGCGGCAGGCCGCCGCGGGGACCCGGTTATTACATTCCTCGACCGGGCTGAGCCCGGTCTCCGGCAAGGTTTTGCCTTCGGCAAAACGCTTGGGATCGAAATTGACCACTTCAGATCTGGAGCCCGGCAGCGCCTTCCGCCTCTTTTACATTGATTTGGAACGTATTCCGCCCCGCCACAGAGTGGTCAATTTCGATGGCGTAGTCGATCTCGATCTCTCCGCCCTGATCGTCCAGCTCGGCCAGCAGGTGCCGGGTATTCACCCCGATGGTCATGGCGCCGTAGGGGGTGTTGTACATGGACATGTGCCGCCGCCCCTCCTGGAACACCATCTGGGAGTTGAACCCCCCCACCCGCATGAGGGTGATCCGCTCCGGCTCGATTTGGAAGGTGGTCAAAGTGCCCTCCAGGCCGGTGAGTTCGCTCTCCTGATAGGACAGGGTGTAGCTGTTCCCCTCCCGCTCCAGGCGGCCCGCGGTCACCAGCTCCATGGTGTCCGGGTCGGCGTTCTCGTACCGCTGGACCCCCTTGATGGAAATGATCACGTCCTTCTCCAATGAAACCCCTCCAGGCTGCTGCTGTTGTTCCCCACCGCTATCATGGGATAGAAAATGGGCTGTGGTATTATACACTGGAACCCCGGCTTCTGTAAAGAGGGGGTGGATGGTTTTGTTGGATTTCAGGCTCTCTCCCACGAGATTCAGGCCAAGACGTGAGGCGGTGCGGCTCACGGGCAGCGCACAAGCCATGCCTTAAAAGAAATCTGCCGTCCGCAGAGGGCGGATTACCTCCGCAAAATTATCCGCAAAGCTCCACCAATGCCTGAATCAATCTGGAATTGTCGTCTCGCTTCTGAATCCCGATCCGATACCACCCCGGCCCCAGGCCGGAGTAGTTGGCGCAGTCCCGAATCAGAATGCTTTTCTCCCAAAGCAGCCGCTCCCCCAGGTCTGTGGGCCCCTGGAACAGAATAAAGTTGGCGTCGCTGGGGCACACCCAGAGGCCCAGGGCCTCCAAAGTCCGGGTCAGACGGGCCCGCTCCTCCCGCAGAAAGGGGAGGCACCGCTCTGGCCAGTCCGGAAAATCCAGGAAGGCGCACACCCCCGCCGCCTGGGCGGGGGCGGACACCGGCCAGGGGGACCCCAGCCCCTCCATCCGCTCCAGGAGGGCCCGGTCCCCGCACAGGCAGTATCCCAGCCGCAGTCCCGCCAGAGCGCAGCTCTTGGTGAGGGCCCGCAGGAGCAGCAGCCCGCCGCCCGCCAGTTGGGAAACCAGAGCGTCTGGGTCTCCCTCAGTTAATTCCAGAAAGCACTGGTCCACCGCCAGAAAGGCCCCTACCGCCCGGCACCGGTCCAGAAGGGCCCGGAGGAGCTCCGACTCCATCCGCCGCCCGGTGGGATTGTTGGGGTCGCAGAGGAACACCAGATCCGCCCCGGGGCGTACTGCATTCAAAATGCTCTCTGAGATCGTAAAGTTATTTTCCTTGTCGAGGAAAAATTCCTCGATCTCGCAGCCGATCCCCTCCAATCCCCGGCGGTACTCGGAGAAGGTGGGGGCCGGCAGCAGGGCCCGCCTGGGCCGGAGGGCCCGCAGAAAGCGGTCGATCAGGTCTGAGGCCCCGTTTCCAAACAGGAGGAACTCCTCCGGCACCCCATCCCGCCGGGCGGCCGCCTGCCGCAGGGCCCGGCACTTGGGGTCCGGATAGCGGTTCCAGTCCAGCATCGCCGCCCGGGCCGCCTCCAGCACGCCCGGGGGCGGGCCCATGGGGTTCAAGCTGATAGAGAAGTCCAGCGCCGGGCGGTCCGCCCCGTACACGTCGCCTCCGTGGTCGTATCGGTGCATAGGAGTTCTCCTTTACAGCAAATTCAGCAGCAGCCCGATCCCCGCCAAAAGCAGCAGGGTGAGCCCCTCTGTGGCGTACATCAGACGGCAGGCCCGGGCGATGTCCTCCGGCTCCACCGGCCGGACCGGCTCCCCCAGGGTGGGCTTGCGCACCAGTGTTCCAAAATACTGGGCGTCCCCCGCCAGCTGTACCCCCAGGGCTCCGGCGCAGGCGGCCTCGCTGTGGGCGGAGTTGGGGGAGGCGTGCTTTTTCCGGTCCCGCCAAAAGCTCCGCCAGGCCCGCCGTCCGGAACATCCCGGGAGCAGGGCCGCCCCCAGGCACATCAGAATTCCCGACAGCCGGGCGGGCACAAAATTCAGAACATCGTCCAGTTTCGCGGCGGCCGTGCCAAAATATTGGTACTTCGGGGTGCGGTAGCCCACCATGGAGTCCAGGGTGCTCACCGCCTTGAAGGCCATGCCCAGGGGCAGACCGCCCAAAAAGAGGAAGATCAGAGGGGAGATCACCCCGTCGCAGGTGTTCTCCGCCACCGTCTCCACCGCCGCCTTGGCCACCCCGCTTCCATCCAGAACCGAGGTGTCCCGGCCCACGATTCGGGAGACTGCCGCCCGGGCCCCCTCCAGGTCGCCGGATTTCAAGGGGGGATACACCGCCATGGACTCCACCTGCAGGTCCCGGGCGGACAGGAGCTGGAAGGAGAACCAAACCTCCACCCCCCAGGCCAGCCAGGGCGAGGCTACGCCGCACAGCCGGAGGAGCAGGACACTCCCTCCGCCGAACAGCACCGCCATCAGCAGGACCAGCGCCCCCCCGGCGATCCGCTCCCCTGTGTGCGTCTTGGGAAACGCCCGGCGCAGGAACGGCTCCAGGGCAGAGATGGTCCGCCCCATCCACCGCACCGGGTGGGGCAGCCACCGGGGGTCCCCCAGAATCAGGTCCAGGAGCACCGCCGGGAGGAGCACCGTTAAAAACCGCAGGGCCAGCAGGGTCATAGCTCCTCCAGCAGGCGGAGCTCCAGGGGATTTTCCCGGACCTCCATGCGGAAACCGGAGCAGTTCTTGGGCTGCCACTGGTAGAAGGGGCGCTTCGGACGGCCGCAGGCCTCCAGCACCGCCATCCAGGTGCCCCCGTGGGCCACCACCGCCCCCCGCTGGATGCCCAGGGAGGCCGCCTGCTGAATCACCTGCTGGAACCCCCGGCGGCACCGGGCGTAAAACTCCGCCACCGACTCCCCGTTGGGGAGGGCCGCCCCCTGCTCCCCGCCCATCCATGCCTGATAGGCCGGGTGGTCCTTGATCTCCGCCCAGGTCCTGCCCTCAAAGTCCCCGAAGTTGCACTCCCGCAGGTCGGGGATCTCCACCGGCTCCAGTTCCGGGAACAGGATCCGGGCCGTCTGCCGGCACCGAAGCATGGGGGAGATCCACAGGGCCTCCACCGGGGGCATGTCTTTCCGCTTCTCCCGGGCCAGGGCCTCCCCCTCCGGGGCCAGGGGCTGGTCGGTGATTCCAACGTATTGTTTTTTCAGATTGCCAGGCGTGATGCTGTGGCGCAGTAAGAGCAGTTCCATAAAAAAATTCCTTTTCTCTGTTTAATTGTTTTCAGCAGGGTTCCGCCCTGCGGGGCGGGTTCCACATAAATTCTGAGCCATACTTGAGCCCCGCCGCAACAAAGGCGCTTTCCAATAGGGGAGTGCCAGCTTCTCGATCACCGCCTGATGAGCGGCAGCGAAAGACGAGAGGCCGGGAGTCGACTGAGCCACCCGCGCCTTTGCGATTAAAGACCAAGCCACTTAATTGGCGGCCCCCGTAAAAAGGGGGTCTGGGGGTAAGCCGTCATTGGCGAACGAAGTTCGCCTCTGCGGCGTCCCCCAGCGTCTTTTGGTTCCTTTTCCACGTGGAAAAGGAACCCGCCCCGCAGGGCGGAACCTCTAAAAAAATCCTATTTTAATCGCATGGCGATTCCGCAGTTCACCCGGTACACCGCCTCCGCCCGGGCGGCCAGGTCACAGCACAGCCGCCCCACTGCCTCCCGCCGGTCCCGGTCGGCCCGGTCCATGGGGACCACGCCGCAGCCCACCTCCCGGCAGGCCACCACCTCCCGGCCCAGCAGGTCCTCCAGCGGCGGCAGGGGGTCCAGAGCCTCCAGCCCCCACAAGACCGGAGTTCCCTCCTCCGGTATGGAGGAGAGCTGTTCCGGGGCATACCCCAGTTCTTCCAGAATAAACCTCCGCTTTCCGGCCCCCAGGCCGCCCACTACCAAGATCAAAGCAACACCTCCAGCCGCTGAGCCAGCACCAGCCCGGCCAGGGATGAGAGCTCGCACAGCTGCAAAAACCACCCGGACAGGTCCCCGGTGGTGCCGCCGAACTCCCGCTTCGCCGTGCGCACATAGCAGGCGAAGGACAGGTATCCCGCCCCCGCCGCCAGCAGAAACCAGGGCTCCAGCGCCGCCAGAGCGGCCGCACACAGCAGGCTCCCCAGCAGCAGCCCCCAGCGGCCGGGCCGCCTCTGCTCCCCTCCGGTCACCGAGGCCAGCATGCCGCTCCCCCGGGCGTTGGGCAGGGACAGGGCCCCAAAGGCGGACAGGCACCGGCTGAACACCGGCAGGAGGACCAGCGCCCCCCACACCTCAGAATCCGCCGGCTCCAGCTGGCACCACAGTCCGAAGGTGACCAGGAGCAGGAGCACGCAGTGGATCACCGCAAAGGCCCCCACATTGGAGTCCTTCAAAATCTCCAGCTTCCGCTCCCGGCTCTGGTGGGAGGCCCGAGCGTCGCACACGTCGCAGAAGCCGTCCAGATGGATGCCCCCGGTCACCCAGATGGGCAGAGCAGCGAGCACCGCTCCGGTCAAAATCGTGTGAAGGTCTAATACTTGCGACATCCACAACCACAGCAGTTCAAAGATCCCCACCGCGATTCCCACCAGGGGGAAGGCATAGAGGGTGTACTTCCGGCTCTCACTCTCCCAGTCCAGGCGGGGCATGGGGATGCGGGAGTACAGGGCAAAGGCCATGCCCACGGTCCGCAGAATGTTCAAGCCCTCTCCCCCTTCCAGATCACCGGCAGCCCGCACACCACCTCCACCACCTGGTCCGCCCAGACGGCCGCCTCCCGGTGGAGGCGGGCCATCAGGTCCAGATAACATTCCGTCTCCCGGGGATAGGTCTCCCCGTCCCGGTGGAGGTCGTTGCTGATGACCACCAGGTGCTCCGACCGGTCCCGGACGGCTTGCAGGCCGTTCCGAATGCGGAGGAAGGCCCCCTCCGGGTCCAGGTTTTTTTCGGAAAACAGCTCGTTGGCGGCCAGATTGCCCAGGTCCTCCAGCAGGACAGTCCCGCCGGCGGGAAGGGGACAGCCCGACAGGTCCCTGGCCCGCTCCAGGGTGGAAAATCCCCTGCCCGCCCGCAGCTCCCGGTGCCGCCGGATGCGCGCCTCCGCCTCCGGGCCGAAGGGCTCCATGGTGGCCAGGTAGATCAGTTCCCCTGTCCGGGGCAGGGAGCAGACCAGCTTCTCCCCGTACTCACTCTTGCCGCTGGCCGCCCCGCCAAAGACGAGGGCGGTCACGGAGTATCCTCCGGCCCAACTTTGGCGGGGACCCGCTCCCCGTCGGGCCGGTAGGCCCCGATGCCCATTCCCCCGAAGGTGGACATATCCCGATAGACGGACTGGGCCATATCCAGCAGAGGCATAAGGGCCACCGCCCCGGTGCCCTCCCCCAGGTGAAAGTTGCCATGCAGCACGGGCTCCAGCCCCAGGGCGGCCAGCAGGGCCTGTCCGCAGGGCTCCGAGGGCCAGTGGCTGGGCAGGAGCGCTTTTTCCGCATTGGGGCACAGCCGCACCGCCAGCAGCGCGGCGGCGGCCGAGATGGCGCCGTCCAGGATCACCGGGACCTGAGCGGCGGCACACCCCAGATAAAACCCTGTCATAGCCGCAATGTCAAGTCCGCCCACCTTACAGAGAATGTCCACCGGATCGCCGGGGTCGGGCCGGTTGACCTCCAGGGCCCGCTCCACCGCACGGCGCTTGCGCGCCAGCCCCGCGTCCGACAGGCCGGCCCCCCGGCCCACCGCCTCCCGGGGAGAGAGGCCCAGCAGGGCGCAGGCCACCGCCGCCGTGGTGGTGGTGTTGCCAATGCCCATCTCCCCGGCGGCCAGAAGGGTATCCCCATCCTCCGCCAGCTCCCGGGCCAGGGAGAAGCCCACGGCCAGAGCCCGCTCCGCCGCCTCCCGCGGCATGGCCGGACCCTTCGTCATGTTCCGGGTCCCACCCGCCAGCACCACACAGGGCCGCACGCCGGGGGGCGTGTCCCGCCGGACCATCCCCAGATCCACCGGGAACACCTGCGCCCCGGCGGTCCGGGCCATGTGGCACACGGAGGAGCGCCGCTCCCCCATGGTCTGGGCCACTGTCCAGGTGACCTCCTGACCGGTCTGGGTGACCCCCTCGGCCACCACCCCGTTGTCGGCGCAGAACACCGCCACGGCCTTCCGGTCCAAGTCCAGATCCGGGCTGCCGGTCACTCCGGCCATTCGGACCAGCAGGTCCTCCAGCCTGCCCAGGCCCCGGAGGGGCTTGGCGATGGCGTCCCACCGGCGGCGGGCCGCCTCCATGGCCCCCCGGTCCGCCGGAGGGATGGACGATACCTGTTGTGAAAGCTGGGTCCAGGTCATAAGGCGTTCCTCTCTTGATACTGTCTGCACGCGGCCGCGAACCGGACCGCAAACTGGGGATTGGAGGGAAAATACAGGTGAGGGAATCCGGCAAGGAGATTTCCTTGCTCCACCATGCAATTCCAAGCTTCTCCCCCGCTTAGCCGCCGGGCCCGGCACAGCTCCCCGTTCCGGGTGCAGTCCCACCGGTGGAACTCGTGAGCGGCCACGGTCTCCCCCTGCTTCAGATAGGGGGAATCCTCCTGGGCGGTGAGGGTCACATATCCGAACCGCTGGAGCCGGGACGTTTTGAACCCCGCCCCATCCAGCACTCCGGCCATGGGCCAGGAGACCCCCTCCCCGTCCTCCAGGGTGCTTTGCAGGTACAGGAACCCGCCGCACTCGGCCAGGGTAGGCATACCATCTAAAACGGCCCGGCGGACGGCCTCCCCCATGGCGCGGTTTTCGCTCAGGGCCCGGGCGTGGAGCTCCGGGTAGCCGCCCCCCAGATAGAGGCCGCAGGTCCCCTCCGGGAGGGCCCGGTCCCGGGTGGGCCGGAAGAAGGCCAGCCGGACCCCCGCCCGGCGCAGCTCGTCCAGGTTGTCCTCGTAGTAAAAGCAGAAGGCCTCGTCCCGGGCCACGGCCACCAGGGGGCCATCCGGCGCGTCCGGGAGGGGCGGCAGGGGCTCCGCCTCCAGCTCCGGGGCGGAGCGGGCCAGCGCGAAGATTTGGTCCAGGTTGGCGGTCTCCGCCAGCTGACCGGCCACCCGGTCCACCTTGGCGGACAGGTCCTCCACCTCGTCCGGGGTGAACAGCCCCAGGTGGCGGCTGGGGATGGAGCAGCCGGGCAGCTGGGGCAGGTACCCCAGCACCGGCAGGCCGGTCTCCCCCTGGATGGCGGGGGTCAGCAGCTCGGCCAGCCGCTGGGTGCAGCCGTTGAGGAGCACCCCGGCGATCTGGCTGGGAGTTCGGAAGGTCTGCACCCCCTTTACCAGGGCGGCCAGGGTGAGGGCCGTCCCCTGGGGGCGCACCGCCAGCAGGACGGGGGTCCGGGTGGCCTGGGCCAGGCGCCAGCTGCTGGCCCGGTCGGTGTTCCCCTGGCCGTCATAAAAGCCCATGACCCCCTCCAGCACCGCCAGGCCGTGACCCTGAGCGGCGGAAACCAGCCGGGAGCGGACCTCCTCCTCCGAACTGAAAAACAGGTCCAGGTTCCGGCTGGGCACCCCCAGGACGGAGCGGTGGAACATGGGGTCGATGTAGTCGGGGCCGCATTTGAAGGCGCAGGGCGCGAGCCCCCGCCGCTGGGCCGCCCGGAGCAGGCCGCAGGCGAGGGTGGTCTTGCCGCTCCCGCTGGAGGGGGCGGCCACCATCAAACGCGGGATCGAATGTCCCTCCATCATGCAGCCCCCCCTTCTCAAAAATGGTGTGGCTTTTATTATATCGGAATCATAGGGAAAAAGCAACTTTGTTTCCCCTCCGCCGCCGTTCTCCCCTCTTCCCCGCCCTGCCACCTGCGTTCTTTCGGCGGTACAGCTCAGCTTCTCCTTCATGAAATTTGAATTTTTCTTTACAAATCCTCTTATTTTATGACAAAAGGGAAAATAAAAGCCGCAAGTCTTGCATCATCCGGCAATTCCTGATACAATACAACAAACCGCCTTTTTGTCTTTTGACCAAGGGGCGGCTGACCCTGGCCTCCGGGCCAACCGATGGAGGCATTTGAGCATGACAAATGAAGAACTTCACACCCCGCGGCCTCAGGACGGCCGCCCGTCTCCTCCCCGGCGCGGCGGAGGCGGATGGACCGGCAAGCTGGCCCTGGTGTTCTCCCTGCTTGCGCTGGCCATCTCCTGCGTGGTCCTGTACCTGACCGTATTTCACAAAGAGCCCGAGCCCGAGTACATCACCTACCGGGACCAGCAGCTGCTGGTGGTGGAGGGGCTGGACAAAAACACCTACGACCCCGAGGCCTTTACCACGGACAGCCAGGGCCGGATTCAGTATGAGAAGGACGGCCAGCAGGCCGCTCTGGGCATCGACGTCTCGGTCTACCAGGGGGAAATCGACTGGCAGGCGGTGGCCGGCTCCGGCATTGACTTTGCCATGATCCGGGTGGGCTACCGTGGATATTCTCAGGGGACCCTGCAAATGGACGAGCGCTTCCAGGCCAACATGGAGGGTGCTCTGGAGGCCGGACTGGACGTAGGCGTCTACTTCTTCTCCCAGGCCACCACCGTGGCCGAGGCGGAGGAGGAGGCCGACTTTGTACTGGAGGCCATCCGCAGCTACCCCATCCGGTATCCGGTGGTCTTTGACTGGGAGTACATCACCACCGGTCAGGCCCGGACCGAGGGCATGGACGGCCAGGGGATCACCCAGTGCGCCGCCGCCTTCTGCGAGCTGGTTTCGGTGGCCGGATACACCCCCATGGTCTACTTTAACCAGGACATGGGCTATCTGGTCTATGACCTGAAGTCGCTGGACTCCTCCCTCTTCTGGCTGGCGGAATACGACAGCAAGCCGGACTTCTACTATGACTTCGACATGTGGCAGTACACCCACACCGGCACCGTGCCGGGCATCGAGGGCAGCGTGGATCTGAACCTGGCCTTTCGGGATTTTCCCGTCTCCTCGTAGTGAAATCCAGGGGAGAACGCGTGGAGGAAACCAACCCTTGGTTTATGCGGATACGTGCGCTCCTCAGCTTGCGGCGCAAGCGTGACGGCATTTTTACAGGCTGTCGGAAAAGTCCAAGAACTTTTCCGACAGCCTGTATTTTTCGGATATTCCGAACCAAGCCCATGTCCGTAAGACGGTCATTCTGATCCCAGCAGTCCCACCTGCTCCAGCAAAACCGCGTACTCTTCGTTCACGCCGGTAAGGAATGCCTCAAACTCCTGCCGCCCCAGGTAGTCCATATCCCACCCATATTTCTCACAGGTATCCGCCCATTCCTGCGTCTGGACCAGCTGCGCCAACGTCTCCTCCCAAAACTTCCGGGCCTCCTCGGGCATATCCTTCGGGCCGAAGACGCCTCTCCAGTTGTAGAAGGTCGCGTCGATCCCCTGCTCAACGCAGGTGGGCATCTCCGCCACAATACCGCTGCCCACCCGCTGCTCGGCTGTGATCCCCAGCACGCGCACATCGCCGCTCTCCACCAGGCCGACCACGTCGCCGATTCCCGCCGAGACAATGTCCACATGCCCGCCCAGAAGCTGGGCTAGCACCCGACCCCCCTCAAATCCGGCGTAGGAAATCTGGTCCAGCGACTCGATTCCGGCCGCCTGGGCCACCTTCAGAAACTGCACATGGTCCATGGACCCGGCCGAGGACGTCCCCCCCACCCGTACGGAAGCGGGGTCCTCCCGCAGCGCCTCCATCACCTGATTCAGATTCTGATACGCTCACCTTTCATCTCACAGAGGACCTGTATCCGAAACATGGCAGCATACAGCCCAAATCAATTCAACCCGGACCGTCCGCCCCGCCGTGCGGGGTCCCGGTGTCCGCCGCCTATCCAAACAGGGAAAACAGATCCATCTGACTGGTTTCCGGCAAATCACCGAAAGCCCCCGCGTCCTTTAACAGCTCGATGTGGGTTTTGGAGACCTTGGGACAGGCGGCGGACACCTCCTCAATGGAGATGAACTGCTTGCCCTTCCGCTGTTCGGCCAGGGAGATGGCCGCCGTCTCTCCCAGCCCGGCCACCGAGACAAAGGGCGGGATGAGTGCGTTGTGCTCCTCGTCCATTTTGAACAGAATGGCCTCGGACTCATACAGATCCATCCGCCGGAAGGTGAAGCCACGGAGATAAAACTCATAGCACACCTCCAGGGTGGTGAGCATGTCCTGCTCCACGGCGGTGGCCTCTTTGTCCTTGGCGATGATCTCCCGCATCTTCCGCTGGCACTCGTCCATGCCCCGGCACATGTACCGCTCGTCGAAGGCCTTGGCCCGAATGGAAAAGTAGGCGGCGTAGAAGGCCAGGGGTCTATGCACCTTGAACCAGGCGATGCGGAAGGCCATCATCACATAGGCCACCGCGTGGGCCTTGGGGAACAGGTAGGCGATCTTCTTACAGGAGCCGATGTACCAGTCGGGCACCCCGTGCTCCTTCATCTCCTCCTCCGCCCCCTCGGGGAGGCCCCGGCCCTTTCGCACCGCCTCCATGATCTTGAAGGAGCGCTTGGGGTCCATCCCCTTGGAGATCAAAAACAGCATGATGTCGTCACGGCAGCCAATGGCCTCGTTGACCTTGGCGGTGCCCGAGGTAATCAGGTCTTTGGCGTTGCCCAGCCACACGTCGGTGCCGTGGGAGAAGCCGGACAGCCGCACCAGAATGTCGAACTGGTCGGGCTGGGTGTCCTCCAGCATGCCACGGACGAAGGTGGTGCCGAACTCCGGGATGGCGGTGCCGCCGGTGGGCCCCAAGATCTTGTCGTCTTCATAGCCCAGCACCTTGGAGGACTGGAAGATGGACATGGTGTCCTTGTCGTCCAGGGGGATGTCCGTGCGGGCGTTCACCCCCGTCAGGTCCTCCAGCATGCGGATCATGGTGGGGTCATCGTGTCCCAGCATGTCCAGCTTCAGGAGGTTGCTCTCCATGGAGTGATATTCGAAGTGGGTGGTGATGATGTCCGTGTTTGGGTCGTCCGCCGGGTGCTGGACGGGACAGAAGTCGTAGATCTCCTTGTCCTGGGGGATGACCACCATGCCGCCGGGGTGCTGGCCCGTGGTGCGCTTGACGCCGGTGCAGCCGATGGCCAGGCGGTTCTCCTCCGCCTTGGAGGCCAGCTTCCCCCGCTCGTCCAGGTACTTCTTCACATAGCCGAAGGCGGTCTTTTCCGCCACCGTGCCGATGGTGCCCGCCCGGAACACGTGGGTCTGACCAAAGAGCTCAAAGGTATAGCGGTGGGCGTTGGCCTGGTACTCGCCGGAAAAGTTCAGGTCGATGTCGGGCACCTTGTCGCCGCCGAAGCCCAGGAAGGTCTCGAAGGGGATGTTGAAGCCGTCCTTCACATACTTGGCGCCGCACACGGGACACACCGCGTCGGGCATGTCCGCCCCGCACCCGTAGGGGTGCTCCGGGTCCTGGGCGTAGTCGAAGTCGGAGTGCTTGCAGTTGGGACAGCGGTAGTGGGCGGGCAGGGAGTTTACCTCGGTGATGCCCGACATGAAGGCCACCAGGGAGGAGCCCACCGAGCCACGGGAGCCCACCAGATAGCCGTGCTCCAGGGAGTTCTGTACCAGCTTCTGGGCGGACATGTAGATCACGTCGTACTTACAGCGGATGATGTCCCCCAGCTCCACCTCGATGCGGTCGGTGACGATTTTCGGGGGATTTTCTCCGTAAAGCTCATGGGCTTTCCCCCAGACTAACCGCTTCAGTTCCCCGTCGGAGTCCTCCAGCTTAGGGGCGAACAGCCCCTTGGGCAGGGGATTGATGGGGTCGCACCAGTCGGCAATCAGGTTGGTGTTCTTCACCACCACCTCATAGGCCTTCTCCTTCCCCAGATAGGAGAACTCCTCCAGCATCTCCTCGGTGGTTTTGAAGTAGATGGGCAGGGACTCGTCCGCGTCCTCAAAGCCCTTGGAGGCCAGGAGAATGTGGCGGTAGATCTCGTCCTCCGGATCCAGGAAGTGCACGTCCCCGGTGGCGCACACCGGCTTGCCCAGCTCCTCCCCCAGCTTCACCACCGTGCGGTTGAAGTCTCTCAACTCCTCCTCACTGCGGACCATCCCCTTGCGGAGCATAAACATATTGTTGCAGATGGGCTGAATTTCCAGATAGTCGTACCAGGATGCGATGCGCTTGAGCTCCTCCCAGTCCTTGCCGTCCACCACCGCCCGGAACAGCTCGCCGGCCTCGCAGGCGGAGCCGATAATCAGCCCCTCCCGGTTCTCGTTGATGAGGGACTTGGGCATGATGGGGTAGCGTTTGAAGTGCTCCAGATGGGCCAGGGAGATGAGCTTATACAGGTTGCGCAGCCCGATCTGGTTCTTGGCCAGGACAATCAGGTGCTTGGGCTGGCGGCGCATCTTCCCGCCCCCCTTGCGCAGCTTGGGCATGGCGGGATTGATCTCCCCCAGGGTGTGTACCCCCATGGCCTCCAGCTTCTCAAAAAAGGGGGGCAGCATGTAGGCCACCGTGGCCGCGTCGTCGCTGGCCCGGTGGTGGTTGAAGGCGGGCAGATGCAGGTACTCCGCCACGATATCCAGCTTGTACTTGCCCAGCTCGGGCAGCAGGTTTTGGGCCAAGATCAGGCTGTCCACCGAGGGGTTGTGGAAGGGAATGCCGTATTTCCGGCACCCGGCGGAGATGAAGCCCATGTCGAACTCCGCGTTGTGGGCGGCCAGGGGCCGGTCTCCGGCGAAGTCCAGGAACATCCGCAGGGCCTCCTCCTGGGAGGGAGCCCCCACCAGCATCTCATCAGTGATGCCGGTGAGGCGGATGATCTCCGGGTTCAAGATCCGCTCCGGGGACACGAAGGTGTTGAAGGTGCCGGTGATCTCCCCGTTTTTCAGGATCACCGCGCCGATCTCAATGATGACCTCCCGCTTCTTGTCCAGACCGGTGGTCTCGATGTCAAAGCAGACGATCTCGCCGGCGAAGGGCTGATTGGTCTCCCCGTGGACCACCACCCGGTCGTCCACGTCGTTGAGGTAGTAGGCCTCCACCCCGTACAGGAGCTTGATGTTTTTGGCGGAGTGCCACGCGTCCGGGAAGGACTGGGCCACCCCGTGGTCGGTGATGGCGATGGCCCTGTGGCCCCAGGCCTCCGCCCGCTTCACCACGTTCTTATCCGGCCCCAGCTTGGGGCCCACGGCGGTAAGGGCGTCCATGGCGGACATGGTGGTGTGCAGGTGGAGCTCCACCCGCTTCTCCGGGGCGTTGTCCATCTTCATCTTCTTCTCGGCGGCCATAACGGCCACCGGCTCCAGCACCATGTCCCCGTAAAACCGGTCCATGTTCAGCCGGCCCTGGACCAGCAGGTGCATCCCCTTCCGCACCCCGTCCACCAGGGCCTTGCCCTCGTCCCCGGGGAAGAACTTATTCACCCGGATGGAGCCGGTGTAGTCGGTGATGTCGAAGGCCACCACCCAGGCCCCCCGCTTTTTCAGCTCCCGGTTGTCGACGGCGAACACGTCCCCCTCGATGACCACCATGCCCATGTCCAGCTCCAGCTCCCCGATGGGCGCCGGGGCGCGCTTGATGGGCTTGCCGAAGATGGCCCTGCCGTTGTCCCGCTTCTCCCCTTTTCCGGCGGCCTTTTTCTTCGCCCCTGGGGCGGCCTGGCGCACCTGCTTCAGCGCGGCGGCCCGGATGGCCTCCGCCCGGGCGAAGGCGTCCTGGGGCGTCTGGCTCTCCTCATGGGCGGGCGCGCTGGGGGCCGACTGGGCCGGCTGTTCCAGCCCGGAGGCTGGCTGCGGCCCCGGTTTGGGCGGCTCCGGCTGGGCGGGAGCATCTGCAAGGCAGTTCAGCTTTACATGGCTGAGGCCGTAGCACTTGGCCACTGCCTCCTCCGCCTGGGCGATCAGGTTTGGCCCCGCGCCGGAGGCCCCCTCCACCGCCACCACAGCGCTGCGGGTCGCGCGGTCGATGGCAGCCTCCACGATCTTCCAGCCGCTCATGGCGTTGACGAACTCCGTCCACTGGCGCAGCGCGGCAAACATCTCTAAAAAGGGAATTTTCTTGGACATGATGCGAATACTCCTTGGAACAGGATCTTAAAACCAGACAGAGGGCTCGTCCCGAAAGACGGGGGTCTCCCCTGCCTCGTATGGGTCGTAGTTGTGGATATTGCAGCCGAATTCCTGCAAAAAGGCGATGCGGTCCTCCCCGTCCCACCGGACCAGGGAGAGGCCGTGGAACTCCTCCACGGTCCCGTTTTTCATCCCATTGCGGAAGGACCACTCCACCACCGTCTGGTCCCCCTTGTGAAAGAACTGCTCGACGTCCCAGCGGACCACTTTTCCCCGGGTGTTCCACTCCCGGAACCAGAGGGCCACCTTGTCCCGGCCCTCATACCTGGGACCCCAGCTCTCGATATAGGTACAGTCGGGGGCAAAGAGGTCCTCTATGCCCAGGTCCTTGGCCTGGAGCCACATGTCGAACCACAGGCGGATCTTCTGTTCGCGCGTTTCTTCCATGGGGGCTCCTTTCTTAATCCTTAATCGTGTGGGATTTCGCCGCGTCGGTGAGTGACTTTCTGGATTCGCAGAGGTAATTTCGCCGCCTGCGGGCGGCGAGCTTCTTTCTGGATGCCCAGAAAGAAGCCAAAGAGGCACCAAGGGGTGAGCTCAAAACGAGCGCTTCGCGCTCATATTCACTCTCCCTATCCCCTCTGGCCTTCGGCCATCTCCCCTTGACAAGGGGAGTCGGCCCCCTGGACCCCCACTTACGGTGGTCCCTCCTGAAAGGTGTCACAGCATTTTCGGCGTGCAAAATCTGAATGATTGAGTGCGGTTTATTCCGGCCCCACTGGGGGCCTAAGTTTGCAAAATTTAGAAGAACTGCAGTTTTCGGTCTGCGCCTTGGTTTTCTCAGCCAACGGTCCGGGGCATAGCAGTCGGTGAATCGGGGACGTTGGTCCGGCAAACTCAGGCGCGGTTCTTGAATTGCGATAGGCGCCAGATTTTACTCACTCAGGGCCCAGTGGCCCGGACGGAATTGCACCCAAGCACTCCTGGTTTTGCGCGCCGGAAATACCACACTCACGAATCAGGATCGCATCCCCCGTAATGGGGTCCGGGGTGGGCGAATATGGGCACGCCAGTGCCCATCCTGAGCCCACCCCGGGGGCGTTTTGGTTACTTTGCCGCCATGGGCAAAGTAACTCGCCGCCCGCAGGCGGCGAAACCTCCTGCTCTACAACGTCTCAATCAGAGCAAACAGCTCCTCCACCAGCTGCTCCTGGGGGACTTTCTTGATGATCTGCCCCTTCTTGAAGAGCAGGCCCTCCCCCACGCCGCCGGCGATGCCGCAGTCGGCGGCGGAGGCCTCCCCGGGGCCGTTGACCACACAGCCCATGACCGCCACAGTGATGGGCTTGTCCACAGCTTTTAAGCGCTCCTCCACCTCATTGGCCAGGGCGATCAGGTCGATGCGGGTGCGGCCGCAGGTGGGGCAGGACACCAGCTCCGCCCCCTCCTTCCGGACGCCCGCCGCCTTGAGGATCTCTTTGGCGGCGTAGACCTCCTCCACCGGGTCGGCGGACAGGGACACCCGCATGGTGTCCCCGATGCCCAGGGCCAGCAGGCCCCCGATGCCCACGGCGGATTTCAGCGTCCCCATGCGGACGGTGCCCGCCTCGGTGACCCCAATATGTAAAGGGTAATCACTTGCTTGGCTCATCAGCCGGTAGGCCTTCATGGTCATGGGCACACTGGAGGATTTTAACGACACGCAGATGTCGTCAAAGTCGTACTGGTTCAGCAGCCGGATGTGGCCGAAGGCGGACTCCACCATGGCCTCGGGACACACGCCCCCGTACTTGGCCAGCAGGGGCTTCTCCAGGGAGCCGCCGTTAACTCCGATGCGGATGGGGACCCCCCGCCGGGCGCAGGCCTGGGCCACCGCTTTCACGTGGTCCGCTCCCCCGATGTTGCCCGGGTTGATGCGCACCTTGTCCGCCCCGGCGGCGATGGCCTCCAGAGCCAGCTTGTAGTCGAAGTGGATGTCCACCACTACCGGGATGGGGCTCTCCTCCTTGAGCTTGCCCACCGCCTTGGCGGCGGCCATGTCAGGCACCGCCACCCGGATGATCTCACACCCCGCCGCCGCCAGGGTGCGGATCTGGTGGAGGGTGGCCTCCACGTCGTCGGTGCGGGTGTTGGTCATAGACTGGATGGTGACCGGGGCGCCCCCTCCGATGGGGACCCCGCCCACCATGATCTGCTTGGTCATGAAAAAACCTCCCCTTCAAGCCATCAAATGCCGATGATCTTTCCCACGTCGCTGAAGGCAACCATCAGGGACAGGGTCAGCAGAGCCGCCAGCCCCACGAAATGGACATAACCCTCATACTTGGCGGGGATCTTCTTGCGGAACAGAGCGTGTAAAATGCCGTTGAGCACCAGAAACAGCACCCGGCCCCCGTCCAGCGCGGGGATGGGCAGCAGGTTCATCACCGCCAGGTTGACGGCGAAGAGAGCCGCCAGGGTCAGCAGGTTATAGGCCGCGTCCGCCGCCGTGGGGGAGGCGCTGCCCACCTGGGACATGGTATCCACGATGCCCACCGGGCCGGACAGGTCCCGCAGGCCCACCGCCCCCGTGACCAGATCCCCCAGACTGATCCAGACCAGCCGCACATAGTCGATGGCGGTGTTCCAGGCGTAGAGGAGCTTATTTCCAATGGTGGGCGGGTCCACGTCGTAGCCGATGGAGATGCCCCGCAGGCGGGTGTAGTTGCCCTCCTCATCGGTGCGCTCCTGGTAGGGGATGTGCACGTTGTCCAGCTCCAGCCGCTCCCCATCCCGCTCTACCACAAAGTCCACGTCGTCCCCCGCCCGGCTCAGGTAGAGGGACACGTTGCTGTACACCAGGATGGCGTGGCCGTCCACGGACAGGATGCGGTCCCCCTCCTGGAGGCCGCAGTTCTCGGTGCCGTATCCCTCGATGGCGCCGCCGTAGGTGGGGACCCGGAAGCCCGCCGCACCGGCGTACAAAATCAGCACGATGAGCAGGCCAGTGAGGAAGTTCATAAAGGCCCCGGCCACCAGAACAATGGCCTGTTTCCACCCGGCGGCGTTGCCGAAGGCCCGGGGATTGTCGGAGGACGCCTCCTCGTCCTCCCCCTCCATGGCGCAGTAGCCGCCCACGGGAAAGAGGCGAAGGCTGTAAAGGGTATCTCCTTTCTGTTTCTTCAGCAGGGCGGGTCCCATGCCGATGGAGAACTCGTTGACCTGAATGCCGAAGAGTTTGGCCGCGGCAAAGTGGCCAAACTCGTGGACGGCAATGAGCAGGCCGAACATGATGAGGGCTAAAATGATATAGAGCATAGAACCTCCTGCGCTGTGGTGCTGTGGGACTGCTTGGTCATGCGGACAGTACGGCCTCCCGGGCCGCCTGGTCCGCCTCTAAAATCTGAGTCATGGTGGGGTCCTGGACCACTTTGACCTGATCCATGGCCCGCTCCACCCGGTCGGCGATGTCCAAAAAACCGATTGTTCCGTCCAGGAACAGGGATACCGCCGCCTCGTTGGCTCCATTCAGGATGGCCCCGGCGGTTCCGCCTGTGCGGGCCGCCTTCAGGGCCAGGGCCAGGCACCGGAAGGTGTCCAGGTCGGGCTGGGCAAAGGTCAGGGGGCCGCAGGAACACAGGTCCAGGGGCGTGGCCGGCCCCTCCACCCGCCGGGGCCAGGTGAGGGCATACTGGATGGGCAGGCGCATGTCCGGCGTGCCCAGCTGGGCGATCACCGCGTTATCACAGTATTCCACCAGGGAGTGAATGATACTCTCCCGGTGGATGACGATGGAAATTTTCTCCGGGGGCATGTGGTAGAGGTGCATGGCCTCGATGAACTCCAGCCCCTTGTTCATCAGGGTGGCCGAGTCCACGGTGATCTTGGCCCCCATGTTCCAGTTCGGATGCTGTAAGGCATCTTCCCTTGTCATATGTTTCAGTTCCTCACGGCTTCTGCCAAAGAAGGGGCCGCCGGAGCAGGTGAGGATCAACCGCTTGACCTCCCTCCGGTCCTTACACCCCTGGAGGGACTGAAACAGAGCCGAGTGCTCCGAGTCCACGGGCAGGATCTCCGCTCCCCAGTCCCGGGCCTCCTCCTGGACCAGCTGCCCGGCGCACACCAGGGTCTCCTTGTTGGCCAGGGCGATGCGCTTCCCCTCCCGGATGGCGGCCATGGTGGGCCGCAGACCGATCATGCCCACCACCGCGGTGATCACCGTGTCGGCGGAGGGCAGCTCCGCCGCCTCCACCAGGCCCTCCATGCCGGAGGCCACCCGGGTCTTGGTGTCCGCCAGCCGGACCTTCAAATCGGCGGCGGCCTTCTCGTCCATCATCACCGCCAGCTCCGGCCGGAACTGCCGGACCTGCTCCTCCATGCGCGCTACATTGGCGTTGGCCGTCAAAGCCCCCACTGTCATGCCGCAGGCGGCAATCACCTCCAGTGACTGCCGCCCAATGGACCCTGTGGAACCTAAAATCGAAATGCGTCTGCTCATACGCACCCTCCTTTCTCTTCTTTTCTTGAAAGAAAAGAAGCAAAAGAACTTTGGCGCAAAACTGCGTTTTGCTTCTTTTTGATACTTGGCAGGGACAGATTCTGATCCCACCCGTAAACTTTCCTGCCATGGAAAATCAAACCGCCCCTTAAATTCTGAATAAAAACTTGATCCGCAGAGGCGAAACGTAGTTTCGCAGAAAGTTTCTTTGCCTACTTTCTTTTCCAAAGAAAGTAGGTCAGAAGGGGGGGCACAGCTCCACCAGAAGCATCAGGGTGGGGGCGGCAAACACCATGGAGTCGAACCGGTCCAGCATTCCCCCGTGGCCGGGCAGGAGGTCGCCGTAGTCCTTCACGCCGAACTGCCGCTTCACAAAGGAGAAGGACAGGTCCCCCAGCTCGGTGACCGCGCTGCCCACCAGACCGTAGACGGCCAGCACGGGCAGAGATGCGTCCAGCCCGGCGAACTGCTCCAGCAGCACGCCGTAGATCAGCAGAAAAATGGCCCCGGACAGGATGCCGCCGATATAGCCCTCAATGGACTTGTTGGGGCTCACCCGGGTGACGCCCCGGTGCCTGCCCAGGAAGATCCCGGCAAAATAGGCCCCTCCGTCGGTGAGGAAAGCGCAGATCACCGGCAGGAGCACCAGGAAGCGCCCCTGCTCCATCCCCTTCAGCTCCACCAGCGTGGACAGGGCCCAGGGGATCATCAGCCCGCCGAACAGGCAGACCAGCACATCTTCAAAGCGCACCGCCTTCTCCCGGTCATACAGGCGGATAGCGATCCAGAAAATGGCCACCATCAGCAGCAGAGCGGACGTCTGAAGCACCATGCCCTCCTGGCCCAGCCACTCCCCCAGGGGGATGGCCGCCGCCGCCAGGGCGGTGCAGAAATACATGCCGTTGTGGTGGGCCACCCCGGTGGCCCGAAGCAGTTCAAAGGAGGCCAGGGCGGAGATGGCCGCCATCAGCACCGCCAGCCACACCGGCTCCAGGAAAAACAGTACAACGAAAAACAGCGGAGCCAGAATGACCGCCACCAAAATTCGTTTTCCCACTCAAACCCCTCCAAACCGGCGGGAGCGGCCCTGGTAAGCCGCAATCGCCCGGTGCAGCTCCTCCTTGGTAAAGTCGGGCCACAGCACGTCGGTAAAATAAAACTCCGCGTAGGCGGACTGCCACAGCAGGAAATTGGACAGGCGCAGCTCTCCGCTGGGACGGATGACCAGATCCGGATCGGGCACCCCCCGGGAGAACAGATACCCGGCGAAGTGCTCCGCCGTCAGGTGGTTGGGGTCGGCCTTTCCCTCCACGCAGTCCTGGGCGTAGGCCCGGGCCGCCCGGAGCAGCTCGTCCCGCCCCCCGTAGTTGAGACACACGTTTACCTGACAGCCGTCGTACCCCTTGGAGATCTCCCGGGTGCGCCGGCACAGGTCCTGGAGCTCCTGGGGCAGCGGGGACAGGTCCCCGAAAAATTCCATCTTCACCCGGTCCCGCTCCATGCGGCTGATGGCCTCCAGCAGGTACTTCTTCAAAAGGCCCATGATGGCCCCCACTTCCTCCGCGGGACGCTTCCAGTTCTCCGTGGAGAAGGCGTAGACCGTCAGGTATTCCAACCCGATGTCCTTGCAGTAGGTGGCGATGGTGCGGAAATTCTCCGCTCCCGCCGCGTGGCCCGCCGTGCGGGGCAGCCCCCGCTTCTGGGCCCAGCGGCCGTTTCCATCCATGATAATGGCAATGTGCCGGGGCAGATGGTCAAAGTCCACCGCCGGAGCAGGAGCCTGCTCCTTTGCCTTAAAAAAGGGCATGTTCAACATCCTTACCAAAAGTGTAAATTCCCGGCAGAGCCGCTGGAGACAAAGGTCCCCGGCGGCTCTCCCGTTTGGTCTGTCAGACCGCCATCAGTTCCTGCTCTTTCTTGGCGGTCAGTTCATCAATGTCCTTGCAGCGCTTGTCGGTCAGGTCCTGCAGCTCCTTTTCCAGCTGCTTGAGGTCGTCCTCGGTGAGCTCGGAGGCCTTCTTTTTCTTCTTAAAATCCTCCATGGCGTCCCGGCGGATGTTTCGCAGGGCCACCTTGCCCTCCTCGCCGTACTTGCGCACCTGCTTGGTCAGGTCCTTGCGGCGCTCCTCGGTGAGCTGGGGGAAGGCCAGGCGGATCACCTTGCCATCGTTCTGGGGGTTGATGCCCAGATCGGAGGTCTGGATGGCCTTCTCGATGGCCTTCAGCAGAGAGCCGTCCCAGGGCTGAATCATCAGGGTCCGGGGGTCCGGGGAGGAGATGGCCGCCACCTGGTTCAGGGGGGTGGGGGTCCCGTAATACTCCACGGTGATGCGGTCCAGCACGCCGGCGTTGGCCCGGCCGGCCCGGACGGAGGCAAAGTTGGATTTGACCACCTCAATGGTCTTCAGCATTTTCTGATCGTAAGCTTTTGTCTCGGGACTCATGGTATGCCCTTCCTTTCCGTTCTAATCTCTCGTCCGGTCAGCCCTGGACGATGGTTCCGATCTTCTCGCCCATAATGGCCCGCAGGATGTTTTCCGGGTCCTTCAGGGCAAACAGCAGCACGGGAATCTTGTTGTCCATGGACAGGGAGGTGGCGGTGGAGTCCATGACCTGGAGCCGCTGGGCCAGCACGTCGGAGTAGGTGATGGATTCGTACTTCACCGCGTCGGGCACCTTTCTGGGGTCGGCGGAGTAGACGCCGTCGATGTTCTTGGCCAGCAAAATCACGTCCGCGTCGATCTCCGCCGCCCGGAGCACCGCCGCCGTATCGGTGGAGAAGAAGGGGTTGCCGGTGCCGCAGCCGAAGATGACCACTCTCCCCTTCTCCAGATGGCGGATGGCCTTGGAGCGGATATAGGGCTCGGCCACCGAGCGCATCTCGATGGCGGTCTGCACCCGGACCTCCACGCCCTTCTGCTCCAGCACGTCGGCCACGGCCAGGGCGTTGATGGCGGTGGCCAGCATGCCCATGTGGTCGGCGCGGACGCGCACCATCCGGTCGCCGCCGTCCTTCAGGCCGCGCCAGAAGTTGCCGCCGCCCACCACGATGCCCACCTGGACGCCCAGCTGGACACAGCGCTTGACCACGTCGCACACTTCGCCGATCACATTAAAGTCCAGCCCCCGGGACGCCTCCCCCGCCAGGGCCTCGCCGCTGATTTTCAGCAATACTCGTTTATACTTCGGATTCTCCATGGGAATCCCTCCTTGCGCAATGGTTTTAAAACACTCTTTCTTATTCTAATATAATTATCCCATTTTGCCTAGTGCTTCTTGTAAAATTTTTTTACATTAGGCCGTATCCGCCGCACCGCTTCCCCGGCGCGCTCATAGTCTGATACGGCGCACACCCATCACAGCGGCGGGGAGCCCGTCCAAACGCCCTCCGCCGGGAAAGGAAACTCGCTTTGACACACGCACTGATTTGGGCCGCAGGCGGCACTGGTTTTACATGTTTTATGACGGCTCTGGGCTCGGCCACCGTCTTTTTGTTCCGCAGCCGGGTCAACCGGCAGCTCCACCAGCTCCTGCTGGGCTTTGCCGCCGGTGTGATGATCGCGGCCAGCATGTGGTCCCTGCTCATCCCGGCCATCGAGGCGGCGGAGGAGGCCGGGCTGCCCGGATGGTTCCCCGCCGCCGGGGGCTCCGTTCTGGGGGTCCTGTTCCTGGTCACCATGAACACCCTTCTCCCCCATCTGACCCCCGCCTTTCTCCAGGCTCCCCGGGACGGCTCCGGCCGCCGCAGCACTCTGCTGGTACTGGCCATCGCCATGCACAACATCCCCGAGGGGATGGCGGTGGGCATCTCCTTCGCCCTGGCCGCCCGCAGCGACCCCACCCTCCTCCCCGCCGCCATGGCCCTGGCTCTGGGCATCGGCATCCAGAACTTTCCGGAGGGGGCCGCCATCTCCCTTCCCCTGCGGCAGGCGGGCATGAGCCGGAAAAAATCCTTCCTCATCGGCGCGGCCTCCGGGGCGGTGGAGCCCATCGCCGCCCTGTTCACCGTCCTGGCGGCGGGGACGGTGGAGCCGCTGATGCCCTGGCTCCTCTCCTTTGCCGCGGGGGCCATGCTCTATGTGGTGGTGGAGGAGCTCATCCCAGAGGCCAACCTGCGCCATGACCACGAGAGCTGCGGAGGCACCTGCGGCGTCATGGCCGGATTTCTCATCATGATGATCCTGGACGTGGCTCTGGGGTGAAGCACAGCGGACACAGAAGCCGGTTCTTCTTTCGCAGAGTAGTCCACATAAATGGAACATCCCTCAGATACGGCGGGAGGGGCAAGCCCCTCCCCTGCGGTTCTCCAGAAGCTCTTCCGGGATTAGGCAGGGGAGGCCCTTGGGCCTCCCGCCAAGACGCACATTAGAAAAGGGTATATGTGAAATCCTGGACGGGCGGGTCACGGACCCGCCCCTACGCACCTCATCCGCCTCGCTTCGCTCGGCACCTTCCCCTAAAGGGGAAGGCCTTCGGGCGGCTGATAGCGGTCCTTTCTCTCCGTAGGGGCCGGACGCTGGCCGGCCCGCAGATGTACGCGGCGCGTCCAGGAGGCGCGCCCTACGGCTCAGCACCAGCCGCCGCCTGCTCGGCCAAGCCAGGCGCTGTTGTGAAACCATACCAACTGCAATTTTGGAACAGCCAGCCCCCTGTGGGGCGGCGGGGGCAAGCCCCCGCCCTACCGGACCTACTTCTAATAAATTCGTCTCTTATAGAGAAAGGTCTATGGGAGAGGACAGCAAAATTTCCCGGCGCAATCTAAGTTTAATAAAAGTTCTCCCTTGCGTACCGCAGCAGCTCCTCCCGGAAGTCCGGGTGGGCGATGGCGGCCAGGGCCTCGGCCCGCTCCCGCAGGGTCTTGCCGGAGAGCTTGGCCACGCCGTACTCGGTGGCCACATACTGGATCATGGTGCGGGGTGCAGAAACCGTGCTCCCCCCGGCGATACAGGGGACGATGTTGGACTTGAGGGTGCCGTCCTTCTTCTTGTGGGTGGCGTTCAGGCAGACAAAGCCCTTGCCCCCTTTGGAGCGGTAGGCCCCCTCCAGAAAGTCCATCTGTCCCCCGATGCCGGACAGCTGCCGGGTCCCGGCGGACTCCCCGTTCTCCTGGCCCATCAGATCCACTTCCACTCCGCCGTTGATGCTGATGACGTTGCTCATCCGGCTGATACGCTCCACCGAGTGGACGTAGTCCACATCCCCGGGGCGGAACAACTGGGGCTCCTGGTCCAGCCAGTCGTACAGCTCCTGGGAGCCCATGGCCAGATTCCAGGTGGACCGCCCCCGGTCCACCTCTTTCCTCCCGTTGGTCAGTTTGCCCGCCTTCCACAGCTCCAGAAAGGCGTCGCTGATGGTCCCCGTGTGGCAGCCCAGGTCCTTCCGGTCCGACTGGGCCAGCAGCCTGGCCACGGTGAAGGGTACGCCGCCCACCCCCAGGGACAGCACCGCCCCGTCGGGGATCTCCTCCACCACCAGCTTGGCGATCTGGAGGTCGGTTTCGCCGGGCTCCCGGTAGCTGCGCAGGGGCAGGGGCTCGTGCTCCCCCTCCACCACATAGTCCGCCTCCCTCAGGTGGACCCGGTGGGAGCCGTCCACCCCCTGGAGCCGGGGCAGCTTCTCGTTGATTTCAAAAATCACGGTGCGGGCGCTCTCAAAGATGGTGCGCCAGGCGTAGTTGGAGATACCCAGGCCGCAGTACCCCTCTCCGTCCGGCCGGGACACCGGTACGAAGGCCACGTCGCAGCGGATGTGCCCGTCCCGGTACAGGTAGGGCAGGGACCGCAGCATGGCGGGCATAAACTTTACCAGCCCCCGGCTCTGGAGCTTGCGCTCATAGTCCCCGATGTGCCAGCTGTAATATGTAAAGGACTCCTGCTCCGGGTCTAGTTCCACCACCTCGATCCGGGGGCGGATCACCAGACCGCCCCGGATCTTCACGTCCCGGACGACCCCTTTCCGCCCGGCCAGCGCCCGGTCCAGCAGCTCCGGGAATCCGGCTCCGAAGCCGTAGTCCACCCAGTCCCCATCCCGGACCGCCTGAACCGCCTCCTCGGGCGTGACAAATTTCGTCTGTCTCTTTTCCCTCATATTCAACGCTCCTTCTCGCTTTGTTCCATGCTCCATTCCGTGGCCCCGCATGCGGATCAGCTCCAGGGCGGTCCACTGGTTCCTGGTCATTATACCAAGAGAGCGGGACGGCCGCAAGTCTCCTATAAAACCGGGAGCCGCGCCCGTTCGGGCGCGGCTCCTCGCTGCGTCTGCACGCTCTATTTGGGGTCAAACTCCGTGTTCCACGTCCCGGACCGCGTCCTTGGCGGCCCGTTCCGTGCCGCGGACGGCGTTCTCTGCCGCCCGCTCTGTGTTTTGAGCGGCGTCCTCCGCGCCGTCCATCATCTTGTCCCAGCTCTCCCGGAGCTCCCGGCCCAGCTTTTCCCACTCGGTCTCGCCGGCGCTCCGGCGCTTCACAGCTCCGTCCGTCCCGGCGTAGTAGCTGCCGTCCTCCATTACGTTCCGGTTCCGTCCCGCCGGGGTCTCCGTGCCGGAGGTCCCCCGGTTGCTCAAACGGCCGGTGGTCGTGTCCGTCCCTGTCCTGACGCCGCAGGACGTCAGAGTCAAGGACAGCATCAGCGCCAGCCCAAGCGCCGTCCATCTCCCTCGCATTGCCGTCGCCTCCCATAAATCCGCATGATTTCATTCTTTTGGAGGTTCCATCCGGCGTTTAGTATGCATCAGAATCCTGAGCTCATGCCGGTAAATCCTTAACAGGGATTTTTTGATTGTATGAGTTTTGTTTTTTGTGTAAAAAATATGGCTTTTCGCTTGTTATTGGGAAGTTTCTCGCCAGGAACCGGGCGGCCCGGTGTGCCGCCCCTACAAAAGGGTCCGAAACTGGATTCTACATCCGGCACGGGCGACCGCGAGGGTCGCCCCTACGCCCATCTGTCTGAACCCTGACGGGCGGGTCACGGACCCGCCCCTACGGCGTATCCAGAAACCGTCTGTTTTTAACGTAGGGGCCGGTCCCAGACCGGCCCGCAGATGTACGCGGCGCGCCGAGGTCGTGGCCCAGACCAGCCTCTCTTGCCCCTGCGGAGCAATTCACCCGCCGCCGCAGCGGCGAAATCCCCCTCAAAGCGAAAAAGTTCCCCGGAGCCCCACAGCCCCAGGGAACTTAAAAACACAAAGAAAACTTCAATCTCTCTCCCAATCCGGGATCTGTTTGGCCTGCTCGTACAGGCGCACATAGCTGTCGTGGCGGCTCTTTGGGATCTCCCCCGCCTTCACCGCCGAGCGCACGGCGCACCCCTTCTCCTTTATATGGGCGCAGTCCAGAAACTGACACTTGCCGATGTAGGGGGCAAACTCCCGGAACCGGGAGGCCAGCTCCTCCTTCCGGCACAGCTCCCCCTTGTCCAGTTCAAAGGAGGAGAAGCCCGGGGTGTCCGCCACCAGCGCCCCGCAGGACAGGCGGATGAGCTCCACATGGCGGGTGGTGTGACGGCCCCGGCCCAGCTTCTGGCTGACGGCGCTGGTTTCCAGGGCAATCCCCGGCTCCAGGGCGTTCAAAATGCTGGATTTCCCTACGCCGGAGTTGCCGGTAAAGGCGGATACCTTTCCAGCAATCAGCTCCCGCAGCCGGTCCAGGCCCTCGCCGGTCTCGGCGCTCACCTGGACGGTGGGGAACCCGGCCTTCTGATAGATGGCCGCCAGATCCTCGCCCGAGACCAGATCGCACTTGTTGATGCAGATGACGCTCTCACAGCCGTTGCCCTCGGCAATGGCCGCCACCCGGTCGATGAGAAACGGGTCGGTGACCGGGATGGCCTGGGAGGCGATGATGACCAGCTGGTCGATGTTGGCCACCGCCGGGCGGTGGAACTGGTTCTTCCGGGGCAGGACGGCCTCCAGGGCCCCCTGTCCGTCGGAGAGGGGGGTGAACTCCACCCGGTCCCCCACCAGCGGGGTGACCTTGGCGTGGCGGAGCTTTCCCCGCCCCCGGCATGGGATGACGGTCTGGCCGTCGTCCACGTAGTAGAAGCCGCTGAGGGCCTTCAGGATGATTCCCTCCATACTCAGGCCCCGAAGTCCACAGTCTGCTGGGTATAGCTGTGGCCGTTGATATAGATGGTGTAGGTCTGCACCCCGGAGCCGGACACAGGAATCTCCGCCGCAGTGTCCAGATTGGTGTTGTAGTCTCCGGAGAAAACCGTCTGCTCCTGGCTGTCCACCACCTCCACGTGGAGGTCCTCCCCCAGGTTGGTGGGCAGAGTGAGGGTGAAGGTCTTGGTCACCGTATCGCCGCTCCCGGAACCACTGTCGCTGGGGCCAAGGCTGATGAAAATGTCAATCGCCGTCCCCTGGGCGACCTCTGTACCTACCGCAATGGACTGGTAGAACACCTTGCCTGCCGGCTGCTGGTCTGTGTTAGACTCCTGCACCTCATTCAGGGTCAGCCCCACTGCCGTCAGATCGGCGGTGGCTTCCTCCAGCGTCCGACCGATCAGGTTGGGAACGATGCTGGTCTTTTCCGCAGGCCCCAGGCTCATCACAAAAATGACCTGCTGTTCCTCGGAGAGAGCGGCTCCCTCCTCTGGGATGGTGGAAATGACGGACCCCTGCGGAATGGTGTCGTGGTTCTCGCTGTACGAGTTATAGTCGATCTTCAGCTTCAGATCCAGCTCCTGCAAGGTACTCAGCGCCTCAGACAAGGGTTTATTCACCAGGTCCGGCATGGTGATTTCTTCCGCTTGGCCGGAGCTCACCGTCACGGTGATGGTCATGTCGTCTCCGCTGACAAAGCTGTTGGCGTCAGGGGACTGCTGGAGGATGGTGCCGGCGGGCTGGTCGCTCTCCACCGTCTCCCCCTGAACCAGAGTGAATCCGTTGAGCAGCTCTGTGTTGGCCTGGGCCTCGCTGAAGAGCTGGCCGGTGACCGACGGCACCCGGATATTCTGCGCCTGGGCCCCCAGGGAACCGGAGAACGCGGTGGAGAACATGATATACAGCAGGGCCGCTACAAAAACCAGGATGGCCGCCACCGCCCCGATGATGGGCCAGTTGGGCCGGCGGGGCCCGTCGTCGTACTCCTCCTCATCCTCCTCCCGCTCCCGCCGCCTGGGGGGCGGATTGGAGCGGCTGCGGTTCTGGACCCGCTCCGGCTCCCGGACCCGGCTCCCCACCCGGGAGATGGAGGCCGCCGTGGGCAGTACCTGGGTCTTATCCACGTCGTCCTCGTCGTCCTGGAACCCGCTCACGTTGTAGTCAAAGTTGATGTTGGGATTTTTGCGGAACTCCTCCAGATCGGCCAGCATGTCGTCCGCCGACAGATAGCGGTTGTCCGGGTCGGGGGCCATGGCCTTCATGGTGATGGCCTCCAGGGCCTCGGGAATGGCCGGGTCGATCTCCCGGGGGGACAGCGGGATGGAGTTGATGTGCTGAATGGCCACCGACACGGGGGTGTCCCCCTCGAAGGGCAGGCGGCCGGTAATCATCTCATAGAGCACCACGCCGGCGGAGTACAGGTCGGACCGGGCGTCGATGTGGCTGCCCCGGGCCTGCTCCGGCGAGATGTAGTGCACCGACCCCAAAGCCTCCTGGGTGAGGGTGCTGTGGCCCCCGGAGGCCACCCGGGCGATGCCGAAGTCGGCCACCTTCACGCTGCCGTCCCGCAGGACCATGATGTTGTGGGGCTTGATGTCCCGGTGGATGATCCCCCGGCTGTGGGCGTGGCCCAGGGCCTTGACGATCTGGGTGATAAAGTGGAGGGCCTCCCGCCAGTTGAGCTTGTTCCCCTTCTTCTGCATGTACTGCTTCAGGGTGATGCCGTCGATGAGCTCCATGACGATGTACTCCACATCGGAGGAGCGGCTCACGTCGTAGACGGCCACGATGTTGGGGTGGGAGAGCATGGCCACGGCCTGGGACTCCTCGTGGAAGCGGCGGCGCAGCTCCGCGTCCTCCGCCAGGTCCTCCCGCAGAATCTTCACCGCCACCTGGCGGTTGAGCCGGTGGTCCAGGGCCCGGAAGACCCGGGCCATTCCCCCCATGCCGATCTGCTCCATAATCTCATATCGGTTGTCGAGTAATTTACCTATATACTGATCCACGGTAAATATCCTCCTTATGCAGGTTTGCGTCGTACGCCGCTCAGCACTGGATCAGGACGGCCGTCACGTTGTCCGGCGCCCCCCGGTGCAGGGCGATGTCCAGCAGGCGGCGGCAGCAGGTGCACGCCTCTCCTCCGTGGACCACCTCGTAGAGAATCTCCTGTTCGGAGACCACATTGCTCAGTCCGTCGCTGCACAGCAGCAGAAAATCTCCCTCGGCCAGCTCCCGGCGGAACGAGTCGGCCTTCAGGTCCGGCTCGGCCCCCAGGGCTCGGGTAATCAGATTCTTGTGGGGGTGGACCCGGGCCTGATCCCGGGTGAGCTCTCCCCGCTCCACCAGGTCCTCCACCAGGGAGTGGTCCCGGGTGACCTGGGAGATGCCGCTCTCCTCGGAGATGTGGTAGGCCCGGCTGTCTCCCTCGTTGAGGATCAGGGCCTCCTCCTCCCCGGCCAGGGCGGCCACCAGGGTGGTGCCCATGCCCACGCAGTTCTCATCCTCCACCGCCCGCCGGAAGACCTGGCGGTTGGCCCGGGCGGCGGCCCGCTCCATGTGCTCCAGGTCGGGGGAATCCTCCCCATCCTCCAGGAAAGCCTCCATGAACACGTCCACCGCCATGGAGCTGGCGATGTTGCCCGCCCGGGCGCCGCCCATCCCGTCGCAGACCAGGGCGATCACCCGCCCGTCGGGCAGGACCTGGTGGGCGAAGGCGTCCTGATTTTGTTCCCGGATCTTGCCCCGGTCGGTAATACCCCATACATTCATGGCACTTCGTCCTCTTTTCGGTTGGTGGTTTGTCCGCCCATCCCCTGGGCGGACTGCATGGCCTTCCGCCGCAGCTGTCCGCAGGAGGCGTCGATGTCGCTCCCCAGCTTCCGGCGCACCGTGACGGTGACGCCCTGGCGCTCCAGGCGCTTCTGGAAGGCGGCCACCCGGCGGCTGGGCTTCAGGGGGCTCTCCTCCACGTCGTTGAGGGGGATCAGGTTCACATGCCCCAGGGTCCCCTTCAGAAGCCGGGCCAGCTGGTCCGCCTGGGCGTCGGAGTCGTTCACCCCGTCGATCATGGCGTACTCATAGGAGATCCGCCGCCCGGTGGCCTGAACGTACCGGCGGCAGGTGTCCATCAGCTTCTCCACCCCCACAGACCGGTTCACCGGCATGATCTTGGACCGGGTCTCGTCGTCCGGGGCGTGGAGGGATACAGACAGCGTTAATTGTAACCCATACCGGGCCAGTTTGTCAATTTTGTCTACCAGGCCGCAGGTGGACAGGGAGATGTGGCGCATGCCGATGTTCATCCCCTCCGGGTGGTTCACCAGGGTGAGGAACCGCATCACCGTGTCGAAGTTGTCCAGAGGTTCTCCGATGCCCATGAGCACAATGTTGGAGATGGGGGCCCCGCTGTCTATCTGGGTGAACAGCACCTGGTCGATCATCTCCGCGGGGGTCAGGTCCCGCACCTTGCCCGCCAGGGTGGAGGCGCAGAAGGCGCACCCCATGCGGCAGCCCACCTGGCAGGAGATACACACGGTGTTCCCGTGCTGATAGCGCATGAGCACCGACTCCACGCAGTTGCCGTCGGACAGCTCCCACAGGTATTTGATGGTGCCGTCCAGCTTGGAGACCTGCTTCCGGGCCACCTGGGGCGGCGTCAGGAAAGCCTGGCGGGAGAGCTTCTCCCGCAGCGCCTTGGACAGGTCGGTCATCTCGTCAAAGGAGGTGACGCCCCGGTAGAGCCAGTGGAAGATCTGCTTGGCCCGGAAGGCGGGCTCTCCCCGCTCCTTGAGCCAGGCGGTGAGCTCCTCCAGGGTCATGGATTTGATATCGGTCACGCTTCTCCGTCCTTTCGCAGCTTGCAGATGTAAAAGCCGTCCGTCCCGTGGACCTGGGGCCACAGGGTGATCTGTCCCTCTGAGACCTCCCCCGCCGGACCGGGCAGGAGAAAACGCTCCCGGGAAAACTCCGGGTGGGCGGCCAGGAAGGCGTCGGTGACCGCCCGGTTTTCCCGCTCCAAAATCGTGCAGGTGGAGTAGACCAGCACGCCCCCGGGCTTCACATAGCCGGCGGCGTTGTCCAGAATGGCGCTCTGCACCTGGGGCAGCCCCGAAAGCGGCTCCGGGTCCTTGAAGCGGATGTCCGGCTTCTTCCGGATGACCCCCAGGCCGGAGCAGGGGGCGTCCACCAGCACCCGGTCAAAGGTCCCCTCCCACTCCGGGCGGCGCACCTTGCCGTCGGCGGTCTGGGGGCGGATGCAGGTGAGGCCCAGGCGCTGGGCCCCCTTCTGGATGAGGGTCTTTTTGTGGGGGTGCAGGTCGCAGGACCAGATCTCCCCCTGATCCTTCATCTGGATGGCGGCGGCGAAGGATTTTCCCCCCGGGGCGGCGCACATATCCAGCACCCTGCTCCCCGGCTCCGGGTCCAGGGCCATCACCGCCAGCCGGGAGGCCGGGTCCTGGACGTAAAAGAGACCGTTCTGGAAGACGTCCAGCTCCTCCAGGCTGCCGCTGCGGGAGAGGACCAGACAGTTTTTCAGCCAGGGGTGGGGCTCCCCGTGGACCCCCTCCGCCTGGAGGGCCTCCAGCGCCCCCTCCAGGTCCGTTTTCACCGTGTTCACCATGGCGGTGATGGGGGGCTGGCTGTTGTCGGCCTGGAGAAAGGCCGCCGTCCCCTCGCTGCCCAGGGTCTCCAGCAGCTCCCGCACCAGCCACACCGGGTGGCTGTACAGGGTGGCGTAATACTCCGCCGGGTCGTCCTCGGGAATGGTGGGCAGGCGGTCCAGGCTGCGCTCCAGATTCCGCAGGATGGCGTTCACCATGCCGGGGGCCCGGGGATTCTTGCAGTGGGCCCGGGTGAGGGCCACCGACTGGTCCACCGCCGCGCTGTGGGGGATGCGGGTCAAAAACAGCATCTGATAGAGCCCCAGCCGCAGGGCCTGGAGCACCTTCCCCTCCAGCCGCCTCAGGGGGATGTTGGAGAACTTGGACAGGTAGAAGTCCAGCAGAATGCGGTTCTGAATCACCCCGAAGCACAGCTGGGTGGCCAGGCCCGCGTCCCGGCTGTCCAGGCCGGCGGCGGCGATCTGTTTTTTCAGCACTCCGTCCGACCAGCCCCCCTGCCGCTCGCAGGCGTTCAGGGTGAGCAGGGCGACCTCACGTGCGTCCATATGCTTCTCCTCCTCCGGTTCGTTGTGCATTCTTTTTCTTGAAAGAAAAAGAATCAAAAAGAACTTTGGCGCAAAACTTCGTTTTGCTGGATTTTTCTTTCCGTTTCTTCGCTCGGGCGGCCTGGTCCGTCAGGAAGGGGCGTTTCGCCGCCCCGGCGGCGAGTTTCTTTTTGGACGCCCAAAAAGAAACCAAAAAACCGCCAGGGGTAAGCTCAGGATGGGCACTAGCGTGCCCATATTCGCTCACCCCTGGACCCCCATTTACGGGGGCCCCAATTAGGCGGCCCCAGCAGCCGTCGCAAAGGCGCGGGTAGCTCAGCTGATCGGTTTCCGGTCTATTACCGCTGCCGCTGAGTTTTCGGTAACCTTTGGGTCGTGCTCCTACTGGTTGGGAGCGCGCCTTTTGGCCTGGTGGGGCTCAAGTCGGGCGGTGGGGACGGCGCGTCCGGGAGGCCGCTCCCCACAAAGGGAGATACGACCTCCGGGGGACGGCGGGAGGGACAAGCCCCTCCCCTACGGCACAACGGAAACGGTGCAGGATTTGTGTAGGGGAGGCCCTTGGGCCTCCCGCCGGGGGCATGCCAAGAGGTCACCCTCATCCGTCACGCTTCGCGTGCCACCTTCCCCCTTGAAGGGGGAAGGCTTTCGGGCGGCCATAGGCCGCCCCTACGGTTAAACACTAAAGCTGTCCCTTCTTCTCGCAGGGGCCGGTCCCAGACCGGCCCGCAATTGCGGACCAGCTATCACCTGCTCGAACAAACCAGGCGCAGTCGTGGAACCGCACCAGCGGAAATTTTTGCAGACCCAGGGCCCAGTGGCCCGGGAGGAATTTAGTTGCCCACTCAGATTTTGCGCGCCGGAAATTCTGCTGAACTTCTCAGGAGAGACTCCCGTAAAACGGGGTCCGGGGTAAGGCGAATATGGGCACGCTAGTGCCCATCCTGAGCCGTCCCCTGTGGCGTTTTGCCTACTTTGCCGCCGTGGGCAAAGTAGGTCGCCGCCCGCGGGCGGCGAAATCCCCCCTGCGTCAAATCAAACAGAAATCGGGTGTCCGCGTAAATAATCCGCCGCCGCCATCCGCCGGGACCCTGGCGCCTGAAGCTCTGTAATGCGAATCACCTTGCCATCCCCACAGGAGACGTCGATGCCCGCTTTTCCGGCGGCCAGGACGGTGCCGGGGGCCTTCCGGGTACTCTCCCCCGTCTCCTGGACGGCGAACACCTTCACCGTCTCCCCGTTCAAAATGTCTGTGGAGGTGGCGGGCCAGGGCGTCAGGCCCCGCACCTGGTCGTGGATGGCCTTGGCGGGCTTGGTCCAGTCGATGGGGGACAGGGCCCGGGACAGCAGGGGGGCGAAGGTAACTTGGGACTCGTCCTGGGGAGTTCTTTTGGCGGTGCCGGCGGCCAAGCCGGCCACCGTCTTCACCAGCAGCTCCCCACCCATCTGGGCCAGCCGGTCGTGGAGGGTCTCCACCGTCTCGTCCGGGTCGATGGGAGTGGCGGCCTGGGCGATGATGTCCCCCGCGTCCAGCTCGGCGGCCATGTACATGATGGTCACGCCGGTCTCGGTCTCCCCGTTGATGACCGCCCAGTTGATGGGGGCGGCCCCCCGGTACTTGGGCAGCAGGGACGAGTGGACGTTGATGCACCCCATGGGGGGCAGGTTCAAAATGTCGTCAGGCAGGATGCGGCCGTAGGCGGCCACCACGATGAGCTCCGGGGCCAGCTCCTTTAGCTGAGCCAGCGCAGTCCCGTCCCGGAGCTTGGTGGGCTGAAACACCGGAATGCCGTGCTCCAGCGCCACCTGCTTCACCGGCGGGGCCTGGAGCTTGTTCTGGTGCCGGCCCACCGGCTTGTCCGGCTGGCAGAACACCCCGCACACCGTGTGCCCCGCCTGAATGAGCCCCTCCAGGGAGGGGACGGCGAAGTCAGGGGTGCCCATAAAGACGATTCTCATGCCTCGTCCTCCTGCTCCTCCAGCTCGTCCAGCTCCTCGGTGGTGTAGAGGCGGTCGGTGAGCTCGGTGTACAGGTGGCCGTCCAGGTGGGCCAGCTCGTGGCAGAAGCAGCGGGCGGTCATGCCGGTGCCCTCCACCTCGAACTCCTTCCCGTTCCGGTCATAGGCCCGGACCCGCACCCACTCGGGGCGCTTCACATAGCCCCACATGCCGGGGACGGACAGACAGCCCTCCAGGCCGTCCTGCTCCCCCTTCTGGGCAATGATCTCCGGGTTCACCAGCTCGATGGGCTCAAAGTTCTCGTCCATGACGATGACAGCCCGGCGCAGAATCCCCACCTGGGGGGCGGCCAGACCGGCCCCGTGGGCCTCCTCCAGGGTCTCCTTCAGGTCGTCCAGCAGGTTCCACAGCTTCTGGTCAAATTTGGTGACAGCGTGGCAGACCTTGGTCAGAGCCGGGTCTCCCTCCGTCAAAATCTTGCGAATGGCCATTCCTTCTCCTCCTTGACGCGGGCGGAGCCGCCGGCTCCGCCGAATTTTTCCTTAATATGGGTTCACATCTACGTAAAGGGTAATCCCTTTATTGTCCTTGTCCCGATGGGCTGTCCGCAGCAGTTCCGCCAGCAGCAGCCGCAGCGGGTGCCGGTTGGGGGCCGTCAGGGTCAGCCGGTAGCGGTAGCGGTTGTTCACCTTGGCCACCGGGGCCGGGGCGGGCCCCAGCAGCTGCCACTCCCGGTCCTCCAGCCGGCGCAGCCCCTCCTCCAGCGCCTGCCGGAAACGGATGCAGGCCCGCAGCACGCCCGGCTCGTTGGCCCCCGAGGCGGTGATGAGAAAAATATCCCGGAAGGGGGGCTCCTGCCGCAGCTGGCGCAGCTGCACCTCGGTGCGGTAGAAGTTGTCGTAGTCCTGCCGGGCGGAGAACCGGACCACATCGTGCTCGGGGGTGTAGGTCTGAATCAGGGCCCGGCCCGTCTTCTCCCCCCGGCCCGCCCGGCCCACCACCTGGGTGAGCAGGGAGAAGGTGCGCTCCCCCGCCCGGAAGTCGTCCACAAACAGGGACTGGTCCGCCAGGATGACCCCCACCAGGGTGACGTTCTCAAAGTCCAGTCCCTTGGCCACCATCTGGGTCCCCACCAGGATGGGCACGTTTTTCTTCTGAAACTCCTCCAGAATGGCCTCGTGGGACCGGGAGGCGGTGATGGTGTCCGTGTCCATGCGCAGGATGGGGGTCTGGGGAAAGAGCTCCTGGAGCTCCTCCTGGACCTTCTGGGTGCCCACCCCAATGAAGTTGAGCCCTCCGCCGCACACCGGGCAGGCCCTGGGCAGAGGCTGGGAGTAGCCGCAGTAGTGGCACATGAGCCGCCCGTTGGCCGAGTGGTAGGTGAGCTTCACCGAGCACCGGGGGCACTCGGGCACGTGGCCGCACTCCCCGCAGGACACCATCCGGCTGGCCCCCCGGCGGTTCAGGAACAGGATGGCCTGCTCCCCCCGCACCAGATTCTCCTCCAGCTCCTGCCGCAGGGCGCGGCTGATGGAGGTGCCGTTGCCCGCCCTCAGCTCCTCCTTCATGTCCACGATGTGGACCTGGGGCAGGGCCTTCTGGTTGTAGCGCTGCCGCAGGGTGAAGCAGCGGTAGCTGCCGCTCTGGGCGGCGTACATGGTCTCCACCGACGGGGTGGCCGAGCCCAGCAGCAGCAGGGCGTTCTCCTGCACACAGCGGTACTTGGCCACCTCCCGGGCGTGGTAACGGGGGTTGTTCTCCGACTTGTAGCTGGCCTCCTGCTCCTCGTCCAGGATGACGATCCCCAGGTTGGACAGGGGGGCGAACACCGCCGAGCGGGTGCCGATGACCACCGGGGCCTCCCCCCGGCGGATGCGCTTCCACTCGTCGTACCGCTCCCCCGCCCGGAGAGAGCTGTGGAGCACCGCCACCTTGTCCCCGAAGTGGGCGGCAAAGATGCGCAGCAGCTGGGGGGTCAGGGCGATCTCAGGCACCAGGAACAGGGCGGTCTTTCCCCGCTGCAAAGTCTCCTGGATCAGACGCAGGTAGACCTGGGTCTTTCCGCTTCCCGTCACCCCGTACAGCAGGGCGGCCGCCGGCTGTCCCGTCCGGCACAGGGCGTCCAGGCCCTGGAAGGCCGCCTCCTGCTCCTCATTGAGGAGGATGGGGCCGGCCGGTTCCACCTCCGCCACGGCGGGGCGGCGGAATACCTCCTGCTCCTCCAGGGTGAGGATGCCGCTCTTCTCCAGGGACTTGATGGTGGGCATGGAGGCCCCGGTGAAGTAGCACAGCTCCTTGGCGGGAGCCGCCCCCAGCTGGCACAGGAGCTCGGTGACAGAATAGCGCAGCGGCGCCGTCCTGCGGCGGGGGGTGACCCGTGCCATGGCCTCCTCCGCCGGCATGGCCAGCACCGCCAATTTCTCCTTTTTATCTCCGATGCCCCGCTGTGCGCTGGTGATCCGCTCTGCGGCCCCCCGGTCAATCAGCGTCCGGATGGCGCCGTCCGGGTCCTTGGCCCCAAAGGCGGTGCGGATCTGTTCCATGTCGCCCTGTCCGCCCCAGGCCAGCAGCAGCTCCGCCAGCTTCTGGGCGGCTTTGGACTCCCCGGCGGCCTCGAAGGCCGCCGCCCGGTCCACTCCATCCTTCAGGGCGACGCAGTCCCGCAGGGCGTAGTACAGCCCCGCAGGGAGCATGGCCTTCACCGCGTCGTAGACGGTGCAGAAATACCGCTCCCGCATCCACAGTGCCAGTTTCAGCAGCTTTTCGTCCAGCACCGGCCGGTCGTCCAGGGCGGCAGTCACATCCTTCAGGCCGCCCTCCGCCCCCTCCCGGCTCAGGGCCAGGACGACGCCGTCCGACCCCCGGTTGCCCGCCCCGAAGGGGACCAGCACCCGCATGCCGGGCCGCAGGCGGCCCTCCAGCTCCCGGGGGACCCGGTAGTCATAGGGCCGGTCGATGGCGTAGATCGCCTTGGCCACCGCCACCTTGGCCGTCATGTGTCCCACGGGCTTCCCCTCTCCCCTTCGCTCTTACTGGGGCTGGCTCTGTTCCAGCTGGTTCATCTGCTCCAGCTGCTCGTCCAGCTTGCCGTCGGCCACCTCCTGGATGGCGATGCTCACCGACTTCTCGTCCAGGGGCTCTCCGGCCAGCTCGGCCTCGGTGGAGATCTCCCGGGCCCGGTGGGCCACCACGTTCACCAGCTTATAGCGGCTGGGCACCTTGTTCAGCAGGTCTCTCATAGCAGGATACAGCATCATAGGGCATAACTCCTCTTTTCTTCAAAATCACGCAAATTGAGCCAGCATATGGCTCCGATTGGGCACGCGGCACTCCGCCGCAGTGAGAATGGCGGCGATCTCCTCCACCGCGTTGGACACCTTGTCGTTGATGACCAGGTAGTCGTACTTGGGGATCTCCCGGAACTCCTGCCGGGCCTTCTCCAGGCGGCCGGCGATCACGTCCTCGCTGTCCGTGTTCCGCCGGTGGAGCCGGCGGGAGAGCTCCTCAAAGGACGGTGGGATGATAAAGATAAACAGGGCGTCGGGGCAGCGCTCCCGCACCTTGGCCGCTCCCTGGACCTCAATGTCCAGCAGCACATCGATCCCCGCCGCCAGCTTCTCCTGGATGAGCTTCAGGGAGGTGCCGTAGTAATTATGGACATACTCCGCAAACTCCAAAAGCTCGTCGGCGGCGATCATCCGCTCAAACTCCTCCCGGGAGACAAAGTTGTAGTTTACGCCGTTCTGCTCCCCCACCCGGGGCTGCCGGGTGGTGTAGGACACCGAGAAATAGATGTTGTCCCGCTGACCCAGCAGCTCGGCGATCACCGTGCTCTTTCCCACCCCGGAGGGGCCGGAGAGGACGATCAGCTGTCCCCGCTCTTTCTTTCGCGTCATTCGTCTTCCTCCTCTCCCGTGTCCTTCTCATCCTCCAGGCGGTTGGCCACCGTCTCCGGCTGGAGGGCGGAGAGCACCAGGTGGTCGTTGTCCATCACCAGCACCGCCCTCGTCCGCCGCCCGTAGCTGGCGTCAATGAGCACGCCCCGCTCCCGGGCCTCCTGGACCATCCGCTTGATGGGGGCGGAGTCCGGGCTGACGATGGCGATGAGCCGCCCGGCGGAGATCATATTTCCAAATCCAATGTTGATGAGCTTCAATCCGCCGCCCCCTTACTCAATATTCTGCACCTGCTCCCGGATCTTCTCGATCTCCGCCTTGATGTCCACCACGTGGCGGGCGATCTCCAGGTCGCTGCACTTGGAGCCGATGGTGTTGGCCTCCCGGTTGAACTCCTGGATCAGGAAGTCCAGCTTCCGGCCCACGGCCCCTCCCTTGGAGAGCATTCCCCGCAGCTGCTCGATGTGGCTGCGCAGGCGGACGGTCTCCTCGTCCACCGCCACCTTGTCGGCAAAGATGGCCGCCTCGGTGAGGATGCGGGCGGGGTCGATCTGGGTGTTGGAGAGGACCTCCTGCATCCGGGCCTCCAGCTTGGCGCGGTACTCGGACACGGTCTGGGGAGAGCGCTCCTCCACCTGGCCCACCAGCGTCTCGATGGTCTGGGCCCGGGAGAGCACGTCCGCCTCCAGCCGCGCCCCCTCCCGGGTGCGCATCTGGTCGAAGTCGGCCAGGGCCCGGTCCAGCACGGCGCAGATGGCCGCCGCCCGCCCCTCCAGGTCCTCCTCCGTCTTTTCCGCCAGCAGCACGTCGGGGAACCGGGACAGCAGGGACACCGAGATGTCCTGGGGCAGCTCATAGGTCCCCGCCAGCTCCTTCAGCGCGGCAAAATAGCCGTCGGCCACCGGGCGGTTCACCGACACCTTCACCTGCTCGGCCCCTGTGTTGTCCAGGGTCACAAACACATCCACCTTGCCCCGGGAGATGGTGTTCTGCACCCGGGACTTGATGGCCTCCTCCGCGAACAGGTAGAGCCGGGGCATGCGCACATTGCAGTCCAGATACCGGTTGTTCACCGACCGCAGCTCCACCGTAATGGTACACCCTGCGACGGTATCCTCCGCCCGGCCGTACCCTGTCATACTTTTGACCAAATCAGGTCACTCCCTCATGTTCACATTCTACATCCCCTTGGGCCGCAGCCGGGCGTTGAGCCCACCGATCAGCCGGGACAGAGCGATGTCATACAAAATAAAGATCACGTTGCCCGCCAAATAGAGGACCCACGCCTGGGCGCTCATCCACTCCGGGAGGGCGGGCAGAAACAGCTCCCGGAAGGCAAACCACAGCAGGGTCAGGGCCGCGTTGAAATAGACCAGCTTCCCGGCCCACTCCGCAGTGCGGCTCTTCAGCTGCTCCAGGCGGCTCTTGACCACCGGGTACAGGCCCAGAAACACCAGGTACATCAGAGCCACCCCCTTGTCCGGCAGGAGCAGCAGCCCCAGAATGGAGGCCGCCGCCCAGCACAGCAGGCCCGCGCCCCGTCCGGCGGCCAGAACGGCCCCCACCGGGAACAGGCCCGCCACCGCAGTCACCCCCAGCTGTCCCGAGGGGACTACGCAGGCCAGCCACAGCACGGCCAGACTGCCCGCGGCCAGCACGCCGCCCAGGGCCACCTGCCAAGTCTTTGTCACTTTCATCTCAGTTGCAGCCTCCGCACAGACAGTTCAGGCACAGCATGGTGGTACAGCAGTCCAGGGAGTCCATTCCGCCGCTGTTTCCATAGGGGCGGTAGGCCTGGCCGCCCCGCTGCATCATGTTCAGGGCCTGGCGGTACTCCGGGTTGCCCGGCTCCATCTGGACGGCCAGATTGTAGTTCTGCATGGCCTCGTCCAGCCAGCCCCGGCGGTAGGCGATGCTGCCCATGAGGAAGTACCACTCGCCGCTCTTCTGGGGCACCTCCTGAAGCAGGCGCTCGGCGGAGTTCAGGTCCCCCATGTTGATGAGGTTGCGCACCCGGTTGAAGGTGGGGTTGTTGGTCCCGCCGTAGGACTGCTGCTGATAGCCATATTGGTAGCCGCCCGAGGAGGACGAGGAGGACTGGCTGTAACCGCCCCCTCCGCCGCCGCTGCGCTGCTTCTGGATGGCCTCGTAGGCCTCGTTGACCTCTTTCATCTTCTCCTCGGCCAGGTCGGCCAGGGGGTTGTCCACGTAGTTGTCGGGGTGATATTTGCGGGCCAGCTCCCGGTAGGCCTTCTTGATCTCCTGGTCGCTGGCGTCGGGCTTGACGCCCAGAACGCTGTACGGATCTCTCATGTGTTGTGTCTCCATATCTTTTGTTTTTGGATCTGCTTCCAGCTCCCGTCGAACACAGCCTGCTGCACCAGCGGGAGGCCCAGATACAGAATATTCTCAATCACCGGCCAGCGGCATCCGAAGTCCGCCAGCTGGGCCGCCGAACCCATCAGGTTCAGCGAGTGGTCCAGAGTCCGCCTCATGGCCTCGCCGTCCCCCTCCGGTCCGAAGCGGGCGGCCACGGCGTTGTAGTTCCCCGAGGCCCGGTCCTCCTCCAGGTCGTCCTGGGCGTCGATGAGGTAGATCCACCTCCCCAGGTGGTAGAGCAGCTGCTGAAGCGCCCGGTCCCGGGCCGCCTCCCCGGAGGCCGGGGCCGCCCCCTGGAGGAGCACCGCGAAGGTGTCCGCCGCCCGGTCCATGGAGGAGCACCCCTCCGCCTCCAGGGTGGAGAGCTTCTCCAGGCTCTCCCGCACACAGCGGTCGAACTCCGGACGGCGGCGGGCCGCCTTCCGGTAGGCCGGCTTCAGCAGGAGGGCCAGCGTCCGGGCGGGAATCCCCTTCCAGAGGCCGCTGTCCCGGGCCTTGTCCCGGAGCTGCCACCAAGTGAGCACCACGCTCTCGTCCGCCGCCGCGTCCAGGGCCTCCGACGGCTGGCACATGGGCTTTTTCAGCAGGGGGTTGGCGTGGCACCGCCCCCGGCAGGGGGCAAAGCGCTCCTCCGGCTCAGAGAGCAGGAGGGCCAGAAAGGTGAAGTCGTAGTTGAGGAACATGGGGGCCAGCCACCCGTACCGCCGGCGCATGGCGCCGCACAGGCCGCAGTAGGTGGCTTTGTACAGGTCAAAGTCCCGGCATTTCAGTTCCTCCCGGACAGGCCGGACATAGCCGAACACGCATCCACCGCCTTACGCCTGGTGGCGCAGGATGACAAACTCCGGCTTCTGGCTGCGGGTGATCCAGCGGTTGACCCACACGGCGGGCAGAAAACCCACCAGCAGGCCCACGGCCGCAGTCCCCACCGAGGCACCCTCGCCCAGTCCCAGGGCCATCCCCGCCAGGTAGCCCAGAGCCAGGAAAATACAGGGCACGCCGAACACCAGGGCGGACAGGCCGATGGAGTGGCCGGCGGAGGGCTCCACCTCCACCCGCTCCCCCGGCTTGGTGCCGATGGGGTCGCTGGCCAGGGCCAGCAGCTCTCCCTGGGGCTTCTGCATGCAGCCGGCGCAGTTTCCGCCGCAGCTCAGGCCGCACTCCACCTGCCGCAGGAGGGAGACCTCCACCACGCCCTCTTTGATCTGCTTTTTTACGATTGCGCTTTGTACCATAGAAATGAAACGCCTCCGATGTTACTGGGTAATGTTTACGCTGATGGTATAGGTGCCGATGACCCCCACCTCGTCGCTGGCGTCCAGGTAGACCTGGGCCGGGACGGACCGGATGCCGGTGCCCGCCACGTCGGACAGGTCCGCCACGATGCGCAGCTGGCTGGCGTCAATCTGGTCCAGCACGCTGGCGCTCCCCCGGACCACCACCGTCCGGGTGGTGGTCACCAGATCCGCCCCGTAGGGGTCGGGCACGTTGATAACAGAAATATTGGTCACGTCAAAGGACCGGGTCTCCAGCCCGCTGACGGTGACGGTCACCTGGGCCTCGGTCACCCCGTCCGCATTCTCCAGGGTGGGCGAGAGCTCAATGGGCATGGTGATGGTGGAGGTGCCGATCACCTGGGACAGGTCGATGCTGCCCAGGGAGATCTCGGTGAGGGCGGACAGCTCCTCCTGGGTGCCCACCACCGTGATGGTCTTGGGCTGGATGTTCACCGTGACGGTCCCGTTGTCCGCCGAGGCGCCGCCGCCGGGGATGAGGTTGACCGTCAGGTCCACCTCCTTGACCACGCCCACCGTCATGGTGACGTAGGCGGTGTCCTGGCTGAGGGTCACATTGGTGTCGGTGATCTCGTTGCCGTCGGCGTCCAGCATGACCAGGGGCAGGCTGCCGGCAAAGGACTGGTCCAGATTCTCCGCCTGGAGCACGGCCACCACCCGGCGGACCCGGGCCACCGCGTCCGGCGTGCCGCTGACGGTCACCGTCTCAGGGTCGGCCACCGGCGTCCCGGCCTGATAGCCGTCGGCCACATTGCCCTCCAGCCGGACCTCCACGTTCATGGTCTCGGTGGTCAGGGTGTCCACTGTGACGGTGATGGTCTGGGTCTCCTGGTTGGCGGGGAAGTAGGCGTCCGTGGTGTCCACGTTGGTGGGCAGCCGGGGCGTGCAGGCCAGCTCATAGGAGCCCGCCTCCGTGATGGTGGACACATCCACCGTGGCCACAATGTTGTTCCGGTTCAGGTTCCGCTGGACGCTCCAGGGGGCGTTCACCGTCACATTGACCGTGTCCTGGGACAGGCTGGCCACCGTCAGTCCCCGCTCGTTGAGCACCCGGCTGTTGGTGATCTGGACCGGGACATTATAAATGGTATAGTCGCTGGCGGTGTTCTGCACATTCCGGATATACAGCCAGAAGGCCACCGCAATCAGGACGGAGACAAGGATATAGAGCCAGCGGCTTTCCTTCAGACGCTCCATCATTCCTCCCCCTCCTTCTTTCCACGGCTGATCAGATTGGACAGAAGGCCGCTCAGATTCAGGTTTTTCTCCTCCTCCGCCTCCTCGGGCAGCAGTTCGTTGCGCAGCAGGCGCTCCAGGGTCTCCGGGGCCAGATGGCGCTTGAGCATGCCGCCCATGGCGGCGGAGATGGAGCCGGTCTCCTCAGAGACGATGACCACCACCGCGTCGGAGTGCTCGCTCATGCCGATGCCCGCCCGGTGGCGCATGCCCAGATCCCGGCTCAGATTCACATTGCCGGACAGGGGGAGCATACAGCCCGCCCCCACAATACGCCCCTCCCGCACGATGACCGCGCCGTCGTGGAGGGGGGCCTTGTTCCAAAACAGATTCTTCAACAGCTCGCTGGACACGGAACAGTCCAGGGGGGTTCCGGTCTTGATCACGTCGTCCAGCAGATTTTTCCGCTCAAAGACCATGAGGGCCCCCACCTTGTCCTTGGACATGGAGGTGTAGGCCTCCACCGTCTCCCGGATGGCGGTCTCCATGTCGTAGGGGGAGGCGGGGCGCTGGCTGCTGAACATGCTGGACAGCTTCCCGCTGCCCAGCCGCTCCAGCACCCGGCGGATCTCCGGCTGAAACAGGATGACCAGGGCCAGGATGCCCCACTCCACCACCCAGTTCAGCACCCAGCTGGTGGCGGTGAGCTGCAGCCAGTCGGCCGCGGCGATGGCCACGATCAGCACCAGGACGCCCTTGATGACCCGGCCGGAGCTGCTCTTCCGCATGATCCACAGCAGCTGGTAGATGGCAACGGACAAGATGGCGATGTCGATCAGATCGAAGATCCGGATGGTGGTGACAAACGGGATCTCCTCCTGAATAAAGCTCATCAACGTCTCCAACAACGCGACCCCTTCCTTCCTGCTGTGATTGACGGCCACTCCCCAGCCGGGCCGAAGCCAGCCCTTTGGAGACAACATGTCTATCTTAGTTATTATACGATATTCCAGACGGGATGGCAACATGAATTCCCAGTCCAAGAATGAAAAATTCGTGAATTTTCCGTGTCCTTCTCTGGTGGAACAGCATCAATACGGCCCCCTCCGCCGGCCTTTTGCTTCCCGCGCTTTGGCCGGGCGCAAAGAATTTTTCGCCCTCTGCCGCACAATTCCCGGGACAATCGTGTTATAAATAGAGAGCGAGAACAAGGAGGCGGTCCCATGGAGAAGCACACGGCCCTGGCCCCGGAGGAGCTGGCCGGGCTGTACCGGCGGCACATCAAAATGGTCTATCAGATCTGTCTGCTGATGCTGAAAAATGTCCCTGACGCGGAGGACGCCGCCCAGACCGTCTTCCGCAAGCGCCTGGAGCGCGGGCCCGCCCTCCAGGACCCGGAGCGGGAGAAGGCCTGGCTCATCGTCGCCGCCCGCAACGAGTGCCGGGACCAGCTGAAGCACTGGTGGCGCACCCGCCGGGCGGACCCGGAGGAGCTGGACCGCCTCACCTGGCAGCCGCCGGAGGAGGCCGGCGTGTGGGAGCAGGTGGCGGCCCTGCCCGCCCGGGAGCGGCTCATCCTCTACCTTTATTATTACCAGGGCTACTCCACCGGGGAGATCGCCCAGCTGCTGGGGGAGTCGCCGGGCACCCTCCGCAGCCACCTGTCCCGGGCCCGAAAGGCCCTGAAACTGCGATTGGAGGCGGAAGGCTATGGACCCTCGTGAACTCAACCATCTTTTTGAACAGATGTCCCCCGCCCCGGACCAGGAGGAGGCCATGTTTGCCCGCCTCCAGGCGCCGGAGAAAGCGGTGAAAAATCCGTCCAGGCGCTGGAAAAAGAGCGTGTTTGTCCTCACCGCCGCCGCGGCCATGGCCCTGGCCTGCGCCGCCGCCGCGTTTTCCGCCCTGGACCCCCGGCTCCTCTCCTTTTTCCAGCGCACGCCCCAGGATACGGAGCTTCTGGGGGCAGGCGTGGTGGCGGTGGATCAGAGCCACACCTATGAAAATGGCTGGACCATATCCGTACGGCAGGCGCTGGCCGACCGGTACTCCTTCACCGTTCTGGTGGAGGTGACCGCCCCGGAGGGAACGGCGCTGGACCAGGCGGAATACCTCCTCGACCTGGATTCGGACCTCCTGCCCGAGCTGGAGGACCGGGATGGCATTGGGGGCTTTCGGTATGGGTCCACGATGCTGGAGGATGAGGACCCCGCCGACAACCACATCACGCTGCTGTGGGACCGCTCCCCCACCTCCTATCTGAAGGCGGAGACTGAGCCCTTCACCGGCCGCACCGCCGTCCTCACCCCGGTGCGCCTGACCGGTCGGGAGACGGTGCAGAATTTGGAGATCGACTTCTCCCAGGAGGCATGGACCTGCACCGTGGACCTGCCGGAGGAGGACAGCGGCACAGAGATTTCCGTCCGGCAGGCCGTCCTGGTGGGAGAGGACGAGATGGAGGTGACCCAGCTGTACCTCTCCCCCATCAGCTGCGCCCTCACCCTCCAGGGGGAGGAGCACGACAGCCGCATGTGGGGCCCCGTGGGCCTCTCCTCCCTGATGGAGGAGACCTTCCTCACCCTGGCGGACGGCTCCACCCTGCCCATGTCCCGGCTGTTGGATCTCACCTATAACTCGGACGCCGGCCAAGCTGAGGCCGTGTTCCAGCTGGAACGGATCACGGACCCGGAGCAGGCGGTCTCCGTCACCGTCTTTGGGGAGACCATTCCGGTCCCCTGACCGCCCGGCGCTTTTTCTGGACAGGTCCTCCCCTGCCGTGGTACAATAAGCTATCAAATTTCCATGCACTGCATGGCGGAGGAGGCAGCGATTATGTACGAACTTTGGACCGCACTGGAACAGGCGAGAGAGTACAAGTGGGTGGAGCTCTCCCACCCCCTGGACAACGACAGCCCCTACTGGTCGGGTATCCCGGACGGGTCGGTGGAGCTGTCCAAAATGGTGTACGACTGGGGCAACCCCATGCTGGACTGCCTGATCCAGACCTTCAAGTTCCCCGGCCAGTTCGGCACCCACATCGACTTCCCCGGCCACTTCCTCAAGGGCGGCCTGCTGTCCGAGGCCTATGGGGCCCGGCAGCTGGTCTACCCCCTGTGCGTGGTGGACGTGAGCGAGAAGGTGAAGGAGGACGTACACTACGCCGTCACCGTCCAGGACATTTTGGACTACGAGGCCAAGTACGGCCCCATCCCCGACGGGGCCTTCGTGGCTCTGCGCACCGACTGGGGCAAGCGCTGGCCCAGCATGGACGCCCTGTCCAACTTCGACAACCAGGGGGGCGAGCACACCCCCGGCTGGTCCATGGAGGCGCTGAAGTACATCTACGAGATCCGCTCCGCCGCCGCCAACGGCCATGAGACCATCGATACCGACGCCTCCCAGCTGGCCGCCGAAGCGGGCGACCTGGCCTGCGAGCGGTACGTGCTCTCCAGCGGCAAACTCCAGGTGGAACTGCTGTGCAACCTGGACCAGGTAGCCCCCGCCGGGGCGGTGATCCTGGTGTCCTATCCCAACATCAAGGGGGCCACCGGCCTGCCCGCCCGGGTGTGGGCCGTTACCCCGTAAAGCAAATTTACTTTATCCTATTTTCAAGAGGACGCCGGACTGCCCGCGGGCAGTCCGGCGTCCTCTGTTTTTCCTATTTCTTTAAAATCCGCTTCATCGCGGCCAGGTCCAGGAGATTCACCGTCTCGAACTTTCCCTTATAAAATACCGCCCAGTTGTTAAACACGCAGGGCAGGGCCTTGGCCTTCTCCAGGGAGTCCACGGGATGGAAGGTCACCGGAGTTCCGGTCTCCTGGCAGTACGACCGGGCCAGCTCCACGCTCTGGAGGATATAGGGGCACTGGAAGTCATAGAAGATGGTCAGCTCCTCCCCCTCCACCCTTGGCTCCTTGACCTGGGGCGCAAACCGGGGGACCGTCCCGTCAAGGGACCGGGCCAGCAGGGTATACCCGTAATCGGTGGCGTCCGCCGTCTCAAATCCGAATTTCCGGGCGAAGGACTGGTCGGAGAGCCAGGCCTTCTGCTTGGCCGCCCCCAGCATGCACACCCCGGACCTGCCTCTCGCCCGGGCGTCAGCCAGACAATACTCCATCAGCGCCCGGCCGTACCCCTTCCCCTTCTCGCCGCCCAGCACCCACAGGCAGTAGATGTAGAGGTAGTTGTCCCCCAGAACCGGGACCCAGGCCGTCTCCAGGGGGGCGTACTCGATGAACACCGTGGCCTTCGCGTCCAGCTTTCGGAACACGTGTCCCTCCTTCAAGCGGTCGGAGAGCCACTGACGCTTGGCCTCCACCCCCGGGTGGGGCTTTTTGCTGCGGATGATGCAGCACAAGTGCTCCCGTTCCAGATTTTCCGGAGTCAAGTTGACAAATGCTCCCTCCATGGGCTCCACCCGCCTTTTCTATTACTCGTACAAATATTCTATCACACAGGGCGTTGGACCACAACCGCCTTATGAGGAGGCGGAGCCTCCTACCAGGCACCCCGCCGCGATGGCCGCCGCCAGCTTCGTCTGGTAATTCGGGTCCTGGAGCAGTCCCTCCTCCCCCGGGTTGGAGAGAAAGCCGCACTCCACCAGCACCGCCCGGTTGGGGATGTGGTTCATCAGGTACACCGTGTCCGGGATGGGCTTGCTCTCCCGGCTGTTGTCCGGCTGGAGGCTCTCCCGGACCACCCCCTGGATGACCTGGGCCAGCTCCTGAGAGCCCTGGGTGGGGGCGTAAAAGACCTGGGTCCCCCGGTACCGGGACTGCTGGAACATATTCTGGTGGACGCTCAACAGGGTGGCCTCCGGGTATGACGACGCCGTACCGGCCCGGTTATGCAGGTCGGACGCCTTCTTCTCCCGCAGGGAGACCGCCTCCGGGTCGTGGAGGGAGATGTCCTCGGTGCGGAGCATGAGGGCGGGCTCTCCGCAGAAGCCAAAAATTCCGTCCACCCGCCGGGCGATCTCCAGGTTGATCCGGCTCTCCACCACCCCGCCCGGGGACACCGCTCCCCCGTCCTCTCCCCCGTGGCCAGCGTCTATGATCCACCGCACGCCGGAGGCGTCACGGATTGCCGCCGCGGTGGACGCCCGCCCCTCCCAGCGCCAGGCCAGGCCGCCCAGAACCGCGCCCAGGACCAGAATGCCCGCCGCCATCCACAGCGCTCTCCTTTTCATAAGGCCCCACCTCCCCCTTCAAACTATGGCCCGCAGCGGCGGCATATGAAAAATATTTTTCCGCCTCTCCGCCGGTTTTCCCATCGGTTTCCCCGTTTCTCCGCTCAAGTTCCCCATATTCCGTCTCCTCTCTCTCCCCCTCTTCCTCCCCGCCGGGGACCGGCCGGACGGACGGAACATAGAATGGACTGGAGGAACCCCTGGGCTTCTCCGATCCCAACCAAGGAGGAATCCTGTCTTGAACAACGAAACCGGCAATTCCTGCCCGATGCCCTCCTGCCCGGACAACTACGGCACCATGCCCTCCTGCGCCGGGCTGGCGGTCCCCTATGTGCCCTTTCAGCAGACCGGCTCCAAGCAATATTCCCAGAATGACGCCCTCAGCAACGGGACCCTGTTTCCCGGCCTGAACCTGCCCTTTCATTTAAAGGTGGAGGGGAGCACCCTGCCCTCTACCCCCCTGGTGGAGCTCCAGGCCCTGGAGTTTGTGGTGCTGGAGCTGGGCACCTACCTGGACACCCACCCGGACGACACCGAGGCCTTTGAGCTCTTTAAGCAGTACTCCGCCATGGAGCAGAGCGCCAAGGCCGCCTACGAGGCCAAATTCGGCCCCATCACCAAGACCAGCGCCGCCGCCGGCAGCTCCTACCGCTGGCTTCAGGACCCGTGGCCCTGGAATTATGGGCAGAATGAGGTGAAATGAGATGTTTATTTATGAGAAAAAACTCCAGTTCCCAGTGAAAATTTCCACACCCAACCCCAAACTGGCCGCCTTCATCATCAGCCAGTACGGCGGGCCCGACGGGGAGCTAGGGGCCTCCATGCGCTATCTGTCACAGCGTTACTCCATGCCCTTCACCGAGGCCAAGGGGCTGCTCACCGATATCGGCACCGAGGAGCTGGGCCACATGGAGATGGTGGCGGCCATCGTCCACCAGCTCACCAGAAATCTCAGCGACGAGGACGTGCGGAATAATTCCGCTTTCGCCCCCTACTTCGTGGACCACACCACCGGGGTCTACCCCACCGCCGCCTCCGGCTTCCCCTGGACCGCCGGCTCCATCCAGTCCACCGGCGACCCCATTGCCGATCTGACGGAGGACCTGGCGGCAGACGGTGCAATGGCGCATGGCCAACGTCCCATAAACCACAACAAATTCCCTGATTCCACTTTTTAGAGCGGAATCAGGGAATTTTTATTCGACATGCCACGGTTTCGGCCAGCGCCTGCAAGTCCTTCTCCTTCTGAACCGCATTTGCATTTTGGATCGCCGAACAGCATCGTCATGGATCGCTCCCCCAGGTCTGAATCGCTTTATCCGGCAAAAAAGCCTCGCCTTCCGGCACAGTTCCGAGTTTCAAACAGGACCCCGCACTCCTCCGCAGCATTCTATCCTCCCCCCCTGCGGACTGAGGGTTAAGACAGAACATCCATCAGATACCGTCCTACTATGGAGACAACAAACATAAAGTGGTCATGATCTAAATCTAGAAAGGAGCATGCCCTTTATGAACCGACTTCCACTTCCCTCCCCACCATGCCGAAGCGTATTCCAGAAATCCGGGACGTCCCTGACATCGGAGCGATACACTAAGATCTGGATCCAGCTGATCAACCAGATGGAGCGTTCCAATTCCATCGCAGCAGGACTTCAGTAACGGCCGCAAAAGCGGTCTCCCGACAAACACAGTTCGGGGGACCGCATTTTTGATAGGAGCGTTGACCATGTCCAAAGCCGCAATCTACTGCCGTCTATCTGAGGAGGACCGGAACAAGGCTTCCGCCGAGGACGACAGCGTGAGTATTCAAAACCAAAAGTCCATGCTCCTGCAATATGCCATGCAGCAGGGCTGGGAAGTATTTCACATTTACAGCGACGATGACTACACAGGTTCTGACCGAAACCGCCCGGAGTTTCGCCGCCTCTTAGCGGATGCTCAGGCACATAAATTTGATATCATCCTCTGCAAAACTCAGTCCCGCTTTACCCGTGAGCTGGAACTGGTAGAAAAATACATACACGGTCTTTTCCCGCTGTGGGGAATCCGTTTCGTCAGCATTGTGGACAACGCGGACACCGACAACAAGGGGAACAAAAAATCCCGCCAGATCAATGGTCTGGTAAACGAATGGTATCTGGAGGACATGTCCGACAATATTCGCAGCGTCCTCACCAATCGCCGGGAACAGGGCTTTCATATTGGCGCTTTCGTCCTCTATGGATATCAGAAGGACCCGGCTCAGAAGGGCCATCTGATTATTGACCCAGAGGCCGCCGCAGTCGTGTGCCGGGTCTTTACCTTGTTTTCACAAGGATATGGAAAAACGGCCATCGCCCGAATTCTGAATGAGGATGGGATCCCCAATCCCACTGAGTATAAGCGCCGGAAAGGATTGCGGTACCAATCTCCCCCTGGAAAAACAGGAACGCTGTGGAAATATCCTGCCATCTCCCACATGCTGACCAATGAGATCTACATCGGCAACATGGTCCAGGGGCGATATGGCAGTGTATCTTATAAAAGCAAACAGAACAAGCCCCGTCCCAAAGATCAGTGGATTCGGGTCGAACATACTCACGAGGCAATCATCGGCCAGGAGCTATGGGAACGGGTCCAAGCATTGATACAAGAAAAGTCAAAGCCCTTTACAGGCGGTTCGATTGGGCTCTTTGCCAAAAAGGTGCGCTGCGCCAATTGCGGATACACCATGCGCTCCACGAAAAACCGCGGGCGGCACTATCTCCAGTGCTCCAACCGGCGCGTTTCAAAAGATGCCTGTACCGGCGCATTTATTTCCGTGGAAAAGCTGGAACGCATCGTGGTCCAGGAGCTGAACCGGCTCTCCGCGCAGTATTTGGATCAAGATGAGCTGGAACGAAACCTGAATTTTTCCGGTTCTCTCCAGGCTCAGAAACGGAAAACGCTGGATCAGCGCTCCAAATATCAGACACAGCAGGAGGAGTTTCAAACGGGCCTGCGAGAGCTCTATCTGGATAAGGTACGGGGAATTCTGTCCGAAGCGGATTTTCTCAGTCTCTCCCAGGACTTCTCCAAGGAAAAGGAGCTGCTCGAGGAAAAAATCGCGGAAACTAACCGGCGGCTGGAGGAACTGGACGTCCGGATTGCCGCCGGGGACAACCGACGGGAACTGGTCCAGCGTTACGCCAATCTGGAGCACCTGACCCGTGAAATGGTGGAGGCCCTCATTGACTATATTCTAGTGTGGAAACGCCGGCCTGGGGAGAGTGATCCGCCGGTTGAAATACATTGGAATTTTTAGGATCATGCTGTATACTGGTGAAAGGAAGATCAATCTTTCCTTTCACCAACTTTTTTGAGGGGGCTTTGATCCATATGGAATCGTATCTGGCGCATATAACGGTAGATGGCAGAAAACAGACCGTTCTTCAGCATCTGGAGTCCACTGCCTGGCGATGCAGCACGTCTGCGCGTGCGTTCTGTGCCGCAGACCAGGGAGAGCTGGCTGGCCTGTCCCACGACTTAGGAAAGTATTCCAATGAGTTTCAAAATCGGCTTCTGCAACACGGCCCGAGGGTAGACCACGCTACCGCCGGGGCCTTTGAATGCTTTCGCTTGGGACAGCCCTATGCGGCGTTCGCAGTAGCCGGACATCACAGCGGTCTCCCTGATGGCGGAAGTCAAACGGACGCTCCGGATTCCAGTTCCTTTTTTGGCCGCATGAACCGTGCCCTTCAGGGCAGGCTGCCGGAGTATACCGTCTGGCAGTCCGAACTCACCCTGCCTGCTCCTCCTCTGCCAAACACTTTGGAGCCGCAGCTGGAGGGGATGTTCTTCACCCGTATGCTCTTCTCTTGTCTGGTGGACGCAGACTACTCCGATACAGCGGAATTTATGGCCAGCCGCCCCGGCACGGTATGCCCCAGCACATCCATGGATTCTTTGATGGCGCGGCTTCAGAACTACATCTCCGGATGGTTTCCGCCCAAAGGGGAACTGAATGCCCAGCGGTGCTCCATTCTAGCGCGTTGCATCCAGGAGGGAGAGCGGCAGACACCGGGCCTCTTTGCTCTGACCGTCCCTACCGGCGGAGGCAAGACCGTGGCCTCTCTGGCCTTTGCTCTGGCCCAAGCCAAAGCCCAGGGACTTTCTCGTATAATCTATGTGATCCCTTACACCTCCATCATTGAGCAGACCGCTCAAAAATTCCGCGAGATCCTGGGGGAGGACTGTGTTCTGGAGCACCACTCCGGCGTACTCTATGACATGGATCAGGAAGCCACTCCTGAATCCTCCCGCCTGGCTCGTGCCACCGAGACCTGGGACATGCCGGTGATCGTGACCACAGCGGTGCAATTTTTTGAATCTCTCTTCTCCTGCCGTCCCTCTCAGTGCCGGAAACTCCACAATATCGCCCAAAGCGTCATTGTATTTGACGAGGCACAGATGCTGCCTCTCCCCTACCTGCGCCCCTGCGTCTGGGCCATTGCCCAATTGGTCAAACACTACCGGGCCTCCGCGGTTCTGTGCACCGCCACTCAGCCGGCACTGGTCCCCATTTTCCGGGAATTTGCTCCGGAGCTTCCGGTCACAGAGCTCTGCCCACCGGAGCAATTCCGGTGGGATGTATTCCGGCGCGTGACCTTCCGGCAAGCGGGGCGGATAACCTATGAGGAACTTGCCGCGCAGCTTCAGGAGCAGGATCAGGTCCTGTGCGTTGTTAACTCCCGAAAATCAGCCCAGGAGATCTTTCTGCGGCTGGAGGGCGAGGGATGTTTCCATCTCTCCACCCTCATGTATCCCGCTCACCGCCGGGCTCAGTTGGAAGAGATCCGCTACCGGCTGGATAAGAGGCTTCCCTGCCGGGTGGTGTCCACCTCCCTGATTGAGGCCGGCGTGGATGTGGATTTCCCCGCCGTCTACCGGGAGGAGGCCGGACTGGATTCCATCCTCCAGGCCGCAGGACGGTGCAACCGGGAGGGGAAACGGCCTTTGGAAAACAGTATCGTCACCGTATTCCGGGGCGAGGGGAACACACCTCCCCTCTTTGCCACTGCCATCGGAGCCGGCCGAGAGGCTATGGCCCGCTATGAGGACATCACCTCCCCGGAGGCCGTCCACACCTATTTTTCAAATCTTCTGGACTTGAAGGGAACAGAAGCCCAGGACGCGCAGCACATTCTCCCTCTGATGCAGTCTGAACTGTTTCCCTTCCGCACGGTGTCCGAGCGGTTTCATTTGATCGACAGCCCCACCGTCACCATTTACATTCCAAAAGAAAAGGGTGCCGAACTGATCGAGCGCCTGCGGAGCGGAGAACGTAGCCGAGACCTGTACCGCCGCCTGGGACAGTACGGAGTCTCCGTTTACGAGCAGCACTTCAACACACTGGACCAGGCCGGAGATCTGGAGCGGCTGGAGGACGGCTCGGTCATCCTCTCCAACCTGGACCTCTATTCCGAGGATACCGGTTTGAGTTTAAAGGCGGACAGCGGGAAAGGATTGTTTATTTAATTCAAATATAGTATAATTTCTCTGCGCTATATTCAGCATTTTATCTAGCAGAAAGAAGGAAATGCCAATGATCCAATTGGAAGTCTGGGGAGACTATGCGCTCTTCACTCGTCCAGAGATGAAGGTTGAGCGGGTCAGCTACGACGTGATGACCCCCTCCGCCGCCCGGGGACTGATCGAGGCTATCTACTGGCACCCAGGGCTGCGGTGGGTCATCGACCAAATCCATGTGTGCGCCCCCATCCGTTTCACCAACCTGCGGCGCAACGAAGTAAAATCCAAAATCCCAGCCCGGACGGCACGCACCGTCATGGAAAAGGGGGAGGGACAGCTGTATCTGTGCACCTCGGACGACATCCAGCAGCGGGCCGCCCTGCTGCTGAGGGACGTACGCTATGTGATCGAGGCCCATTTTGAGATGACAGACCAGGCCGCTCAGGGGGACAACCCCGGAAAGTTTCAGGATATTGTGAAGCGCCGGATCAAGCGGGGGCAGTTCTACCATCAGCCCTGCTTCGGCTGCCGGGAATTTCCCGCCCAATTCCGGTGGTGTGAGGAGCTCCCCCCCTGCCCCGATGAGCTGAAGGACAGGACCCAAGACCTGGGCTGGATGCTCTACGACATGGACTATACCGACCCGGAAAATATTCGGCCCCTATTCTTCCGGGGCTCCCTCCAAAACGGAGTTCTGAACGTCCCGGACCGGAACAGCGGGGAGGTGCGGGGATGATTCTTCAGGCGCTGACCGAGTATTACCAGGCTCTGGAGCAGGGAGGAAAGATTGCCGCACCAGGCTGGAGCCCTGTAAAAGTCTCCTATGCCCTCTGTCTGGCAATGAACGGGACGTTGGAGCGCGTCGACTTTATGCAAACAGAACAGCCCAAGGGGAAAAAGATAGTCCTTGCACCCCAGAGTATTTCCCTCCCTGCTCCGGTCAAACGAACCGTGGGCGTGGCGGCTAACTTTCTGTGTGACAACTCCAGCTATTTTTTAGGGATCGACAACAAGGGCAAGCCCCAGCGAACATTGGAATGTTTCTCCGCCTGCAAGGCGCTTCACGAGAAACTGCTGGAGCATGTGGATTCTCCAGCGGCCCAGGCGGTCTTGGCATTTTTTCGCACCTGGGAACCCAAAAAGGCATGGGAACATCCGGCCCTCCAAGAGCATTTGGATGGTATTCTCTCCGGCGGAAATCTCATTTTCCGTACAGCGGAAGGTTTCGTCCATAGCGATCCCGCAATCCGTCAGACGTGGGAAACTTATTATAACTCCGCCGGAGACGGCCCCCAGGGCCTCTGCCTTGTCACCGGCGAGGTGGGCCCCATCGAAAATATCCATCCCTCCATCAAAAACGTGGCAGGCGCCCAATCCAGCGGCGCGGCTCTGGTATCCTTCAACGCCCCGGCATTCTGTTCCTATGGCAAGGAACAGAATTTGAATGCTCCCACCGGAAAATTTGCCGCCTTCGCCTATACCACTGCCCTGAACCACCTGTTGTCCGACCGGGACCACGTGTTCCGCATCGGAGACGCCACTGTGGTCTGCTGGGCCAGAAACGCGAAACCGGCCTACGCCGCCCTGTTTGGAGGGGCTGCCTTCGGCGCCGCCGTCCCCTCCTACACGGAAAACGACCTGCGTGGAATGGTAAAAAGCCTCTGCGCCGGACAGCCGGTGACCTATGAGGCGGACAAGCTGGACCCCGGCATGGACTTCTATGTCCTGGGCCTCTCCCCCAACGCCGCCCGGCTTTCGGTGCGGTTCTTCCTGCATAACACGTTTGGCGGCTTTCTGCGCAACATCCAGGCCCACTACGACCGGTTGGAGATCGTCCGGCCCGCTTATGACAAGTTCGAGACTCTCCCTCTTTGGAAGCTGCTCAGCGAGACGGTCAATCAGAACTCCAGAGACAAATCCCCCGCCCCCGATCTGGCCGGCGAGGTCCTGCGGGCCGTCCTGATGAACACCCGCTATCCCGCCACGCTGCTCAACGGCGTGACTTTACGCATCCGGGCGGAGCGGGAGATCACCCGAGGGAGAGCGGCTGTTTTAAAAGCCTATTATCGGAAGCTGCAGGAGACAATCAAACGAGAAAATCCCGACATACCGGAGGAGGTCTTACAAGTGTCTCTCAATCCTAATACGAACAATATTCCATACACGCTGGGACGGCTCTTCTCCGTCCTGGAGGCAATTCAGGAGTCCGCCAATCCAGGCGTCAACGCTACCATCAAAGATAAATATTTCAATTCTGCGGCCGCCACTCCGGCTGTCATCTTTCCGGTGCTGACCAATCTGGCGCAGAAGCATTTGAAAAAGCTGAGCAGTTCTAATCGTGGACTTTCTATTTCCTATGAGAAACAGCTCACAGAATTGTTTTCCAAATTTGATGGAACAGAGTATCCCGCCCGGATGAATCTGCCCCAGCAGGGCTCGTTCCAGCTTGGTTACTACCACCAGACCCAGGCCCGTTATCAGAAAAAGGAGGAAAAAGAACATGTCTGATCCCATCAAAAACCGCTATGAATTCGTGATTTTGTTCGACGTGGAAAACGGCAATCCCAACGGGGACCCGGACGCGGGCAATATGCCCCGAGTGGACCCGGAGACCGGTCTTGGCATTGTCACCGACGTGTGTCTGAAGCGGAAGATCCGCAACTATGTGGAGACCGTGAAGGAGGACAGCACCGGCTACCGCATCTATGTTAAAGACGGCGTGCCCCTGAACCGCAGCGATGCTGAGGCTTACGCTGCTCTGGACGTGGATGAGAAATCGGTCAAGGAGAAGAAAAAAAGCGATCCAGACCTGGATCGAAAAATCCGGGACTGGATGTGTGCCAACTTCTACGATATCCGCACCTTCGGCGCGGTTATGACCACCTTCGTGAAAGCGGCCCTGAACTGCGGTCAGGTGCGTGGTCCGGTACAGCTGGGATTTGCCCGCAGCGTGGAGCCCATCGTTCCTCAGGAAGTCACCATTACGCGTGTGGCCATCACAACTGAGGCAGACGCGGAAAAGAAGGGAACAGAAATGGGACGCAAGTATATCGTCCCCTATGGTCTCTACCGTTGTGAAGGGTATATCTCCGCCAATCTGGCCCGAAAGACCACCGGTTTTTCCGAAGAGGACCTGTCCCTTCTGTGGGAAGCTATTTTGAACATGTTTGAACACGACCACTCCGCCGCCCGTGGGAAAATGGCTGTCCGAGACCTGATCGTATTCAAGCATGACAGCGAGCTGGGCAATGCCCCTGCCTGGAAACTGTTCGAGGCGGTCCATGTGGATCGAAAGGATTCAGATGTTACTGCTCCGGCACGCTCCTATCAGGACTATATCGTGTCAGTGGACGAGTCCGCTCTGCCTTCCGGCGTCACATGTGTGCAGATGGGGTGACCTACTGTGAGGAGGACCTCCTCCCTCTCTCCGGCCTTCAGCATTTTGCTTTCTGCCGCCGCCAGTGGGCTCTGATTCATCTAGAGCAGCAGTGGCAGGAAAACCTGCGCACCGTAGAGGGAACGCTGCTCCATCAGCGGGCTCACGACGCCTCCCTCCGAGAGCGCCGGGGTGATCTGCTGATCCTCCGCGGTCTCTCCGTCGTCTCCCACACCTTGGGTCTGTCCGGTCAGTGCGACGTAGTGGAGTTTCATGCCTCGCCGGAGGGCATCCCGCTCCATGGGGAGGAGGGCCTCTGGCTTCCCTTCCCCGTGGAGTATAAACGCGGCCGTCCCAAAGCTCACCAGGCGGACGAACTCCAGCTTTGCGCCCAGGCCATGTGCCTGGAGGAGATGCTCTGCTGTTCTATCCCTGAGGGGGCACTCTTTTATGGAGAGCCGCGGCGGCGCACACCGGTCGCCTTTTCACCAGAACTGCGGGAGCGTGTCCGGTCTTACTCAGACGAGATGCACCAGTTTTACCGCCGGGGGCATACGCCGAAAGCAAAGCCCAGCAAGTCCTGTAACGCCTGCTCTTTAAAGGACCTTTGCCTGCCCCAGTTGACCCGGCGAGGCTCTGTGTCCAACTATCTGAAGAAGGCCATGGAGGAGTTGATATGAAACATCTGTTGAACACCCTCTTTGTCACCAGTGAGGATATCTACCTCTCCTTGGACGGGGAAAATGTGGTCGCAAACCGGGAACGGCAGGAAATCGCCCGATACCCTCTCCACACATTGGACGGGATCATATCGTTTTCCTATCCCGGGGCCTCCCCTGCTCTGATGGGCGCCTGCGCAAAGCGGGATATCTCTCTGGCGTTTTGTACCCCCCGAGGCCGTTTTTTGGCCCGTGTTACCGGGGCAAGCTCTGGGAACGTATTGCTTCGCCGTACTCAGTACCGAATTGCAGATGATCCAGGGCCGTGTTGCCGTATCGCCCGTAATATGATTTTGGGGAAGATATATAATGCCCGCTGGAGCATTGAGCGGACCCGGCGCGACCATGGGCTTCGGTTGGATGCGGACCGTTTTTCCTCTGTTTCTTCTAAGATGAAAGTGCTTCTTCCACAAGTTGCGGAAGAAGCCTCTTTAGACAATTTACGCGGATTAGAAGGTGCAGGAGCCACACTTTATTTCAGTGTGTTTGACCAGATGATTTTAGGCGAAAAGCCTCTCTTTCAGTTTTCCGGTCGGAACCGCCGCCCACCTCAGGACCCAATCAACGCGCTCCTCTCCTTTGCTTATAGCCTGCTGACCCACGACTGTGCCTCCGCTCTGGAGAGTGTGGGCCTGGATTCCTATGTAGGCTTTCTCCACCGTGACCGCCCCGGACGCACCTCTCTGGCATTAGATCTCATGGAAGAACTACGTCCCTGTATGGCGGACCGGTTCGTCCTGACGCTCGTCAATAACCGTGTCGTGGGCAACTCAGACTTTGATATTCGAGAAAATGGTGCTGTCTTTCTAAATGACACGGGCCGCCGGACTTTTTTGAAGCATTGGCAGACTCGAAAACAAGAGATACTGACCCATCCATATTTGCATGAAAAACTTCCCTGGGGATTGGTTCCCTATATTCAAGCGCTTCTTCTGGCACGCTGTCTCCGAGGAGATCTGGATTCCTATCCGCCTTTTTTGTGGAAGTGAGGTTCTGGAATGCTGGTCTTGATTACCTATGATGTCAACACGGAAGATTCCGCTGGGCGGAAACGGCTGCGGCAGATCGCCAAGCAATGTGTAAACTACGGGCAGCGGGTCCAAAATTCTGTTTTTGAATGTCTACTGGACTCGGCCCAGTGTAAATTGCTCCAGGCAAAGCTATGTGCGATCATGGACCCGGAAAAGGACAGCCTTCGGTTTTATTACTTAGGGAAACGCTATGAAAATAAAATCGAACACTTCGGCCGTAAACAGACGTACCTGCCAGAGGAACCTATGATTCTTTAACTGTGCGAATAGGAAGCGCACACTGATTTCTTACTCGGTTCGCACTTGAAAAGCAGGATAAACATACCTGTCTTTATTAAAAATCCCATTTTGTGATTATTTTTATTTTGATTTTATAAGTATCTTTTTTAAAAATTAGAAAATCTATCCAAAATGGCCCGCAGCATTTTGGATATATTTGCAGTCGCTCCCCTCACGGGGAGCGTGGATTGAAATCCGGCACCTCCCAAAATCCGTCACCACACCATCTGAGTCGCTCCCCTCACGGGGAGCGTGGATTGAAATCATCAGCGGCGATGTGGGCGACGGTGGATATCTGTGTCGCTCCCCTCACGGGGAGCGTGGATTGAAATCCAGCTTACGAGGATACCTCTGTCTCCGCCCGAGTCGCTCCCCTCACGGGGAGCGTGGATTGAAATATCAATGCTTGGCCAAAATGGAAAGCTCAACCCGGTCGCTCCCCTCACGGGGAGCGTGGATTGAAATTTTTTTAGCAACTGACAGGATGGCATTGTTGGCGGGTCGCTCCCCTCACGGGGAGCGTGGATTGAAATATTTGTTGGGCAGGTGATTTTCGTGCAGGAGTGGAGTCGCTCCCCTCACGGGGAGCGTGGATTGAAATCGGATGATACAGCTCCGCCGGAGCTGATAGAAGGTCGCTCCCCTCACGGGGAGCGTGGATTGAAATTTCCGACGGCGGGGAAACTTGACAGGGGGGTAAATGTCGCTCCCCTCACGGGGAGCGTGGATTGAAATTCAATCAAAGATCAACCTCAGTTGATGACACGAAGTCGCTCCCCTCACGGGGAGCGTGGATTGAAATAGAGCCACCCGGAAACCAGTACCGTACCACGGCCGCGTCGCTCCCCTCACGGGGAGCGTGGATTGAAATACTTTGATGAGCCGTCGTCCTGGTATTGGTCGTCAGGTCGCTCCCCTCACGGGGAGCGTGGATTGAAATACGACCAGTGGCCTGGCATTCTGCATCCCGCCCGAGGTCGCTCCCCTCACGGGGAGCGTGGATTGAAATCCAGCTTACGAGGATACCTCTGTCTCCGCCCGAGGTCGCTCCCCTCACGGGGAGCGTGGATTGAAATAGGATGACGGAACCATGGACTATGCCCAGACTGGTCGCTCCCCTCACGGGGAGCGTGGATTGAAATAACGCCAACATTGTTATCGCCGACGAGATGCATACGTCGCTCCCCTCACGGGGAGCGTGGATTGAAATACCTAGATACCCCCTTATCACCCCGTCGTTGTCCGTCGCTCCCCTCACGGGGAGCGTGGATTGAAATTGCGTGGAGATAGTACAGGGTCCCTCGCTTGGCACGTCGCTCCCCTCACGGGGAGCGTGGATTGAAATTGCACTTTTTTCCCGGCACAAAGCACAAAGCACCCGTCGCTCCCCTCACGGGGAGCGTGGATTGAAATTGGGGCAGCCGGAAGGCCCTGGCGGCCCGCTTAGTCGCTCCCCTCACGGGGAGCGTGGATTGAAATGGAAAGTCAACCCAGGGGGCCGGGCCCAAGAGAGGCGTCGCTCCCCTCACGGGGAGCGTGGATTGAAATCGGTGGGGGCCAGCAGGGCGGCCTCCACCCCTCTCCGGAGTCGCTCCCCTCACGGGGAGCGTGGATTGAAATAGGCTGTGCAGCGTCTTGCTGGGGGAGAGGCAGTCGGTCGCTCCCCTCACGGGGAGCGTGGATTGAAATTCAATACCGGCGAGCAGCTGCGCCCAGTACGACGTCGCTCCCCTCACGGGGAGCGTGGATTGAAATGCATATCCGAGAGGCCGCAGCGCGGCCGGGTCGGGTCGCTCCCCTCACGGGGAGCGTGGATTGAAATCAGATCCATGGTGTAGCCGCCGCCCACCGTGTGGGGTCGCTCCCCTCACGGGGAGCGTGGATTGAAATGTAGAGCTGGTACGCCATGGCATAGACCATGGTCGTCGGTCGCTCCCCTCACGGGGAGCGTGGATTGAAATGGAGTCGAATCCGGGCGAATGACGCCCCGCCGCGGGTCGCTCCCCTCACGGGGAGCGTGGATTGAAATGGGCCGGGGGTGGGCCCTTCGGGCCCCCCGGGGCGTCGCTCCCCTCACGGGGAGCGTGGATTGAAATGGCGGCCCCGGCTGCGGCTCGCTCGCGCCGGGCGTCGCTCCCCTCACGGGGAGCGTGGATTGAAATCCGCCCGGTGCTGCATCACCTGGGCGGGATTTTGTCGCTCCCCTCACGGGGAGCGTGGATTGAAATTGCCCCAGCACGCGGTGGAGAAGTCGGTGACCCTGTCGCTCCCCTCACGGGGAGCGTGGATTGAAATGATAAGAGTCTGGACGACTTGGAGCAGGGGCTGAAGGTCGCTCCCCTCACGGGGAGCGTGGATTGAAATAATCTCATAGGGCTGGAACACAGCATCTCCATTGGGTCGCTCCCCTCACGGGGAGCGTGGATTGAAATGGATTGTCAACCCAGGGGGCCGGGCCCAAGAGAGGCGTCGCTCCCCTCACGGGGAGCGTGGATTGAAATGACTGAAAACATGCAGCAAGCAGGTAACACTGAGGCATCGTCGCTCCCCTCACGGGGAGCGTGGATTGAAATCGTCCACCACAAAGGACCGGGACACCCAGGCGGCGGTCGCTCCCCTCACGGGGAGCGTGGATTGAAATCTCCGTCTCCCGCCAGCCCGGGGGGCGGCGGCTGGTCGCTCCCCTCACGGGGAGCGTGGATTGAAATCGGTGGCGGGGGAGGTGAGCGTCACATGAGGCCGCTGGTCGCTCCCCTCACGGGGAGCGTGGATTGAAATAGGACGCGGTTGCGTGAATTGCGCGAAAATGCAGGGTCGCTCCCCTCACGGGGAGCGTGGATTGAAATGACGCTGCACCCCTATTCTGTTTTCCGCCGTACTGTCGCTCCCCTCACGGGGAGCGTGGATTGAAATTTAATGCTATTGCTGTAATGGGGAACCGCCATGCTGACCATCACCCGGTCATGCCCGATGATGCCCAGATGGCCAACCAGGGTCCAGTTGGGCTTGCCGTCCACTATTGTCCCCACAATGACCAGAGGCGTGGGGTACAGGGCCAATACAGAGCCAACATTCTTCTTCATAACAGATACCGCCTCTCTCCGGTCACACGCCGGGTTTTACATACATAATGTCATCCGGGAACTGCTCCATGGACTTCTGCCAGTCCTCCATGGGGATGTCCTGGATGGACACCGACACGAACTTGGGGTCGATTCCCAGCTCGCCCACCAGAAATTCCTGCGTCTTCTTGGCCAGGGCCAACTTGGTCTCCTCGTCCCGTCCCGGGATCATGGTGATTGCTACATGCGGCATACTCGCCGCCTCCTTTCTATTTCAGGTCCAGCTCATCCAGCCAGGCCGCCACTTCGCTCTGTGCGTCCCCGAGGTTACGCTCGGTGAAGGAGATCCCATCCAGAGTCGAAGCTCCTGCCGCGCTCTCCTCCAGTGCGGACAGGCTTCTGCCAAAGCCGCCGCTGGCACTGGTATTAAAGGGGATCAGCGTCTTTCCGTCCCAGTCATAGGACTCCAGGAAGGTATAGACCGCCATGGGCGCGTCGCTCCACCAGTTGGGGGAGATTCAGAGCACACTCCCAAACCGCCCCTCTAATTTGACACCTACATTGTAGAATGAGAAACTTGGAATGTCTAATGCTTATATTAGATTTAGAGAAATACGTATTTTGCATGATATTGCTTGTGTGGAAAGTACAGGCTGTTTCCATTCGTCTATACGGTATAAATTCAATTTTTGCATGTTTCTCTATTTGAAAAAGGCATTTCACATTTCTTGTATAAGGTCGTATGCTTTGATCGAAAACTGCGATAGAAACGGTAGTGGACAACGCCGTTTCACACCGCACTTGGTTAAAATGAATTCAATTTTGGAACGGAGGCTATCTATGAAATACACACAACTGGGCAATTCTGATTTGCGAGTGTCCCGAATCTGCATGGGGTGCATGGGCTTTGGCGACGCCTCCAACGGCCAGCACAGCTGGACAATTAACGAGGAACACTCCCGGGAGATCATCCAGCGGGGGTTGGAACTTGGCGTCAACTTCTTCGATACTGCCATCGGTTATCAGAACGGCACCAGCGAGCAGTACCTGGGCCGGGCCCTGCGGGACTTTGCCAAGCGGGACGAGGTGGTGGTGGCCACCAAGTTTCTCCCCCGCACCAACGAAGAGATCGAGGCAGGTATTTCCGGACAAGCGCACATTCGCCGCCTGCTGGAGAAGAGTCTGCAGAACCTGGGGATGGACCATGTAGACCTGTACATCTACCACATGTGGGACTACCAGACCCCCCTCTATGACATCATGGACGGCCTGAACCAGATGGTAAAGGAGGGCAAGACACGCCACATCGGTATTTCAAACTGCTTTGCCTGGCAACTGTGCAAGGCAAACGCCCTGGCGGAGCGGGAGGGCTTTGCCAAGTTCGTGTCGGTACAGAGCCACTACAACCTGATCTTCCGGGAGGAGGAGCGGGAGATGGCCCCCTTCTGTCGGGAGGAGAACATCGCCATGACGCCTTACAGCGCTCTGGCCGGTGGCCGCCTCTCCAAACACCCCGGCGAGACCTCCAAGCGGCTTCAGGAGGACAGTTACGCCCAGATGAAGTACGGTGGCATGGCAACTCAGGATGCCCCCATTATCCAGCGGGTGGCGGAGCTGGCCGACCGGCACGGCGTGTCCATGACTGAGATCTCCCTGGCCTGGCTGCTCACAAAGGTGACGGCTCCGGTGGTGGGGGCCACCAAGCTCCACCACATCGAGGGGGCGGCCAAGGCGGTGGACCTGGAACTGACGGCGGAGGAGTGCGCCTACCTGGAGGAGCCCTATGTCCCCCATCCTCTGGTAGGCGTGATGGCCCAGAACACGCCGGCCACGGCGCAGGAGAGCCACGTCTGGTCCACCGGAAATCAGAAAATTTGAGGCAGAACAGATCCGCCGGGTTCAGCTGAACTGCTCCAGAATAACGGATATTAGACAAAATACTCCCCCTGATGTAGAGAAATAGATACATCATGGGGAGTATTGCTATCATCCAGGCAAAGCAAGGGGAACGATATCTTTCCATGATCCGAACAAATCATTGACCGGTACATGCACTTATATAACCTCAAGCGCATCCAGTTCACATTGTGGAGCAGATAGTAGTCAAAGTAGTCCACGCCGCACCGCTCCAGCTGCTGGTTGAAGATCTCCTCCGCTTCTTCCTCCTTGGTGATGGCAAAGGTGGGCAGTTTGGAGGCCAGCACGAAGCTGTCTCGGGGATGACGGCTGACGAGACACCTTTTTACCGCTGTTTCGCTGGCTTCGTTGTGATAGGTCCAGCTGGTGTCAAAATAGGTAAAACCGGCCGCCAGGAATCGGTCCACCATCTGGCTGACCTGCTCAAAGTCGATATCTGTGGCCTCCGGGGAGCGCTGGGGCAGGCGCATCATGCCGAACCCGAGTTTGCTGCTGCTCATCAATACCTCCTCCTTACACAGAACCGGCGCCCACGAACATCTCTGCCACATTGGGGGCATAGTGGTCGATGAACTGGCTGCGGCCCAGATCCATGGCCTGAAGCTGTTCCATCTCCCCGTCGGTCAGACGGAAGTCAAACAGGTCAAAATTCTCCGCCATACGCTCCCGGTGGGTGGACTTTGGAATCACCACTACGCCGGACTGCATCAAGAACCGAAGATCGACCTGGGCCGCCGTCTTGCCGTACCGCTCCCCGATCTCCGTCATCGTAGGATCGGTGAAGAGCCCGTTCCTCCCCTGGGCCAGCGGAGACCATGCCATAAGCTGGGTGCCGTGTTTCTCCAGATAGGGGCGGATCACCCGCTGCTGCTGGAACACATGGACCTCCAGCTGATTCACCATGGGCGCGATATCCACGAAGCTGCACAGGTCAATAAAACGATCCGGCATGAAGTTGGACACGCCAATGGCCCGGAGCTTCCCTGCCCGATAGGCCTCCTCTAAGGCGCGCCAGGTACCATAGTAGTCGTTGAAGGGCTGGTGGACGAGCATCAGGTCGATATAGTCGGTCCGGAGTTTCTTCAGGGACGCGTCAATGGAGGCAGCGGCCTTTTCATAGCCCCCGTTGCTGATCCAGACCTTGTCCGTCAGGAACAGCTCTTCCCGGGGAATGCCGCACTGGGCGACCGCCTCCCCCACGCCCTCCTCGTTGAAATACCCCTGGGCCGTGTCGATGCTCCGGTAGCCCACCGACAGGGCCTCCAGGACGCAGTGCTTCGTGTCCTCCGCCGGGATCTGATAGGTACCGTATCCCAGCATGGGAATCTGGACCCCATTTCGCAAAGTTGTATATTCCATTGTCGATGCCTCCTATTTTGATTTGGATGGCTCTATTTTAGCGCCCTTTCCCTTGACAGGGAATGACCAGAAATGCTACATTCTATATACTAAAAGTAAACAGGCAGAGGAAGGTGCGTCTCATGCTCAGCCAGCAGCTGCAGGTATTTTTACAGGTAGCGGACTGCGGCAGTTTCACCAAAGCCGCCAAGCGGCTCCTGGTCACGCCCGCGTCGGTGATGAAGCACATCAACACCCTGGAGAGCCGCCTGGGTGTGACGCTGTTCAAACGGGATAAGAGGGGTGTTGTGCTGACCGCGGCGGGGCAGTCACTGTACCAGGACGGTAAAAAGATGGCGGCGTTGGCAGATCATGCGGCGGCTAAAGCCAAACGTGCGGAGCAGGATGAGGGAATTGTCATCCGGGTGGGCTCGTCCCTTCTGAACCCCAGCAAGGTATTGACCGACCTGTGGGCGCCGCTCCGCGCCACCTACCCCCAGTACAAGTTCCATATCGTGCCCTATACGGATACTAAGGAGGAGCGGTTTGCCGTCATTGCGGCGCTGGGAGAAACCTTTGACCTGCTGGTGGGCACCTTCGACTCCAAGACCATCCGCTCCCGGGCCAACTACCTGATCCTGGGGGGCTACCGCCTCTGTGTGGCCGTGCCCGAGGGCCACCCGCTAGCGGCAAAGAAGATGCTCTCCATCCAGGACCTGCACGGGGAGCGCCTGGTCAAGGTCAAGCGCGGGGAGACGGAGCGGTTAGACCACTTTCAGGATGTCCTTCAGCTGACCCATCCCCAAATCATTGTGGAGGAGGCCGATTACTACTACGACCTGGACACCTTCAACGCCTGTGAGCAGAACGGCACCCTGCTGCTGACTTTGGACGCCTGGGCGGAGATCCATCCCTCCCTGATCACACTGCCGGTGGAGTGGGACTACACGGTTCCCTATGGCATTTTGTACGCAAAGGAGCCGTCCCCGGAGGTATCCCGGTTTCTTCAGATCCTGAAGGATTCTCTGCCGGGATAAGCGCGGGAGACGGCGATGAAAAGAGGGAAAACCGGAAGAGCGCATTTTTACGCTCTTCCGGTTTTCGTTGCAATTGCAGAATCTTGACAGCGGCGTAGTACGCCCAGAAAAATTAAAGTAAAGCGGGCTTGTGTAACCTTGGTAGCAGACAGGGGCGGACGGAGCAGTTAGAATGATCCATGCAATACACCGTTTCGTCCGTGCAGAGACCGGCCAGGGCTGGTAGATCCGTGATGGTCAGCCTGCCCCGCGTGGTGGTAAGGACCCCCATCCGCCGCAGTTCGGTCAGTTCCCGCGTGATATGGACCCGGCTGATTCCAAGGATGTCCGCAAGGTCCTCCTGGGTCATTTCGATGACCAGGCCGGAGTTTGCCGGCTGGTTCATGGTCAGCAGGTACAGCAGGTTGCACAGCTTGACCCGGGAGGAGTTGAACTCCTGGTGCACCGTCTCAAAGAGAAAGCGGTTGACGTACATGGCGTACCAGTTGACCACCTGTTCAGCCAGGGCGGAATTGGATTCAAACATGGCCTGGAATTGCGGGATCGTAAACTCCAGCACATGGATCTCCGACAGCGCTGTCGTGGTCAGAGACAGCTCGATCCGGAAATCCGTGGTGTGGTAGCCCGGGAACACCGTCCCGGGGCCATGAAAGCTGATGATCCTGCGCCGGCCGGTCTCATGCTCCGCAAAATGCACCGCCGCACCGGAGAGAAAGTAGTGGATGCGGTCGTAGGGCTGGCCGTCCCTCCACAGGAGGTCGCCCTTGCGGAACACCGTTTCCCTGTGGGGCTGGGAGAGAAAGTAGTCGTAAAACACACGGAAGTCATCCGCGAAATAATATCTGGGCGTCAGCATGGCGGCCACCCCGTCCTCCAGTGAGATGAATCGATTATACCACGGGGAAGCCGCTTTTTCCATGCACGGCGCCGCCAACAGGAGGAACGAACCATGAAACACAGAGTGAAACTCACCGTGCTCGACAAGAAGTTGTACCCGGAGCTGCAGCAGCAGTACTGCGCCGACCCCAATGCCGGAGCCTGTCCCTGTTACAACGTGGGAGACGAGTTCATCTTTGAGCGGAACGGGGACCGGGACGACTTCTGGCACATGGGCCTGAACACCCTGATCAAGACCAGCGCCGACCCGGACACCGTAGCCGGCGGCCCCAAGATGCCCCACTGTTCCGAGGCATGGGACGCCATCGCCCGGTACATCTACACTGGATTGCAGGGCGGCTCCATCATGAAAGGCTGGATGAACCAGGAGAACACGATGATCACCTGCTGCTCCGACGGCACAAGGCCGGTGATCTTCAAAATTGAGCGGCTGGATGACAGTGTTAAATAAGGCTCCAGGTTGATAGTAACGCAAACAGGCCCCGACTGCGACACCCCCCTGACCAATGTGGCCTCCCATAAGGGAGTCTGCCTGTCCCCGGTGCTCTGAACGACGGCTCCAGCGAGTTTGCGTAGATTCCCTTTGATTGTGAGGAGAATATCCCCTGTGTCCTGTGCACCCACAGCGGAGAGCAGCGAAAGGAAGTCCTGGATTTTGTCAAGACGCTGCAAAGCGTTTATTCCGAACGTTCTGTCTCGAATCTACTGTGATATTATGTATGCGGAATATAGACCAGTAGACATGCGTTATTTTATATCCAAAATGCGCATAGTTAGCATTTATTTATGTTGATTTTTTCGACTGCTATGCTATTTTTGAGCAGAAGGGAGTGACATTCCATGGAGATCCGTGTGCTGAAATATTTTCTGTTGGTCGCCCGGGAGGAGAACATCACTAAAGCGGCCAACCTCCTGCATCTGACCCAGCCCACCCTGTCCAGGCAGCTGATGCAACTGGAGGAGGAGCTTGGCGTGCAGTTGTTTCGCCGAAGCAAGCACCGCATTATCCTGACGGAGGAGGGAATGCTGCTCCGCCGGCGTGCAGAGGAGATCGTGGCGCTGGCGGATAAAACAAAAGACGATCTTCAGCACAGAGAGGAGCAGCTGACCGGCAACGTCGCAGTGGGAAGCGGGGAATTACAAAGTTCCAGCTTTTTGACCCAGCTTCTCACGGCTTTCCAGGAGAAAAATCCGCTGGTCAGTTTTACGATTTACAGCGGAAACTCCGACAATATCAAAGAGCGCATCGAGCGGGGCCTGCTGGATGTGGGACTTTTGCAGGAGCCGGTGGACATCAGCAAATACAGCTTTGTCCGCACACCGTGCCGGGAACAGTGGGGCGTGCTGGTGCGAGAAGATTCGGAATTGGCGTCCAGGGAGCGCGTCAGCCCGGCGGATCTTGCTTCTGTCCCCCTGATCCTGCCCGAGCGGGAGATCGTGCAGAACGAACTGCTCAACTGGTTCGGCCCCTACGCAGAGGGTCTTCGAATCACGGCCACCGGAAACCTGCTCTATAATCTGGCCTCTCTGGCCCGGGCCAGCGGCGGCAGTGTCCTCACGCTGAACCTGGACTGCACCTATGAGGGACTTCGGTTTATCCCACTGTCGCCACCCTTGGAATCCAACACTGTGCTGGTGTGGAAAAAGACACAGACCTTCTCTGCCGCGGCAGCGGCCTTGATCGAGTTTTCCGAGAAATACATTTCCGGTATGGAACAAAATTTAATATAAGCATTAGACATTGCTTTATGACCGGGCTAAAATATAGGTGTTCCAAGAGGAACGCCTATATTTTTTATGCGCCGGATCATGGGAAGGGGTGATGGCATGACGATCCATGAGGCCAGTGAGCGGTATAACATCCCCCTGGAGATCCTGCGGGAATACGAGAGTTGGGGACTGTGCGGCACGGTGAAAACAGTCATGGGTGTCTGGCAGTACGACGACACCGACCTGGAACGCCTGAGCATGATCATGACGCTGCATGATGTGGGGTTTGAAAACGCTGAGATCGAGACCTACATGAAGCTCCTGCTGGAGCAGGAGGGCACCGAGGCACAGCGCCTACGGATACTGGACGAGAAGCGGGGCCGTACCCTGGATGAGATCCACTTTCGGGAAAAGCAGCTGGAGCGGCTGGACTATCTCCGCTACCACATCCGGAAACAGCAGGAAGCAAAACAAGGTTGACCATTGCTCCCATTCAAACAGATCAAAATATTTAAGGAGGCATTTTTTTATGAAGATTCAGGACAAAGCCGCATTTGATGAGCAGAATGTGTTCGGCCAGGGGATGGCCAACACCGCCTTTGCCCAATATTTTATCGGCAACTCTTATCTGAATCCCCTGACCAGACCCGGTGAGAGCGTGGTGGGACTTGCCAATGTCACCTTTGAGCCGGGCTGCCGCAACAACTGGCACATCCACCACGCCAAGAGCGGCGGCGGCCAGATTCTCATCTGTACTGCCGGCGAGGGCTGGTACCAGGAGGAGGGCAAGGACGCCGTCAGCCTGACCCCCGGCACCGTCATCGTCATCCCCCCGGAGGTGAAGCACTGGCACGGGGCCAAGGCGGACAGCTGGTTCAGCCACATCGCCGTGGAGGTACCCGGCAAGGAGACCCGCAACGAGTGGCTGGAAGCGGTGGACGACGAGGCCTATTCCAAACTGTAAAGAAACAGAAATCCAGACGCACCTGACCCTAAACCAGGGTTCCGGCTGCGTCTGGAACCATAAGGAGGACAAACCATGAAGCTGACCATCGGGGAGACGGTTTTGACTGCCGCGCTGGCGGACAACTCCTCCGCAAAGGCGCTGGAGGCAAAATTGAAAGACGGCCCCATCACCATCCAGATGGAGGACTACGCCCGCATGGAAAAGGTGGGGAACCTTCCCTTCCGTCTGCCCACCAACGACCAGTCCATCACCACACAGGCTGGAGACCTGATCCTCTATCTGGGCCGCTCCTTTGTGATTTACTACGCCCCCAACTCCTGGCGGTTCACCAAGTTGGGGCACATCGAAGGGGTCACCGCTCAGGAATTGAAGAAGATTTTGGGACGGGGTGACGTTACGGTCACCCTCTCTCAGGATTAAATAGCACAGAAAGGAACGTGCATTGAATATGATGAAGAACTATCGGGAAACTGATCCGGAATTCGTGGAGCGCGTGGAACACTTCGCCTTTGACGAGGTGGTGAATGAACCCGGCCAGCAGCTGGACGAGGTCACCCGGCACATGGCAATCTTGGCCACCCTGCTGGGCTGCCAGGGGACGGATGTCTTTCGCCGGGAGCTGCCCCAGGCCCTGGATGTCGGGGTGACTCCGGTGATGGCCAAGGAGATCGTCTATCAGGCGGTGGACTACCTGGGGATGGGCCGGGTTCTGCCCTTCCTGGACATCACCAACGAGGTGCTGACCGCCCGGGGCGTGGCCCTGCCGCTGGAGGGCCAGGCTACCACCACCATGGAGGACCGGCTGGAGAATGGCGCGCAGGCTCAGGCAGACATCTTCGGCACCCAGATGCTGGAGGCGTGGAAGGCCGGGCACATCAACCGCTGGCTGGCAGCCAACTGCTGCTGTGAGCCCCAGCTGACCAGCCACGCCAAGGGCAACATGAACCTGGGCAACGACAAGGACTTCCTGATCTGGGTGACCTCCCAGTGCCTGCCCTATATCGGCTCCCCCAGGAGCCTGAACGCCGTGACCTGCGTGAACAAGGCGGCGGAGGGATGAGCTATGGCGATCCTTCAGGTCAATTTTCTCTCCCAGCCGCTGAAGCGGACCGTGCCCATCTAGGCGGTCCTGCCCTCGGGTAAAGTGCGCTCCTACGGCGGCGGTCTGCGGGAAGAGAAACCCTATCAGACATTTTACCTGCTGCACGGCCTGCTGGGTACGTTCAAACGGCTTGCGGCATTTCCAAATCCGGAATTTCGCTTTACGCAAGCCATGCTCATTTCCGTATATGGCATTCCCTGTGTACTGGATTGCGGATATGAGGATGAGAATTATATCGGCCTTCCCGCGGTTGTATGGATGGACTTCAGGGATTATTCGATCAATACGAAGTCCCTGTCATTCTGGAGGATCACAGATCACCGGGACGTTCCATTGATGTGGCATTCAATGGGGTGCTGCGCCCAGAACAGGAACCTGCCGCCCGAGCGCTGCTGGATACAGATATTGGCGTTCTGTCCGCAACTACTGCGTTTGGGAAATCTTCTGTCATAGACGCATCTCCCGATATTCAATTGTCGTTCATTCCAAACGAAATCGTGAGCAATTTCTTTTATATAGGCTCTCTGTTCTGATGACCTCATCGTCTGTTACAGTTTTGGGCAATATCTGCAAAATGGAAAAGAAGAAATTGTGGTAACGTTCGGGGTAGGCGCAAATCAGTTCCTTCATCAGTTTATTATTGCCGTGCAGAGAATCCACATAGCAGGCCCACCGCCCCAGTAGTCCATTTTTTCCATATCCTGGGCTTTCAGATGCTCTCCGCCGGCCAGTACCTCCAGGGCCACGTCCTCCGCCCGGTAGTAGTCGGACACATACCAGAAAAAGCCGCCCGCCAGCAGGACCAGAACCGCCAGCAAAATGCCGGCGGCGATCTTCCACTTATTGCGGCGGGGTTTCGTCTCTGCCGTCATTGCACACGCTCCTCCCGCCGCCGGATCACTGCCGCAATGGTTCCCGCTGCAATATGAGAGCCCAGCTCACTGGGGTGGACGCCATCTGCGGCATAAAGGTTTTGAGTGTCGGATAGCTCGTAAAACCGCCGCCCCACATCGGCGATCAGAGCGTTATTTTCCCGTGCCGCTTTGTGGCAGGCCTCGGACAGCGTTCGGGCCATCTCGTCGTAGTCCCAGCCCTTGTCCGTCAGCTTGGCTCCGCCTTTCTGATAGGCCCAGGTAGCAAACAAAATGGGGACCGCTCCGTTTGCCCGGATCTGCCGGCAGAGCCCCTCCATGCTGGAAAAGAAGCTCTTGGGGGAGGTGATGGGGCCATGGCTCATCTCCTGGAGCACCACATAGTCCCACTTCTCTTTTTGGAGCGCCGCCTGGGTCTGACTGCCCAGCCTGGTACTGGGGTTCAGCTGTTCCGACAGCCGCGCCCCGCCCCGGGTGTGGTGGACCACCTCCGCCCCGGTCAGGTCAGCCAGCATCTGGGGCATATGGTTGGTAAATGTAAAGCTGTTGCCCAGCATGAGGATCCGCATGGTACTGCTCCTTACTCGTTTCTTTCCCTGCTTTCCACTGCCATTATACACGGCTCCGCTGAGAGGAACAAGGCTGGGAGGCGCAGACTGGCCCATCAGATTTTGCGACGCAAGATTCAAAGATAAAGCTGTGGCCGCATGAACTGATCGTGAATAGGTGGTCATGACCCCATATTTCAAAAATTGTGCAGTTTTCCTTTGCCTCTTTTCGGAACGAATTGTGGCGGAGACGGACCAAAAACTATGTCTACAACGAAAATTCAAAACAAATCCGAAAAAGTGTGTTGACCACATTTGAGGTCTTATTTATGCAGAACGCCAAACAAATCATTGTCGAAAAAGTTACAAAAACCGCCTCAAAACATCAGTTTTGAGGCGGTTTTTGTCTTTTGTTGCCGAAAAAGATACAGCCCGGAAAGCCTTGCGGCTCAATGGATTCAGGGTTTTGCACAACTTGTATTTTTGTTTTTCTGCGCTTTTTTCAAGCCATTTCCGAACCCCCATATTGACATACTGACAAAGCCATGTGCAAACAGGATACGAAAAAAGGGCCATGCGTCAGCACAGCCCTCTTTCTTACTTCAGTCTTATGATCTGCTCATATAGCATAGCATACTTTTTCTCGATCACCATGTTGCTGTGGTAGTGGCCGAAGAACCAATACCGGAAGGTACATCTCTGACACACTTCATCGAAGAACTCGGTCAGTGCGTCTTTCTTGAACATTCCTCCGCTGAACACATCCTGTATGCTGGAGGGGCAGCAGTGGCTGATGATGTAATCCACATTCCAGTGGACACGCTCCAGATTTGCTCTGGCTTCCAGATATTCCGCTTCGCTGGGCAGTTCCTCGGCCCACCAGGAACGATGGTTCACACGAAACAGCGCACCGCGTTGTTCGAGTTGCTGAAACTTTTCCTCGAAGTCTGGATCGTCCGGCTCCAGAATGCCATCCTGGATATCATGGGAGGATGCGCCGCCCATGGTAAAAAACTTCCTGCCGTTGAGCTCATATACCTGGCCCCGCATGAGATGCAGGACGGAGGGACGTATCCTCTGGATCTGTCCGCCATGCCACTCCTCTTTGGGATAACCTTTGTAGGCGTCATAGTTTTCATGGTTCCCGAGCACGAAGGCCGTGGTGTAGGGCAGACTATCCAGCCAGTCCAGTCCTGCATCATCCCGTGGATCACCGTACCAGATTCCACCAAAGTCTCCACAGACCAGAACCAAATCCTCCTTGGACATGTGTTCCTGCTCATAGAAGATGTCGGGCCGGAACCGGCAGAAATCTCCATGTGTATCTCCTGTTATAAAAATTTCCATAAGTAAATCGCTCCTTGTCTCTATTTTAGCATACGGACTGTTCAATCTCCAAATCGCTGTATCGGAACTTGACCCGGATTGTTTCCGCATCGACTACAGTGACCCGTTCAATCATCTTGCGAACGACCTCGTCATCATAGTGAGGAAAGCCATTGAGATGTTCCTCCAGATAAGTTGCGTATGACAGTAAAAGAATGGGTCGCTTTCTGACAAAAAACTATGACGCACCGAGTGTGAGGCATACGACCTGCGAAGCGCATCGCTATGTATTGAAAAATCATATTCTGCCTTGGATAGGGGATTGTCCGCTGGAATCCCTGACGACGCAAAAGATAGAGGAGTTTCTGGAAGAGCATCAACTGCATGGAAACAAACGGAATGGGAAACCACTATCCCAGCAGACTATGCGGCATATTCAAAATCTACTCTCAAAGGTGCTAAGCCAGGCAGTAAACCGTGGCTTGATTGAAAGAAATCCAGTACAAGGAATCTGTCGCTCGGCTCCAAAGCAAGTAAAGGCTACGATTCTAGCTGACAATGAAATCCGCGACTACTTATCCGCTGCAAAAGATTTTCATAAGCTGACCGAGCGTGTTCTGATGGAGGACCTGTATGACAGAACGCCCCATATTTTAGACCATGCAATCACGATACTGCTGGGGTGAGACAGGAAGCGTTTCGGAAATACCGACCTTCTTTCTGGCGGGAGCCGGAGGTCCTGATGAGGGAACCTCCGGCTCCCACCGTTTCTGTATTTGTACCTTAGCTGCTGGCAGAGGGCGGCCGGTTTAGAAAAACGGCACCCCGTCGGACCAACCGGTGAGGCTGGACCAACGGGGTGCCGTTGTGTGTTGTTGTTTTTGTCCAATCATGCCATCGTGCAAAGTGCCGGGGGAAGGGCAGCGAAGCGCTGCCCGCTGGGTTACTCCGCCTTGCGCTTGCGGATTTCTTCGATCATGGCAGGCAGAACCTTCATCACGTCGCCTACGATGCCCACATCGGCCACATCAAAGATGGGGGCGTCCTCGTCCTTGTTGATGGCCACCACATAGCCGGAACCGGTCATGCCGGACACGTGCTGGGTGGCGCCGGACACGCCGCAGGCGATGTACAGGGCGGGGGAGACAATCTTGCCGGACTGGCCTACCTGGTGGGCACGGGACACCCAGCCCTCCTCGATGGCAGGACGGGTGGCGCCCACCACGCCGCCCAGCAGCTGGGCCAGCTCCTCCACCAGGGCGAAGTTCTCCTGGCTGCCCATACCACGGCCGCCGGTGACGATGACCTTGGCCTCCTCCAGGTTCACGGACTCGGAGATCTCCTTCACCGCTTCCACTACCTTGGTCTTGATGGCGTCGGCGGGCACCTCCACCGCCTCAGCGGTGACAGGGGCGGCTTCGCCGGCCTCAGGCTTGGAGAAGGCGCCGGAGCGGACGGTGGCCACTACAGGCAGGGTGTCCACCACCACGTCGTTGAGCACCGTGCCACCGTAGAGGGGAACGGTCCATACGGGGGTGCCGTTGTCGATCTTCAGCGCGGTGGCGTCCTGCACACTGCCCAGGCCCTTCCGGGCGTCCAGCCGGGCGGTGAGCTCCCGGCCCAGGGGGGTGTTGCCGGCCAGCACCGCGGCGGGCGCATACTTGTTGACCATGGCCTCCAGCGCGCAGACCATGGCGTCGCTGCAGCCGTCGCTGAAGGCAGCACCCTCTACCGAGAGTACGCCGTCACACAGCGGAGCAGCCTTTTCTGCGGCGGCGGCATTGTCCGTGCCCACTGCCAAAGCCAGCACCTTACCGCCGGTGAGACCGGCCAGGGTGCGGGCGGGAGTCAGAGCCTCCAGGCTCACATTTACCACTTTGCCTTCCTTTTGCTCCAGGAAGACCAGAATATCTTTGCAATTGCCCCAATCCATGTCTGTCTCTCCTTTACAGCAGCTTGGCGGCGGCCATCATGTCAACAGCCTTGATGGCGGATTCCGCAGCAGTTTCCTCGTTGATTTTCACACCGGCCTGGCGCTTGGCGGGCTCAAAGACCTTGACCACGTGGGCGGTGGGCTTGCCGGGCTCCACAGAGTCCAGATCGGCGGCGGAGAGCACGGGGATGGCCATCTTCCGGGCGGCCATCTTGCTCTTGATGGTGGGGTAACGGGGGTCATAGGCGGGCTTGTTCACCGTGACCACGCAGGGGAGCGCGGACTCTACCTTGCGGTAGCCCTCCTCAGTCTCCTGCTTGGCGCAGATGCCGGCGTCCGTCTGCTCGATGTCCACCAGGTCCACGATCACGCCGGTGCCCAGGGCCTCAGCCAGCTGGGGCCCCAGCTGGCCGCTGGCCCGGTCGGTGGCCTCGCGGCCGCAGAAAATCAGGTCAAAGGGCTTGCCGGCGTCCGCCTCCAGCTTCCGGATGGCGGCGGCCAGGATCTTGCTGCGGCCCAGGGTGTCCGCGTCCTCAAAAGTGGGGTCGCTGATGACATAGCCCTGGTTGGCGCCCACGGCCAGGCAGGTCTTCACCGCGTCCCGGGCTTTCTCCGGGCCCACGGTGATGGCGGTGATGCTGCCACCCACGGCTTCTTTGAGGCGGGTGGCCATCTCCAGCGCATAGGTATCAAAGGCGTTGACCACGGGGGTGACGCCGTCCAGATTCACTTCCTCGGTGCCGGGCTTCAGGTGGATTTCCACCGAGTCATCGGGCACCTGCTTCAGGCAGACCAGAATCTCCATATCACTCGAGCTCCTTCAATTAGAATTTTCCAATGGTGTTGTTGGCAACCACAATGCGCTGCACCTCGTTGGTGCCCTCAAAGATCTGGAAGATCTTAGCGTCGCGGAGCAGCTTTTCCACCGGGTACTCCCGGCTGTAACCGTAACCGCCGAACATCTGGATGGCCTCGGATGCCACCTCCATGGCGATGTCGGAAGCATAGCACTTAGCGATGGCGGACTCCTTGGAGCAGGGCAGGCCCTGATCCATCAGAGTCAGGGTGTGGGCCACCATCTGACGGGCGGTCTCAATCTTGATGGCCATGTCAGCCACCTTGAACTGGAGGGCCTGGTTCTTCAGAATGGGCTTGCCGAACTGGACACGCTCCTTGCCATAGGCAATGGCCTCTTCCATGGCCCGCTGGGCGATGCCGGTGGCGATGCAGCCCATCCAGGCACGGGCCTGGTCCAGAGTCTTCATGGCGATGGTGAAGCCCTGCCCCTCAGCGCCCAGCAGATCGGAGGCAGGGATACGGCAGTCGTCCAGCACCACGTCGCAGGTGTTGGAGGTGCGGATACCCATCTTGTCCTCCTCGTGGCCGGTGGAGAGACCGGGGGTGCCGGCCTCGATGAAGAACATGGACATGCCCTTCACGCCGGCGGACTTGTCGGTCATGGCGGTGACGCAGTAGAAGGAGGCCACGCCGCCGTTGGTGATGAAGCACTTGCGGCCGTTGAGGATGTAGCTGTCCCCGTCCTTCACGGCGGTGGTCTTGCCGGCGCTGGCGTCGGAGCCGGCACCGGGCTCGGTGAGGCAGAAGGCACCGAAGCCGCCGTCCATGATGAGCTGGCAGGCGTGCTTCTTCTGGGCCTCGTTGCCGGCGATGAGCACCGGCTTCATGCCCAGGCCGCTGGCGGAGATGGTGGTAGCAAAGCCGGCGTCGGCCTTGGCCATCTCCTCAAACAGGGCGGCCACATCCACCCGGCTCAGACCGGGGCCGCCGTACTCCTCGGGGACCTCCAGTGTCTGCAGCTGCATCTCGATAGCCTGGTCGTAGATCTCCTTGGGCCACTCGCCGCTGCGGTCAAACTCCTTGCAGGGCTCCTTGACCTCGTTTTCACAAAAATCCTTCACATCGCCCAGCAGATCCTGGGCAGCCTCTGAAATCAAATAGGACATGAGTTTTTCCTCCGCTCGATTTTCTGTCTTTTCCAGTATGTTTACAGGGTGTAGCAGACCTTGCCGGGATTCAGGATCATGTTGGGGTCAAAGGTGTGCTTGATGCCCTCCATCAGGCGCATGTTCACCGGGCCCACCATCTCGGCCAGATACTCCATCTTGCCCCGGCCGATGCCGTGCTCGCCGGAGATGAGGCCGCCCAGCTCAGTGGCCTTGCCGTAGGCCCGCTTCATGAAGGCGGCCACCTGGCGCTTGAACTCCTCCGGGTCCATGTCGTTGGAGCAGTTGTAGATGTGCAGGTTGCCGTCGCCGGCGTGGCCGAAGCTCTTGACCTCGAAGTCGTAGTCCTTGGCGATCTCGTTGATGAAGTTCACATAGTGGGCGATCTCGTTGACGGGCACCACCACGTCGCTCTCGTCCAGCAGCTTGGTGTTGGCCTCAATGGCCTCCAGGAAGGTGGAACGGGCGGCCCAGGCGTCCTTCTTCAGCTGGGGAGTGTCGGCTACCAGGATGTCCAGAGCGCCGGCCTCCAGCAGGACCTCGGAGGCCTGCTCGATCATCTCGTCCAGCTGCTCCTCGCTGTCCCCGTCGAAGGTGATGAGCAGGTAGGCGTTCACGTCGCTGCCCTCAAAGGTCTGGGGGAAGGTGCTCTTGCCCAGGTAGGACTCGCTGAGGCGGACGATCTCCCGCTCCATGAACTCCAGGGCCTGGGGGTGCAGGTTGGCCCGCATCATTTTGGGCACGGTGGCGATGCAGTCCTCCAGGTTCTCATAGAGGGCCACCAGGCTGATGACAGCCTTGGGGGCGGGAATCAGCTTCAGAGTCAGCTCGGTGATGATGCCCAGAGTGCCCTCAGAGCCGATCATCAGATTGAGCAGGGAGTAGCCGGAGCTGGTCTTGGATACGCTGGCGCCCATGTTTACGATCTCACCGGTGGGCAGGACCACGGTCATGGCCCGCACATAGTCCCGGGTGGTGCCGTACTTGACCGCCCGCATACCGCCGGCGTTGGTGGACACGTTGCCGCCCAGGGTGGCGAACTTCTCGCCGGGATCGGGGGGATAGAGGAAGCCCTTCTTGGCTGCGTCCTCGGCCAGATCGTTGAGGAGCACGCCGGCCTGGACCCGGACCACCATGTTGTCGGTGTCGTAGGAGAGAATCTTGTTCATCTTGGCGATGGACAGCACCACACCGCCGCAGACCGGGACAGCGCCGCCGGTCAGGCCGGTGCCGGCGCCCCGGGGGGTGACCGGTACATGGTGCTCGTTGCACAGCTTCATCACTGCGGCCACCTCTTCGGTGGAGACAGCCTCCACCACCACCTCGGGCATGGCCTTGCCGTAGATGGGCATCTCGTCGTGGGAGAAGTCGTCGTTGATGTCCCCGTCCACGCTGACCCGGCCGGGCACCGCAGCCTGCAACGCCTGGATCAGTTCGGGGGTCACTTTTTCATACTGACTCATAGCGGATTCCTCTTTTCTTTCCTTCTCATTAAGTAATTTATTCTGCTTTCTTTACAATCACCGACACGCCGTCGGGGATTACCGTGATGGGGCTGTCCGCCCAGCCCAGCAGCCGGTCGGCCAGGTCGATGGCCGCCGAAAGATCGGGGGCCCAGTGCATGTGCATGGCCTCCACCATCTCCCGGGGGGCCTGGGTGACCATGATCACCGGGTGCTTTAAGAGAATACGGCAGAGAATCTGAGCTTCCCACTGGTCGGGAATGGTGCGGTCGCTGGGGGTGGCCAGGAAGGAGGCCATGATTTTTTCCTCGTCGGGTTCCTGAGCGAAGGTGTCGTAGAACGACTGGCCGCCGTGTCCGTCGCTGCAGGCGGAGACCATAATGATCACACCCCCGGGGGCGCAGGTGGCCTCGGCAGCGGTCATTCCCTTCACCGATTGGTAGATGTTCTGGTCCAGGGGATAGCCGCCGTTGGTGGAGATGACAATGGGGGCGGGGACAGCTGAGACACCGGAGAGCTGTTCTACAAAAGCGCAGCCAGCCCGGTGGGCCTCATTGAAGTGGCCGGCGAAAGCGGCAATCACTTCTTTTTTCTCGTCAATGACTACATTGCAGATGAAAGCCAGCTTAGCCTGCTGGGCGGCGTAGATCATATCCCGGTGAATGGGGTTGCCGTCCAGGATGCCGGTGCGGGCAAAGAGGCTGTCAATGAAAGCGGAGCAGTGGTTGGCCAGTACGGTGGTCCGGCTGGCGACTCCGGGGAGCACACTCTTGCGCCCGCCGGAGAAACCGGCAAAGAAGTGGGGCTCAATGAAGCCCTCAGCCACCAGCAGGTCCGCCTGGGCGGCCAGCTTGTTGATGAGCAGCTTGCCGCCGGAGGGCAGGGTGCCCAGAGATACCATGTCCTCATCCTTGCCGCTGAGATGGACGGCAAAGTGCAGGCCGGACCGGAGGAAAAGCTCCTCGCCGTATTTGTCCAGCATCTCTTCCCGGGTGGTGGGGCGGTGGAAGCCGGTGGCCACCAGCACGGTGATCTTTGCAGAAGGGGAACCGGCCCGGATCTCATCTACCAACTGGGGCAAAATAACCTTGCTGGGGACCGGGCGGGTGTGATCGCTGCTGATAATGACAACCTGATGCTTGCCTTTGGCCAATTCCCGGAGCGGGGGCGTGCCGATGGGGTTCTCCAGAGCCTGCCGCACCAGCTGATCCTGGTCGGCCTGAGGCCGATAGCTCTGTGCGCCGGAGCGGAGAACCGCCGCCAGGCGCTGGTCCGGGATCTGAGCCTCAACCCGGCCCCGTCCGTAAGGAAGGGAAATCGTCTGCATAGATGATAACCTCCTGTTTCAGTGGTTGACCTATTCCTTAAATTGGTTCTACCATATAAAATAAAAAGCGCGCAACAATACAAGGAATTTTTAGAACATTTATATATTATTCCTGAGACTTCTAGATGTCAAGGCGATAATTGGACAATATTACGAAAAAGTTTGCAATTATCGGCTTTTTTAAAAACACGTTGGTCCTACCAGTTAGAATGAGTTGGTCGCACCTTTACAGTGGCCTTCTCCTTGTGCTATACTATTTACATGTACATCATGCCAAGGAGGAAGATTTCCATGGCGGAACAGCCCAAATCCTATGAAAAAGTGCTCACCTATCTGGAGGATTCCTTGCGCCGCGGACAGCTGTCCCTGGGGGATCCCTTGCCTCCGGAGCGGGAGCTGGCCGAGCAGTTGGGCATCAGCCGCAACTCGGTGCGGGAGGCAGTTCGGCTGCTGGAGCATATGGGATTTATCGTCAGCAACCAAGGGGCCGGCAATTTTATCTGCTGCAACATCCAGCGCAATCTGCAGGACTCCTTTGACCTGCTGATGCTCCTGCAGCAGATCGACTACCGGAGGCTGGGGGAGCTGCGGGCGGGCCTGGAGCTGCAGGCCGCCCTGTTGGCCCTGGGGCGCATCACCGACGAGCAGGTCCGGGAGCTGTCCGGAATGGTGGAGGAGATGGCGTCCTGTTCCTCCAAGCGGGCCGCCCAACTGGATAAGCAGCTCCATGATACCATTGCCGCCATCTCAGGCAACGAGCTGATTATCCAGATTCACCGGGCCCTCTCCACCACTATCGACCGCTTCATCGCCGATATGCGCCGGCATATCCTGCGCAACTTCCAGACCGGCAACCAGCTGCAGTACGCCCACGAACAGATTGTGGACGCTCTGGCCCGCCGGGATAAGGCCCAGCTGATTCTGGCCATCAACCACCACTTCAATGTGATCAGCGCCAATATGGAACAGAACCTGTGACAAGATGTTTATCATGCAGAAAAAGACGCTCCCTGACCTTTACCGGCGATTCATTCCGGCGGGAAAGGAAACGCCTTTTTTGTTTCCATAGGGCGTACGGGAGAAAAGGGCAAGAAAAGTAATTGTTTTATCCCTCATATCCCGTATAATGGAGAAAACAGAGCCTAGAAGTTTTGGTTCTTGCATGGAGTGAGGAAAGCATCATGGCCAGAGTATCCACCAAAGAAAACAAGACCATTTACCAGCTGACCCGGGAGAGTCTGAAACTGACCCGGGAGGACGCCAGTGAGCTGTTGGTGACCATGTTTCCCGAGCGGATTGAGAAGATTGAAAATGAGCGCTCCATGCCCCATACCGTAAAATAGATTCAACCAAAGGGTTCCACACCCGAGTGACACGATTTGTCTGAGAGGAGGACCATATCTTCAATCATCCGAGCCCAAAGATCTTCTTTCCAAACATAGGATCGCTGGAAGAAGGGTACCTCTATAAGCGTGGAGTTATTAAATATACTTGTGATAATTGCTTTATGTGCATCCATAGTGAAACTCCTTATAAAACACTTCTGTATAGACTGTCGGCCTATCAGCATAATACGACAGCCTTGTCTTTATGCTATCATGTAACTATTATGAAAGGTAACATGATAATCGACTGACATACGCCAAAAAGTGAGATATTTTGTCGTTAGGGATGGGTTAGGGATTTGGCGGTTTCAGCGGCTATCCTCGCTCATGCTCCCGCCGCTTTTCTGTCCCTGAAATCGCCGCTGAACCGCAATCGTCCAAGAGACAAAAATAGAACAAAAAACGCAGAAAAACCGCCATTTCAGGCGGTTTTTCTGCGTAAAATGGTCCGAGTGGGGAGACTCGAACTCCCGGCATCTTGCACCCAAACGCTTGAACCGAATTTTTTGTGGTGCTTTGTAGTGCTTTCCAGCACTTTCCGCTCGGTATTGAATATTTTTTGACGCTCTTAAATCCGCTGTTTCCGCGTGTTCCGGTCCTGACTGTGGTCAAATATGGGGTCAAAAACGCTTCCTGACCAGGGGCGGCAGGTGTCTGCCAGCCCCGGTTGGGAAGCGTTTTTTCGTGAGAGAAATTACTCGGTTTCCAGCAGCTGCTGGATGGCATCCATGGCCGCCCGCTTATCCCGGATCTTAGGATCGTCATACGACTTTCTGCGGCACATCCAGCAGGAGCAGTGGATCTTTCCCTTGGACAGCCGTCCGGCGGCGCCGTGTTCCCACGCAAGGACATTCTCTTCCCCTCCAAGCTGGCGGAGGATCGTTTCCTTGCGATGAATCGCACGCATGCGCTGTTTGCGATAGTAACTGCGGTCTCTGTTCAATTGTGCTCACTCCTTGACAGTTCGGGCCGCCTGCAAGAGTCGTCAAGGAAACATGCTCTCTTACAGGCAGCCTATCTGCCAAGAAGAAAAACGGTGATAACCCATTATTTTAATCCTTTCTGCTGTTTGGGCTATTGTACCTCTGTAGGGGGTGTTAAGCAAGTCTTTTCGGCGCGACGGGGTATCAATTTTTCACACACCTATTCAAAGAATAGGAACTGCCGGAAAGGAAAACGGCAACAAGAAACTCCTTGAATTTAGCCGAATTACAATGGAAGATTGATGCATTAAAAAAGTAACTGGGAACCACCTTTAACAATTCTAAGTAGCTTTTTCTTTAATCCAACTCTCCGGAGTTTTATCTTACAATTGCCTTTTTAATCATTCGAAACAAGTAAAGAGAGAATACGTTCTTTAGTTTGCGGGAGATTTTTCTTCTTTAGTTCACATTCCCATATGCGCACAACGGTCCATCCTCTTTTCTCAAACATCAATGTTATCTCTTTATCATGTTGAATGTTGCGCTCGCGCTTTTTTGCCCAATACTCAGCATGGTCTGCTGGTCGTGTATTTCGACAATCATGCCCATGCCAAAAGCAGCCGTCAACAAAAATGGCAATTCTTTTGTTAAGAAACACAAAATCCGGATGACCTTTGACATTGTAATTATGCCGCCAACCAGTAATGTGGTTTTCTTTAAAAAGTTTTATTAGGGCAAGTTCTGTACTTTTGGTGTTCTTGCTTTTAACTGAACGCATTATTTCTGATCGCGTCCTTTTATCAAATATATCACTCATAATAGTTATAAATTAGGATTGGCATGATGCCGAGCAATTGTATCAAATTTATATTCAATATACAACGAAACAGCTTTTTTAATCTGACTCCTTACCGAAGCATCAATCTTTAAAAAAGCATCCGTTCGTTCAAGAAGAAATAAGTATGTCGGAGTTGGGTCATCCGCAATTATTTTGTTTGCTCGCTTTAAGCGGCTAACAATGTCACTTACTACTCTATCAGAATAATTTGTCTTGTGGAGCCATGTTTCGAAACCAGAATAATCAGGGATTTCAACAACATATTGAGACATACAAGTTGCAACAAACTCTGCCAATTTGACAGGAACAGCATTTCCAATCATCTGTTCTATGTCAGTTTTACTTCCCGCCCATTTGTACCCAGCAGGAAATGTTTGAATCAAAGCGCGCTCTAATGTAGTTAAAGCTCTCACTGTTTCATCAACAGGATGGGGATCAAGAGGGTGACCAGGATACCCTTTAGGAACAGGACGGTTCACGCCTCGCATTGTCGGCGCAGGTTCATCTATGCTATATATTGCTCTGCGATTATAATTTCTGGGATGCCTATAATAATACTCAAACCCAAGTACATTACTCCCAAAATAATCTCTGATGGTTGTTTCCTTCTTGGTTTGGTGATTGTCTAACCATTCAGTTGCAAAACCATCGTTTCCTCCAAGGATACCTAAAACAAAAAACCTTTTTCTCTTTTGGGGAACACCACAATGAGATGCATCAAGTGTCGTTTCGGTAATTCCATACCCAGCATTCCTAAAAACACTCTTAGCGTAAGCATATGCGACAGAGTCTTTCGCTCTATCAACGTTTTCCATTACAAAGTAGCGAGGTTTTACAGCGGAAATAATTTCCGCAAAATTACCGGTTAGACCAGCCCGCTCAGCTTCTATGCGCTTGCCTGCATGACTAAAATCTTGACAAGGAGGCCCTCCTATTATCATATCAGGTGCCAAAGCATTGATCAGATTTACTGCTGTATCCACATCCGACAGATCTTGTTTATATATTGGGTGCTTAAAGTTAAGTTTATAAGTTTCAAGTGCAATATCCCAAAATTCAAATGCCCCCACAATTCTAAAACCAGCATTTTGAAAACCAAGTGAAAGTCCTCCACACCCGGCAAACAAATCAACGACTCGCATATAGACAACCACTTTCTGTCATGTTATTATTTTATAAAGGATTTTAGCATACTTGTGCGATGGCGTCAAGAGCTGACGTCACTATTTGAATTATTGGTGTAGTGGAGGTGCGTAAAATGCCTACTGGTTTGTATGGAATTGAACATTCAAATAGGGATGCTAACGATCATTGGGGCAAGAATTGCTTTAATTCCAGTTTTCCCGCTGCTATGGCAAGCTACATGATGGAACATGATCTTCCCGCCATTTATATCAAATTGGAAGATATTGATGGGGAATTGAAAACTGTTTCCACAGAAATTTCTATAAGGGATGTATTTAACTGTGGCGTAAAGTCTGCTTCAGAGTTATCTTTCAATTTTGAAACTGTTTTCGAACCATACCAACAATATTCTTTTGATGCAATTGATGGTATTGACTTGGTTATTAAAGATTTGAATGGGAATTATTTGTCTCCGCTTGAAGTAAAGTTAACAGTACTTCCGACCGATTCTACAAGCCGACAGACTGAAGATAAGTGGGGATGCGAATTGGTCGTAAGATCAGCGACCACATCTTATTGTGCATTGGGTATGTACGATACGGTTAAAAATGATGCACGGGATGTAAGAGAAATTTTTGAAGATGCTTGTGCTGCGATTCAGATGTGGGACAATGATTATGAGATGACTCATAAGATGCCACGCATCAGCCAAAGCATAGATACATTTGAACGTAAATATCTCGATAAGCAGAAACCGTTGTTAATGCAAACAATTTGGAAAACGCAGGGTAAATCTCCCCTTCTGGCGGAACAAGCTTTTGATATTGTCGTTTGGAGTGATTATGCATTCTCGCGATTGTTCGTTGATGCATCTTACGAAATAGCGGCAACTATGAGTCGCCCAATGAGAGCCTCAGCCCGCCTTGCACGTTGTTTATGGGAATTGAGTAAGTCCGGTAAAATACGAGTGGTGGATATCTATCGTCAGATGGCGTTTGGGAACCAAACAGACAAGGAATTCGCTATCGGAGGTTCAAAGTGGCGTCAATACGTTACTGCAGAACGTATAACAAGACCATTTCTTCACAAAAGTGTCGTGAATGATATTATCCAACCAGGCTATATTGAGAAATTGAGTCCAGAGCGTAGGTTTGATCAAACATTGTATTTTACTGCAAGAGAGACATAGTCACATATGTAGGTTGTAATTATTTCATATAGGAAAAAATGTGTGTAAAACTGCTTGGTATTGAACTCTCTAATCACTCAAATGAGGATTCGTGGAGCAAGAATGTATTATTGCCAGTTTTAATAAGTAAGTACTCCGGATGAAATCATTATCATTCAATGATTGAAAAATGATACGCTATATCAAAGAATACACGGGACGCGCCCTTGGGCGCGTCCCGTTGTTCATTTTCTGCCGATTTGTCCTCACGGTTTCCCCAGCCAGTCCTTGAACTCCTCCAGGGTGATGACCTCCCGGTCGCATTTCTTTTTCATCTCTCTGGCCTGTTCGCTCCAGGCGTAGAACTGCTCGTCGGTAATACGGCCGGCCTTGATCCAGGCAAAGCGCTTCTTGTACTCCTTGCGGTAGGCCTTGAACACCGGATCGTCGGACTGTTTCTTGGTCCACTGCTGGAAGGCTCCGGCTTCCCGGCAGGTCTGCTGACCGGAGGCCACCGGGCGCTCGCAGTACTCCGCACTGACCCGGCCGGTCTGGGGGAACCACCGTCCGCAGTTCTTGCACCGCCGGACGGTAATCCCACGCTCCACACAGCTGCGCAGGGAGTAATCGATCATGTCAGAAATGTGTAGGGGATACAGGACCGGCGAGCACCGGCCCGGCTCCACCGGCTCAAAGCTGAGGGGGATGGGCCGGAAGGAGAACAGAGACGGGTCCTTGGGGGCATCGTAGAGATAATGGGCCGACGCCTGCTGCTGGGGATCCCGCCCCGCCTTGTCCACATCCAAAACGAGATCAAAGAAACGCTGTACCTGCTGCTGATACAGCGGGAGCTGTTCCGGGAGGCCCTGCAGCTCCTCCAGCATCTGCTGATCCTCCCTGCTTCCCCGGTCCTGGGTGATCCCCATGCGTCCAAACCGTTCAAACCAGCGCACATACAGAAGATGCAGGTAGATGTGCCGGCTCCCAAGGTCACCCAGGTCCATCAAGGTACGGACCCCAGCATCTTTATCATCTTTGTCAATCAGAAGGACCCAGTTCTCATGGGCCCGCCGCAGCAGGGGCTCCAGTTCCTTACAGTTCATCTCCAGAAAAGACAGCAGGCTCTCCAGGAACGGGAGTTCCTTGTAGGTCGAGGGAACCCCCTGGACCCCGTGGCTATCAAATTGGAAAACCTCTTTTTTCTCAGAGAAGTACATCTTGGCATACCACATGTCGGCGCCCTCCAAAATAGACAATCGTAAAAATTTTATAAAATAGTCTTGACAAGGGGGTAGGTTCACATGCTACAATACTCTCACAGGGAACTGTCAAAATAATCTTACAATAGTCTAACACCCACAAATCCGATTGTCAACGGGAAACTGGTCCCAGACATTCGGAACGGTACCTTGAAAAATGAATACCCATCACCAGAGACGATACTCCACGGGGAAGTAACGCCAGGACGTTGTCGCAGGGCTCTGACAGCTGAGCGTGCCAAGGGGAAGAAAACGCCGTGTTGGTCAAATAAGGCCGCAGGGCAGGAACCGGTATGGTGCATGGCCAAAACCAGAAAAGAAAAAGACAGACCCTGTAAAAAAACCGCTGAACTGCTGCAACAGTTCAGCGGCCTGCCGCGTTTCGGAAAACACAGCCTGATCTGTGTCCCAGTTTAACAGAGAGACCTCCGAAACGCAAGAAATATTTTCTCTGAATTTGAAACACCGGAGGTACTAAACATTGAAACTGTCTGTCTACAAATCCTACGACGACCTGCCCCTGTTCCTCAACGCCAAGATGGTTGCGCAGGTACTGGGCGTGTCCATCTCCACCGCCTACGAGCTACTCAACGATCCCGGTTTCCCCACGCTGCGGGTGGGGAGCCGTATGGTAGTTCCGAAAGAGAAGTTCATCCAGTGGGCGGAGGGACAGTCGGGAGGTGCCAAATGAGAAAACAGTACTGGCCCAAGCGGGACCCTATCAAGAACTACTTCCCCCTCCCCAACGAGATCTTCTCCCTGGGACTGTCTGCCGGGGCAATTGCAGTCTACGGATTTCTCCTCCACCGGGAAGACCGGAAGACCTACCAGTGCGTGGCCAGCTACCGGACCATCGGAGAGGCGGTGGGGATGAGCGTCAACACGGTGCGCAAGTATGTGACCGAGCTGGAGGATCGCGGTCTGATCCGGACGGAGCGCACCACCGTCACAACCCGGGACGGACGCACCCTCAACGGCTGTCTGCGTTACTACATCCTACCCATCCAGATGTCCATCGAACAGTTCTATGCGCGGCAGCTCCACGCAGCTGACCTGGCGCTGGAACGGCAGAGAGCGGAGCAGCGCCTGGCGGCGCTGGAGAGAAAGGAGTGTGCCTCCGGATGCTGATGCAGATGATCGACTGCATGATCGAGCAGGACCCGTCTTTGTCAGCACGGCGCACCATAGACATGCGGCGATACATTGTCAACCGGTGGAACCGTACGCACGAGGAACCTATCGACGAAGATGCGGTAGCTCTGTTCCTCTGCGATGAGAACCGTGGAACCCTGACAGATGAACAAAGGATCTTTGCGAGGGAGTGCCGTGAGGAGATCAAGGCCTGCTATCGAAATGTGGTGTTCCAGATGTTTCAGTACGGCGAGATGATGCACCGGCATCTGGTGTCCGGACCGGAGGAATACTGCCGAATCTTTCTGCCGCAGTACACCGTCCCCCTGCAGCAATCGGCTTCCCCCGTGTAGCGGCCTGTGAGCCGCTGTGTGCCTCGATTTCGGGAGGGGCAGAGTCCCTGCCCCTCCCGGCGGTCTCGGGGCGGATTTGGCCCGTTGTTCCACCGCTGTGGAGGAGGCCTATCCGGGGAATTTGCCGCCCCATAACTGATTTACGGAGGACGAAAGGAAAAGCAGGAGAAAGCCTTGGCGCTTTTATGGCGCCTGGGCGGTCACTTCCGCCCGCAGTGCGGGCGGTTTCAGGGGTTGGAGTTGGCGCTGTTCCGACCAACCCGATTTGAGATTGGCGCTGTTTTTCGCAAAAGCCGCCTGAATCCCCGCTGTGACAGGCTTTCGGGCGGCGCTGATGCAATAAGGAGGGGATTTTGAATTTGAAAAAGGAAAATAAGAAACATTCCGTCTGGCTCAGTGAAGCCACCTGGACCGAGGTGGAATCGCGCTACCGGCGGGATAACTGCTCCACCAGAAACGAATTTATCGAAAAGGCCATTCGGTTCTACTCCGGTTACCTGGATACGGAGTCTGCCGATGCTTACCTGCCGCGGGTCCTCGCCGATGTGCTGGAGGGTAAGCTGGGAGCCCTGGGCAAACGGATGGGACGCCTGCTGTTCAAGCTGTCGGTGGACCAAAACCTCATGGGAAATATCCTGGCCGCCGACATAGAGATCGACCCGGATCAGCTGCGAAAAGCCCGGGTCCGGTGCGTCAAAGAGGTGAAGGAAACCAACGGTGAAATCAGTTTTGAGGACGCTGTCCGCTATCAACAGGAGGCTGAGTGATGCCGGGACTGATCCAGAAGTCGGGCTACATCAAGCCGGGAAACGGCGGCGGACACTACGCCGAGTACATCGCCACCCGGGAGGGTGTGGAGCTGATCGAGGCTCCGCGCCCCTTCCATGACGGCGGCGGATACCTGGAATATATGGCGGAGCGTCCCCGCTCCCACGGTTTGTTCTCCGCCGACAGTCCCGCTGATCTGGAGAAAACCATGGCAGAGATCAACGGGCATACCGGGCCGGTGTGGACCTTCGTCTACTCCTTGAAGCGGGAGGACGCCCACCGGCTGGGCTATGAGAACAGTGAGAGCTGGCGTAAGTTATTGCTGGCCCACCAGACGGAACTGGCTCAGGCCATGAAAATTTCCCCGAACAATTTCCGATGGCGGGCCGCCTTCCACGATGAGAAGCACCACCCCCACATCCATATGATGGTCTGGTCAGCGGACCCCAAGCAAGGTTTTCTAACAGAAAAGGGTATCGAGAAGATGCGCTCCCAGCTGTCCAATGAGATCTTCCGAGACGAACTACTGTCTCTCTACCAGAAGAAAGATCTGTCCTACAGCCAAGTGCGGGACGCGGCAACGGAGGCCATGGGGCGGCTCATCCGGGAGATGGAGACAGGCCTGTGCCACAGCCCTATCATCATGGAGCAGGTGGAGAAGCTGGCCGAAATGCTGGAGAACCACAAGGGCAAAAAGGTCTACGGCTACCTGAAAAAACCGGCAAAGGCGCAGGTGGACGCCATCGTGGATGAACTGGCCAAGGTCCCGGAGGTGGCAGAGTGCTACGAACAGTGGAATCAACTCCGGGACGAGCTGGAGCGTTACTACAAGGACGTGCCCAGAGAGCACCTGCCGCTCTCCCAGCAGAAGGAGTTCAAAGCCATCAAGAACATGGTCATCCGGGAGGCGGAACAGCTCCGGCTCGGTACGTTTACCTTCGAGGATTCCCGTGTGAGAGATGAAGTGGATGAGGACCAGGATGCGGTGTACTTCGCCTGGGACTCCAACTGGCGGATGACCGAGGCCTACCAAAGCGCCAAGGAGGTGCTGGAGGAGTACGAAAACCCGGAGAGTGAAAAAGCGGAACAGGTGCGGGTGCTGGAACAGCTCTGGCAGAGAGGCTTCCCCCTGGCCGCCTATCAGCTGGGCAAGTGCTGGCGGGACGGACGAGGCGTTCTCCCCGACGACGAGCAGGCGGAACTGTGGTTCCGGCGGGCGGCGGACGCAGGATATGACTTCGCTCAGTACGCGCTGGGAAAGTTCCTTCAAGGCCAAAATCGAACGAATGAGGCGGTATCCTGGTATGGAAAAGCGGCGGCCCGGGGGAACTCCTGGGCCGCCTACCGCCTGGGAAAGCTGTATCTGGAGGGGAAAGATGTCCCGAAAGACGTGCCAAAAGCGGTGGCCTGCCTCACCGAGTCCGCCGAACACGGGAACCAGTATGCCCGGTACACTCTGGGTAAGTTGTACCTCGCCGGGCAGGATGTCCAACAGGACCGGGAGCGGGCCTGGACGTATTTCTATGAATCGGCGGAACAGGGAAACGAATACGCCGACTTCTTTCTGGAGCACTTCGATCAGGCGGGCAGGCCCAATGTGTTCCTGGCGGCCACCCGGCTGCTCCACCATCTGAGTCAGATCTTTCGTGACAACTCGGTGCCGCCCGCCGCTCCGGTGGGACAGCGGGTGGACCGAAAGCTGCGGCGGAAAATCCAGAAAAAGAAGATCGCCATGGGCCACAAGCCAGATGACCATGAGGAAACTCTCCGGCAGGACATGGGCGGCATGACTATGGGGTGGTAGCAATCGCCAACGAAACCGCAGTAAAAAATGCTGTTGAATTTTACAGCAGATCGAGGTATACTAAGGGCAAGAAAGGGGCTGAACACCATGCCGAACATCAAACCCATCTCCGATCTGCGTAATTACACGGAGGTTCTGCATGACGTGGCTGTAGGCGCTCCGGTTTTTCTGACGAAGAATGGCCGGGGCCGCTACGCCATCGTGGACATGCAGGACTATGAGCGGACACAGGCCACCCTCCGGCTGATGAACGAGCTGGCCAAGGGCCGCAAGTCCGGGGAGGAAAAGGGCTGGTTGACGCTGGAGGCCGTAGAAAAACATCTCGGAATCGCAGATGAATAACCTGCATTTATCCGACGAGGCGCAGGCTGATTTGGCCGGGATCAAGTCCTATATCGCAAAGAATTTGGAAAATCCCAGCGCAGCGATCTCCACGGTACGGAACATCACAAAGGACATCCGCAGATTGCGGGAGCACAGTCTGATTGGCGCGTCCCTGTCCTCGATTGCCGATGTCGAGAGTGACTATCGTTTCCTGGTGACCGGCAGTTACCTCACTTTTTACCGAGTTCTTGACAACGATGTCTATGTGGATCGTGTGCTCTACGGCCGCCGGGATTATCTTCGCGTCCTCTTTGGAGATGTGCAGGACGACGAAACAAACGAATAGAGACAATCTTCTCCATAGGGAGAAACGATTTGTCACCGGAACCGTCTGCAGAGATGCAGGCGGTTTTTTCTATGGCAGGCATATCAAAATCTGGACCGCAATACAAAGATAAAATCCTGCCCGCAGATGATAACTTTCTGAAAATAGTTGCGGTTGGGGGTGGCTATTTGGAGGAAGTTCGGGTATTGTGTGTTGCTGACAAAGGAGGCGGCACACATGCGCGACACACTGGAAAATCTGTACTTTGGAAATATCACCCCCAACGATCAAATCGTCAAATCGGGGACTGCCCTGAAAAAAGCCATGGAACAGTCAGCAGAGTGCGAGGAGAAACTCACCGCCCTGCTGGAGGACAAGGAAAAAACATTGCTGCTCCGGCTCATCAACGCGGAGAATGAGATCGGCAGCACCATGGCCCTGGAGAACTTCATCCTGGGTTTCCGGCTGGGAGTGCGCATGATCCTGGAGGCCCTGGACGAGGATGACGGCAGTCTGATCGACCCAAATAAGGAGGAATAGCCTATGGCAAAACGCAGGCCGTCCGGCGACGGCATGGTCCGAAAGCGGGAGGACGGCCGCTGGGAGGGCCGCATCGTGGTGGGCCACAAACAAAACGGCGAGCCCATCTTCCGGTATGTCCTGGCAAAGACCCAGAAGGAACTGCTGGACAAGCTCCACCGGGACCTGGAGGCCTTTCAGGATGTGGAGCTCACCGAGGACAGCCGCATGACCCTGGGGGAATGGCTGGACCGGTGGATGGAGGACTACGGCGCGGCCACCCTGCGGCCCAACACCCTGCGGAGTTATGAGCAGTTCATCCGGTGCTACATCAAGCCCTATCTGGGGGATAAGATCGTCTCCCGGGTGACCCGCATGGACATCCAGAAGCTGTACCGAAAACTGAAACACGAGGGCCGTGTCCGTGAGCACCCGGAATACGGCCACGAACTGTCGGACACCATGGTGCTCCGCATCCACGCCATGCTCCACCGGTGCCTGAAGGACGCGGAGGCCGCCCATGTGGTCGCCCGGAACCCCACCGACGGGGCCGTGGTGCCCAAGGCCAGCTATCGACCCAAGCAGATCCTCACAAAGGAGCAGATGGATACCTTCCTGGCAGCGGTGGACCGCAACGAGATCTGGCGGGACTTCTTCTACACGGAGCTGACCACCGGTCTCCGCCGGGGCGAGATCTGCGGCCTCATGTGGCAGGACTTCGACGAGAAGGCCGGGACGCTGAAGATCCTCCGGTCGGTGAACGTCCCCAAGGCCGGGGAGCTGGAGATCGGCGAGACGAAGACCAGCCAGGGCCGGCGGACCATCCGCCTGCCGCCCAGCACCGTCCAGCGGCTGAAGGAGCGGAGGAAGCACGCCGTCAGTCAGTGGATCTTCCCGGAACCGCTGGCTCCGGAGAAACCGGTGCGGCCCAGTGCCGCCTACTACTGGATGAAGCGGATCTTAAGAGAGGCAGGGCTTCCTGCGATCCGATTTCACGATTTAAGGCATACCTTTGCCACCCACGCCCTCACCAGCGGCGTGGACGCCAAGACCCTGTCCGGCATCCTGGGCCACACCAACGCCAGTTTCACCTTGGACACCTACACCCATGTGACGCCGGACATGCAGCAGGAGGCCAGCCACATCGTGGGCGGCTTTCTGGAAAATCTCCTGGGGAAAGACCTGAAACCGTGGCAGAAAAACAGACCGGAAGGAGGTAGATGCCATGGCTAAGCGGCGGAAAAAGGGTGAGGGCTCCGTCCGCCAGCGCAAGGACGGCCGCTGGGAGGGCCGGGTGGTCATCGGCTACGACGAGAAGGGCCTGCCCAAGACAAAGAACGTCCTGGCCAAGACGAAACGGGAGTGCCAAGAGAAACTGAAGCAGCTCCGGGAGACGGTGACCGGTCCCAGGACGGAGAAAGTCCGGCCGGAGATGCCCTTCGGAGAGTGGCTGGACTTCTGGTATCAGAACTACGTCAAGCCTCAGATCCGCCCCACCACCCAGGCCAACTACGAGGCGAAGATCTATCAGCACATCATCCCGGAGCTGGGGAAGATCCCCCTGAACCAGCTGGCCCAGAAGGACCTCCAGCAGTTCTATGCCCGGATGAAAACGGCCGGGCGGCTCATCCGCACGGAGCAGTTCGGCAAGGGGCTGTCCGACTCCATGGTGCGCGGCCTCCATGCCGCCTGCCGGTCCGCTCTGGAGAAGGCGGTGCAGGAGGAACTGATCCGCACCAATCCGGCGGTGGGCTGCAAGCTGCCGCCCAAGCGGGGCCGGGAGATGCAGGTTCTGGGCCGGGAGGAACTCCAGCGGTTCCTCATCCAGGCCCAGGCGGAGGGATACTTTGAGTTGTTCCTTCTGGACTTATGTACCGGCCTGCGGCGGGGCGAGCTGCTGGCCCTCCAGTGGGACGACCTGGACTTCAAGACCGGGACCCTGACCGTGAACAAGCAGGTCTACGAGGTGCGGGGACAGCTCCAGGTGAGCGTTCCGAAGACCCGCGCCTCCATCCGCAGGCTGGTCCTGCCGTCCGGCGTGGTGGAGGTGCTGCGGCAATACCGGGAGACGGTGGACTCCCGGTGGATGTTCCCCTCCCCGGTCAAAGAGGATATGCCCATGACGCCGGGAGCGGTGCGCCGGCGGCTCCAGATCATTCTGGAGCGGGCCGGGTGCAAGAAAATTAGATTTCATGATTTACGGCATACTTTTGCCACATTATCCTTGGAAAATGGCATGGATGTGAAGACCCTCTCCGCCATGCTGGGCCATGTGTCGGCGGCCACCACTCTGGACATCTACACCCATGTCACCGGGGATATGCAGACCGAGGCGGCGGCCAAGATCGACCGTGGGCTGGGCAACGAAGTGCGGGAGGAATCCGCTCAGTCGGAACGGGACGCAGCCTCATACTTCCAGCCGGTGCAGAGAAAGACCCGGAAGCCCGGCACCGGGTGCATCACCCAGATCAATGACCACCTGTTTGAGGGACGCTACTCCCCCACCTGGCCGGACGGCACCAAGCACTCTAAATGCGTCTACGCCCACACTCGGGAGGAGTGCGAGGCAAAGCTGAAGGTGCTGATCCAGCAGATGAATGCGGAGCGGCAGGCCCTACGGGACAAAATGCGGGGCATCACTCCGCCGGATAAGCTCACCAAAACGCAGAAGAAAATCTGGTTGTTCATGAAGTTCCACCCCGACGTGACCAGCTATCGAGCTATTGCCAGGGGCGCCGGGGTGACGAGGCATACTGCGGCTAAGTGGTATGAGATGGTGAGAGGGATGTTGGGAATACCGGAACGCACCTCCCGCCTTCCAGCGGATTGCCAGACAGGGGCGCTTGTGGTATGATGAGGGCAGAAATATGAGGATGTGCCGCAATGCCCTTGCAGATCGTACGAAATGACATCACCACCACGAAGATGGATGCTACCATCGGTAGGAAACTCTTTGCCGACATTGCTGCCTACATCGACGACCGCTATGTGGATGCCCACACCGACAGCCGGGAAACCAGCGTCGCCGGATGACTATGGCCTCCATGCCTATGGAGGAAGATACCCTGGCTCCCGCCGCGGCCCCAGCCGATTGGGACGAAACCCTCAACAAGCTGGACGAGAGCTTTTCCCAGATGCTACTGCGGAAGATCGACAAGGCTGGTATCACCGACACCCAGTGCTATAAGAAAGCCAACATCGACCGCAAACTATTCTCTAAGATCCGCTCGGATGTCCACTACAAGCCCTTCAAGCCCACCGCCATTGGCCCTCGCCGTAGCATTGGAGCTGCCATTGGAGGAGGCCCGGGAGATGCTGAGGAAAGCGTGCTTTACCTTTTCCCATGCCAGCAAGTTCGACATCATCGTGGAATATTTTATTGTCAACCAGAACTACAACATTTTCGAGATCAATGAGGCCCTGTTCGCCTTCGACCAGAGCCTGCTGGGAGGTTGAACCTATGCTGAAAGCAGATGTAACGATAATGCCCTTCGCCAAGCTATATTCACTGCTGGTGGCGAAAGCGGAGCGGAAGGGTCGCACCTGGGAGGAAATGGATCAGGTGACTTCATGGCTCACCGGATACACGCTACAGGAATTGTCCCAGCTGGAACAGGTACTGTCAAGAGTTATGCGCAAATTCGTTTGCAGACTCTGGCTGAATGAAGTCAGCCGGCAATAGAGACGTCTTCCAGAGCCGCCTCTAAGTGCTTCATATTCATGTACTTCTTGTTGCCCCACTGAGTGCCGGCTACATGGCGCAGGCGGGCACAGACCAGCATGAGGGCAGAGTTGCCGTCCGGGAAGGTTCCCACCACCCGAGTCCTTCGGCGGATCTCCCGGTTCAGTCGTTCAATCACGTTGTTGGTACGGATCCGGGTCCAGTGTTCATAGGGAAAATCACAGTAGGTCAGCGTTTCCTCAACACTGTCCTCCACCTTCTTGGCGGCCTCCTTCAGCTTCATCGCTCTCAGTTCTGCAACCACAGCTTTGGCTTTCTCGCGGGAGGCTTTTTTGTTCTCCTGAGCATGGATTGCCTTGAGCATCTTAGCCACCAGCTTTACCTTGGATCGAGGAACGACGGAAAATACATTGCGGTAACAATGCACTGTACAGCGCTGGTATTTGGCATCAGGAAACACTTCTCCTACGGCTTCCAGCATCCCCAGACACTTATCGCCAACAATGAGCTTTACGCCGTCCAGTCCACGGCCTTTGAGCCACTGGAAGAAATTCACCCAGCTGGCCTTATCCTCTTTCATGCCTTCGGCAGCACCCAGGACCTCACTGTATCCGTCCTCATTCACCGCAATTGCCACCAGAATCGCAACATTTTCGTACTCTCCGCCCCAGTTTCGCCGCAGGTAGATACCGTCCACATAGACATAGGGGTATTTGCCGCCCTGTAAGGGGCGGTTGCGCCAATCTTCAATGTGGACATACGCCTTCTTGTTCAGTTCACTAATGGTGGCTGGAGATACTTTGCTGCCCCACAGGGCCTCAGTAATGTCCTCCACACGGCGCACGGAGACGCCGGCAAGGTACATCTCGATGAGCGCTTCCTCCACGCTGCTCTCCCGGCGGCGATACCGCTCAATGATGGCCGTTTCAAAAGAGACGCCCTTAAGGCGCGGCACATGGAGCGTGACATCTCCCGAGGTGGTGGTAAGGTTTCGGTCATAGTGGCCGCTGCGGTAGCCCTGGCGGGCCTCATTACGTTCGTAGCGGGCAGCCTGGGTCAGCTTCTCAGCCTCCTGCTCCAGCAGTTCGTTCAGCGTTTCTTCCACGCTGCCCCGGACCAATTCCTTAAGCTGACCCTTGATTACTTCCTCGTTTAGCTGTACAATCTTTTCGGACATGGTTTACAGTCTCCTTTCAGAATGGTGTGTCGTGACTTCATTCTACCAGAGCTCTGCAAACCATGTCTATTTTTTATCCTTTTTTCAATTTGCGCAATTTATTGTACATTATCCTGGAACAGTCCGACACCAGCTATTCTTTCACATAATTCATTTAACGTAAGTCGCCGTTAGCTTTGACGCTTACAAAGCCGCCCGTAGGATTCTCCCACGGGCGGCATGGCTTTTACCTATTCAAAAATATATTTTGTCATTCTTCCATGACTTCCGACATCATCCTGTCACCCAACCTAAAGCTGTTCTGGAAGATCAGGCAATCCCTGTACTTCTCAAACCGTATTTCTGTTCATCCATCATGGAGGCTTTGAACTTTAGTGCCACTAATTTTCTGTACCCCTTACAGAAAGAAGTAAAGACGCTTCCCTCACGACATATTCAATTGTTCAAGCAATCTAAACAGTTGATTACAGTTGCTATATCCTTCATTTTTAAGCCAGACTTCCCCAATATATTATTTATATTCTTTGCAAATTGACTGGCACTCCAATCACCATTGATATATACCAAAATCAGTTTTGCTTTAGCTCGTGTAGCAGCAACATAATGGTTATAAACATCTTCTTCACTCGCCAGCCTATAGTCAGATACAAATAAAACTACTTGTTCAAACTCCAACCCTTTCGAAGAATGAAAGGTAATCGCAATTCGCTTCAATTCGTCCATATTGAACGCAGGATGAAACTTAGGGTCACAAATTGTTTCATATACTTTTTTGCAATGTTCTTCTTTGGTATCGTAACCCAAATAATCTGCAATCAATTCAACCTGTTTTACGAAAGCAGATGTATCCTCTTGCTTTATGCACTCATCCAAAAGGCTAAGAGATTTTTTTATGTAATTCAAAATTTTCTTATTTCCAACCACCTCATTAGGTATGTCATCTCTAAAATCATAAGCTGAATACTTTGGAAGAATAAAATACTTGGCAATCGCATTGTAAATCCATGCTGCGTCTGTAGTGATTTCTGAGATAGGTGTCTGTGGAATGTAGTTAAACTCCATGTCTCCATCGCTTAATGCCTTAGCGCCCGCTTCTGCGTTAGCTTTGCTATATCGCAACAATGCACATTTCTTATTGGGGTCCAAATGTTGTGTTACGGAAGCAACCCAATTCGACATTGTCGTGCATATCACAATTACGGGAGATAGATCATCGACAGTTTTATAGAGATCCCTCGTTTCATCACAGAGCAGATTCGAATAATTCTGTATCTGTTGACAGGAACGGAAATTATCTCTCATAAATTTTTTTGAAAAATCTTCCCTGTCCCAAATACTCATAAAAGCTTTCGGATATGCTCCTCGCCACATATAGATTGATTGCTTTTCATCGCCTACTACAAAAGTATCTATGTTTAGAATTTCACAGATGTACATAAACAATGCATGCATATCCTTATCGCAGTCTTGATATTCATCTACATAGATTTTGAAATACTTCGCCTTTAAATACAATTGACATGCCTTTGATTTCTGTAGAATCTCTAATGCAAGTTGGAATATGAAGTTCTCCTTGCTATTTGCATATGAGCAAAGGATTTGTTCATCCTTTATTTTTGTCAATCCTTCTGCAAACGTTTTTACCTTTACAGAATAATCTGTACTCATATCCAACTTATAAGCTCTTCCAAACACATCTTTCATGAAAGGCTTAATGATTTCTTCGATTGCAAAACTATTATTCGTTCCAATGAAATGATTGCTTGTATCGATAGTTAATCGATCTTTGATTTCAGCAGCCGCCTTAATTGTAAATGTAATTGCAGCAACTGCTTTATGCGTGTGACAATGAGCTATATCATATTCAATTTTAGATACCATAGTATGAGTTTTTCCGGTACCGGCACTCGCTCTTACTATTAGATTTCCCGGTAACTCTACGATTTCTTTTTGTATAGGAGATAGCATTACGGTATTACCTCCTTTAAACAAGCGAAGTTATAGTGTTCAAAAATGCGGGTACAGTCCTCTGGAGTAAGCTTTTCAACAAGTTCCACCATGTGATTATTCTTGGCATCTTGTAAATATCCAATTACATCTCCACCTGCTTGAGGAAGATATTCAACCATTTTATCATGAAGAACTTCATCCAAATCTTCTTCCAAACTACATCTCGACAAATATAGCGCATGTTCTTTTCTAATTTGATCCAGAGTTTCTCTGTTGCTGTCATATAGCTTTCGTTTAGCTTCCACGCCGCTTTCGTCAATAGGTTCCGTAGGAAGAAGATCTTCACCGATATAGTTGTTCAGTCTGGAGAACCCCAGTACACTATATTTTTCCTTGCCCTTGATTTTTCTTAAATCATTGTCGGTCTTGATAATGTTATCAATCTCTAATGCATCTAATATTTCAAAATATGGTCTAAATCCAAAGCCACAAACCGAAAGTATATAAATACCGTCTGCTTCAAAAAACGGGTTTAGTTCTGACAGGACCTTACCAAACAATACATTTTCAGAAGGCCCTTCAACAAGTAATACCTTATCTGCGAACACCGCTTCTACTAATCCACGATTCAGCATTTTTCTCTGGGTCTTAAACTCTGCTGGTACATTATAGAGCGCACTTTTGCTTATAATCTTATCAGCATTATATATACGAATTAGATTTACACGATCCATCTCTGCCAACACGTAAGGGGAATGGGTCGTCATAAACAAATACTGATATTTTTCATCCTGGAAGAGAATATGTGACAATGCAATTTGCATAGATCTATGCAAATGATTTTCCGGCTCTTCAATCAGGAAAAGATTGATCTTCTTTTCTTCCTCCTCTTTCGACAACAAGTCAAAAATAGCATATACCAGTAACTTTTTTCGTCCTTCACCAGAAGTTGGGTATAGCGAATTATCGGAATCCTGCTTAATGTAAGGCACAATATTAGAGTATAAGCCCTTCACTGCAATTTCTGATTTGACAGATACAGAGACATCTTCGTGTCTGTATTTTTTGTATTCAGGCGCAATTCTCTCCTCAAATGCTTTAATACCAGACAGACCAGAGATCTGGGTATTTAAATCATCACAGGCTTTCTGTATGTTCTCTAAAATTTCTTTGTCCTGCTCTTTGTCATTTACGAGCAATGTATTAGCATTTTTCTTAAACAGAGTATAGAGATTAACATATGCGTCAATGTAGAATACATTGAAAACATAGTCAATTTCGAAGAATGTTCCATGAACCTTCATTTCTTCAAGGTCTTCGGCATCTCCGCCCCAATACAAAACAGGTATGCCAACCATTTCTTTCTCGTCATAAGTAGCTTTTACCTTAATATAGACCTTGTCTTGTCCTGAAAGGATAGCGCCCTTCAATTTAGCACGAAGCTTCTGGCTATCGCCATCTTCGGTGTCTCCGATATCTATTGAGATAAGGATTTCTATTGGCGTATTGGTGTTCTTTTTGTAATAATCTGTATCAGTGAAATTTTGTCTTCTGATATCTTTATCAAACAAAAACCTCAATGCATACAGGAAGTTGGTCTTTCCAACATCATTCATTCCAAAAAGAACATTTTTGTTCGTTAGATCAATTGTTATATCTTCAAAATTTCTGAAATTTTTTATTGTTACCGCATCAAATTTCATAATATTCCACCTCGAAAGTTCTTCTGAATATATAAATTATACCATGTATTGCTTATATTACCAAGGAAACCGGATCTCATATTTAAATAAAATCCGGTTTCTTTTCTGCCTTATATACCCTGGCTTTTATTAAGCGTGTCCTGCCTTATTTTAACTCCGGTTATTATGCCATAACTTCAACCATCATCCTGGCACCCAGCCTAAAGCTGTTCTGGAAGATCAGGCAATCTGTGATGGTTTGATGCTCTCGCACGCAATTTGTGTATTTCTCAAACACCTCTTTCTGCTCGTCAGTCATGGTAGCTTTGAGCTTTTCTTCATTCCTGCAGATCTGCTCCTGCAGTTTCTTGTACTCCTTAGAAGAAGTGTCGTCCTCTGTAGGCTCAATGTTGCCGTACCAAAATTCCTCCAGTAGTCTCATGCTACATCCTCCCCGTAGATTATTTCTCGGAGGATGATTTCCTCGGTCACGTCCTCAACTTTCTTCATCTGCTCAATAACCAGGGGCAAACGCTCCTGTGCCTGCTCGTTCAGATCAGCCAGATATGTCCAGAGTTGACCACTCAGGATTAGGTCATTAAAGGGGATTGGGCGATGTTTTTTGGGGTAATCCCGGTGCATCCGTTCCCATTTACCAATGGGGCGCTGTTCCTCGGAGAACAAGGTAAAAACCGGAATATAATAATCGCCAATGCGTTCATACCAAAGGCCATTGCTCCCATCATAAATGAGTTTCTTCATCTCAGTCATAGTATTGATCTCCTTATTCTGGTATTAGATCCGTAAGTCTGACTCTCCAGAAATATTGGTAAATCTTCGGTAAATTTGAGATTAAAACAAAAAACGCTTAAAAACGGGGTTTATGAGACGATATGAGACTTTTTATCATGCCCGATAAATCCTGCCGTGACACACAAAAAGCAGCTTTTCACACTGATCGAACTCCGAAACTTTATTATTGTCTGCATTATACCAGTATTTTTCAGTTTGGTCGAGAGAGATTTGCGGATGAGCTTCTTTCCAACAAACAAATGGTAATCATAACCACCGGCCGTGCCGGTGGTTTGCACAAGCCCCCTTGGGGCTTGTCCTGGGCAGAGCCTATAGGCTCGTCGAATCGTCTGCCAATCGCGCGGATTTCCCGGGCATGCCCCTGAAGGGGCTTATTTTATTTGCCTTCTTTCACTGGCTGACCCGTAAACGGGTCAATGTATTCTTTGATACTCATTTGGTCGTCCGTATAATCCTCTTGTAATTGATTCCTGATATATTGTTCTATTGCACGCCGATTTCGTCCAACTGTACTCACATAATACCCCCTACACCAGAAATGTCGGTTTCCATATTCATATTTCATGTTCGCATACTTTTCATAGATCATCAGACTACTTTTCCCTTTTAAGTACCCCATAATCTGTGAAACACTGTACTTGGGTGGGATACTTACCAACATGTGAATATGATCTTTGCATGCTTCTGCCTCTATTATTTCTATCCCCTTGTACTCACACAATTTCCTCAGCATTTGCCCTATATCCTGTTTGATCTTTCCATATATCACCTGTCTACGGTATTTCGGAGCAAATACAATATGATATTTGCATTCCCACTTCGTGTGTGCTAAACTCGATACATCAAGTTTCATCTGGACTTGATTCCTCCTTTGGTTCTTTCTGGCGGTTGGCAGACCTCCACTATTCTACCAAAGGAGGATGCTTTTTTCGCATAGCTAAAGCTTTTTGGAACCACCGGCATTGCCGGTGGTTTTCTTTTACAAGAAAAACCCTCTGAAATCAGACGATTTCAGAGGGTTTTGGTCCGAGTGGGGAGACTCGAACTCCCGGCATCTTGCTCCCAAATGTGTGTCTGAACCTTCAGCTGGTACTCTACCGCCCTCTTTGGCCCTTTCCTCTGCTTGGGCAGTTCCTCTTTAACACTCTTTTGCCCTGCTTGTTTCAAGAAACCCTTTCGTCTTTTGGGATTTGTGTGGGATTAGATTCTGTGTATTAAAAGATGTTCCGCCAGATTTGAGGGGCGATGACAGGCCAATCACCTCAGAGCAGAGGCGCAGAAACTGCGCCGCATAAACAAAGAATAAAGCACTCTTTGCAAGCAGCCAGTAAAGTTAACTCATTTTACCATGCCGCCGCGCAAAAGACAACAAAGGCATACACGGGGCAATAAAGTAGTGGCTATTTCTCTCTTTCTGTGGTATTGTTCGTTTGCCAAAAGGAGGCGACGATATGCAGAAAGAAACTAACCTCACGGTAGGCCGGTGGTGCGACCGCTGGTTTTACGAGAATCAGGTCAGATGGAGCGGCAGCACTGTGGGCGGATACCGCAACCTGATCTACCGCCACATCCTCCCCGGAATCGGGGATATCCGGCTGGCGGAGCTATCAGAAGGCACCGTCACCAGTTTCTATGATAGCCTGCGGAACCAGGGACTGAGCACAAGAAGCGTCTGGTGCGTCCATCTGCTCCTGCGGCGCTGCATGGACGAAGCGGCCCGCGACCAGCGTATCCCCTACAACCCGGTGCGGCTTTGTCAGGAGCCACAAGCAGAAGCGTATAAAACTGCTCCCTTGCGCCTGGGGCAGCTCCAGCGGTACCTGAACGCAGCGGAACAACTGGGCGCACTCCCTCTCATCTACACAGGACTATCCAGCGGCCTGCGACAATGTGAACTCATCACCTTGTCGTGGGCCGATTTTCATGTCCGCTGCCGGTACATACTCAAGGGACAGCGCCTGCTGACCCTCAACAGCAGGGCGGAGCATCTTCTGGAACGGATACCGGAAACCGGCCGCCATGTGTTTCTCAACCCCAAGACCGGAGCGCCGTACCAGCTCCACGAGTTTTACTATCTGCACAAGCGGATTCTAAAACAAGCAGGGCTTCCGTGGGTGGCCTTCCGGAACCTGCAGCGTCAGTGCATGGAGGTGGGGATATGACGCTGAAAGACTATATTCTCCGCTGGCAGGAGGTCTACGACAAGAACCAGAGCCGTCCGACCACATACGCAGCTCATGGCTACCTCTTCAAGAACCACATTCTCCCCGGACTTGGGGAGATCCAGCTCTCTGAATTGACTGTAGAGCAAGTCGGAGATTTCCTGGAGGAGCGAAAACGCTTTGGCGGTCACCGTCCGGAAAGCCCTGAATACCCAGGGCTGGGGGAGCATACCATGCGGCACATCCACCGGCTGCTCCAGCAATGTCTGGATCAGGCGATCCGAGATGGGCTGATAGCGGACAACCCCGCCCGAGCATTTCACCACCCAAAGCCCAAGAAGGTCAGCGCCAATGTGCTGACGCCCGCAGAAGTGGAGGACTATCTGGACGCAGCGGAGCGGTTGGGCCACCTCCCCATGTTCTTGCTGGCGCTGACGGTGGGACTTCGGCAAGGCGAACTGATTGCCCTAAAATGGAGCGACCTGGATGTAAAAGCGCGGACGCTGACTATCACCGAGAAACGCTCAGTGGAACGGCGGGAGCTGGTGGAATACGGAAATGATACCAGAACCGTCAGTCTAACGGAGGAAGTCGTTAAGCTCCTGCGCTTGGAACATGCCAAACACTCGAGAAGTCCGCTCATGTTCATGCACCCGGCCACCCAGAAGCCCTACTCACCCCAGATGGTGCGCCGGCTGCACAATGAGATCATCCAAGAGGCCGGGCTGGATCACATCCGGTTTGCGGATCTCCGGCACACCTGCGCCGTCCTGTCGCTGAAAAACGGAATGGACACGAAAGAGGTTTCTCAGATGCTGGGCCACTTCAGGATCGCAATGACGCGGCAGAACTATGCACCATACCTGGCCCATACTGCCGCCAAAAGCGAAAGCAAGCCCAATGAAGCATCCACGGAAGATCTTAGGAAAGCGGCAAATATTCTGGATAATCTTCTGAAATTCTGATGGATATTCTGCGGAAGGTGTGGTATATGTTTGGGTCACAAGGAGATGATGACGATGGAAAACAAACTGCTCAAAGAGCTGTATGATTACTTTTATGTCCGCCCGGAGCTTGACGAACAGGAGAACGAAGTGGAGGAGTGCCACAAAGCATTGATCGAGGCGCTGGCAAAGCCGGAACGCAAGCTGGTGCTACGAATCATTGATGCCCAGAACTTGATCATAGAACAGACCTCCCTCGACAGTTTTATTGCTGGCTTTGAACTGGCGTGGAGGCTCTCAATAGAACTGCAAAATGACGAAAACGAGCGCTCATTCTCCTATCGGACCAGGAGAACGGGCGCTCGTTGTGTATGGGAAGACGAAATATAAAATGAGCCTGGGCAGCCCTCGAAAAGCTGCCCAGGCATTCTGCTTGTAGGCTTGGTTCAGCGTTCCCACAGAAGGACCGCATCCGCCACAGCCTGCTCAAATTCGGCCTGCGCCAGACCGGGGAGTTCCAGATAATCTCCCACCAAATAGTAGACCGCATCCACCTGCCGATCCACCTGATAGGTAGCTGTCTCAAAGTCGGTCAGCAGACCGTTGCCGATGCACAAATGTCCCTCACGATCCGGCATCACATCTGAGCGAAGGGTGCGGTCAAAATAGAGGAAAACAGCATTCCGTCCGTTCACCTCCCGGCTGAAGCCGTGGAAAGAATCGTAGCTTCCGCCGTGATAGTAGAGGTCGATCACCTCATCCACCGCAAGCTCTGCCGTCACCAGACCGTCCGTATAGGATATCGGCTGCGGAACATCGGCCGCACCCGCCAAAACAATGGAGAAGATCAGCATGACCGCCACGGCGATCAGGACCGCCCGCCGACGCCCACGGGAAAACTTCTTCTTCACTCCCTGAAGAACACGGGCTTCCGTTTCCGACTCCTGAGAGAGCGAGGGGACGGGAGCATCCTCCTTCATTTCCGCCAAACAGGCGCGGCATTCCTGGCATTGTGCCACATGGGCTTCGATCTCCTGCTTGCTGGCCTCGCTGCACAGCCCGTCGCAGTACAGGGGCAGCAGGTCGCGGATGATATCACATTTCATTATAATCCCTCCTTGATTTTCTGTTTCGCACGATAATAAGTCACTCTGGCCCAGTTTTCAGATTTGCCGAACAATTCGCCGATCTGAGTATAGGGTAGTTCTGCAAAGACCCGCAGGGTAAATACTTCCCGATATGGCTCTGGCAGAGCATGGAGTCGCTGATGGATCTGGCGAGCGTTTTCCTGGATGAGCAGATCCTCTTCTACATTCTGAGGGGAAGGCATCTGCTCCAGGGCCTCATCTCCGGCCTGCCGTTTTGCCTTTCTCAAGTAGGAAAGCCAACAGTTCTTTCCGATTTGGCACAGCCATACGGACAGCCTGCATTTTCCTTGAAAGGAGGCACTGTGTTCAATGGCACGACAGAAGGTCTCCTGGGTCAATTCTTCTGCCAACGCTTGGTTCCCACAGAGTCCTGTCAGATAGCGGTACACCACGGGGAACTGCTCCTTGTACAGTTGGTCAAAATCCATCCACACCACCTCGCTTTCTGCCTATATGACGCACATCAATGCGGGTTGTTACAGAATTTTTATGAATTGACCCAGAGCACATGGTATCTCCAAAAGTTATTTAGAAGCTGTGTTTGATTTGAAACAAGTGTCTGAAAATAAAAGCAAAAATCTGAAAAATGGATTTTTAATAGACAAAGCGCTCCGCCTTTGCTAAAATTATTCCATATAAGTATAAACCCAGCACATGAGGTGTTATTATGACCGTTTGCTACAATAAACTGTGGAAACTCTTGATTGATAAGAATATGAAAAAGAAGGATCTGCGCCTGGCTACAGGTATTTCTACCACTGCTCTTGCCAAACTGGGCAAGAATGAGCATGTCAGCACGGAGATCCTCACTAAGATCTGCAAAGCACTGGACTGTGATTTTTGCGATATTATCGAGCTGGTGAAGGAGAAAAATGACGATTGACTATAAGTCCGTTTTTAAGGACAGACAAATCTGTAGACTGCTATTATGAGGAATTAGTATCTTTTCCAAACAATCCCGGAGGTAAAAATATGTCAATGAATAAACTGCAACAGCAGACAAATGCAAATATACAGGCAAAAGCGAATCTGATTTGGGAAATTGCTACCCACTTAGTAGGACTATTTAAACCCCATGAATACGGTAAGGTCATTCTGCCTATGACGGTGCTGAAGCGTTTTGATGATGCCCTGAGGCCAACCAAAGCTTCCGTTGTAGAAATGGCAGAGAAACTGGATGCACAGCATGTTGAAGGTGCTGCCCGTGATGGCATCCTGTGTCGCATCTCTGGCTTTGACTTCTACAATACCAGCAATTATGATTTTGCAAAGTTGATTGCTGACCCGGATAATGTGGAGATCAATTTTGAAGCATATTTGCAGGGCTTTTCCTCCAATATCAAAGATATCATCGACAACTTTGACTTTGCGAATACTGTAAAGCTAATGGTCAAAGGTGGCGTTCTATTCGTGACGCTTCAGGAGTTCAACTCAGCAAAGGCTGACATGTCCCCGGAGAAGATTACCTCCGCCGACATGGGCTACATTTTTGAAGAACTAATTCGAAAATTTTCTGAATCTTATGATGAGCAAGCCGGAGCCCACTTTACCAGTCGGGATATTATTTATCTGATGACGGAGCTCCTGGTTGCCCCAGAAAAGACGCAAATTATGGAGGAGGGCTGTACTAAGACGGCATATGATATGGCCATGGGCACATCTCAGATGTTGGGGTGCCTGACTGAGCGACTTCATTCTATTAGCGAGGAGGCCGTGCTAACCTGCTTCGGACAGGAGTTCAACCCCGAAACCTACGCTATTGCAAAGGCGGATATGCTCATCAAGGGCGGCAATGCATCCGGAATGAAGTACGGTGACACATTGAGCGATGATGCCTTTAGCGGTTATGAGTTTGACTATATCATCTCCAATCCTCCGTTCGGCATTGACTGGAAACGTGAAAAAGTTCAGGTGGAGGCGGAGGCCAAGCGCGGCTATGACGGCCGGTTTGGTCCGGGACTGCCTGCCATCTCCGATGGACAGATGCTCTTCTTGCTCAATGGAGTAAAGAAGCTGAAGGAGGGCTCCGGCAGAATGGCAATCATTCAGAATGGGTCTTCTCTATTTACCGGTGATGCGGGTTCCGGCGCATCTGAAATCCGCCGGTTTGTAATTGAAGGTGACCTGGTGGATACTATCATTCAGTTGCCAACCGATCTGTTTTACAATACTGGAATTACAACCTATATTTGGGTACTTACCAAAGGCAAAGATGTGTACCGCAGAGGAAAGGTACAACTCATCGACGCCAGCAAATGTTTCGTGAAGCGCCGCAAGAACATTGGGTCTAAACGAGTTGATCTGGATGATGTTTGCATTGATCTTATCCTTAGAGCTTATGAGGGTTTTGAAAATGAAATTTATAAAGAAGACGATCTTGTAGTAGAGTCCAAAGTATTTGAAAATAGTTTCTTCGGTTTCACAAAGGTAACGGTGGAGACCGCCCAGGCAGACAAGGACGGCAAGCCCATCCTGAAGAAAGGCAAGAAACAACCAGTCAAGGGAGCATCCGATACGGAAATCATCCCCTTGTCCGAAGATAGCGAAGAATACATGAAAAAGAATGTTCTGCCGTATAACCCTCTGGCCTACATCGACCCGGCAAAGGATAAAATTGGCTATGAGGTACCCTTTACCCGCCTGTTCTATAAGTTTGAGGCACCAGCATCCTCTGATTCCATTTTCGGGGAGATTAAGGCTCTGGAGGCAGAAGAAACAATTCTGATGAAGGAGTTGTTTGGAAATGCGTGAAATGAAGGACAGTGGTGTTGCATGGATTGATAATATCCCAAAGGACTGGGCTATCATTCCCCTTAAAATGGTAGCAGAGTACAGGAAAGGGTTGTCTATTACAAAAGCTGATTTGTCCGAAACAGGGATACCAGTTGTTAGCTATGGGCAAATCCACTCCAAGCTGAATAGTGGAACACATCTTAGTGATAACTTAATTCGTTTTGTTTCGCCGTCCTATTTAAGCAGCAACCCATCATCAATAGGGAAATATGGCGATTTATTATTTGCAGATACCTCTGAAGATTATGAGGGAATCGGAAATGCCGTCTACCTTGATACTTCGGAATGCGTTTTTGCAGGATATCACACTATTATTGTGCGGCCAACAATTGACATGGAGAGGAAGTATTTGGCCTATCTTTGCCGCTCAGATTGTTGGAGAAGCCAACTCCGTGCAAGGGCATTTGGAATCAAGGTTTATAGTGTGACGCAGACAATGCTTAAAAGCGTTTCAATCTTGCTGCCACCTACAAGTGAACAGCAAAAAATTGTATCCATCCTTGATTTGAAATGCTGTCAAATTAATGATCTCATTGCCAACGGAGAAGCCCAAATTGAAAAATTGAAGCAATACAAGCAAAGTGTGATTGCCGAGGTCGTCACGAAGGGACTTGACCCAACGGTGCCAATGAAAGACAGCGGTGTTGCATGGATTGGGGATATTCCAGCGCATTGGGAAGTAAAAAGAGGAAAGGCACTGTTCCAAGAAACCGAAGCAAGATCCATTGATGGAAGCGAAGAATTACTGACCGTATCACAATATACAGGTATTACTCCGAGATCGCAGAAGAATGTAAATATGTTTGAGGCCCTCACTTTAGAAGGATATAAGATATGCGAAATTGGAGATATTGCCGCAAATACAATGTGGTTATGGGCTGGAGCGATTGGTGTTTCTAAATATCGTGGGGTGATCAGCCCTTCTTACAATGTGTATAGACAAAAATCCAGCGAATATGTACCTGAGTATTTAGACATTCTTTTGAGGGCACCCATGCTGGTTCAAGAATACGCTTCATTGTCGACTGGCATTAGAGTTTCTCGCCTTCGGTGTTATCCCAAGGATTTCTTGAATATAAGGTTCCCTGTACCGCCGTTAAAGGAACAAGAAAAAATACTCTGTTTCTTTGCCAAGAAATTTGCAGCTGTGGATCGTCTGATTTCCATCAAGCAAGACAAAATTGAAAAGTTGGAACAGTATAAGCGTTCTCTGATTTATGAGTATGTTACTGGAAAGAAAGAGGTAACTGTATAAGCTCCCTGGGGATAAATACGAAGAAACTCCAGGATGCCTTCAAAGAGCTCCTAAGGTTAACTCTGGCGCGAAAAAAACAAGGTATATTATGACCACAATAATATCTCATGGAGGTATCCTAATGGATGAATTGATTCCCGACAAAGCAGGTAGCATGCCAGTTGAAATACCGCAGGATGCGATGCCCGTCCCGGAAGAGGGAAAGTGCCTATACATTACCCAAGAAAGCAAAGGCTTTGACTTCCAAGCCATTTTGGGCCAAGTTATTCAATGCGTAAATATGGGTGAAATTCTGGCCGAGATCAAAGCTGGAACACAGTATGTGGTTCAGATTCCTGCCGAGTTCCAAGCAGCCTATGAATCTGGCGAGATGTTTATCATGGAAAACATGAAGACCGGCAAAAAGTGGCCCAGCCTGATGAAGATCGCCGAAAACGGAAAGAAGCAGGTTGTGACACCTCTTCCTATTGCGGAGCAGGCAATCGTTCAAGGTAATCCGATACAAGAATTAGCCAATAGTCATCATAATATCCTGATGCAACAGCAGATGGCAAGGCTAACCGAAATGGTAGAGCGCACATATCGTGTGGTCGAGCAAATAAAGCACGGCCAGATGGATGATCGCATCGGTCTGCTGGAAGCTGGTAAAAACGGCTTAATCCTGGCAATGTCTATGCCAGAAGGTGAAGAACGTAACCGGCAGATCAACTCCAGCAGACAGAATCTCCTTATCGCTCAGGCGCAGATTAAAAAGACTCTTGAACGCCGCGCTGGCGAATTTGAACCACTGCCCAAATCAGGGCTAATCCGATTCATGCGCGAGGTTGCCCATAGTGGCTATTTGGCAGAAAAAAGCCGAGCGGTTCAGGAAATGCAGGACTATTATGATTTGTATTTGCAGGCAACCAAGTTACTTGCAGCCTCTTATGCCATGTGCGGAAATTTGGAGACAGCAGAACAAACTTTTCTATTGAGTGAAGATGCTATTCAGTCTATCGATTTCAGCAAAGTGGAAACCATACGCTATCAGCATAAGGCATTGACAGATATGTTCTATTCACACCCTGCCAGGTATATTGACACAGAACGGGTTGCATGCCTTGAGAAGGCAAGGCGTTATGATTATATGGCCATTGAGGTCAGCGGAGAGAAATTGTTGGAGGCGTTGGGAAATGGATAAACAGTTTAAAAAGCAGAAACTGGATAGTAAAGATTACAAGGGTATGGAACAGGGCGCAAAGTATCTGAAGTGTGGGGTTGGATTGGCCGCGTCTATCGCGCTTTTTGTTAAAAATAAGGATAATCTAAAAGCCATCGGAAAGAGTGCCCTCAAATTTACAGGCCGGGTCATAAAGATATAAGGGGCGTATATTATGGACAAAAGTGAAAAACGGTTTGAGCGAGATATCGAATCCTTCCTTATTTCACCCGAAGGTGGCTATATCCAGTTTTGTGGGCAAGATACTGAAGGCAACTGGGTACATACTCGACAGCATGATATTTCCAGGTGCATCTACATGGATGTGCTCTGTGAATTTATAGCAAAGACCCAGCCCAAGGAATGGGCCAAGTACACCAAATATTATGGCACTAATGCTGAGGACAAATTGTATCACCGTTTGGAGACTACCATCTCAAATCAAGGTCTGCTGTATGTACTGCGAAACGGCATCGAGGATATGGGCTGCAAACTGAAAGTCTGCTTTTTCAAACCGGAGTCTGAACTGAACCCTATTGCTACCGAGCGATATGAAGCCAATATCCTCGGATGCACCCGCCAATTCCGCTATTCCACGGCTAACACTAACACTATTGATATGGTACTTTCCGTTAACGGCATCCCTATTGTGGCGCTGGAATTAAAGAACCAGCTCACTGGTCAGGATTACATTTGTGCCATTAATCAATATAAGAATGACCGCAATTCCAAAGAGTTTGCGTTTCGCTTAAACCACCGCTTTCTGGCCTACTTTGCCGTTGACCTGTATGAAGTATGGATGACTACTCAGCTTACGGACAGCAGTACTCACTTTCTGCCATTCAACCGGGGCTCCAACGGTGCAGGTGTAAATGGTGGTGCGGGTAATCCCACAAACCCTAAGGGCTATGCCACCAGTTATCTGTGGGAAGAAGTGCTGCAACGAGACAGTCTAATGGATCTGATCCACCGTTTCATTTCCTTTGTAAAAGAAAAAGAAGAAGTGGTCAAGAACGGTATCAGCAAAACAGTCACCAAGGAAAAGATGATTTTTCCTCGTTATCATCAATACGATGTGGTGCGTAAGATTATGGCTGATGTGCGGCAAAACGGCGTTGGCACAAACTATCTGATCCAGCACTCCGCAGGCTCCGGCAAATCCAATTCCATTGCGTGGATTGCTTATCGTCTTGCTTCTATCCATGATGCGGAAAACAACGGTTTGTTCGATTCTGTTATTGTGGTCACCAACCGCGTGGTACTGGACAGCCAGTTGCAGGATACCATCAATAGCTTTGAACATCAGGTAGGCTTGGTAGAGGCGATTGACGATAAAAAGAATTCCCGCAGTCTTGCGGAAGCGATTAATGATAAAAAGAGAATCATCATCTGTACTATCCAAAAATTTCTTTTTGCAAAGAAGGATATCGAGAAGTTCCGTGGGCGCAAGTTTGCAATCATCATTGATGAGGCCCACCAGGGGCAGAATGGTGAAAGCGCAAAATCCCTGCGCCGCAGTCTGATCGACATCGGTGTTGCGGTCAAAGAATATGCAGAAGAAGCCGGAATTGAAGAGGAAGAAGTGGATCTGACTGACGAGTATATCAATGCAGTCATCGGTCAGGGCAGACACGATAATCAGTCCTTCTTTGCCTTCACAGCCACTCCTAAGGCACAAACATTGGAATCCTTCGGTACTGTGGTAGGAACAACCCCAGAGGGGGAACTCATAAAGGCTCCGTTCCATGTGTATTCCATGCGCCAAGCCATTGAAGAAGGATACATTTTGGATGTGCTGGCGAACTATACTACAGTTAAAGAGGCATTTAAGTTGATTCGTGTCTCTGAGGATAATCCAGAACTCATTGAGGGACAGGCATCCCGTGCACTGTTCAAGTATTACAAGCAACATGGCTATACTATTGCCCAGAAGACGGAAATGATTATGACCAATTTCCTGGAAAACTGCCGTTATCAGATTAACGGTAAGGGCAAAGCTATGGTCGTTGCAGATAGCCGAGCAAACGCAGTCCGATATTATCTTGCCATAAAGAAATATCTCACTGACCATGCAGAGCAATGCGTAGGCAGTGATGTGATGATTGCATTCTCCGGTGAAGTAACCTTGGACGACTATCCAAGCGAGAAACCTTTCACTGAGGCTACTATGAATCTGGACGAAAACGGCAAGTACATAACGACCGACAAGAAATTCCGTAAGGTGTTCCATAGTAGCCAGTACAATATCTTGGTAGTCGCAAATAAGTATCAGACCGGCTTTGATGAGCCGCTGCTACACACTATGTATGTGGATAAGAAACTGCGTGATGTGACCGCGGTTCAGACACTCTCTCGCCTCAATCGTACTACTTTTGGAAAGAACAGTACATTTGTCCTGGATTTTGAGAACACTGAGGAGGATATCAAAGGTGCTTTCCTGCCGTACTATGAGACCACAATGCTTGAAGGTATCACTGATTTGAACCGAGTATATGACCTCCGCAATAAGATTCGGGACTTTATGCTCTACAATTTCGAGGATGTGGAGACTTTCAACAAATTTATGGCAGCTCAGACGGATAAAAATCAGGATGCTGCCGCGCTTGGTAGACTGGCAGGTATGTTCCGGCCTGTGATCGCTCGATATATGGATTTAAGTGAGGATGATCGCTATACCCTCCGAGACTATGTGCGTAAGTTCAACAAAGCGTATGCTTTTGTTACCCAGCTGGTGCGGCTCCATGACAGGGATCTGTTCAATGAATATCAATATACGCTGCATTTGATAAAACTTCTTCCCAAAACAAGCGGTGATGAATTTGTTGACATCGAGGATAAAATTAAGCTGGAGTATGCTTCTCTCACGGAAACTTTCCGCGGAGCAATTGTCCTGAATGAAAAGCCACCCGCATTTGTGCCCGGAGGTAGTACCGCTCCAAAGGTGCTAAATAAAAAGAAAGATACTCTCCAAAGTATCATTGACAAGGTAAATGAACGCTTCAGCGGCAACTTTACTGATGCCGACCGAGTTATTATCGAAGGCATCTATCAGATGTTCATGAAGGACTCAGAGGTCAAAAAGTTTAGAAAATATGCCAAGGACAATAGCACCGAAATGTTCGTGCGTTCTCTTTTCCCAGATAAATTTCGCGACATCGTGACACAGTGCTTTTTGGACAACAATGATTCTTTTGCAAAGTTGTTTAATGACCCTGACTTTTATCAGAAGGTCCAGGATGCTATGGCTGCAGAATTGTACAAGGCGTTGAGAAAGGAATAGTACAATGTGTCAATTTTCCTCTGAAGCGTTTTCTGTTGCTGTTAATGGAATATAGAATGGTTTTCACAGAAAAGAAATGAGGGGCATATATGGAAATACTTCAATTGGATGAATTTTTGAGGTCAATAAAACAAAATATAGATACTCCTCATTCTTTACTACTTGGTGCGGGTGCATCTATTGAGTCAGGAATTCCATCAGCAACAGATTGCATTTGGGATTGGAAACGAGAAATCTATTTATCGAAGAACCCTGGATCAATAGGAAACTTTGATAACTCGAAATCCGAAGCTGTACGCAGGGTGATTCAGCGGTGGATTGATGCACAAAATATTTATCCGGCTGAGAATAGCGCGGAGGAGTACTCGTATTTTGCCGAAAAAGCATATCCTATCGCAGATGATCGGCGGAAATACTTTCAGCATTTGGTGGCAAACCATGACCCCAGCTTGGGCTATCATCTAATCTCCTTACTTGCGTTAGAAAATATAATAAAAAGCGTATGGACAACAAACTTTGATGGCTTGACTCTAAAGTGTGCCCACCAATATAGCCCGCTTGTTCCGGTTGAAATCACAGCGGCTACCTCTGAAAGAATATACCGTGGTGATGTTGACAAAGAACTTCTGTGCATCGCTTTGCATGGCGACTATAAATATGGGGCATTGAAAAACACAAAGCAAGAACTTGACACTCAAGATGGTGAATTAGTAAAGGCATTACTGCACGAGTTAACTAACCGCGACTTAATTGTTGTAGGATATAGCGGACGAGATCAATCTCTTATGGACGCGTTGACGCAAGTCTATTCCACGAGGGGAGCAGGTAAACTCTTTTGGTGTGGTTATGGATCTAATATTCCCTCAGAAGTAAAAACATTAATCAGAACGGCAAATCAATATGGCAGAGCAGCCTTCTACATTCCAACAGAAGGCTTTGATAGCACATTCTACGCCATAGCGCGCCACTGTATGAGCGAAAACAAAGAGTTTTTGGAAAAGGTGGACAACATCAAAAAGAAGCTGTCCATTACGCTTGAGCCACAACACAGTGGATTTATACAGCTTAACGGAGCAGTAAATAAAGTGGTGAGCACCAACGCCTTCCCAATCGCATTCCCAAATCAGTGTTATCAGTTTGAGGTTTTGCTCGCTTCCGACGAAAAACCATGGGATTTTTGCAAAGCTTTGGGTAAAGAAAATGTTATGGCGGTACCCTACAAGAACTTGGTGTATGCATGGGGATCGAAATCTGTTATTGAGGAGGTATGCAAAGGCAAGCTAAAAACCAATATTGAATTATGCCCGTTAAGCAGAGCGTCAATCGCTGGAAATAGTACATTTCGTGAGTTGTTGTTGAAAACACTTGTCCGTATTCTTGCAGTAAGTCATGGACTGGGTCACTCAAAGGATAAAATTTGGGATACAAAAGAGGTATTGAAATATCGCATCGGAGCCAGAACGGTCACGGCTTATTCAGGGGTTAAGCTTGCATTACTTTTTGATTATAAATACAGCTATCTTACACTTGTTCCGAGTTATATGTATGCTGACGATGTAACACTGAGCAGCGAAGAACGGAAGCAATTTGCCGACTGGTTTAATGCACGAGTAAATAATGGCCGTCCAAACCTAAATGCAAATGAGTACGTTGTAAAATGGAGTAAAAAAATAATAGGTAACACAAAGTTTTCTGCCAATTATCCTGGAAGAAATACAGTAAGATTTTCTTTTGCGGTTGTAAATTACAGTGCGCTGATTGGTGTGAGCAGTGGCAAGCGTAACTCGATACAACTGCCTGCCGCTGTTCCAAAACGGATTGTTTTTTCTGGAACAGAGTACAAAGATCCTACTCTTCTTTTTTGTAGTGCCTCTACACATGGGATAGCGGAGGATTTCCACCCAATGCGTGGGTTGATTTCTAATGCGCCTGTAGATTATGCTATGGATGGTGGTATCCTACATTCTGCGATTTCAGTAGGAGTAATTTGCCCCGATAAACATGAGCGGAGGTTTGCACAGTTCATTTCTGAATTAAATTATCGATCACAAGCAAAACATAATACTGATTATCTAATTACCTTCCCAGGCTTCTATCAGGCCTTCAAAACGGGACTCGATTTGCCGGAGCCAAACAGTGGTAAATGGAAGCAAATTAACGCTTCAAATGAGCAGGATATTCATAAAGCCGCTGTTGAGTTTGGCAATGCAATAATCAGGAAAATTGACCAGCTCAGTGCAGATTCTGTTGACGTCATACTGATTTATATTCCGAGGGACTATGAGATATTTACCTCATATACCGATGGAACCGTAAAATATGATCTACATGATTATATCAAGGCGTATGCTGCACAAAAGCAGGTGGCAACGCAATTTGTTCGGGAGAAAACGATTGAGAGTGACTTGCATTGTCAAATTATGTGGGCTCTTTCTTTGGCGTTGTATGTCAAGTCCGGTCGGATACCATGGGTGATAAATGGAATTCAAGCGGATACAGCATTTGCTGGAATTGGATACAGTGTTATGAATGCACCCACGGGAAGTAATGTGGTGGTTGGTTGCAGTCATATATACTCTTCTGATGGACGAGGAATGAAGTATAAGCTTTCCAAAATTCACGATTATTCGTTTGATAGGAAGAAAAATCCGTACTTATCCGAAGAAGAAGCGTATAGGATTGGTCTCAACATCAAAGAGCTGTTCTACAAATCTTTCTCCGAGTTACCGAAACGGGTTGTCGTTCATAAACGCACTCCATTTCGGAGAGATGAAGTTAAAGGATTAGTAGAAAGCCTATCATCTGCGGGGGTTAAGAATATTGAACTTCTTGAGATAATATATGAAGACAATTTGAAGTGCTTTGCATTAAATGAATCTTGTACTCGTGTGGATGGATATCCAGTACGAAGGGGTATGTGTTTCCCGATTGATAATAATACGATGTATCTATTCACCCATGGCATCGCACCATCTGTAATATCACCGAACAGAAAATATTTTCAAGGAGGCAAAAGTGTTCCATTGCCGTTAAAAGTAGTTAAGCATTATGGTTCTGGAGATATGGCACAAATCGCAACAGAAATTCTTGGATTGTCCAAAATGAATTGGAACAGCTTTGGGTTGTATTCGAAACTTCCATGTACGATAGAATCCTCGAACGAAATTGCGCGAATTGGATGGTTACTATCTCAATTTGAGGGAACACTTTACGATTATCGCTATTTTATGTGAGATCCCAGCCCCGTATATACTGAGGACAGAAAAACAAATGTGAGGGTGACCAAATGGCAGAAAGAAAAATCCGCGCCGGGTACTACCGGCGGTATGACGGCAAGGTGGTTTATGTTGTCTCTCTGGCCACCGACGCTGACACCGGCGAGGAGAGTGTCATCTGGACCACCTACCCCTTTGCGGCTGTTCCCAGATACTACACCTCCAGCAAAAAGTCCTTCTGCGCCTTCGTGGAAGTGAATGGTGACCGGAGGGCCAAGTATAAGCTACTGCTCAATATGAAGATCTCAGGGGAAGCCATAGAGCGGCTGGAGGAAGAGGGATTTCGGGGACCGGTACGTAAACGAAAAAATTGGCAACTGGATGAATCTTATGACTCCCGAGATTATCAGCAATCTCTTACCTACTACGCATACGCAAAAGATCTCTGTGAGCACTACAACTTCGACCGGAACAAACATCGCCTCTGCGTGAGGGAAAAGAGATTCGTTGCTATCACCAAAAGTGACTTCGCCAAGCTGAAAGAGGACCTGCAGTTTCTGGACAATGCCATGAAAACGGTGCTGGCTGCATACCAGGATTATTTCCGGGAGCGGTTCGTGGATGGCCTGTCCATTCGCAAGTACGCGGAAGCCCATCAGCTGAACCGTGGCAGCGTGGACTATCAGCAAAAGAAATTCTTCTCTGCTCTGGCCTCTCTGCTGAAAGAGCGGGACGAGGCGGAGGGAACATGCCGGCTGCTGAAACCAGCACAAAAGTAAATAATCCAACCTCAAACGGAGCGTCTGCGACAAAGCAGGCGCTCCGTTTTTCTGTCAAATGTATGTCAGTGGGATATATTTTCCCCAATACAAGTAGAGAGACAACTCGAACACCATCCAAAGGTTATGTCAAACCTATGTCACATGCAAATGTTTGCGGCTAAAGAAGTAGAGGGAGTTTTGAAAAGGAGATGGTCAACATGAGAGAATCTGCCTACAAGAACTACAACAAAGCGAAGGTACTGGGTACATCGTCGTCCAGTGGGTATGAACTGATGTACCAACCGGACCTCACGGTGCTGCGCGTGAGCAACTGTATGGTGGTGCCGAAAGAAAAGTGCATTCAGTGTATGGAGGAGCATACGGGAGGTGCTATATGAAGTTCCAACAGTGGCCCAAACGAGATCCCGACAAAAACTATTTCAAGGTTCCCAACGAAGTTTTTCACATCGGTCTCAGTTACCCGGAGATCTCCATCTACTGTTATCTGCTGAGCATCGAGGACAGAGAAACCTACCAGTGCTACCCCAGCTACAAGACCATCGGCAAAGCGCTGGGTATGAGCGAGAATACCGTAAGCAAGTATGTGCGCAGTCTGGAGGAGAAAGGTCTCATCCGCACCGAGCCGACGATGGTGCGGAGCAAAGACGGCAGGCCCCTCAACGGGAATCTGCTCTACACCATCCGTCCGATCCAGGCGGCAGTCGAATTATTCTACGAGCGGCAGTTCCGGCAGCTGGAGGAGGATGCCGCCCGTCAAAGGGCAATGGCACGCCTGGCAGAATTGGCCCGTGAAAGCCCCCAGAACGCCCTGTGTGCGCCTTTCGGAGCGGAAGCGAGTCCCAGTGCCGATCCGGGGTTAGAGGCCCAATTTGGCCCGCTTTCGGAGGAAATCTCAAGGACGAAAGAAAAAGCAGGATAAACGACGGGGTCGCAAGCGCCCCCGTCAGAAGCACCTCTGCCCGCAGTGCGGGCAGTTGCGGGGGCTTTTGCGGGGATTGGAAATGGGGTCAAAATCCGGGCTGTGACATCATCTCTGCGGTCACAATCCCCCAAAGCCTACTGCCACAAGGAAAAAACAGGGGTCAACCCTCGGAAAGGAGAACATTATGAGCAAAAAAGAGAAATTCCCCCTCTACCTCTCACCGGAGAAAAAGACTATCCTGGAGCGCCGATATCAGGAGGACGGGAGCCGGAGCATCACCGCCTTCATTGAGCGGGCGGTGGACTTTTATCTGGACTACCTCAGCGCCAACAACGCCGGACTGTTTCTCCCCACATCCATCAAGTCCTACCTGGACGGAAGGATGGGACAGCTGGAGGAGCGGCTATCCTCCATCGCCTTCCGGCAAGCGGTGGAGCAGGACATGGTGGCCGGTATCCTCGCCGACGCGTATCAGTTCAGCAACGAAGATCTGCGCCGACGGCGGGCGGAGAGCGTTCAAAATGTGCGGAAAACCAATGGCCGCATCTCGCTGGAGCAACGGGTGCGTGATGCTTGGGAGGAGGACGATGAGTGGCAGGATTGATCGTGAAAAGCCCTTATCTCAAGTGCGGAGACGGTAGTTCGGTCAGCGGCTATCTGCGGTACATCGGCACGCGGGAACGGGTAGAGATCCTCCCGGATGACCGTCCGCCCACTCGAAAGCAGGATCAGCTCATCACCAAACTGACAAAGGATTTCCCGGAGGCCAAGGAGCTGGGTGAATATTCCGATTACAAAGACAAGCCCACCAAGGCCAATGCCTCTGTCTTTATTACCCGAGCACTGGAGGAGAACTGGTTTCAAGTGCAGCAGTCAGACGGCTACATGAAGTACGTCGCTACTCGGCCTCGTGCGGAACGGCTTGGTGACCACGGGCTATTTGGTGATGAAGATGCTGTGGACTTGGAGCAGGCCATGCAGGAACTGGATCAGTACAACGGCAATGTGTGGACGCATATCCTCTCACTGAAGCGTGAGGACGCTGTGCGTCTTGGATATGACAATGCCAAAGCATGGCGAAACCTGCTCCGAGCAAATCGCAATGAAGTCGCTGCCGCTATGAATATTCAACCGAACCACTTCCGCTGGTACGCCGCCTTCCACGACGAAGGGAAGCATCCCCATGTTCACATGATGGCGTGGTCGACCGTACCAGGTGAGGCATATCTTACGCGGGATGGTATCCGCAACATCAAATCTGCGCTCACCAATCAGATCTTCAAACAGGAGATGCTCCACACCTACGAACAGAAGTCACAGTCGAGGGATGAGCTGGTGCGGAAGGCCCGCCGTGTAATCCGGCAGCTCACCCAGGAGATGGTGCAAAGCATCTGTACGGCTCCTGAGATTGAGCAGAAGATGGAGCAGCTGGCCGGACAACTGGAAACGGTCAAAGGCAAAAAATCCTACGGCTACCTTCCCAAGTCCGTGAAGAAAACCGTGGATGAGGTAGTGGACAAACTGGAGGAGCTGCCGGTAGTGCGTGAGTGCTACGACCGGTGGTGCAGGCTCCAGTGTGAGGTAGAGAGTTACTACCACGACAAACCCAGAGAACGAAAAAAGCTGTCCCAGGAGAAAGAGTTCCGGCAGATCAAAAACGCTGTCATCCAGGAGGCAGAGCACATCCGTCTGGGTGAGATCTCCTTCGAGGATGATGACTTGGCTGAGCACGGCGAGCCGGAACCGGCGCGTCGTGAGTCCAATGCCTGCCGGGAACTGTGGCGAATCATTCGGAACGAGGACATTTCTCTGGACTACCGTGACCGGGCAGTGGAGAAGCTGGAGCAGGTGGCGGAGCGAGGCGACGCCTATGCGCAATACCGAATGGGACAACTCTACCGGGACGGCCCTTTGCTGATCCCTGACAACCGCAAGGCCAAACACTGGCTCACTCAGGCAGCGAAACAGGGCCTGCCTGAAGCACAGTATGCCCTTGGCAAACTGTTCCTCTCTGACGATTGGGAAGTGCGGGACCCGGACGAGGGCATCCGCTGGCTGAGACAGGCTGCGGAAAATGGAAGCCACTTTGCCGCTTACCGTCTGGGCAAAGAGTATCTGGAGGGAAACGCTGTCAACAAGGACACCACAAGAGCGGCGGATTGGTTCACCAAATCAGCAGAGGCGGGAAACCAGTACGCCCAGTACATGATGGGCAAGCTGCACCTGACGGGACAGGGTCTACCATGGGATCAGGCCCAGGCAATGATGTGGTTCAGCCGTTCCGCTGCCCAAGGAAATCAGTATGCTCAGTTCTTCCTGGAGCAGCGAAACAATCTCCGCCCGCCCTCTGTGATGCTGGCGATCTCTCGGCTGCTCTATCACATGAGCCGGATCTTTGAGGACAACTCCGTGCCGTCCGCCGCCCCAGTAGGTCAGCAGGTGGATCGAAAACTCAGGCGGAAGATCCAGGAGAAGAAGATTGCTATGGGCCACAAACCGGATGACCATGAGGAGCAGTGGCCTGAAATGACCATGTAAGCGGCGCAGAATATGAGCCGCAAAACAAAGAATAAAACCCCTTCCGCGAGAAGGGTAGAAAGGAATCCGATGAAACGATCTAAGTACAGCTCGTTCAACGAACTGCCCCTGATGCTGACCGTGCAGGATGTGGCTGATGTGCTGGGCATCGGGCTGGCCCACGCCTACGAGGTTGCCCACCGGCAGGATTTCCCTACCATCACCCTGGGCAGCCGGATCATCGTCCCCCGTGATAAGTTCATGGCGTGGATCGACGAACAGGCGGCCCAAAAGACGGAAATATTTTAGTGGCTATTTCAAAGATTCTGTGGTATTTGTTTGTGTTGCAATAAGCGCCCGCAGGCGCAATGCATGCGAGCAACCGAGCGAAGCGAGGCGCTTAGCGAGTCGTAAAGGAGGGATGAACAATGGCAAAGAAACGAGCAAACGGCGAGGGCAGCATTCGAAAGAAGCCCAACGGCCGCTGGGAGGGCCGATACACTCAGGGCATCGACCCCAACACCGGCCGCGCCATTCAGAAAAGCGTGTCTGCCAGGACGCAGGCCGAGTGCAAGGAAAAGCTGGCAAAGGCCATCCGGGACAATCGGGGCATCCCGGTGAACCACAACGAGGACTACACAGTAGCGGAGTGGTGCAGGCTGTGGTTTGAAACCTACAGCAAGCCAGTGATCCGCCCCAACACCGCAAAGACCTATGAGAACATGATCGAAAACCACATCGTACCGGCCATCGGAGGAGTAAAACTCAAACGGCTCACCGCCATCCAGATCCAGAAGATGTACAACGACTCCAAGACCAAGGGGCGGGTGCAGCGATTCGAGAAAAAGACCGACACGTCCCTGGCTGGAAGCACAGTGCGGCGCATCCACATGGTACTCTCCTCAGCGCTGAAGCAGGCGGTCAAGGAGCGGATCATTCCCTACAACCCCTGCGACAACTGCCGCATCCCGCCCAAGGAGAAAAAGGAGATGGCCATCATCCCGCCGGAGAAGCTGGGGGTATATCTCAGCGAGGCGGAGAAGTACGGCGTCCTGCCCATGTTCTTCCTGGAATTATCCAGCGGTCTGCGGCGTGGAGAACTGCTGGCACTCCGGTGGGATGACCTGAATGTGAAAGACAGGATACTATCGGTAAGTAAGCAGGTCACCCGCATCGACGGGGAGCTGGTGGTGACAGAGCCGAAAACCAAGAACTCCGTACGCAAGGTAGCGTTGTCCCAGCAGGCCGTGTCCTTGCTGGTGCGGGAACATGAACGGCACCCCGACAATCCCATCCTGTTCCCGTCTCCCCGCACCGGCGGCTACTGGAGTCCAGATGCGGTGTCCAGAATCAACCGCAAGCTACTGGCGAAGGCTGGCATCGAGGAACATGTGCGCTTCCATGATCTGCGCCACACCTTCGCCACCATGGCCCTCTCCAGCGGCGTGGATGTGAAGACGCTGTCCAGCATGCTGGGCCACTACAGCGCCGGATTTACCCTCGACACCTATACGCATATCACCAATGATATGCAAAGAGGTGCAGCGGAGAAAATCGGCGGCTTCATGGAAACGGCCACGGCCGAGCCGGAACCGGAGCCTCCCGAACCTCCGGAGGAGAGCCGGTGCAAGGTGATACCGTTCGAGAGGGTGGGATAAGAATACGCCGGCAGAGCGTAATAACTCTGCCGGCGCACTTTTATTTTTTCGGGGATTCTGCTTCTGCAATTATCGTATCAATTACATCAAGTAGCGGAATGAATCTTGAGAAGTCAATCGTCTGGTAGTTTTCATAAACATATTGGGAAAAGATTTCTTTGCCAAAGTATTTGCTATCATCAAATTTATCTTTGCGACAGAAGGTTTTTCCATCTAAATTGAGGCTTAGCAACTCGTCAGAAAACAAATCTTCAATTTCGCACTCTTCTTTACTACCTACGAGAGGAGGCGTGACCAGAAATAACTTGCTGTCCGGGATCAGACGTATATGCAGGTCGGATTTAAGCGTAGCCTTCTGCTCTGCGGTGGCATGTACGCCCTCACCCAAGAATTTTTTTAATGGCCGTTCACTCTTGGATTCATTGTCATATAGAAGTATGACAGGATTATGCTGTTCAAGACCACTCAACTGACGGAAATAGCTGTGATAAGCAGGAATTTTTTTCCCGTTGCCAGCATGATAATGATACAGGATTTTCATAGCATCGGCACCATCCAAACTGATTCCGAAAAAATACTTCCATCTTTTTGTCCTTTTGAAGAACGAAAAATTATAGATGAAATTGCCTTCCGCATCTTTTTGTATGAGCCGAGGATATTTAGTGTAAAGGCTCTTTAACGCAGCCTTTATATATCGAATATCGGTTTTGCCTTCTGTCACAATGACAGGTACAGTGTGAGCATAAAGGTACTTATAAAAAATAAAAGCCTGATACTGTCTCTCACGACCATTAAGATGAAAAGCGTCATGCTTAATCTCTTGTGGATCAAGAATGTTATTATGATGATCCAGATGGTCAATAAAGGAAAAGCGCCCTTCCAGTTGCTTAATTGTTCCTGGCACGCCATCGATAAGGTATTCACCTGTAGAGTAGAGCTGATGTGCCATTGCTCTTGTTTTACGCACATAGGCGTGATTAACATTTAGCTTCTTGTTTACAATCAGGCCCGTGACTTCCTGGCGTGAATCTCTAAATTGAAGACGGGTTTTCTTTTCATTAATAGAGAAACCAGCTCGTTTTATTGCAGCGATAGCTTCTGCTAAGAATTTCTCCTGATTTTCAACAAAGTGTCTGTCGTTGGTAGAGAAAGTTAAGTCATCAGCATATCTGGTATAGTCCAGTTTATATTTCTTGGCAACTCTTAACAGATAGATATCCATGGTCTGGCAGATCAAATTTGTAATGATTGGGGAACTGGGCGCACCCTGGGGCAAGCGCCCTTGATAGCACGTCAATTGCGCGAGAATAACAGAAACATCGTATGGGAGTTTAAAATTGTTATTCTTCTCAAAATAGCCTTGAACACGGCCAAAATGGAAGCTATCAAAAAAGTTTTCCAAGTCCAAATTAAGAACAAAACGTTTGTTTCGATGAATTTTCGCATTTGTAATAATGCTTTTCTCTTTTTCAAATGCATGAGAGATATTGGGTTTTACACCCTTTTCTTCCCAAATGCTTTTCTGATAGCACCACAACATATTTGCGAGTTTTACTTGTAGAGCCTTCAGATGACCGGACGGGGCACAAATAGTACGGGATTCACCGTTGCGTTTTGGAATCTCAAAAGTAGTATAATAATTATCTGGCTTTTTAATATAAAGAATATGTGTTAGCTTTTTATGGGAAATACCTAAATAATCTGCTAACTCATTTCTTGATTGGATATCGCAAAACTTTTTCATAGGGTACCTCCCAAAAGGGAGAGCGTGTGGCAACTCATTATGCGGACGGATTAGTCAACATGATGAACATGTTAACATCATAACGGGAAAGGGCAATACGCTAAAGCACCACCCAGTTTGGTCAACACTTGCGAAACACAAGTACAAAATCTTGCCACACGCTCGTTACAGGCACTCAGCCTGCTAACACATTATACTTTCTTTCGATTATATTTTCAATCCAAACATCTTCCATCTGCGTAGAGGTTCTCAGTATATCCTCGTTAGGGATAGGTTAGGGATTTGGCGGTTTCGTCGGCTATCTTCGCTCATGCTCCCGCCGCTTTTCTGTCCCTTGAATCACCGCTGAACAGCAGTCATCAAAACTGCAAAAGTAGAACAAAAAACGCAGAAAAACCGCCTAAATAGGCGGCTTTTCTAAGGAAGGTGGTCCGAGTGACAGGATTCGAACCTGCGGCATCCTGCTCCCAAAGCAGGCGCGCTACCAACTGCGCTACACCCGGATATAAAGTTGTGGGGTGGCCCGGGCGTATTCTCCCAAAGCAAGCGCGCTACCAACTGCGCTACACCCGGATATGGAATTTTCCAACTGTGGTCAAATATGGGGTCAGCGCCGGTTTTTGACCAGTTACCGGCGAGGTATAAAACTCCGTCGGCCTTAGCGTCCCAGAGCTTTCCGGGATTTTAGGAAAGTACGGCTCGAACGCCGGCCTCACGCACCCAAATCACGTGCGCTACCAACTGCGCTACACCCGGATATAAAATGATTATAACTGTGGTCAAACATGTGGTCAAGGCCGTTTTTTGACCAACGACTTTGCCGAAATGGTTCCCGCTTCTGGTAGTGTCCCAGCGGGTTGAGGGGTTGCGGTTTTGTCCTCATGGATGGCCCCCGCGCGCTCCCAAAGCAAGCGCGCTACCAACTGCGCTACACCCGGTTATAAAGTTTTCAGTTGCGAAACAGTCCCTTAGCATCTACAAAGGAAAACTCGCCTAAGTAGTATAGTATATTTTGAAAAAGATTGCAAGAGGTCCGTGGGATATGTTAAGATATTTTCGCAACAAAACAGAGAGGTGACACAGCATGCGCATGAGAAAGAAGCCAAACCTGGGAGCGCGGATGGAGCGCTGCGCCCAGTTTTTAATTGAGGACCCGAAACAGCTGCGCGGACAGTGGCGCAGTTTGAAGCCGGAGGCCGGGCAGCTCTGGCTGGAGCTGGGCTGCGGCAAGGGCCGCTTTACTGCTGAGACGGCGGAGCAGAACCCGGATGTCCTCTATATCGCGGTGGAGCGGGTCCCGGACGCCATGATCGTGGCCATGGAGCGGTGCGCCGCCAAAGGATTGAGCAACGTCTTTTTCGTGGACGGGGACGCCGCCCTGCTCCGGGAGTTCTTTGCCCCCGGCGAGGTGGACCGCCTGTTCATCAACTTCTGCGACCCCTGGCCCTCCAATCGCCACGCCCGCCGGAGACTGACCCACCAGAACTTCCTGGTGCTCTACCGGGGAATCCTGAAAGACGGGGGGCAGATCCATTTTAAAACGGACAACCGCGATCTGTTCGAGTACTCCCTGTTCCAATTTCCCAAGGCGGGGTACACCCTCTCCGAAGTCACCCGGAACCTGCACGAGCACGGCATCCAGGGCGTGATGACCGACTATGAGGCCAAGTTCCACGAGCTGGGCACCCCCATCAACCGCTGCGTAGGCACCAAAGAGCATCTGGAGATCGAGCCGGAATTTCAGCCCATCCCCGGCCCCGACTTCCGCCGTGCTCCGAACGGCGAGGCCTCGGAGGAGAATCTGCCGCAGCCGGAATCTCAGTCTGAATAAAAACAGCGCCGTCTGAGACACTCAGGCGGCGCTGCTATTTTCCCTAAAATCAGGCCAGGAGCAGGCGGTCGCTCTCCACTTCCTCGCCGGAGGCCGCGGTAAACCGGGCCAACAGTTCAGGCACCGTCAGCTTCTTTTTGTCCTCGCCCCGGATGTCCAGAATGACCCGGCCGGCGTCCAGCATGATGAGCCGGTTGCCGTGGGCGATGGCGTCCTTCATATTGTGGGTGACCATCAGGGTGGTGAGCCTGTGCTCCTCCACAATCTGGTCGGACAGCTCCAGCACCTTGGCCGCCGTCTTGGGGTCCAGCGCGGCGGTGTGCTCGTCCAGCAGGAGCACCTTGGGCTTTTTCAGGGAGGCCATGAGCAAGGTCAGGGCCTGCCGCTGTCCGCCGGAGAGCAGTCCCACCTTGGCGGTGAGCCGGTCCTCCAGTCCCAGTCCCAGGAGCCGGAGCAGCTCTTTGAACTGCTCCCGCTCGCTTTTCTTGATGCCCCAGCGGAGGGTGCGCTTCTCCCCCCGGCGGGCGGCCAGAGCCAGGTTCTCCTCGATGGTCATATTGCCCGCCGTCCCCACCATGGGGTCCTGGAACACTCGGCCCAGGTAGACGGCCCGCCGGTGCTCGGACAGCTCGGTGACGTCTACGCCGTCAATACGGATGGCGCCCTTGTCCACCGGCCACACGCCGGAGATGGCGTTGAGCATGGTGGATTTTCCCGCCCCGTTTCCGCCGATGACGGTGACGAAGTCCCCCTCCTCCAGGGTGAGAGACAGGTGATTCAGCGCAGCCTTTTCGTTGACGGTGCCGGGGTTGAAAGTCTTACAGACCTGATGCAGTTCAAGCATGGTTGCTCCTCCTGTTCCAAGCGGGATCTCTGGGCTGTACGCCGGCGGATACGCTCCGGCGGCGGTTTTTCACGGCCCAATTCGCCTTCCAGTAGGGAACAGCCAGGAAGATGGCCACCACCAGGGCGGAGATCAGCTTCATGTCGTTGGTGTTCAGACCCATGCGGATGACCAGGGCAATGACGATGTAGTAGACGATGGCGCCCACCACCACGCCGGTGAGCTGTCCGCCGAAGGACCGGACACGGGAGAACAGCACCTGTCCGATGATGACGGCGGCCAGGCCGATGACAATGGCGCCCCGGCCCATATTCACGTCAGAGGCGCTCTGGTACTGGGCGAACAGGCCGCCGGACAGTCCCACCAGGGCGTTGGACAGAATCAGCGCCACCATCTTGGTCCCGTTGGTGTTGATTCCCTGGGCCCGGGCCATATTGGGGTTGCTGCCGGTGGCCCGGACGGCGCTGCCCAGCTCGGTGCCAAAAAACCAGCACAGCACGGCCACAATGCCCACGCAGAACAGCAGGGCGATGAGGCAGGTCTGCTCGGGATAGCGGATGCTGGCCATCAAGGGAAATTGGTCCACACTGACGGACACGTTGGAGCGGTTGCCCATGATCCGCAGGTTGATGGAGTAGAGGGCCAGCTGGGTCAAAATTCCGGCCAGAATGCCCGGGATTCCCATTTTTGTGTGCAGAACTCCGGTGACAGCTCCGGTGACGCCGCCGGCGATCAGGGCCCCCACCAGGGCGATGGGGGCGGGGATACCGCTGACGATCATGACCGCTGCCACCGCGCCCCCGGTGCACAGGGAGCCGTCTACCGTCAGGTCCGGAAAGTCCAGGATTTTATAGGTGATGTACACCCCCAGCGCCATCAGGCCCCAGATCAGGCCCTTGGCTACGGCATCCGGCATCTGGGCCAGGAGCGCGGTGAAAAAGTTCATGGATGGTTCCTCCTGTTACAAGATCTGAAAACGTGTGCTTATTTCGCGTACTGCTGCATGGACTCCGGGATGGTGATGCCCAGCTCGTCGGCCACACTCTGGTTGATGGTGATGTCCATGTCCTCCACAGACATGACGCCGATGGGCATGGTGGCGGGGTCGGCCCCGTTGACCAGGATCTCATAGGCCATCTCGCCGGCCCGGTAGCCCATGGTGTAGTAGCTGATGGAGATGGAGAGCAGGGCCCCGTCGTTCTCGTCGGCGGTAAAGCTGGAGATCACCGGCACTTTTTGGTTCAGAGCCACGTTTTTCACCAGCTCCATGTTTCCGGCCAGCAGGTTGTCGGTGGGGAGATAGATGGCATCGGCCTGGGTACAGGCCTCGGTGACCACGGTAGAGATGTCGTTGGAGTCGTTGGCGGTGAAGTCCTCGGTGGCTATGCCGGCGGCCTCGAACACGGCGGCGACGTTCTCCGCCTGAATGCGGGAGTTCTCCTCCCCGGAGGAGTAGACAATGGCCACGGTCTGAACGTCGGGCAGCAGCTCCTGGACCAGGGCCAGGTGGTTGCTCACATCGGACAGATCGGAGTAGCCGGTGATATTGGCGCCGGGGGCCTCATTGGAGTCCACGATGCCGGTGGAGACGTAGTCGGTGACGGAGGTGCCCACAATGGGGATGGTGGTGGTGGCCTCCTTGGCGGTCTCGGCAGGCAGGGTGGCGTTGGCCATGATCAGGTCAACATTGTCGGTAACGAACTTGGTAATGATAGAGGTGCAGTTGGTCGGCTCATTGCCGGCGTTCTGATAGTCAAACTCCACCTGGTCGCCCAGCAGCTCGGTGAGGGCGTCCTGGAACCCCCGGGTGGCCTCGTCCAGGGAGGGGTGCTGCATCTGCTGGCAGATGCCGATATTGTACACCCCGTCGGCGCCGGCAGAGCCGGAGCTGCTCTCAGAGCCGCCGGAGGCGGCGGAGCTGGTGTTGGCGGTCCCGCCCATGCAGGCGGTGAGGGACAGGCCCATGGTCAGAACCAGGCCCGCGGCAAGAAGCTTTTTCATGTTTCATTTCTCCTTTGTGAACCAGTTGCGGGGAGATTCCCCGTTCCAGACCGGGTCCGCTCCGCCGGAGGCGGTCTGGAGGGCAGGTCCACAGCAGTCGGAGGCACCGGGACCTGCATATACAAAAACGGCTCCGCTGTCTGAAACAACGGAGCCGTTTTGGTATCCTAACGTATCCCAAATGCCTTCATCAGGCTGGCTGCAATTGTTCCAGACGTCTGCTCTGCATAAAAAAGAAGCTAACGAAGCCAAAAAAGACGTCAAAAAACAGGCCCGCAAAAAAGCGCGCCTTGCAGCTAAAGAAAAATCGAGAGGAGACCAGCATATTCCCATTCTGACCCACACGGCAGATGTTCATTGCGGTCCCCTCCCTCCACCGGATATTCCGGTTTTTCTTTGGATGTATTCAATATAGTCCTGAAGTTTCCGAAATGCAACTCGGAATTTTCACTAAAATCAAGCTGTCTCAACCGAGAATTTTCTTCTCTTCTTACAAGTCTCCCACTATTTCTTCCGGCGGTAGGTCACATAGCGGTAGACGATCCCGTCCTGTTCCAGGGGGGCGCTCTCCTCGGCCTTCTCCCACTCCAGGTCCTGATCCAGGTCTGGGAAATGGCAGTCCGCCGGAAACGCCCGGTCTATTTTCGTCACATAGGCGGTGTCGCACCAGGGCAGCAGCTGCCGGTACACCGAGGCCCCGCCGATGACAAAGGAATCCTCGGGGGCGGCCGCCCGCAGGGTCTCCAGGTCGGAAAACACCTCCGCCCCCTCCGGGGCAAAGCCCGCGCTGCGGGAGAGGATGAGATTCCGGCGGCCCTTCAGAGGCCGTCCCCCCGGAAAGGTGGCCAGGGTCTTCCGCCCTAAAATCACCGGATGCCCGGTGGTCAGGGACTTGAAGCGCTTCAGGTCCTCCGACAGGTAGACAAGCTGGTCCCCGTCTTTCCCAATAGCCCAGTTTTGATCCACTGCTACGATTACATTCATCAGTTTTGTCCCTTCATATCATAAGAATTGTTCCATTTGCCCCGCCCCTGCGGGGCGGGGGCTGGATACAGCAATCAGACCGCCACCGGGATCTTTCCCTCCAGCTCATGGGCCTGGTACCCCTCCAGCTTCACGCTGTCCCGGGTGAAGTCGTAGAAGTCGGTGACCGACGGGTCCAGGGTGAACTTGGGGGCCTCATAGGGGGGCCGGGCGATGATCTCCTCCACCACCGGCACGTGCCGGTCGTAGATATGGGCGTCTGCAATCACGTGGACCAGCTCCCCCGCCTCCAGGCCGGACACCTGGGCCATCATGTGCAGAAGCACCGCGTACTGCATCACGTTCCAGCCGTTGGCGGTGAGCATGTCCTGAGAGCGCTGGTTCAGGATGCCGTTGAGGGTGTTCCCGCTCACGTTGAAGGTCATGGAGTAGGCGCAGGGGTACAGAGCCATCTCGCTTAAATCGTGGTGGTTATAGAGGTTGGTGAGGATGCGCCGGGAGCCCGGGTCGTGCTTCAAATCCCACAGGACCTTGTCCACCTGGTCCATGTCCCCCTGAGGGTAGTGGTGCTTCACTCCCAGCTGGTAACCGTAGGCCTTTCCGATGGAGCCGTTCTCGTCCGCCCAGGCGTCCCACACATGGCTGTTCAGGTCATGGATATTGTTGGACTTCTTCTGCCAGATCCAGAGGAGCTCGTCCACCGCCGACTTGAGGTACTGCCTGCGGATGGTGATAATGGGAAACTCCTTTTTCAGGTCATAGCGGTTGACCACTCCGAAGAGCTTGATGGTGTGGGCGGGCGTTCCGTCCTCCCACTTGGGGCGCACCGGGCGGCCGGTGTCCCACACGCCCTTGGACAAAATATCTTTACAGTTCTGAATGAATACCTGATCGGCGTAACTCATTGCACTGCTCTCCTTTCGGCGGCATCTTCTGTATCGTCCGCTGTATGTTCAGTAGACCTTATTATACACGAACCGGCGGCGGGGAACAAGCATTGTTTCCCGCCGCCTGGCCGGTCAGACTCCTTTGTATTTTCGCCGGGTGGCCATCCCGCCCCGGATGTGCCGCTGGGCCTTGTTCTCCTCCAGCACCTGCTTGGCCTGGAGGTACAGGGTGCGGTTAAAGGCGGGGAGCCGCTCGGACAGATCCTTGTGTACCGTGGATTTGCTGATGTTGAATTTCCGGGCCGCGGCGCGTACCGTGGCCTTGTTCTCTATGATGTACAGGGCCAGCTGACAGGCCCGCTCTTCCATGTTTCCTTTCACACAGCAACATCTCCCCCATGATTTGGGTCTGCTGTGCTACTATATGCCGGATTTTTCCAGGGTATGAGAGGTTCCCCCCTCCGCGCCGCCTCCCGCTTCCCTGTAAATCAAACGGCCGCCGCGCCTTTCCCTGGCGCGGCGGCCTTGTCCAATTACAGCTTTAGAATGGGGTAGTCCTGCACCGAGGTCACCGGATTGAGACCCACCTTTGCGGCCTTCTCCCGGTACTCCTCCACACTGCCGGTGGTGTAGATGTCCAGGGTGCCCTTGCCCGGCTGGTCATTGACCAGGCCGTTCTCCTGGAGATAGCCGGCGATGGTCTTGGCCATCTGGTCGGCCGGATCAATGAGGGGCAGTCCCGGATACAGCCGCTGGATGTTCTTCTCCACCAGGGGGTAGTGGGTGCAGCCCAGCACGCAGCAGTCGATCTTCTCCTGGTTCACCAGCGCGTCCATGTTGGCTTGGATGTCCGCGTCCAGAATCCCCTGACCGGCGGGGTCGCCCACGTTAGCCTCCACCAGCTTGGCCAGATCGGGGCAGCCGTGGCTGACCACCTCCTTGTCCGGAGCTTTCTTGCCGATGAGATCGGGATAGCACCGGGTGGAGTGGGTAAAGCAGGTGGAGATGACGCCCACCTTGTGGACCGCCATCTGGGACACCGCATCCGCCCCCGCCTCCACCACGCTGAGCACCGGGCAGGTCATGTCGTCCCGATACCGGTCAATGAGGCAGGAGATGGTGTTGCAGGCCACCAGCAGGGCCTTCACGCCCCGCTCCTCCATAAAGCGGAGCATGTACCGGGTCATGGTCAGAATCTCCTCCGCGGAGTGATTGCCGTAGGGCATGTTGCCCCCGTCTCCGAAGTAGAGCAGATTCTCATGGGGCAGCTGCTGCTGCATTTTCAGGGCGACGCTGAAGCCGCCGATGCCCGAATCGATGATACCGATGGGGCTTGTTTTGGTTGCCATGAGTTTCATCCTTCCTTCTTTTGGGAGCCTCGCTCCCGACTCGCCCCCTATCATAGCACACTTTCATCAAAAAAGGTACCCTGTTTTTCAAATCTATTCGACATTTTTACGAAGGCGGACCTTGGTCCGGAACAGAATCGTCTGATAGAGCACAATAGCCGACCAGCCCGTACCGATGGCCAGGGCCACGCCGGCCAGCCCCATAGGTCCGGCCAGGGTGTAGGCCAGAATCACCCGGATGGTCTGCTGGAGCACGCTGCCGATCACCGGCACGGACACCCAGCCCATTCCCCGGTAGAGCCCCACATAGGCGCTGCCGATGAAGCACAGTACATAGAACACGGAGATCCACCGCAGATAGGCCATCCCCTCGTCCATAGCCGCCGGAGACGCCTCCCCCAGCATCAGGACCATGGAGGCGCGGGCCCCCACAAACATAATGAGGGACATGGCCAGCCCCAGGCCGATCATCAGCGCCATTCCGGTAAAAAAGCCCCGTCTCACCCGCTCCGGCCTGCCTCCGCCGGTGTTCTGGGCCACAAAGACGGACACCGCCTCCGCCCCGCTGTCCCCGAAGGAGTTGGCAAAGCCCTCGATGCGGGTGGCGGCGGTAAAGGCGTTGATGGCGTCCGTCCCCTGGGCGTTTACCGCCCCCTGGACCAGCAGCTTGCCGATGTACACCGCCGACTGGTGGAGGGCGGACACCACGCCGAAGGCCGCCGTCCGCTGGAGCATGCTCCAGTCCATCTTCATATCGGCCCGGCCGAACAGCAGCTGGGGCAGCCGCCATTTCAGATAGGCCAGCGCCATCAGCGCCGCCGCCCCCTGGGCCAGCACTGTTGCGATGGCCGCCCCGGCAATTCCCATGGAGCAGGCCCCCACAAAGAGAAGGTCCAGCCCCACATTCAGCATGGTGGCCGCCGCCAGAGGGAGCAGGGCCGCCAGGGTGTTCCCCGCCGCCCGCAGGGCCGCCGAGCCCAGGTTATAGAGGAAGGTCACCGGCAGTCCCAGAAAGATCACATTCAAATATTCCGTCACCAGGGGCCGCAGCTCCCCCGGGGTCTGGATCAGCCCCAGCAGGGGCCCCAGCAGAACCAGGCCCCCCAGCCCCAGAACCGCCGTCAGCAGCAGGCCGAACACCAGGGAGAGAAACCCCTCCCGCCTGAAAGAGGCCAGGTCCCGGCTGCCGTAAAACTGGGCAAAGAGCACCGCGACGCCCGTACAGCAGCCGCTGAGGATGAAAATGAACAGGTTCATCACCGTGCCCGCCACCCCCACGGCCCCGAAGGCGGCGCCGCCCAAAAATCGTCCGATAATGAAGGCGTCCACCGTGTTGTAGAGCTGCTGCAGGATATTCCCGCAGATCAGGGGCAGGGCCAGCCAGATCAGCTGTCTGGGGATGCTGCCCTGGGTCAGTACCACAGTCCGGTCCATGGAAAGCTCCCTCCTTTTCTCCCTCCATGATACCCCAGGCAAACGCCCTTGTAAAATACGCTTTTTCCCCTTATAATATAAATCGTATTTTATAGGTCGAGGTGCACTATGACACAGTTGGAGCTTCAAGCCTTTCTGGCCGTCACGCGGACCGGGAGCTTTTCCCAGGCCGCCCAGTCCCTGTTTATCTCCCAGCCCGCCCTGAGCCGGCGAATCCGGACCCTGGAGGAGGAGCTGGGCTTCCGCCTGCTGGAGCGGCGGAAGGGAGCCCGCGCGGTAGAGCCCACCCAGGAGGGGCGGGCCTTCACCCCTGTGGCGGAGCACTGGCTCGCCCTGTGGGAGGAGGCCCGGAGCATCCCCCAGCGGGAGGAAAACCAGGTCTTTCGGGTCGCCTCCGTGGGCAGCGTGTCCACCTACATCCTCGCCCCCGTGCTCCAGCGCTTTCTGCTGGACGGAACCAGCAGTCTCACCTTCCACCAGTACCACTCCCTGGAGTCCTACGGCTATGTGGAGCGGGGAGAGGTGGATCTGGCTTTCATCTCCGACGACATGTTCCGCCGCCAGGTGGAGACCATCCCCGCCTTTCGGGAGCCCATGCGCCTGGTCACCAGGCCCGGCTCCCCCCTGCCCCAGCACGTCCACCCCTCCCAGCTGGACAGCGCCCGGGAGATCCGCATGCAGTGGAACCCGGAGTACGACCTGTGGCACGCCTTCTGGTTCGGCTCCAGCTCAGTCCCCCGCATGTGGTTCGACCAGATGTCCCTGATGGAGGACGCCATCCAGTGGGAGGACAACTGGCTCATTGCCCCGGCCAGCGTGGCCACCTCCCTGGTCCGAAGCGGCCGGGCCCAGCTCCACATCCTTCAGGAGGGACCCCCGGACCGGATCATCTACTACCTGCTGGGCCCCCGGCGCAAGAACACCCAGACCCACCGTCTGCTGGAATTGCTTCAGGACCGATTGGAGGAGTTGGAGGGCGTGACCTCCCTTCTGTGATCCGCTTTATTTACATAATTTTTGTCATCCGCTTTGTGCCAGCAACATCTATGCACAATTTCCACCGATTTATCCACAAGTTTTCCACTTAATTTTCATATTTCGAGGATTTTACAAACTTATTTCTTGTTTTTTAAAATCCATCCATTCCACATAGATAACATAACGCCATTTCCTTCTCTGCCGCCTGTTTCCTGCAAAGAACGCTAAACGCCTCGAAGCGCCGTAACCTGCCGCGCTTCGGGGCGTTCTATCATTTTTGTGCCGGACTTCTTCCATCCACCGGCCTCTCAGGAGGCCCGCAGAGTAACGGCTACCAGCTCCGGCGCGTTCCACAGCCTGGGAAAGGGCGTACCGTTGCCCAGGCCGCGGCTGACCACCACCCAGGTCTCCCCGGCCGGATACACTCCGGCGGTGTGGTCCGGGAATATCCCTTCGTCCGTAGAAAACAGGGGGCCGACAACAGGCACGCGCACTTGGCCTCCATGGGCGTGGCCGGAGAACACCAGGTCCGCCCCACCGGCGGCATACTCCTCCAACAGACTGGGGCGGTGGGAGAGCGCCACGTTCAGCGCCCCCGGGAGCGTGAGGTCCTGTATCAGCCCCGGCAGTTCCTCCCGGGCCCTCTCCCGCCCCTGGGGGTGGAACGCCAGGTCCAGCAGGCCGATGATGTTCACCTGGGCCCCGTTCCGCTGCAGCTGGGCATTCTCGTTTTCCAGCACGGTGACCCCGGCCTTCTCCAGCCCCTCCCGCAGCTCGGGATAACAGGGGCTGTCCGCCTCGTGGTTGCCCGGGGCGTAGTAGGCCGGGGCGATCTGAGCGGCCATAGCCGCCAGGGAAATGGCGCGGCTCAGGTCCCGGTCCTCCCGGTTTACCAGGTCGCCGGTAAAGGCGATCAGGTCAGGGGGCTCCTCCCGCAGGGCCGCTTGCAGCTCCTTCTGGATGTCCGCGCTGTGCACATCGGAGATCTGGGCAATCCTCAGGCCGTCCAGCCCCTCCAGCCCCTCCGGGAGGAGGATCTCATAGTGAGTCACCCCAAGTTCGCCCTGGAGGGCCCACACTGCCCCGGCGCACAGGGCCGCCCCCGCCGCCAGAGCCAGGGCTCCCGCCTTCCATTGCCTCTTATGTCTGTCCATAGCCGCCCTCCATCTGTTTTTCGATGGGGCTATGGTAGCATAAATTTTTTCAAATAGCCAGAACATTTTGTTAATCTTCGCTCCGCTTCCTCCAGTGGGCGGCAAACAGGACCGCAAGCTGTATCACGCAGGAAGTTGCCAGCAGAAAACCAGAGAGCCAGACCGCCGCGCCGCTGGTATCCATGAGAGCGGACCAATCCCCATCCTGAACATAGCTGTCTCCATAGCGCAGCTGAAAATACAACGCCGCTGCACAGCACAGAGCGCCGGCCCAGCACCACAGGGCCGCCTCCGCCCCAGCTTTTCGGCTCTGTCTCCGCAGCCCCCACAGGGGCAGAAACCAGGCGGACAGCCCCAGCAGCAGGCTGGCCAGATTCATCCATCCATCGTACATTCCGCAACCTTCTTTCGTCATTCGTCCTCTTGCAGGCACTCGCCATACGGCACTCCCACGTCCACCGATCTCGCCCCCCGGACCAGGGGGCCATGGTACTCATAATACACATAACGGTGGTCCAGAAATCCTCTGTCCTCCTCCACCAGCATCTGGTCCTGGTAGGTAACCACCCGCTCTTCCACCGTGGAAAAAGTCCAGAAAAAAAGGCCTTCCGTGACCGCAGAGCCAATCACAACACAAATACTGACGCCCAGAATGACTTTTCTTACTACGGAATACGCCTCATCCCGGCAGAGGACGGAGAGGCCCACCAGCAGCGTCCAGACCACCGCCAGCACCAAGGCCGCTCCCTGAAGAAAAGACACCAGCCACGACCGCCAGGCCAGGCCAAAAGCGGCCAGCACCGGCTTCCCTATAAGCCACAAAATCAGGTCCGCCGCCAGCAGCCCCAGCATCCAGGCCAGAAACTTCCACTCGCCCCGCCAGTCCGTGCGCAGGCAGCGCACCGCCTCCCATAGGACCACAAGGGCCGCGGGGACCCAACCATACAAGAAAAGAAACCATACCTGTTCCATGTTTGATTTTCCCCCATGACCGTCATTTCCAGCGGCCGTATTTGGCTGGCGGCTCTAGGCCTTGTTTGAAAATTGGAAATGTGTCCAACGGCGAGGAATTTTTTCGCCAGACAAGGCGATTTGACGCGGCAATACTTTGTGTATTGCGAGGAAAATCAACGCAGTATGGCGGAAAAAGAACCGCCGTTTGGGCATATTGACTTTTTTCAAACATGGCCTAAGGAAGGCGCTCCCCATACTCCAGCCCCAGGTCCAGCGGCTCCAGCCCCCGGACCAGAGGGCCGCACCAGGCGTAATAGACATAATCCGGGTCCAGGAACCCCTGGTCCTCCTCCACCAGCGTCCGGTCCCGCCAGGTCACCGTCCGCTCTGGGCGGATGGCGAGAAACCAACTAGGGAGTCCAACTGTTACCAGATAGGCAATTACCACCAGTCCGCTGACCCCGACCACAATCTGGTGTGCCAGCCGGGGCGTATCCCTCTGTTCCAAATAACATCCCAAAATTTGAAACACGCCGAGGAAAGTCAGTAGCCCCAGCGCTCCCGCAAACAGGGAGCGCACCCAGGGCCGCCAGGCCAGACCGAACATTGCCAGCGTAAACTCCCCCGTCAGCTGGAGAAGAGACACCGCCAGGAACAGAACCAGCACCCAGCCCAGCGCCCGCCGGGACTTCGGCTCACAAGCCACCCGGCCGGGCAGCAGGCAGTACACAGCCGCCGCCAGCAGCACAGCCGCCGCAGGGATAAAGACTGTCAGCAGAGCGTCCAGCAAATGCTCCATCCCTCAATTCCTCCACGGCTCCGCCGTCCCGACGGTCATGCGGCTGTGCTCCTCCAGGGTGACATACACCCGCTCCTCCCCCAGATTGACCCGGCGGCGGCCCACCTGGTTTCCATCCAGGTCCCACAGCTCCACCCACACTGGCCCAAGTTCGTCCACCTCGAAGCCGTAGCTCTCTCCCCGCTCCAGCGGATGGCCATCCGCCAGAGAGACGGACTGGCTCTCCTCCTCACCGGATACCGAAATGCTACCCAGAATGGCCGTACTGTCGTTGTACACCACCAGATCGGGGTCCTCGGTCCCCAAAACTCCGGCGGAACAGCCGGAGCAGACCGCTCCGGCCAGCAGGAGAACCGCCGCTATCCCACCCACCCGTCTCATTGTACATGCTCCTTTCTTACAGGCTTTCATACCGTCCAAGTACAAATCCGATTCAAAACAGGGCATCTTATCTCTTCTCCTCCATCTGCTGAAAGCAGGGCGCTGAAACGGCTCAACTTCCGGCCAGCAGCAGCCAGACGGCACAGGCCAGCAGGGCGCACATCAGCTGTACGACCACCACGCCCCGCTCTCCGCCCGCCTGGAGCCAGAAGTAGAACAGGAGGAACAGCACCAGTCCGGACGCCAGGTACAGGGCGGTCCAGAGGTCGGAGGGATGGATCAGGAGGAGCCCTCTCCACACCAGCACCCCGGTGAGCAGAAAAAACACCGCTCCCCACCGCTTCTCCCGGCGGCTCCGGCGGGCAAAGAAGATCATTCCGGACAGGGAAAACCGGTACCCTCTCTCGATCCAGGCCCGTCCGATCCAGAGCGTCCAAAGCGCAAAAACAATGAGGGCCGCGGCGGCCATCACCCAGAAAGCGGGAATGAACAGCAGGGCGCCCTGATTGTCCACCCCGGGAATGCCCTTGTTGAATGCCTCCAAGGTCCCCTGAAAAAAGCAAAGCCAGTGAAACAGCGACACAAGACACATCAGACCCCAGAAGCTCCATTTTCTCACGGCCGCCGCCCCCTAAAATTCCATCTCATAGTAGTACCAGCGCTCGTCCAGCTCCTGAATGTAACAGCGGTTGTCCCCGCCGCTCTCCTCCCAGCGCCAGCCGTCCCCGTCGGAAATCCAGCCCTCCAGCCGCGAGCCCTGAAAGCCCAGCCGCTCCCCGGAGGGCACGTATTGGATACCCCAGTATGTTGTGGAGGACCCCAGGCCGGAGCCGCCCATGGAAAATTCCACCGCGGCCCCCTCATAGTCCCAAAAGCTCACGTCCTGCACCCCCGGAGGACGGGATATTCCCTGGCCGCTCCCCCGCTCCACCGCCTGGGCGGCGGCAGAATCAAAGGCGGACCGGTTCTGCTGAAACAGCGCAGCGGCATGCTCCCGGGACTTTGGCCCGCCCTGGAGGGCGGTCCAAAGCGTGCCCAGCATCAAAATCAGGACCACAATCAGGGAAATTCGGCGCACTCGTTTTCGATTCATAGGCGTTTCTCTCCTGGTCAAAGACCGCTCAGCGGTTTTGTGATGGATGGCAATCCCTCCGAGTCAAGGCCGACCCCGATGGAACCAAACCACAAATAGGAAACTGTTGCCTCAAGCCCATCTTCTCCATTCTCCTGAACCACAATATGGTGGGCCAAAAGGGGGACCCGCTGGGAATAAAACCCGCCCCAGAATGTCCTCAGCTTCTCCCGCTGTTCCTGGGTCACAGGCTTCTCCAGATCTTTTTGGCAGGTCACCCATGGGTGTCCCCAAATCCAGGCGGCATACCCCGCCATCAGGCACAGTGTCAGAAAGAATATTTTCCAGGGAAATGGCCGCTGCCGCCACGCCCCCACTAAAATGGCCGGGACAGCCGCTAAAAATAGCGTAATTCCCAGAAGAAGGGCATAGACCAGAAGCTGAAGTACATTTTCGCCCATATACTCACGTCTCCTCGTCAGGCATCCACTTCAAAATGATCCCCGTCTGTCAGCCCAGGTCCTCTCCCCAGGGCTCCAGAGATTCACCCAGGTACTCCCCCAAACAGAAGGGGCCGTGGTAAGCGTAATAGTTGTAGTCGGTCTCCATCCAGGTAACCTTCTGCATCACCACTTTCTGTCCCTGCCACTGCCCCACCGTCTCCGGCCGGGCGGTAAAAACCAGGAGCAGAAATCCCCAGCTCACCACTGCCCAGACCGACAGGGCGGCTCCCACTTCCAGCAGCCGCTTTTTCCACCGCCTGTCCATCTGGCGCATAGCGTACCAGGCCGTTCCAATCAGCAGGGCGATGGACAGGGCGGCCAGCAGATAGACCGGCCCAGTAACGATCCAGTTGCGGAGGGTGGATATCCGGTCCCCGGCCATCATATGCCACAGCAGCGGCAGGCACAGCCCCCAGGCCGCCGCCAGAGGCAGCAGCACCGCTCGGGAACGCGGCTCCCGGACCAGGATCCAGACGCTCACGCCCAAGGCGGGGAGCCACAGAAATGGAGCCGCAATCAGGCCGCCCAGCCACCCGTATGCCGCCGCCTTCACCATCAGCAGGCCGCCCATGTCACCCCTCCTCCCCATCAGGCACGTACTCCAGAATATCCCCCGGCTGGCAGTCCAGGGCCTTGCAGATGGCCTCCAGGGTGGAGAAGCGCACCGCCCGGGCCTTGTTGTTCTTCAAAATGGACAGGTTGGCCATGGTGATGTCCACTTTCTGGGCCAGTTCCCCCAGGGACATCTTCCGCTTGGCCATCATCACGTCCAGATTTACCACAATTCCCATGTTCTCCCGCCCCCTCAGATGGTCAGGTCCTGGTCCTCCTGGAGCTCCGCCGCCTGGCGGAACAGGGCGGACATGACCAGGAACAGCAGGCCGCCCATGAAAAACACCGGAATGGCCAGGGCATTGTAGGTAAACATGGGCGCCATATTTTTCAAGGTAAATATCTCCCATAGAAACCGGATCAGCGCCGCCCCGCTGATCCCCCAGCAGCACAGAGCCGCCCGATTCATAGACTTGGCATTCCGCATCTGGAAGGGATTTCCCTCCTGAACGGTATTCAAAATCCAATGGGCCTGCCGCAGCATACAGGCGGAGCACAGACCGCAGAACAGGAGGAACAGGCTCCCGCCCAGCTGAAAGGTCACAGGGTCCATCCACACAAAGATCCATCCGAACACCACGGCAAACACTCCGGCAAAGACGATGTCGTCCTCCCCCGCATAGACGACGGAGTCCAGAAAATCCCTCGCCCCGCCGATCAAATTGTAGGGGTCGTGGGCCAAAAGTCCGGGGATCAAGATGATCGCCAAAATATTGGCCGCAAAGGTGATGGTCACCAGAACATTCAAGACCTTCGCCAGCTTCTGTACATTCGTCTGTTCCATGGAAAATTCCCCCTTTCGCTTGACCGCAGAATAACACGGCAAAAACTGTTTGTCAATATATTTTTATTGTTTTTCGATAAATTTAAGAAATACAAAACCTCGCTCTCCACCGAGATGGGAGCGGGGTTCCTGTCAGGTCAATTCTCTTTACAGCACAAGGGCCTGAGCATATCGCTTCAAGTCCTGCCGCCGTTTCCGCCAGTCCGGCATCCTTGCGTCCATGGCCGCGTAGAAGCCGGGGCCGTGGTCGTGGTGGAGGAAGTGGACCAGCTCGTGGAGGGCCACATAGTCTCTCAGAAATTCCGGACAGCGGGCCAGGGCGGTGTTCAGGGTGATGTACCCCTGCCGGTAGTGGCAGTTGCCCCACTGACTTTTCATCTTCCGCAGTTTTATCTGGGGCATGGACACGCCGCTTCCGGCCACCAGGGGGTAGACCCGCAGGACGGCCTCCTCCAGCAGGCGGGCGCACTCCCTCCGGTCCGGCTCCGGCATCAGGGGCGGAGCCTCCTCCGGTCGGGGGAGGTGGCCCACGATCCACCCGCTTTTCTCGATCACAAAGGCGTCCGCCCGCTCCGCCGGGCACCGCAGGGGGACGGAGAGGACTACTTCCCCCGCCCGGTCCAGACGGAGGTTCAGGTTTTTCACCCGTTTTTTTACCAGACGGTAGGTGATGGGGCCCTCGGGCGTGGCCACCAGGCGGTACTGTTCCATGGTCTTTCCCCCTCCCTGTTTGGATTTCGACTTCCGTATTGTAGCAGGGTTTTTCTTTTAAAACAAGGTGGAGCGGTTTTTCTCACGGGGGGAGTTTCGCCGCCTGCGGGCGGCGAGTGACTTTGCCCGCGGCGGCAAAGTCACCAAAACGCCGCCGGGGACGGCTCCGATGAGCACTTCGTGCTCATAGTCGCCTTTCCCCGGACCCCGTTACGGGGAACGCGTACCTGTTAAGAATTGCAGAATTTCCGGCGCGCAAAATCTGAGTGAGTGTCTAAATTCCCGCCGGGCCACTGGGCCCTGGCATTCCCAAAATTGTTGTTGGTGCGGTTCCACTTCCGCGCCTGCATGTTCCGAACTATCGTTCCCGGTGCAATTTCTGTCAAGCCTTCCCCCTTTCAGGGGGAAGGTGCCCCAGTGCGCACACTGGGGCGGATGAGGGTGCGCTCTTGAGACGCGGGCCGGTCTGGGACCGGCCCCTACCATAAAAACGGATGACTTGCAAATACGCCGTAGGGGCGGCACACCGGGCCGCCCGCCCGTGTACAAAAACAGGGCGCGGTCCCCCGCGCCCTGCCCCCTGCCATGCTTTATCCGTTTTGCGACTCCCACAGTTCCTCTACCTGGCTCAGGCCTGCTCTGTACCAGTCCGGGTCCTGAACAAACTCCCCCCAGGGGATGTCCTCCCGGCTGTGGAACATTCCACTCCCTCCGCCGCTGTCGCCGGGAAGTTCGATTCCCTCAAACCAGCCGTAGTCTTCCGGGGTTCCTCCCACGATGATGTAGTGAAGCCCTCCATTCTTTTCCCACTGCGTCCAAACGTAAGGAGTATTTTCATTCACTTGGCTGGTCACGTCTACCCGCTGACCGTCGGCCACAAACCACAACCGGCCATTCTCCAGAGAGATAATGGTGGGCTCGCCGTTCTCGTCCAGGCCATTTGACATTGCCATCGTAGGGCCATCGTCTGCACCACCGATGGACACCCATCCTCCAGAGAAAAATTGATAAATCTGTTCTCCATAGCTCCACCCGGCCAGGGCCAGACAGGCGGCCAGGGCCGCCGCCAGCACCAGAACCGTTCGGCCTTTCCGCTTTTTCTGCCGCACCTGGGCCAGCACGGTCTCTTTTACCTTGTTCTCGTCCACAAAGCACTCCTCCTTGGGCTCAAATTCCTCGTCCTGGAAGGCGTTCATCAGTTGAAATAGGTCAATCCGCTTCAAATTCATACCCCGCCTTTCCCAGCAGTTCCTTTAATTTCTCCCGCCCCCGGCGCAGGCGGCTCTTGGCGGTGGACAGGTTCAATCCCATCTCCTCCGCCGCCCGGGCCACGGTCTGTCCGTAGTAGTACCGGCGGACAAAGAGCTCCCGGTCCGTCCGGTCCAGGGTTTCCAGGGCCTCCCGCACCAGCCGGGCGGCCTCCTGGTCCTCCAACGCCCGCTGGGGGCTGTCCGCCGAGAGGGTGAGGAGGTCCTCCTCCAGAGGCAGCTCCTCCTCCCGGAGAGCCCTCAGCCGGTTGATGCACCGGTTCCGCATGGTCACCGCCAGCCACCCCTTCACCTTCTCCGGCTGGAGCTTCCTCCGGTTCTCCCAGGCGGCCAGAAATACGTCGGCCGTCAGCTCCTCCCAGTCCTGGGGCCGCCCGGGCAGGACCCGGGCCGCGATGGCCGACAGGTAAGGGGTGTACCGGTCCATCATGGCCTCCAGCCCCGCCGGGTCCCCCCGGCGCAGTCTCTGCATGATCTCCTGCTCCTGAATGTCCGCCGCCTCCCTTCTGCTTTGAAACGCGTCTCACCCTTTATAACACAGATTCCCCGCCTCTGGTTTCCGGTTTTCAAAAATTTTGTCCCGGACAAAAAAGTGCTTGACAGGCCGGTGGAAACGTGGTAGAGTATCAATTACCTGTGAAAGGGGCTTTTTTGTCGTGCGCATTTTTACGGTGTCATGCGCTCCGACCCCCTCCTCCGGCTGACCGGAACACAGGGAGGCAATGGCCGGACCCCACCGTACCGTCTCTTTGCGCAGAGGTTCCTCTCTGCGCTTGTGCGACGCTGGATTCGGCCGCAGGCCGCGTCCGGCGTTTTTTCGTTGCCGCGGCTGTGAAAGCGGGGAGCGCCCCGCAAAACAATAAGGAGGTGCCGAACCTATGGCAAGCAAAGCCGGCGCGCGCATTAAGATCACCCTGCGGTGCTCTGAGTGCAAGCAGAGAAACTACAACACCATGAAGAACAAGAAGAATACCCCTGACCGTCTGGAGCTGAACAAGTACTGCCCCTTCTGCAGAAAGCACACCGTCCACAATGAGACGAAGTGATCCCACTGGAACGGCTGAAAGGAAAGAAGGGTAGTCAGAATGGCTGAGAACGAAAAAGTGGAGCAGAACACCCAGCCTGCTTCCAGCAAGGCCGACAAGGCCAAGAAGGACAAGAAGTCCGAGAAGAAGCCCGGCGTCTTTGCCCGCATCGGCCGCTGGTTCCACGAGCTGAAGGTCGAGTTGAAGAAGGTCGTCTGGCCCACCAGAAAGCAGACCCTCAACAACACCCTGATCGTTATTGCCTGTGTGGTCTTCGTGGGCATCTTCATCTGGCTGTTTGACGCGGTGGCTGGCGCTCTGATTCGGGCGCTGTTCCACCTGTTTTCCTAAAGTCAGGTGAGCGGCATGGCTGACAATCTGAATTGGTATGTGGTCCATACCTACTCCGGCTATGAGAACACGGTGAAGGCCACCATCGAGAAGTACGTGGAAAACCGCCACCTGCAGGATGTGATCCATGAGATCAGCATCCCCATGGAGACGGTCACCGAGATCACCGACAACGGTCCCAAGGAAGTGGAGCGCAAGGTGTTCCCCGGCTATGTGCTGGTCAAGATGGTGATGAACGACGAGACCTGGCACGTGATCCGGAACATCCGGGGCGTCACCGGTTTCCTGGGCGAGGGGAACAACGCCATCCCCCTGTCCGAGGAGGACGTGGCCGCTCTGGGCGTGGAGAAGCGTGAAATCGTGGTCGGCTATCAGGCCGGCGACAGTGTGAAGATCACCGACGGCGCCCTGGAGTCCTTCCTGGGCACCGTGGAAGAGGTCGACCTGGACCGGGGCAAGGTCCGGGTGGTCGTCTCCATGTTCGGACGGGAGACCCCCGTAGAGCTGGAGCTGAACCAGGTGGAGCCCATCGGCCGGTAAGAGATCCCGGCTGGCTCCCCCGCGGCGTCAAGCCGCATGACGTGGGAGGGACGGCGCCGTCCGTCCCGCCAAACCGGACGCAGAGCGTCCTATTCAACCACATTTTTTCAATGGAGGTGCTCTTTCGTGGCACAGAAAGTAACTGGATATGTAAAACTTCAGATCCCCGCCGGCAAGGCGACTCCCGCCCCCCCGGTCGGCCCCGCCCTGGGCCAGCACGGCGTGAACATCGCTGCTTTTACCAAGGAGTTCAATGAGCGCACCAAGAACGACGTGGGCATGATCATCCCCGTCATCATCACTGTGTACGCCGACCGCTCCTTCACCTTCGTGACCAAGACTCCCCCCGCTGCGGTGCTGATCAAGAAGGCCTGCAACATCGAGTCCGGCTCCGGTGTGCCCAACAAGACCAAGGTGGCCACCATCAGCAAGGAGGATGTGCGCAAGATCGCGGAGACCAAGATGCCCGACCTGAACGCCGCCAGCATCGAGGCCGCCATGAGCATGATCGCCGGTACTGCCCGCTCCATGGGCGTCGTCGTGGGCGAGTAAGGAGGGTGTAAACAATGTTTAGAGGCAAGAAATATCAGGAGAGCGCCAAGAAGATCGAGAAGAATACTCTGTACGATACCAACGAGGCCATGGATCTGGTTGTGAAGACCGCCACCGCCAAGTTTGACGAGACCGTCGAGCTCCACGTGAAGCTGGGCGTCGACTCCCGTCACGCTGACCAGCAGGTCCGCGGCGCCATCGTGCTGCCCCACGGCACCGGCAAGACCCAGCGCGTGCTGGTCTTCGCCAAGGCCGCCAAGGCCGACGAGGCCCGTGCCGCCGGCGCCGACTACGTGGGCGAGATGGACCTGGTGGAGAAGATCCAGAAGGAGAACTGGTTCGACTTCGACGTGGTCGTGGCCACCCCCGACATGATGGGCGTTGTAGGCCGTCTGGGTAAGGTTCTGGGCCCCAAGGGCCTGATGCCCTCCCCCAAGGCCGGCACCGTCACCATGGACGTGACCAAGGCCGTCAACGAGATCAAGGCCGGTAAGGTGGAGTACCGTCTGGACAAGACCAACATCATCCACTGCCCCATCGGCAAGGTCTCCTTCGGCCCCGAGAAGCTGGCTGAGAACTTCAACGCCCTCATGGGCGCCATCGTGAAGGCCAAGCCCGCCGCCGCCAAGGGCCAGTATATCAAGAGCTGCGTGGTGGCTTCCACCATGGGCCCCGGCGTCAAGGTCAACGGCGCCAAGCTGGTGTAATCCCTCACATATATCCATGGCGCGGCCCATAGGGGCCGCGCCTTTCCTTTTCCTGGGGCAAATGGGCGGACATTTCTAAATTTTTATTAAAATTTCCCCATCTGCCCTTTACAGCGCCCGCTTTTTGGAGTAAACTAAGCACAAATGTTCCATACCCATTTCTAGGAGGTGTTTTCGATGGACGAGATGGACTTCACCCGAAAATTCCGGTTGGGCGACCAGCGGGATTTGGAGATCAAGGCAATCCTGGCCTCTGTGTACCAGGCGCTGCAGGAGAAGGGCTACAACCCAGTCAATCAGATCGTCGGCTACATCCTCTCCGAAGACCCCACGTATATCACCAACCACAACAACGCCCGCGCCCTCATTCGCAAGGTGGACCGGGACGAACTGCTGCAGACCCTGGTGAAATACTACTTGACCCACTAAAGCGTAAACGGCCCGCCGGAGCGATCCAGCGGGCCGTTTTTTGATCGGAGGAATCCCCCATGAACATCCTGATCAGCGCCTGCCTGCTGGGCGCCCCCTGCCGCTACGACGGGACTGGAAAGCTGGAACCGGCTCTGGAGCGGCTCCGCGCCCAGGGCCACACCCTGGTCCCCGTCTGCCCGGAGGTGCTGGGCGGGCTGCCCACCCCCCGCCCCCCGGCGGAGCGCCGGCCGGACGGCCGGGTGGCCACCCGGGAGGGTGTCGATGTGACGGCGGAGTACCGCTCCGGGGCGGAGCAGGCCCTGAAAATTGCCCAGGCACACGGCTGCACCCTGGCGGTCCTCAAGGAGCGCTCCCCCTCCTGCGGCCGCGGGAGCATCTATGACGGGACCTTCTCCCGCACCCTGGTCCCCGGCTCCGGGGTGGCCGCCCAGCTGCTGGAGGAGCAGGGAATCGCCGTCTATGGGGAGTCCCGCCTGGATGAGCTGATAAGCCAACTGTCTGCCGAGAGATGATAAAATCGTCCGCCGGGCTCCCGCCCGGCGGCTGTTTTTACTGCGGCTCTGACGATAAGGGAAGCGAAAAGGTAACTACCCCCTCCGCCGGCGGGGCCAGGGCACACTGGGGGATGTAAAATTCCAGCCCCTCCGGGGTGCGGCAGCACCGGTAGGGGGACAGCCAGCGCCGGAGCCGCCCTCCGAAGTCCGGGTCCAGAAAGCAGTCCCCCGCCGCCCGTCGAACCTCCCCCTGCTCCCGGAGCTTGCGGGTCAGATGGAGCCACCACCGCCGGTCCCCCGGGAAGTAGCTCCGCACCGGCAGAGGAACCCCCTCGGGCAGTTTCCACAGGTCCCCGGTGCGCACCTGGAGGGGGCGGCCGTCCCCCCGCACCTCCCGGGCGTCCATGCGGATGGAGAGGGTGTTCTCATCCTGAAAGAGGACCTCACCGGAGAGCCGGGCGGTCCAGGGGCGGAAGGGCCGGGACGCCTCCCGGCAGCGGGCCAGATCCAGGCAGGCCCGCCAATAGTTCTCCCGGCTCCATCGGCTCCGCCAGGCCCCCGCCAGCCGCTGGTAGTAGCGGCTGATCCGCTCCCCTCCCCTGCCGCCCCCTGTCAGTTGGGGGACGGACAGGTCCATCTCCAGTACCGGGATTTTCTCCAGGGTCAGAACCCGCTTCTCCTCCTTCCACTGGACCTGGGGCAGGGGCTCCTTCCTGCGCTTTTCTGCCATGCGATCCCCTCCTTTTTCCGTCCATCCTATGTCTTTTGACCGGGGAGGGTTCCCAAGGGATTTGGAGCAAATCAGGAGGTCGGCGCCTCCTGTAATTTACCTAGAAGCGGGCCGATGAGGACATCGGCCCCTACGCGCATAGTTCCATCTCTCCGCAGGGGCCCCTTGGGGCTCCCGCCGTAGATGATTCGGGCCAAAAGGTCACCCTCATCCGCCTCGCATACGCTCGGCACCTTCTCCCTTCTAGGGAGAAGGCTCGGGCGGCTGATAGCCGCCCCTACGGCATTTTCTCAGCCTCCCAAAGCGGCGCGTCCAGGAGGCCGCGCCCTACGGCCCAGCACCAGCCACCACCTGCTCGGCAAAGCCAGGCGCGGAAATGGAACCGCGCCAGTTTCAATTTTTGAAAAGCCAGGGGGGGCTGCGGACAAAAAGCTGGACCAAAACAGATCATAGAAGAAAAGATCAAGCAGCCAGGCCCAGGCAGCGTCTGAAGTCCAACGGGCTGCGCCAGCCAAGGGACTG